>NZ_JBIYCS010000005.1:0-370468 GCF_044907935.1 Paenibacillus sp. RC21
ACTGACGAGATAAAATATCTCATTGTTCGCTTCCATTTTATACAGCCTGACGGCATGTACCAAAATCTCAGCGTTGGATTTTGCAAGCAAAATCCGTACTCACTCGTTGTTCAGTTTTCAAAGATCAAACCCGCATCATGTCTTGCGTTTGTTTTTACTTTCTTTCACCACCGCAACTCAGCGGCGACTTAAATAATATATCATGTTTTCTAAGGCTTTGCAACACTTTTTTTAAGATAATTTTTCGAGCATTTTCATTCTGCTTTGTGTTGCTAACTATCTCAGAAAAGACAGCTATAAGAATATATCATATTCTCCTGTTACTTAGCAACATTTTTTTTGATTGATTTTCTATGTCCTCACCTCTAATCGAAAAGAGAAGACTGTCATTCCGTTTTCGAGGAATAACAGCCTTTCTATTTTACATTTCACTCTTTTGGGTCAATCATAAGCTGAACTCACTTTCATGGAGTTTACCTTCACTTTTAATCCCCTTTTGTCAGTCCTTAATCCAGGGATTTTTGCGAGAGCGGGAACTACGGGCAGTGGAATGGGAAGCTGTTGCTACCGTCTTGCGGGAATTTTGATTTTTAGCAGTACTATTTTTACCTGAAACCTTGGCTTTGGATGTCTCTTCTTTGGCTGTATTGCCTGAGGTATCTTTCCCCTTGCCTTTACGCACGTTGCTATCTTTATGTTTGGGAGAAGAGTTAACTTCGTTTTGGGATCCAATATTCAGATTTTCGCCATTTCCCTGCGTTCCGGAGAAATCTGGTACTGACTCCACGTTCCCCTCCCGGCAGCCGCAGTCAGGCAAAAACATATAGGGAGTGGTATACCCCTCTAATGGATTCACAGGTGCATTCTCATGGGCGAACGGGTGATGCGGGAGATTCGCGGATTGTTGCCCTTGTAACTGGCTATAGTCCGATACATACCCGCCCATAGGCAAGCTGTGATGGGGGGATCCCCATTCATGACCCCACTGACTGCCTTGGACTGCACTCTCAGGATGTTGCGGGTAACCTTGATGGATAAATGGAGGATAGACAGGATAGGATGTATTCTCAGCCGCTTCATAGCTTGGATGATACCCCGGGCACATGCAGTCCGGATAGACAGGATATGGTGTCGGTTGAACATTTATAGGCGCTGTTTGTACAGCTCCCCAACTCCATGGGTGCTCACAGTCTTGCTGATATCCCTGGTTGGGGGCTACCGAAGGAGCCCATTGCTCTGCAAAGGAAGTATTTACTGGCGCATTCCCCCATGGCTGGGCAACCCCGATGCCTGGGTACCATGAGTTTGGTCCCGTATTTGTTGGTGAGTTGTAATCATGCGTTGGCTGCTGCATCGGCCATTGGGAATTTGTCGCTGGCTCCGAGTTCGTGCAACCGCAAAATTTCTCCGTTACAGGCTTCAGTTCAACATTTGCAGGCAGCTGCGGTTTTGGTTGAACTGGTTGCGAAGCTATAGGTTGAGGAGCAGGGTTTACGGGCGCCATCGGAATTTCGGGCAGTTTCAATTCAGGCAGCTTGGGAACGTTCACTATTTCCTTAGGCTGGTTCACCTGCTCTTTAGGGATAGGTGTGTTGTCTGGCTTGGGCTGAGTTAGCTCCGCTTTAGGTTGAGTCTGTTCCGCCTTGGTCTGGGGTAGGTTTTCGTTTTCATTATTTGCAGTTGGTGCTGGTGACTCTGATTCAGGCTGTGTTGGCTCTTGTTTGACACCTGTGTTCTTCTTTTGATCCGAAGCAGGATTGTTCGCCTCGCCTTTGTATTGAGGAATATTGACGGTTTCCCCGACCAGTAGAGCGTTCGGGTTTTTAAGTTGGGAATTGGCATCAATAATTAGCTTGAGCGGGACTCCCCATGCCTTGGACAACTTCCACAATGAATCACCCTGCTTGACTTTGTGCTGATAAACCGTTGATGGCTGTTCTTGCATCGCAACAGGGTCTGCCGGAATTTTGATTTTCTCGCCGATACTTAACTGATTCGGGTCAGCCAATTGGGGATTGGCCGCAATAACTTTTTCCAGTGACACATTATATTTCTGAGCAAGCAAATACAGTGTGTCGCCTTTCTTGACGATGTGTATTTTCACAGGTCACAAACCTCCTAGACATTCGTTCGGGCAGGATAGGGTAAACGCCCGGCTTCTGTTATTACATCCTATGCACTTCCCGGGCGAATGACCCCATACAAACAAAAAAATCCTCTCAACCGAATCCCCTTGCGGGCATCCAGTCAAAAGGATTCATATTTTTAGTCCTGCCACACTTTATAGCCGTCTTGATCCACGATCTTACGGAACTCGGCCAGTAACTCCAAAGTCACCGGACCCGCAACTCCAGAACCAATCGTACGACCATCTACTTCATAAGCAGCAATAACTTCTGCTGCAGTTCCCGTAAAGAACACCTCATCAGCGACATACACATCATGCAGCGTAAAAGGCTGCTCCTTGAGCGCATAACCGAGCTCGGCGCACAAGTCGATAATAGCATTACGCGTGATACCCTCAAGCGCTCCCAGATAGCAAGGCGGCGTATACAACACTCCGTTTTTGACGATAAAAATATTGTCCGCGGAACCTTCCGTCACATATCCTTGGGAATTTAGCATAATAGCCTCGCCCACACCAGCATAGTTAGACTGGATTTTCACCAGGATGTTGTTGAGGTAGTTCAACGATTTGATTTTCGGATTCAAAGCATCTGGAATGTTACGACGCTGAGAGACGGAAATCGTCTTAAGCCCAGTCAGATAAGCTTCCTCGGGATAGATGGCGAGTTGCTCCACGATAATGATAATACTTGCTTTCGGACAGCGAAGAGGATCAAGCCCAAGATTTCCAGCACCACGCGATACAACCAGACGAATGTATCCATTACGCATCTCGTTAAGACGGATCGTTTCCGCCATCGCTTCCAGCATTTCATCAGGAGACAGCGGAATGTTTAACTGAATTGATTTTGCAGAATCGTACAGACGGTCCAAGTGCTCTTTGCATTTAAAAATATTACCGTTGTAAATTCGAATGCCTTCAAATATCCCGTCCCCGTACAAAAAACCATGATCATATACGGAAACCTTTGCATTTTCCTTAGTTACATGCTGTCCATCTAGATAAATCCATTGCTCTGCCATTAAGAACCGCACCTCCGATTATTGTTCTTCTAAAATAGGTTCTACTACTTCAACATACTTGTAGCTTGGATAGGAACCAAGGATACGCACGTGGCATCCCAAAGCCTCAATCTCTGCAAATGCTGCGGGAAGCAGGACGGATTCCAAAGATTCCAAAATTTCAATGTAAAAATAGTAGTTCCCCAGTTGCTTTTTGGTCGGACGCGATTCAATCCGTGACAGATTCAACCTGCGCCACGCAAATGCAGATAATACCTGATGCAACGCCCCCGGAAAATCCTGCGGAGGTGTCACCAAAATACTGGTCCGTTGACCTTCAGGTTTACGCGGGAGGCTGATAGGCTGATGGCCGATCAGGACAAAGCGGGTAAAGTTATTATCGTGATCCGTCACCTTGCTGGCCAAAATATCCAGTCCGTGCTTGGAAGCCGCAAGCTTGGTTCCCAAAGCAGTCCAGCCTTTGCCCGGGTTATGTTTAACAATTTCGACGGCTTCCGCCGTACTTCCTGCACTCTCCAGCTCAGCCTGAGCAGCCGTAGTCTGTATGAACTCCTTACACTGCGGAAGTGCTACGGGATGAGACATAATTTTGACCACATTGCTCAAATCCAGCTCGCCCCGGTCATTAGTAAATTCATTGCGATATCCAATGAGGTTTTGAATAGAAGGGTACACCCATTCCGCCTGCATCTGAATGTCCACTTCATGTACAAGCCAATCCATATGCAGACTTACAGAGCCATCAATTGTATTCTCAATCGGAATTACACTGTAGTCAGCCTTTCCCTTGTCCACAGCCTGAAATACATCTGCTATATACTTATAAAACAGCAATTCACAGGGCGTATCCCCTATCAAATACCGAATCGCTTCATGGGAAACGGTCCCCTCCGGAAGAAGTGCAATTCGTTTCATATCGTAATTTCCCCTTTAACCAAGTCCATAAAAGGAATCTCTTTCTTATCAGTATATACTTTAACGCCTTCGCTCTCTGGGCGCAATTTTAAAACAGATGCAGTGATTCCTTCCTTGCTCATCGTTTCGGTTAAATACTGTTCCAGTTCATCTCTCCGGTTTTCCCGGCGATCCGCCAATGCCAGCAATGTCGGTCCAGCTCCGCTGAGAGCCACCCCCAAAGCACCATAATGGTGCGCTTCCTGCAAAATCTCCGCCATACCCGGCACAAGCGCCGCCCGATAAGGCTGGTGAAGCCGATCCTGCATCGCCTCAGCGATCAAATCGGTTTGGCCTGATGCCAATGCCGCTACGAGCATCGAAGCATGGCTCACATTATATACGGCATCTTTCAAGGATACATGCGCGGGTAGAACCTCTCTGGCCTTGGAGGTAGACAATTGGAAATCTGGAATGACTACCAAAACCTCCAGATTTGCATCCGGCTCAAGCCGTAAATGCTTGGCATGTTTGCCATCCCACATCGCTGTAATAATGCCACCAAACAAGGAGGCTCCCACATTGTCAGGATGCTTTTCAATAGCACTTGCCATGTCAAACAGCTTGGAATCAGACAGAGGTGAGCCGATCAGCGCATTTGCAGCCACAAGCGCACCCACAATCGCTGAAGCACTACTGCCTAAACCACGGGTAAGTGGAATATCCGAATACATTGAAATATCCAACTCAGGAACTGGTACTCCAGCCTCCTGAAAAACCATTTGTGCTACTTTATAAATCAGATTCGTTTTATCCTGGGGAATGCCGTTCATTTCGTCCCCGTATAAATGGAAAGCCGTCTGTCCGGCTTCTTTCAATTCAACCCATGCATACAAGGACAACGCCATGCCCAGTGTATCAAAACCGGGGCCTAAATTGGCGGTACTTGCAGGCACACGCACTCTTGCTGTTTTTAAAACAGTCATACAAACAATTCCTCCTGCTTTTTTTGAACTATCCCTCAACCCGATACACACTCTTGATACGGCGAATGACATCCAGAGATTCAAAATGCTCCAGAACCTTTTTCATACTCGCCTTACTAGCCAAATGGGTTACGATAATAATTTCAGCATCTGGATTGACCTCATTTGGTTGCTGCACCACAGATGCCAAACTGACGTCGAATTCAGCAAATACCTGTGTGATCTGCGCCAATACTCCGGCCTTATCATCTACATGCAGAAGTACGAAGTTTTTGAAATACACGTCCTCATCACTGCTGATTTTTTTAGGGTTATAAGGTACGATGGCCTTAAGCCCATTCACGCCGAGCTTGAGGTTCTTCACTACAGCCACCAGATCGGCCACAACCGATGTAGCTGTCGGCATTTCTCCTGCACCCGCACCGTAGAACATGGTTTCACCCACGGCTTCACCGTGTACATAAACTGCGTTGAATACCCCGTTCACCGAGGCCAAAGGATGCTGCTTGCGTACCATCGTCGGCTGAACATTGATCGTAAATTCATCACCCTGACGCTCCGCAATGCCAAGCAGCTTCATTTCATAGCCGAGTGTTTTGGCAAAAGCGATATCTTCACTGGATACCTTTGTAATACCAGTAACGCTTACGTCCTTAAGCTCTACATCCGAACGGAAGCCGAGCGTACCGAGGATAGCCATTTTACGGGCAGCATCCAGTCCCTCCACGTCTGAAGTCGGATCAGATTCCGCGTATCCAAGCTCCTGCGCTTCCTTGAGAACTTCCTCGTAAGAAGCCCCCTCCTGACTCATTTTGGTTAAAATGAAATTGGTTGTACCGTTCACAATCCCCATAATACGAGTAATGCGATCGGAGGAGAAGCCTTCAATCAGCGTACGAATAATCGGAATACCGCCCGCTACACTTGCTTCATAAAAAATATCACACTGCTTTTCCTGCGCCTTCGCCAGTACTTCAGAGCCGTGCAGAGCCATTAAGTCCTTGTTCGCTGTTACGATATGCTTGCCGCGCTCCAGCGCTTCCAGAATGTACTTCTTCGTCTGATCCACGCCACCCATGACTTCGATAATAACATCAATCTCTGGATCACGGATGACCTCCCACGGGTCCTCTGTAAGCTTGGCGGGATCGACTTCAATGGAACGATATTTCTCTATATTTTTAACAGCTATTTTTTCAATAATGATCGGCGAACCGACTTGCCTGCTCAAATCTTCTTGATTTCCTTCCACGATTCGAACGACTCCCGTTCCTACCGTTCCTAATCCTAACAATCCTACTTTGACCGGTTTCATCCATTCCCCTCCTGCTAACTTATATCTGATGAGCTTTATAGCTCTTAACCTTGCCCGATCAGGCGAACGCGCTTCACACCGGAGATGGTTTCCAGGCCCTCCAGCAGAACCCCAAGCTCTTCACTGAGTCTGGACATTTCTACCGAAATGACTACATTGGCTCTGCCTTGCAGCGGGATGCTCTGCTGGATCGTTAGCACATTGCCTCCGTAATCTGCCACCCTGCCGAGAACTCTGGACAGCATGCCGGATTGATGCTCCAGATCAATGGAGATATTGACAATTCGCTCACGCTCCAACTGGTTGACCAAATGAATGCCATCCTTATATTTATAAAAGGCACTTCGACTTAGCCCAACTTGCTCCACGGCGTCATGCACGGTTTTAACATCTCCCGAAGCAAGCAGCAGCTTGACCTGGATCGTCTTAACGATAGCTTCAGGCAAAATATCTTCCCGTACCAAGTAATAGCGCTCTTTCACGAACGTCCTCTCCTCAAAGACTTATGTTTTTGTATAGAGGACATTATATCGAAACTCCTGACAATCGGCAAGCTAACTGTAAAAAAAACGGCTACTGCCGTCTATAGGGTTTCCTATAGCGTAGTAACCGTCCATACTTCAGACAAGTATTTCATTTTTAATAATAGCTGCTGCCTTCTACGAATTCAAACTCGAAATCGGCAATGCGTACAGGCGTTCCATCAACGGCACCACGCTTGCGCAGCTCAGCATCCACACCCATGTGGCGCAATGTTCTTGCTAACTTTAGAATCGCATCGTGCGAATTCAGCTGCATACGCTTCATCATGCGCTCGATTTTGACACTGTGCACCACGAATGTATCGTTTTCACGTATAATGGTGAAACCTTCATCCTCTGCCTTATCCAGCTTAAACACCTTACGTTCATTCACTTCCGCTACTTCCTCAACAACTGGCTCGTCCGGTATTTGATCCAACAGATCAGCAGCTCGATAGAGCAATTCCTTTACGCCTTGGCGTGTCAACGAGGAAATGGGCATAATTTCGAGATCTGGACGAACTGAAGCGATTTGCTCCTTGAATTGAGCCAGATTTTCTTCCGATTCCGGCATATCCATTTTATTCGCCGCCACAATTTGTGGACGCTCGGCTAATGTCGCGTTATATTGCTTTAATTCGTCGTTGATTTTAGTCCAATCCTCAAACGGATCACGACCCTCAGAACCCGCCATATCCACGACGTGAATAATAATACGTGTCCGTTCAATATGCCTCAGGAATTCATGTCCCAGTCCTATGCCTTCATGAGCTCCTTCAATCAATCCAGGCAGATCGGCCATAACAAAGTTGCGATGGTCGCCTACATCCACAACCCCCAAATTCGGGGTAATCGTTGTAAAGTGGTACGCGCCAATCTTTGGTTTTGCGGAGGAGACAACTGACAGCAATGTAGATTTCCCTACGCTAGGGAAACCAACCAAGCCTACGTCGGCCATTACTTTAAGCTCAAGGGTAATATAACGTTCCTGTCCCTCTCCGCCGTTCTCAGCCAGCTCAGGCGCTGGATTGTTTGGTGTGGCAAAACGGATATTTCCGCGCCCCCCACGTCCGCCTTTGGCCACGATGACCTGCTGACCATGACGTGTCATATCTGCCACTACTTCACCCGTATCATCATCCATGATGACTGTACCCGGAGGTATGCGTACGATCATATGATCCGCATTGGCTCCATGCTGGCTTTTGTTGCGGCCTTTTTCTCCACGTTTAGCTTTAAAATGCCGCTGGTACCGAAAATCCATTAAGGTACGCAAGCCTTCATCGACGCGGAAGATCACGTCTCCACCGTTACCTCCATCACCGCCACCAGGGCCGCCTTCAGGAACGTATTTCTCACGGCGAAACGCAATCAGCCCGTCTCCACCGTCGCCGCCCTTAACAAAAATCTTCGCTTTATCTACAAACATGGTTACACCTTCCTTATGTCTGACACTGCATCCGAATTTGAAGCATTTCTCCCGTAGGAAGCTTCTCTGTTCGAATGCGTTCACTTCCGTGTCCGGATCTGACCTGCTTTAACAAATTCAAATCAGCAGGTACGTCACTGCCTTCAAACCGGACGATAACATCATTCTGATCCATACCGAAATAAAGTGTCAATCTGCGCACTTCTCCCCAGGACGACCGGCCCCCGCCATATTGATACGCACGTACCGTTTCTATGACGGCCGAGGCAAGCGACTCGCCGTCTTCGGGAGACATGACAGCGTCCAACTTTAAATGCTCCTCAACCTGAACCATCAACTGTAAATTTCCGGCGTTCACGCGAAAAGATTGCAAATAAAACACCAACGAGGGAATACCCAGCTTTGATATTTTACTGTCCTCTGCCACGCGCCCTTTTATTGTTTCCACATAAGCAGCCGATTTATCATGCTTATTCATACGAATATAGCCATAAAGCACCTGCAAGTCATTCATCCAGTCATGCCGGTGATGATTGAGAGCTGCGATAGCTGTACGCTCCAAAGAACGCAAAGCAGCTTTCCGCTCAGCTTCAACCTGTCTCTGTATATACCACATGCTAAAACAGGCGGCAATAACGGACCACGCGGCTAATATGATAATCGTTAGTGCTGCAGGATAGAGCAGTGAAAAAACCAAAGGAATCAGAATGGAACCCAACGCCAGATGAGGCGCTCTTATCCGCTGGAACATGGCTTCTCTCCGTTCTGCGATAATTAAAATGGATTAATAAAGAACCTTAATCCAGTATAGCACAGACTGACTTTCCAGTTCATTACCATCATACAAAAAAGCCTCCGACAAAATTGCCGGAGGCTTTTCAGCGTGTCTAAGCCGCTATTAAGCTTCTACAGTAGCTGCTACTGGAGCAACGTCGATCGGGTAGATGCTCACCTTTTTGCGATCACGGCCCCAACGTTCGAACTTCACAACGCCGTCCACTTTCGCGAACAGAGTGTCGTCCTTACCGATACCCACGTTCGTACCCGGGTGAATTTTCGTTCCGCGTTGACGAACCAGGATGCTACCGCCGGTAACTGCTTGACCGTCAGCACGTTTCACGCCAAGACGTTTCGATTGACTGTCACGTCCGTTTTTCGTGGAACCTACACCTTTTTTCGATGCGAATAATTGAAGATCCAATGTCAATTTCAACATGATGTCTACCTCCTTCTTTGTTTATTTTCTATTTGAATATACTTACCGTATGATTCAGCAATACTTGTCAACATAATCACCATGGATTCCAGCAACAGTTGTACCTGTGCGTTCACATCATGATGAACTTCAGGGGGAAGATACGCGCTCAAAAAGCCGTTTTCCATTTCCGATTCCATATCAACGTTTGTAAGAGCTTCAATCGAATTGACAGTTCCTACAGTTACCGCTGATACGCCGGCACATACGATATCCTCGCCAGATTTGGCATAATTCGCATGACCTTTAATGGAAAATCCCTGTATGCTGCCATCCTCCAGTCGTGTAATATGCACGATAATCACTTATCGCACCCTCTTACGCTTGGATTTTTCCAATCGTCACTTTCGTGTACGGTTGACGATGACCTTGCTTCACATGGTAGTTCTTTTTAGGTTTGTATTTGTATACAATGACCTTTTGGCCTTGACCATGTTTCTCAACTGTAGCTGTTACAGTAGCTCCGGAAAGAAGCGGTGTACCTGTTGTCAAGCCATTGTCGCTAGATACTGCCAGAACACGGTTGAACGTTACAGTTTCACCATCGGTAGCTTCCAACTTCTCGATGAACAATACATCGCCCTCTTGAACTTTGTATTGCTTACCACCTGTTTCAATAATTGCGTACATTTGCTTGCACCTCCTTATGTCTCAGACTCGCCTAATCGCAGGTGACAACATCCCTGAGGATGCTGTACTTCAGTACCTGATTGGAGCGGTTACAGCATGTGCAGCCAATCTTACGCATGACACATACTAAAAGATTGTAGCATAAGCTTCGTCCACATTCAACCTCTAGTTTAAAATGATTTTGGAAACGCATTGCCTTATAAAATCGTCTTTTCCTCACGCACCTTTTTTCGGGTCATTTCCAGAAGACCTAGCCGTGTCCAGCCAACGACATATGATTTGGTTCGGTCTTTTTTCAGCCTAGACTCCAGCACAGAGGACACTTCACGGCGGTTCTCCTCTTGTTCCATGTCAATAAAATCAATGATGATAATGCCCCCGATATCACGCACACGCACCAGTCGGGCAATCTCTTCAGCCGCTTCGATGTTAGTCCGGGTCACCGTCTCTTCCAGATTGCTGCCCCCCGTAAATTTCCCTGTGTTCACATCAATGACAGTCAGTGCCTCTGTATGGTCGATGATGATATATCCGCCGCCCTGAAGCCATACTTTTCGCGCAAAATCACGTTCCAGTTGCTCATGGATGCCATAGGCTTTAAATATGGTCTCTTCTGCACCACGAAATATGCGCACATGAGCTTTCTGCGGACTGATTTGACGTAGTAATATCTCCGCTTCCTTTGCCTGTTCCTCACTGTCAATAATCAGCTCATCCTGCTCCGGTGTAAACACATCCCGAATCAAACGCTGGACGATGCTCAAATCCCGGTGCAGCTCACATGGAGCCGAGTGTTC
This sequence comes from Paenibacillus sp. RC21, assembly GCF_044907935.1. Taxonomy (NCBI): domain Bacteria; kingdom Bacillati; phylum Bacillota; class Bacilli; order Caryophanales; family Paenibacillaceae; genus Paenibacillus; species Paenibacillus sp. RC21. Next base: position 10,978 of record NZ_JBIYCS010000005.1, read on the forward strand.
AGTAGCTTTACGCTGAATGGCTTTCCATTGCTGACGCAACTGGTTCAGGTCATTTTCAATCGCTTCTCTGCTCATTTCCTCCGAAACTGTACGGATAATGACTCCTTCTTCACCTGTTCGAAGCTGCTCTCCCATCGCTTTCAGACGAGCCCGTTCTCCCTCACGCTCGATCTTTTTGGATACAGCCACATAATCGGCGCGAGGCATGTATACAATCCAGCGACCCGGAAGTGAAAAATGAGTGGTTACTCTGGCCCCTTTGCTACCCACGGCCTCTTTCAACACCTGTACTACAATTTCCTGTCCCACCTTCAACAGCTCGGAAATGGACGGCTTCACCTCAGGTTGCTTTTCCAAATGGGCGTGAAGTACGTCATCCACATATAAAAAGGCATTCTTTCGCTGTCCAATGTCAACAAAGGCGGCTTGCATTCCCGGCAGTACATTGACGACTCTGGCTTTGAAAAAGGAACCCAGAATTCCCCGCTTTCGTGGCAATTCAGCTGCATATTCTACCAATCGTCCCTCTTCCAACAGTGCCATTTGGGTCATCTGTTGCTGGCATTGTACAATCATTTGCTTCATGGTTTTTCAACCTCTCTGGATACAGCCTCTTTCCTCAACTCCATAAAAACTTCTAACTTTTCTATTTAGGTTTAGTTTTTCCGCCCTCCGGCGGGCGCGCTGCAAAATAAGAGCGAATAAGGCGTTGCTCAGGCAATACAGCTACTATCCGTCCCTGCTCATTCATGACATAAATCATATGGTATCGGTCCCTTTTGAAAAGACGCAAAACAGGCTCCAAATGTTTCATAGGCAAGGATACAATTGGCAAGGCAATACTTCCCTTGGCCGCCTCGCGGTAAAAGAGCTCGTCCCTTCCCAGCAAAAAACGTATAAAACGATAGGGGATATTACGATAATCCACAATATTAGAATAAAGCAAAAAAATCCCTACCGCCAGCAGATTTAAATGCACAGGTCCATTTTGCCTTAATAACGGCGAAATACCATAGATACAAAATAGCAGGCTGGTCACGATGCTGGCTCGAAAAGTCCAAACTAGAGTACGGTGATACGGGATGAATAAGCTCATCAGCGCCTGCATTATTTTCCCGCCGTCCAGTGGTAAAATCGGGAGCAGATTGAACAGTGCAATGACGGCATTTCCCTGAATCATATAATTTATATATTCATGCTCCACCCCGCTCACATTTCTGAGCAATAGAAGGATGACAATCATAATTCCGTTTTGCAGAGGACCCGCCAGCGCAATGACAATCTCCTTCCACGCGTTGAGCTTCCCCTGATCGTCAATGACGGCCACCCCTCCAAAGGGTAGCATCTGTATGGTCAGCACCCGCGCCCCCAACAACGTGGCTGCTGTCGCATGCCCCAGCTCATGAATGAACACCAGCGTAAACAAAGTCATGATCTCGATAAAATGTCCTGTCAACACAGAGGTTAGCATCACCAGTACGAACAGTGGATGCAGAGACAAAGTCACACCCCGGACATTAATCAAGGGCTACCACTTCCGCCGGATCAATATACTGATTTCCTCTCTGCACCGCAAAAAACAGAGTCGCCGCCTCACTGCCACTATGGCCTGCTGGCAGCACACCGACCTCGTCCCCCTCCTGGACCCAATCATTCACCTTTAAGGTAGAGCGGGATAGACGTCCGTACGTTACCGTAATACCTCCAGTGTGACGAATCGTAATTGTAATTCCACTTTCCGGGTGATTAAATATGTCCAGCACACGTCCCGCATCTATACTTTTGACAGCGATTGCCTCATTACCAGCAGCATTGGGTGCAATTTCCACTCCTTTGAGACTTAGCGCAAATGGCTGTGTTATATTTCCTTGAATTGGCGGAGAGCCTTTGCGGACTGCGTTTACCTTGTGTGTCTCAGGCTCCTCTCCAAAGATCGGTAAAAAGGACGGGGCCCCATCAAAATAAGTTTCATACCATTGTCCGGCGGCTGCAAAATCCATATCCTTATTTAAGGCATCTGCGATAAACATTCTCAAATTGACGGCATAGGGAACATCCCAGCGAAATAATCCCCACACCAACCCAAATAGCATTGTAGCGAACACAGACCTGCGCCAAAAAGAAACCCAAAAAGACGGACGCCGGTTCTCCCCAAAAGATTGCTGCCAGCGTTGTCGTTCATTTTTCCATTCGGTTTCCGGGTCTCTGGGTCCGTTAGTACTGACTGCTGGCATCGGCTTCATTTCCTTGTTCCTGTACCTGTCCTGATTCATGCCTGAGGAATACTCTTCCGCTTTGTTTCTCGCGATCAGCTGCTGTATGCGTTCTTCTCTGCGCTGCTTGATTCCGGAGTTTTTATTCATCCTGTTCCAGCCCCCCAGCGAGGTATGTTTGGTACATCTTATGAGGACGGGCTTCAACTTATGTTGTCCGGTTCGGGATTACGTATCTGAAAATGAAAAAATCCGACGCAAGCGCACCGGATGTGATTGAATATATAGCAGCTATGTAGTGAGCCTTATATTAAGAACTAGGAATTATAGAAGTTAAAAAGACAAACCAAAAACACTTAAATAAGTTTATTACTTATTTAAGTGTTAGTTATTAAGATGAAAGGACTACGCGGCTTAAAAAAGCCTGTAATTCTTCGTACGTATCTTTCCTCTACATCCATACTCTTACTTAAAACAGTGTAGGAATTTTGCAGGCAGTAGCGAAGCGGGTGATTTGAATCTGAAGAAGCGAAGCGTTCGCCTTTGCCATGGGATTCTTACCACTAAACGTTTTACAAATAAAAGAATCCCGTGGCAACAGCGATCGTAAGATCAAATCACACGCGGAGCCGTCTCCAGCCATAACTCACTGTTTTCTTCATCCACCCATACCAAAAAATTTTTTAAAGCGAGTCATCACGCTTTTCTTCTGATCCAGCTGCATGAGCGGCACTGTGTCACCCAAAATCCGTCTAGCAATGTTACGGTAGGCAATCGCTGCCTGTGAATCCGGATTCATGACGGTAGGCTCTCCTGTATTGGCTGACTTGATTACCATTTCATCATCCGGCACAATCCCAATGAGGTCTATGCTAAGCACTTGTAAAATGCCGTCAATATCCAGCATATCCCCGGATTTGACCATGCTGTTACGGATACGGTTAACCACCAGTTTTGGTGAGATCACATGCGAGCTTTCCAGCAATCCGATAACCCGGTCAGCATCACGCACAGCAGCGTTTTCCGGTGTCGTTACGACAATGGCCTGATCCGCTCCGGCAATAGCATTTTTGAAGCCTTGCTCAATACCCGCAGGACAGTCAATCAATATATATTCAAAATCCTTTTTAAGCTCCAAAATAATATCCTTAACCTGCTCCGGCGTTACGGCACTCTTGTCCTTAGTTTGAGCAGCAGGCAGCATATACAGCTCCTCAAAGCGCTTATCCTTGACCAGAGCCTGATTTAAACGGCAACGACCTTCCGCTACATCGACCAGATCATAAATAATCCGGTTTTCCAGACCCATAACAACATCCAGATTACGCAAGCCGATATCCGTATCCACCAAGCACACCTTTTTGCCGAGCAGTGCCAGCGCTGTTCCTATATTGGCTGACGTCGTCGTTTTGCCGACGCCGCCTTTTCCTGAAGTGACGACGATAGCCTCTCCCATGTGCTACACCCCTTTGAACACGTTAAAATCGCGGCCCAGACGCACAATATTACTCATTTTATCTATTTGCATGGCGCCGTCCTTGAGATACGCAAATTCCATTCCGGATTCACGCGTCTCCCATTCATCGGGTGGACGACTGATCATTTCGGAAATTCGCAGCTGTGTTGGTGCAAAATAGGAGGCTGCGATAATTGCCTCGCCATTCCCCTCCATCCCCGCATGTGCCATACCTCGCAGGGCACCGAGGACATAGATATCACCAGTACACGTTATAATTCCACCGGGGTTCACATCTCCCAAAAAGAGCAAATTCCCGTTATGATGAAGCACCTGGCCTGAACGGATAATCCCTGTCACGGTGTGGATGGGAGCTTTCCCCTGCACTTCTGAAGGCAGCCCGGGTGATTCGACAGACCGTATGAGCAGATTCCCCTTCTGTCTCAAAATCTCCAGAATGCTTTCCTTCTGTTCCTCCGTCACTTCCCGGCTTCCCAGCTTAATGTCTACATGAATAATCGGGCCGGTTAAAATATTTTGATGACTGTGCTCCAGCTTGAAACGCAGCTCACCCAGCAAATCCTCAAACTCGCATTGATCGTCCAGAAGGAATACCAGGCCGTCTTTGATGCCTTTAATCGTGACATGATTCGATTTCACCGCCATTAGCCTGTCCCTCCTATCTCAATCATTTCGTCCCCGGAACGTGAAATCCCTGCTAACCCGGACAAAATGTGTGTAAAAAGACCTAGACCTTCTCTTCCTTTTTCACACGGATATCCAAACGCTGCAATTGCTTGCGGACTGGGACGTAAATGATGAGGGCGAACAGAAAATGGATAAATAAATCAGGAATCATATATTGTGCCAGCGCCCAATCAAAAGTCTGATGATTCAGCTGGAACAGATGATCAATGGCAAAAAGCATGGAATCCAGCAGAAAACTGCCGATCAGCACAGCTCCCATCATAATAGGCATTGGCGCACGTCGAGCTGTAAATACCAGCCCCAGCAAATAAGCCGACAATCCCATTGCAAAAGAGTAAGGTCCGATAATAAACCCGTAATACACAACGTCATGAATAAGCCCAAAAACAATACCCAGTACCAATGCCGTATGGCGACTATAATATACGGATACGAACAAAATGACGACATACACGAAATTCGGAACCATTCTCGGATGCCAACTATCCGGAAGAAGCCACGGAAGAATCGTTCCTTCAGCTATAAACAATACAAACAGCAGCAGTATTAAAACCTGACCGCGTATCTTCATTATTCCGGTACCTCAGGAGTGTAAAGAACGAGCAATTCTTTCCAATCCACGAAGCTGGCTGCCGGTTTGATAATCGCTGTACGTGTTTGTCCGAACTCGCCAACCTGGATTTTTTCTACCGTGCCGATCAACAGATTTTTACGGAACTTCCCGCCTGCTCCGGACGTAATGATCTGATCACCTTTTGCGATTGGATCATTTTCCTCAATGCGAGTCATTTGAAATCTGTTCGTAGCCGGATCATAACTTTCAATCATACCAAACGAATTATTTTCCTTGCCCAGTGCTGTCGCCGCAATAGCATAAGAATTTGGATTTTTAGGGTCTAATGTAGTCAATAGCGTAACTGTAGAAGTGAAATTCGCTGTGCGACTAATAACCCCTACAAACCCCTCAAGTGATCTGACTTCCTGACCAACCTTGGCCCCATCCTTTTCACCAATATCAATGACAAGCGTTTTGGAATCATTACTGACGCTATTTACCTGTGCAATCCGATAATCATATTGATTTTTGGACTTTTGCGTTTGGGTGAATTTCAGTTCTTGCTCAAGTCTGGCGTTTGTCTCTTTCAAGTTAGAAGTCTGAATCTGCTCGGCGGTTAACTGCGCTACAGCAATTTTCAACCGTTCATTTTCGCTATAAATGCTCCGCATATTCCCGATATCTTCAAAGAAGCCCGCTATTGCTGAAGCGGGCCTGTAAAAGATACCTTGCACAAAGCCAATTGAATCTCTGGCGAACTTTTCCGGCCAGGTTAAGGAATTTCTCTGTCCAAGTGTAATCCCCATAAGGGCAATAAACAGAACGATTCCGATCAATAGAATAAATAGTCTTTTATTGCCAAACAGCTTAAACAGTTCCTACACCCCCGATTCAACGTTTGGAACGGACGGCGGAACTGCTGCGCGATTTGAACAAATGAATATTTTCCAGCGCTCTGCCTGTACCGATTGCCACGCAATCCAGAGGATTTTCCGCTACGATAACCGGCATCCCAGTTTCAGCCGCCAACAACTTGTCCAAGTTACGCAAAAGTGCTCCGCCACCAGTCAATACGATACCTCTGTCCATAATGTCCGCCGCCAGCTCGGGAGGGCATTTTTCCAGTGTCACTTTGACTGCTTCCACAATTGCATTCACTGTATCGGACAACGCTTCACTGATTTCATCCGAAGTAATCGTAATCGTCTTCGGCAAACCTGTTACCAGATCACGTCCACGAATTTCCGACGTCTCCACTTGTTCCAGCGGCATTGCGGACCCGACTTCCATTTTCAACTGTTCTGAAGTCCGCTCACCAATCATCAGATTATATTGACGCTTCACGTATTGGATGATGGACTCGTCCATTTCATCACCAGCCACACGCACGGAACGGCTCGTCACAATCCCGCCCAGAGAAATAACCGCTACCTCGGTTGTACCTCCGCCGATATCAACAACCATACTACCCGTTGGCTCCCATACGGGAAGATCAGCGCCGATTGCAGCTGCAAACGGCTCCTCAATCGTGTACGCTTCCCGCGCGCCTGCTTGCTTCGTTGCATCTTCAACAGCACGCTGCTCCACCGCAGTAATGCCTGAAGGCACACAAACCATCACGTTCGGATGACGTGGAAACAAAGAACGTTGGGCTTGCGCCTGACGAATAAAATATTTGATCATCGTTGCAGTCGTGTCAAAATCCGCAATAACGCCATCCTTCATCGGACGGATCGCACGGATATTCCCCGGTGTACGACCAATCATTTTTTTTGCAGATTCACCAACCGCTTCAATGGTTTTTGTGTCTGTACGTAATGCGACTACAGAAGGTTCACGAACCACAATCCCTTTTCCTCTTACGTATACCAGCGTGTTTGCCGTCCCCAAGTCAATTCCTAAATCTTTTGTAAAGCCACCCAGCATGATGTTAATCTCCTTTTCTCTTCCCTGAAATCTGTTATCCATGTATAAACGGTTTATTCAGGCCGGCCTAGCCGGTCGGATTTAAATGTTTGATTTAAATAGTATATTATATCAGACCTTGTTCCTTCAAACTTACGAAGGTTCCGTCCCCGATCACGATATGATCGAGCACGTCGATGCCCACGATGTTGCCCGCTTCCATCAGGCGACGGGTCAACTGGACATCCTCCGGGCTTGGCTTCGGATCACCGCTCGGATGGTTATGAGCGCAAATAATCGAAGCACTGCTGCATTTGATCGCTGCCCGAAATACTTCACGAGGATGTACGATGGCGGCATTCAGGCTGCCCATGGATAGCGTTTCCTGGGCAATGACATGATTTTTAGTATTCAGGAACAGGCATACAAAATGCTCCTTCTGCAAATAACGAAGCTGCTCAAACAGCAAATCTGCCACGTCCCGTGGGCAACTGATCACCGGGGTCTCCAAATGGCGTGACAATGCCAACCGTCGCCCCAGTTCGATACCCGCTTTGAGCTGTATCGCCTTGGCATTGCCAATGCCTTTAATCTGGGTCAATTCGGTCATACTCATATCCACCAGTTGGCGCAAGTTCCCCGCCTGCTGCAAAATACGCTGCGCTAAATGCAACGATGACTCATTTTGTGTTCCCGTACGCAGCAATATTGCCAGCAACTCCGCGTTGCTTAAAGCTTCCGCCCCATATGTCATCATGCGCTCTCTTGGTCGTTCTTCATGAGGGAGGTCGCGAAGCATCAGTGTTGGCGACTCTAACATATGTTTATCCCCTTTAAGGTTGCAACACGCTCACTCCGAATTCGGACAACATGTCCGACAGCAGGGAAAGCGGCAATCCTACGACGTTAAAATAACAACCCTGAATAGATTCCACCAGCGTAGCACCCAAACCCTGAATGCCGTACGCTCCCGCTTTGTCAGACGGTTCGCCCGTATTCACATATGCCACAATTTGCTCATGGCTCAAAGGCTTCATCGTAACCTCCGTTTGGCGGTGTCTGACAAGCGTTTTGCCGGTTACGGTATGTATGCAGGCCACCCCAGTGAATACAAGGTGGGTTCTTCCCTGCAATGCTGTCAGCATGCGAACCGCGTCCGCATGGTCGGCAGGCTTACCCAGTACCAAACCATCCAGCACGACTATGGTATCACTGCCAATTACTAATCCACCTTCTTCGGATTGGCTGGCAATGTTCACGACCACTTCGGCTTTGCGTACCGCAAGGGTCTCCACAATTTGCTGAGGCGTCCAGCTCTCAGGCGTGCTTTCATCCGCATGACTCGGCATCACGTCAAAGGGTAGTCTAAGAAATGAAAGCAATTCCTTCCTTCTCGGTGAAGTCGATGCCAGAATAATGCGGGGCGTAATTTTCCCGTCCATAAGGGAAGCTCCTTTTCATCAGTTAGAGCCTGCGGTACAGCCAGAACGCGGCGATGATGCCGATCAGACTAAGCAGGCTCAATTCAAAATTTATCGTTATGTTGTAGCTGATAATATCCAGATCCGCTCTCGGCGACCAGGATATCGTAGTGGGGTGGGTCAGAAAGGAAAGGAATTTGATCGATTGAAGGGCTTTGGCAATCCATGCACCCAAGAGCCAACCGAGCAACAAAAACAGTATAAGCATTCCTACATTTTTTTTCATCCTGATCTTCCCTCGCCATTTTTTGACACCTTCATTATTATACGGTGATTTCAACTGCAATACAAACAGAAATCCGGCATGGGGAACTATTTCCAGTTCCTTGCCGGAAAACATTGAGAATCTATTGTTTTATAAATTGTATAAATTCCTTCTCATGCAAAACATATTCCATCATCGAAGACTGAATTTCCCAAATGTGCTCCTTGGCTGTGTTCTTGTTATATTCTCCAAGTGCCGAGACTGCACTGTTCATCGCCTTTTCCAGCGTGGATGCGGAAGCAGCCGCTTCCTTCGGCAGACCGGAGGGAAGCGCAGCGATATTTTGTGTCCACTGCTGATGCAGATCGTTCAGTTCCTTCATTTCGGTGGCATTTGCCTTACCTGATCCGCCTGCTTCAAGCAAGGATGAGGAAAGCCCGCTCAGCTTGCCGACCAAAGTGCTGCTTAGCTGAAAAAAGATAGTGAGCTTTTCACCATCGCCCCCATAAGCTGCTTTTTCGAATCCAGGCAGTTGAAGCTCACGGACATACAGCTCAACTCCTTGTGTTTTCAGTTGATTGCTGAGCAGCTTGGCCTGTTCCCTGTCTGGCGATATTCCTGCATAGACTCGGTTCTGATCCTCGGTGTCCCCACCGGCGGCAATGCCTGCCTTCAACAGCTCTTCCTTTGCTTGCAAAGCCCGTTCAGGGGTGCTGAATACTCCGTATTGCAGCAGGTAATAGGTTTGTGGGGGGACCTGAGCCGATACAACTGTAACAGGAGCGGAATTCTCTTTTACAGATGGTGTATGTGTACTAACTGATTCTTTAAAAACCGGTATAGCCTCCTCTGTTGACGGATCTGATCCAGGAACAGCTCCACCTCCGTTAAAAAGCAGCAACATGATGTATCCAAACATCCCCCCGGTCATCAACGCACTGGCTACTGAGCCAATCAGCTTCCATCTGGAGGGATGGGGCGGACGCTTTCGGTACTCTTGACTGGAACGATGAGTTTCTTCTTCATCCTCTTCCGTACGATCTGGCAGAAAATCCGTATCTGACCAGGAAGCTGCTGATCGCCCAAACGGATCATCCCATCCTTCCTTCACGATGGGGGCAGGAGCAAAACGCCGCCTCGTACTAGGTCTATTCACGCCCGAAGGCTCGTTAATTTCTGAAATTCGTTCAGTCCCGTTGTTTGCACCTATGCCGCTAATTCTTTCCATTCTTTCATGCTGGTTAGCAGCTTGATACTGTTTCTCGCTTTCAGACCGTTCTGCTTCTTTATTTGTTTCACGCTGCTGGCTAGTTATCGGCCTGTTTTTGTATGGAAGCACCTGTAGCTTTTCCTCACGGCTTGTCTCCGGCGTCTGTTGCTCAAACCGGAATGTCATCTTTGCCTTGTTCACGGATGCACTCCCTCCTTGTCCCATACTTCCTCATAGTCTGTTGTATGAGTCAGGAAGAGAAAATATGCCCTGGACATTACAAAAAAGGGTATCCCGAAGACACGTTTCGTGTTCGGAATACCCTTGATGGTAGTATTTCATCAGCGTAACACTTTATGCATCTTGTTACACTTGCTGCTCGCGCAGATGACGTGCTAGCGCGTCGCCTGCTTTCCAGATATCTCCCGCGCCCATTGTCAGCACAAGATCGCCCGGCTGAAGACGATCCTTCAACTCGTCGATAACAGCTTCCTTGGTTGGCAGATAGATGGCATTCGCGTTGCTGTTCTGGACGATTAAATCCACGAGTTTCGAAGAATGCACACCTTCAATTTGTTTTTCTCCCGCTGGAGAATAAATGTCGGTAATAATGACTTCATTCGCCTCACTGAACGCACGACTGAACGCATCCAGCAGGAAAAAAGTACGGCTGTAGCGTTGCGGCTGGAACACAGCAATAATACGCTTACCAGTCACTGTAGCTGCACTAATCGTAGCCTCAATCTCTGTTGGATGATGAGCATAGTCATCAATAACAAGAATGTCATTGCTTTCGCCTAGCACCTGAAAACGACGCTTCGCTCCGTGAAACTCCACAATAGCCGCAGCAATTTGCTCAAATGGGATGCCTGCTTCCAAGCAAGAAATTACACTAGCCATAGCGTTGTACAGATTATGTTTACCCGGTACAGACAATTCGATGGTTCCAAGCGCCGTCCCTTTGCGATTCATGGTAAAGCTTAAACGACGGTCACCCAACTGGATATCCGTTGCCGTATAATCTGCTTCATGCTCGACTCCATAGGTAATGACTCGAGTCTGAATCTGAGGCAGCATTTCCCGTACGTTCTGATCATCAGCACATACGATAGCCGCGCCATCCGGCCGGATTTGACCCAAGAACTGTACGTAGGCACTTTTCAGACGATTAAAGTCGCCATCATAATTTTCCAAATGATCGGCTTCAATGTTGGTTACGATACCTTGCCAAGGATGATATTGCAGAAAAGAACCATCGCTCTCATCCGCCTCGGCAACGACAAACTCGCTTTTGCCTGCTTTGGCATTCGTCCCCAAATTCGTGATTTCGCCGCCAATAATGTATGTTGGATCGACATTACATCTCTCCATAACCAGAGCGATCATCGAGGAGGTTGTCGTTTTGCCGTGCGCTCCCGCAACAGCTACTCCCTTACGCTCGTTAAGCAACCGTGCGAGCATCTGGGAACGATGCAGGGTCGGAATATTCAATTCCTCTGCTGCCACCCGCTCCACATTGTCACGGGACAGTGCCGTCGAATAAACGACAATGTCCGCGCCTGTAACGTGCTCAGGCGTGTGCCCGAGATATATTTTTGCGCCTTTCGCCGCCAGTTTTTCTGTCAGCTCCTGTGATGCCACATCTGAGCCTGTCACGGTATATCCCATCTCCAGCATGACCCGAGCAATCGCGCTCATCCCGTAACCGCCGATACCGATAAAATGAACATGTTCCGAAGTAATCAACAAATTTCACCAACCTTTTTCCGAATCGGTTTGATACATAAGGGTAGCCCGTACATCCGCAATGAGATACAGTGTTCCGGACACCACCCCCAGATCCTCCGCTTCCGTATGTGACTGAAGCAAGCGAAGAGCCTTTTTCCAGTCACCTTCTACAATAATTTTCAAATCCGTTTTGGCATAGGACGGCCGCAGCTTCTCCACGAGATGAGCCAGTTCAGCGGCATTCATTTTGCGGCGGAAATCGGGCTCGGTCAGGATAAGCGTATCCACTAGTGGCAGTATATGCTGCAAGTATGCTTCATGATGCTTGTTTGACAGCATACCCATCATTAAAACCATTTTTCGGTACGAATACAGTTGGGGAAGACTCTTTGCCAGCGTCTGCGCCCCTTCTGGATTATGAGCACCGTCAATAACAATTCGCGGCGAACTGCTGACCTGTTCCAGACGACCTGCCCAGGCTGCTTCTCTAAAGCCCTCCAGTAGTTCAGCGTCATCCAGCACAAAAGCCATATACTGACGAAGCACCTCAAGCGTCATCAAAGCTCCTGCCGCATTAGCACATTGATGCTCGCCTAACAACGTGATGCCGATTTCCATGTGTCGGAAGGGTCCCGCAAACGAAAAAGTCTGTCCTGTTTCGTCCCCATTCAGCCGTTCATACGTAAACTGTTCTCCTGCTAGATACAAGGTAGCTCCCTGCATTGCCGCCGTTTCCCGTATAACCTGAATAGCCTCTGGCTGAGATACACAACTAACAACAGGTACGCCTGGCTTGATAATTCCAGCCTTTTCGCCTGCGATCTGTTCGAGTGTATCCCCTAAAATATCCGTATGGTCATAGCCTACATTCGTAATGACCGAGACGATAGGACTCACGATATTAGTTACATCCATCCTTCCCCCGAGGCCCGTCTCCCATACCACAACATCTGGAAAAGTCACCGTTGCATAATATAAAATAGCCAACGCTGTCGATACCTCAAACATCGTGGGTGATCCCAAATCACTGGCCGCGATTTCCTTGACCAACGGATACAAACGATTGGCAAGCAAGACCAGTGTATCATCGGGAATATCCGTCCCGTTGAATTGGAATCGGTTCGTAAACCGGGTGATATACGGAGACGTAAAGGTTCCCACATCATAACCGCATTTCAGCAGAACAGAGGTTAAGAAAGCACAGGTCGAGCCCTTGCCGTTGGTTCCCGCAATATGCACAAATTTAAGATGCCGTTGCGGATCCCCCAACATGCTCATTAACTTCTCAATCCGTTCCAGTCCGGGTCTGATTCCGAACGGAATCAAACCGTTAATCCATTCCACTGCTTCATCATAGCTTTGTAAAGGAGCCACTCCCCCGCCCCTGATTGTATCTGACATCCTCTTCACCTTCAGGTCATTTTATAGTTAGTGGAATTATCCCTTGAGTTCTTCAATCCGTGCGATAACTTTGGCGCGCTTATCCGAATAATCGGCTTTCTTGGCCTTCTCTTCCTCGATGACTTTGGCTGGTGCCTTCGCCACGAAGCCTTGGTTGGACAGCTTTTTCTCCACGCGCTCCACTTCACTGTTCAAATGCTGAAGCTCTTTTTCCAGTCTGCTAATTTCCTGGGCAATATCAAGCAGCCCGGCTAACGGCAGGTATAGCTCTGCTCCGCTGACTACAGAAGTCATGGCTTTATCTGGAACAGAGAGTTCCAATCCCGTGTCGAATTCAGACGTATTACAGAATCGACGTACATATTCCCCATTGCGGTTAATGATATCGAGAACGGCTTGATCGCCGGGTTTTACGAGCAATTCGATCTTTTTACTCATCGGCACGTTCACTTCAGAACGGATATTCCGCACTGCGCGAATCACGTCGATCAGCAAATTCATTTCAGCTACCGCATCCTTGTCCTCGAAAGCCGAATCGTAAACAGGCCAAGCGGCCAGTGTAATCGTTTCGCCTTCATGCGGAAGATGCTGCCATATTTCCTCGGAGATAAACGGCATGAACGGATGAATCATGCGCAGTGTCCGATCCAGCACATACGCCAGTACGGACTGTGTTTTCTTTTTCGCCTCTGCATTCTCGCCATACAGGGAAAGCTTCGCAAACTCGATGTACCAGTCGCACAAGTCATCCCAAATAAAGTTGTACAGAAGGCGGCCTGTCTCGCCAAATTCATAAGCATCTATTAGACGCGTGATATCGCGTGAAGTTTCGTTCAAACGGTGAAGGATCCAGCGATCCGCTGTGCTCAAATCACCGGTAATGTCGATATCGGCCGCAGTGACCCCTTCCAGATTCATCAGCGCAAAGCGTGACGCATTCCAGATTTTATTGGCAAAGTTACGTGCCTGCTCTACCCGTTCCCAACGGAAGCGAAGGTCCTGTCCAGGCGTGCTGCTGGTAGAAATCATATACCGCATGGCATCCGTGCCATATTGGTCGATTACGTCGAGCGGATCAACACCATTGCCAAGGGATTTGGACATTTTTCTACCTTCCGCATCACGAACCAGTCCGTGCATAAGCACGTCCTTGAACGGAATCTCTTCCGTAAACTCCAGTGCGGTAAAGATCATCCGCGACACCCAGAAATAGATAATGTCATACCCTGTAACCAGAACATTGGTCGGGTAGTAGCGTTGGAGATCCTCAGTCTGCTCAGGCCAACCCAATGTCGAAAACGGCCACAAACCAGAGCTGAACCATGTATCCAGCACGTCCTCATCCTGTTTCAGCTTTCTGCCAGCATATTCAGGCAAGGTTGTAGGATCCTCTGCCGATACAATAACTTCTCCGGTTTCTTCATCGTACCAAGCCGGAATACGGTGTCCCCACCACAATTGACGGGAAATACACCAGTCACGCACATTTTCAATCCAGTGCAGATAAGTACGCTCAAAGCGATCCGGGACAAAGTTTACACCATTGCCAGCCTTCTGCACTTCAATCGCTTTGGCTGCCAGAGGCTTCATTTCCACGAACCATTGTGTAGACAGATAAGGTTCTACAACCGCACCTGTACGCTCGCTGTGGCCCACCTGATGCACATGCTCCTCGATACGGAGCAGCACGCCCTGCTCTTTCAGGTCAGCGACGATTTGCTTACGGCAATCGCTGCGATCAAGACCCTGATATTTGCCTGCTTCGGCGTTCATCGTACCTGTTTCGTCCATAACGGTAATCTGTGGCAACTGGTGACGTTGCCCCATTTCAAAGTCGTTCGGATCATGAGCTGGCGTAATTTTAACCGCACCGCTACCGAAGTCTTTTTCTACGTAGTCATCCGCAATGACCGGAATTTCCCGCCCGATAATCGGAAGCACGAGTGTTTTGCCGATCATATGCTTGTACCGTTCATCCTCAGGATGTACGGCTACCGCTGTATCGCCCAGCATGGTTTCAGGACGCGTGGTGGCTACAGTGATAAACCCACTGCCATCTTGAAGCGGATATTGCAGGTGATACAGATTTCCGTTTACCTCTTTGTATTCCACTTCAATATCTGATAGAGCCGTACGTGCAGCAGGGTCCCAGTTAATGATGCGTTTACCGCGATAAATCAGGCCCTTCTTGTACAGCTTGACGAATACTTCGCGAACGGCTTGAGACAACCCGTCATCCAGCGTAAAACGCTCACGCGAATAATCGAGAGAGAATCCCATTTTTTCCCATTGATTATGAATGTTGTCCAGGTAGAGATCCTTCCATTCCCAAACCTTCTCCAAAAATTTCTCGCGTCCCAGATCGTAGCGCGTCAAGCCTTCCTCACGCAGCTTCTGCTCTACCTTCGTCTGGGTGGCAATGCCCGCATGGTCTGCCCCTGGCAGCCACAATGCGTCATAGCCCTGCATCCGCTTGGTGCGGATAATAATGTCCTGCAAAGTAAAATCAAGAGCATGTCCAATGTGCAGCATGCCTGTAACATTCGGTGGTGGAATAACGATTGTAAAAGGCTCTGCCTCTGGAAGTCGTCCAGCGCGGAAATACCCCTTCTCCATCCACGTTTTGTACCATTTTTTCTCGGCTGATTTTGGATCGTACGTTGTCGGCATTTCCAAGGTTGTCTTGTTGTCTTGTTCTGACATATCAGGATACCTCCATGATTTTTCAATTGGCAAATAAAAAAAGCCCTTCATCCTCAAAGGACGAAAGGCTGTTCTCTCGCGGTACCACCTTTGTTTCACCCCTAGTGTATGTATCCACTGATCCATTACACATGGTGTGACACTTATGCAGATAACGGCTGCGGACCGGCCTTATTCTACCGTGAACCTCGTACCTTCCGTTGGGATTAAATGAGGGACCGTTCGAACAGGCGACTCCCGGGTGACTTCGGCCAGTAGCTTCCTGCGGAACCTCACAGCGCTGCAATTCCACTCTCTGAAGGGCTTGCTGCCTACTCTTCCCGATCTCAGTCTTTCAATAGCTATACCACATCATACATTTCCCATTGACTATAGTCAACACCCGTTGCTCATTTTCCAATGACCGAATTAAGGGATGTACAATACCTGCCCTTCTTCTACATGATGCTCTGCCAGCTTGTTATACAGTTGAAGCTCCCGTGTGCTGAGTTGATAGCGATCAGCGATCGTTTCTAGTGTATCTTCACGCTGAACGATGCATAATCGGACCTTGCGGAACGGCGTTTCATCCTGTGTATGGAAAAAAAGGTTTTTCCATTTGGCAGCCTCACGCTCTTCTTGGGCTTCCTGCCCCTGCGGTTCTTGCTCCAGTTGCTGCTGGTATTCCGCTTCCTTCACCGAACGACTGGATTGTAGCAATGATGAGTAGACCACCGGGTCCGGCTCGTCTGCTTTTTCGTTCTTTTTGCTGTTCAGCGCCACGCGCATCTCCGGTTTATCGTCTGCAACAGTGTCCTGGGACACAGCGTCCACCTGCTCTAATGTCTCACGTCTAAAATCATCCACCTGACCTGCTTCCAGCTGCGGCTCCAGATAGATCTCTGGCTCCGTCGCGTGATGCGGTTCAGCCAGCAAAGGATCATAGACCACATTGGGAGCTGTGGAGGATATTTTCGGCTCACTTCCCGTCCATGCTTCCTCTTGCTGAAATCCCCATACTTCTGGTGTCTCATGCTCATGCTTTACCTCGGAAGTGCTGTCTTCAACAGCTTTACCCGTCCAAGGCTCATAGATCCGGTTCGGGTCTACAGCAGACTCGTAAGCTTGGTGTTCCGGTGATGACTTCTGCTCCCCATACTCCTGTGATGGCTGTTCCCAGGAAGCGTACTCCTGCTGAGCTGGCACCCTGTATGAAGATTCAGACTCCGTCGTATGATCGGATACAGAATTCTGAGTGGCATAAGTTTCTTCCTGACGCTGCTCTGCATTCGCGGAAAAGGGGCGAGCGGGATGTTCAGGTGCGTGCACCACCGTAAATTCCTCATCCAGCCAAACCGCTGTCTCCTCCGCATGGGAGCTTTCCACCCCGTGCAGGGAGAGAACACCTGTAATATTCAGACTACGTAATGATAGCAGGTCCACATCGAAATTCTCAATCTCAACTGAAATGTCTTCCAATCTTCCTACCCGATTCAGTGGAATCGTAATTTCCACAGGGATCAAATGATGAAGCTCATTCATTACCTGTTCAGGTGTGCGGTACACGCCCTCCAGCAGCAAATGCCCTCGCAAAGCGGCATGGTCGCCGTGGGTTACAACCTGAATGCGTGGCAGAAGCTCAATTTCCTCCAACTCAGCAATCCCGGCAGCTTCCTCCGTCAAATGAATGCGTTCATAAATATCAAAACGCAAGCCTTGCGGCTGATCATTCTGTTGTTTGTTCAAGGATGGCATCCTCCTTTGGGCAGCCTCCGCACATCCTCTGACTCCTGTCAGGCGCACGGAAACTCCATATTGCAAACCGTTTCTAGGTTCAAGTATATGCGCCAAAATAGAAGGCATGCCATCTTTTATAGCTGTTGATGCAGCTTTTGAAAATCATCCGGCCAAGCATCTTCCACAGTAATCGTTTCACCGCTCAGCGGATGACGGAAGGTAAGACGCTCTCCGTGCAGCGCCTGCCTGCCAAAATCAGCAGCCCGTCCCCCGTATAATACATCCCCCAATAACGGATAGCCCGCATGGCTAAGATGAACGCGAATCTGGTGCGTTCGGCCTGTTTCCAGTGTTAAATATACGAGGCTAACCGCCTTTTGACCGCTCCCCCACACTTCACCAAGCTCCACATGGGTAACCGCGCTCTGTCCGGTCGAAGAAACACGGCGACGCTGCTTGTGATGCCTGTCCTTGCCAATCGGCCAATTCAGCGTCCGCAGTGATGAAGGGACTTCACCCCGTACCAAAGCCACATAACGGCGACCGATATCTTTGGCCCGCATCTGCTCGTCCAGCTTGAGCAACGCGAATTCATTTTTGGCATACAGCACCGGGCCTGTCGTATCCGTATCCAGTCGATGCACATGCCGTACTGCCGCATGGATGCCATTCATCTCATAATACGATGCGACCGCATGATCCAACGTCAGTGGTCCCTCTTTTACAGCTCCGTCCGGATGTACCGCCATACCCGCCGGTTTGTGTGCGACCAAGCAAAAATCATCCTCATACAGCACCTTCAAATCATACCAGCGAGGAATCACGCCAAGGTTTGTAACGGGAAAAAGGGCCAGCCGCAGCCGGTCCCCCGCAAGTTCAATCTGCTTTTCATGTCGCAGTCTGCGCCACAGCTTGTCCGGTAGCTCCAAACGGTTCAGCAACCAATGATCTACAGCATCGGTGTAATGTTCACCCTCTGTGATTTCCCGTCCCGGTGTGACTTCCAGCCACGGTCCCCGTCTTTTCCAGCCGCCCTGCCAGCTCATAGATGTTTGAGCGCGCGATAGTTCGCTTCAATGGTAGCATCAATATCTTCCACCGTATGCACACCCGACACAAACATGCCCTCAAATTGGGATGGCGCCACACTGACCCCCTCGTTCACCAATTCGGTAAAGTAACGGCGGAAGTGGTCCTGATTACTTGTTTTGGCTGTATCAAAATTGACAACCTTCTCCTCCGTGAAAAAAGGACAAACCATGGAACCCACACGGTTGATCGTGACAGGTATACCCAACTCACGTGCATTACGCTCGAATCCGGCCTGAAGCCGGGCTGCCCGTTCTTCCAGTCGATCATATACTTCTGGCGTCAGCAATTTAAGCGTCGAATAGCCTGCTGCCATAGCCAGCGGATTTCCGCTAAGCGTACCCGCCTGATAGATCGGACCGGAAGGAGCAATCTGTTCCAGAATATCGCGACGTCCGCCATAAGCACCTACAGGCAGACCTCCGCCAATGACTTTACCCAGGCATGTGAGATCCGGGGTCACACCAAAGCGACCTTGAGCTGAATGAAGTCCTACCCGGAATCCGGTCATGACTTCATCAAAAATCAGCAGGCTTCCATACTGCCGGGTTACTTCGCGCAGTCCTTCCAAAAATCCGGGTTGTGGCGGTACGACTCCCATATTTCCGGCTACTGGCTCGACAATAATGGCGGCAATTTCCTCGCCAAATTTTTCAAAGGCCAGTTTCACCGAAGCCAAATCATTGTAAGGAACGGTGATCGTGTGTGAAGCCACGACCTCAGGTACACCGGGGCTGTCGGGCAGACCCAGTGTTGCCACACCAGAGCCTGCTTTAATCAGCAAGCTGTCCGCGTGACCATGATAAGAGCCTTCAAATTTAAGGATTTTGCTGCGGCTCGTAAATCCGCGTGCGAGTCGAATCGCACTCATCGTCGCCTCGGTTCCCGAGTTGACCATACGAACGATATCCATAGAAGGAACACGCTCACAAACGAGCTTCGCCATTTCGGTTTCCGCTAACGTCGGCGCTCCGAAACTGGTTCCTTTGACAACTGCAGCCTGTAAAGCCTTAACGACCTCAGGATGCGCATGTCCCATAATGAGCGGTCCCCATGAACATACATAGTCAATATAGGATTGACCGTCGATATCATATACCCGCGATCCTTCTCCACGGTCGATATAAACAGGCGTAATGCCGACGGATTTAAAAGCCCGGACCGGACTGTTTACGCCACCCGGAATATATTGCTTTGCCTCATCAAAGGCTACTTTGGAGCGCGCATCCTCGCGCACTGTTCGTTGTTCGTTGATCATTCTGATCACTCCTGTCTTCTGGAAGATACGTTTATTGCTTCAACCATCTTGCCGCATCCTTGGCGGAATAGGTAATAATCATGTCTGCACCTGCGCGCTTCATGCTCGTCAGAATCTCCAGCACCATCGCTTTTTCATCAATCCAGCCTTGAAGAGCTGCCGCCTTGACCATCGCGTATTCACCGCTGACGTTGTAAGCCACCATAGGCAGATCAAATTGATCCTTAATCGTGCGCATCACGTCCAGGTACGAAAGGGACGGCTTCACCATCAGCATGTCCGCACCTTCCAGCACGTCGGATTCTGCTTCTCGCAATGCTTCACGCGCATTGGCAGGGTCCATCTGATAGGACTTGCGGTCACCGAATTGCGGTGCAGAATCTGCCGCTTCCCGGAAAGGCCCATAAAAAGCAGACGCATATTTGACGGAATACGACATAATCGGAATATGCGAAAAGCCTTCCTCATCCAGCCCTTGTCGAATCGCCTGCACAAAGCCGTCCATCATATTGGATGGCGCGATAATATCAGCGCCCGCTCTCGCCTGGGAAACGGCTGTACGTACCAGCACCTTCAGAGATTCGTCATTCAGCACTTCACCACATACCTCACCATCATGCTCATGCATGTGGACCATACCGCAGTGCCCATGATCCGTAAACTCGCACAAACAAGTGTCAGCCACAACCAGCAGCTCGGGATAACGAGACTTGATCAGACGTGTAGCTTCCTGAACAACACCATCGTCAACAAAAGCTGAAGTACCCAAGCTATCCTTCGTCTCTGGAATGCCAAACAGGAGCACAGCAGGAATGCCAAGCTCACTAATTTCTTTCAGTTCTTCTTCCAATTGATCCAGAGAAAATCGGTACACACCCGGCATGGAGCTGATTTCCCGCTTCACTCCTGTACCGAATGTTACATAGATGGGCTGGATAAAATCAGCTGGATTCAATACCGTCTCACGTACCATACTGCGGATAGCAGCAGATTGACGCAAACGGCGATGTCTGGTAAAAGGAACACTCATGATTGCAAACCCCCAGTTTTTATACATTCATTTGGTGAAATATAATTATGATGTCACAGCGCTTGATTGTTTCCAGTCACATAGCGATTGAATCAGGCTTTCAATAGTTGCCTTTTCCGCCATGAAGCTGACGGTCAGGCCCGCTTGGGTCGCTGTTTCTCCGGTGAGAGGACCAATCACAGCGATCGTCACTCCCTCCAGCAGCGACAGCGGATCTTCGACTCCCATCTGCCTAAGTGCTTCCAGAAAAAAGGTTACTGTTGAGGAACTGGTAAAAGTAATCGCATGGATGGCACGTTCCTCAAGCAGCTTGAGTAGTTCATCATCCTGTGCGTTTGCCGCCAGCACGGTTTGATACAAATCGGCCTCGGTCACCTCAAGTCCCAGCTCTCTCAGCTTCTCCGGCAGCCAGGACCGAGCGAGATCGCCTCTTGGCAGAAATACGTTCTGCCCTGCCTGCAAATCCTGCTCAAACGCTTCGAGCAAGCCCTCTGCCTGAAAAGGGCCTTCAATCTGCTCCGCTTCAATTCCGTGCGTGCGAAGTGCCGCCGCTGTAGCCGGTCCGACTGCAGCAATACGCGCCTTAAATAGCGAACGTACATCCTTGCCTTGTTCCTTCAGATGAGTGAAAAAGTATTCCACTCCGTTAACGCTGGTAAAAAACACCCAGTCGTATTCAGGCAATCGTGCAAACGCCTCAGTAATTTGCCGTTTCGTTGGCTCGTCCGTAGGGACAACCGTCTGGATGACGGGAAATTCATAAGGCTCGCCGCCAAGCTCTTCAATCCGATGAACCAGACTGCTGGCCTGGGCACGCGCACGTGTAACCAAAATCCGCTTGCCGAACAAAGGCATATCCTCAGCCCATTTTAACTGTTCACGCTGATTAACCACTTCTCCGACGACGATAACGGCGGGAGGCTGAAAATTCGCGGCTTTCACCTTGGCCTCAATATCTGCCAGCGTACCCACCAGTGTATCCTGCTCCGCCCGGGTTCCCCAACGGATTAAAGCAACGGGTGTGCTTGGCGATTTGCCGTGTTTCATCAGCTGCTCACTGATATAGCCGATCTTCGCTACACCCATCATAAAGATCAGTGTACCCGTTGCGTTCGTTACTTTATCCCAATGAATACTCTTGTCGAGCTTGTCCGGACTTTCATGCCCCGTAATGATAGACAGCGATGAGGCCATATCCCGGTGTGTAACCGGAATGCCCGCATAGGCGGGTACGCTGATTGCTGAAGTGATGCCAGGTATAATTTCATAGGAAATACCGTGTTTACGCAGCAGTCCGGCTTCCTCTCCAACCCGACCAAAGATGGTGGGGTCTCCCCCTTTGAGCCGAACAACCGTTTTTCCTTCCAAGGCCAAGTCCACCAGCAACTGATTAATTTCCTCTTGCTTCATGGTGTGACGATCCGGCAACTTGCCAACATATATTTTTTGGGCACCTGGCTTCATCAAACCCAAAAGGCGAGGACTTGCCAGTCTGTCATAGACAATAACATCACCCAGTTGAATGCATTCCCAACCCTTGACTGTAATCAGTCTTGCGTCACCGGGTCCTGCGCCTACTAAATATACCTTTCCTGCCATTTCATTACCCCCTCACCTGCGCCAGAATCTGTTCCGCTCCTTTGGCGATCAAGCTGGCCGCCACCGCTTCTCCCAGCTTTTGCGGATCATTTCCCTGGAGCGTTTCCTTCAAAATAACTTCGCCATCCGGCGAGCCTACCATGCCCGTGAGGCGGATTTCCTGGTCAGCCCAGACTGCGTGAGCCCCGATTGGCACCTGGCATCCCCCATTCAGCACGCCCAGGAAGGTTCGTTCTGCCGCAACCGTAGCCGAGGTATCCTCGTCGTTGTACAGGCGCAGCAACGCCAGCAACTCTTCATCGTCTGCACGGCACTCAATACCGAGCGCTCCTTGTCCGACTGCTGGCAAGCAGGCTTCCTCCGGTATATAGGACGTGATTCGGTCTTTCCAGCCCATACGGTTCAAACCTGCCGCAGCCAAAATAATGGCGTCAAATCCTTCAGTCTCCAGCTTTTTCAGGCGGGAATCAATATTACCGCGCACAGGCTCCAATTGAAGATCCGGTCGTAATGACTTGATCTGGCTGGCTCTGCGCAGGCTACTTGTGCCGACCTTTGCCCCTTGCGGCAGGTCCTCCAGGCTCTTGAATCCCAGGGTAACGAGACAATCCCGCGGGTCCTCCCGACGCGGCACCGCGCCGTTCACTAGCCCTTCTGGCAATTCTGACGGCATATCCTTCATACTATGTACTGCCATATCAATTTCACCAGCCAGCATGGCCTGTTCAATTTCTTTGACAAACAGCCCTTTGCCACCCACCTTGGACAACGTTACATCCAAAATCCGGTCGCCCTTGGTCAATATTTTTTTTACGACAAACTGCATATCCAGCCCATGCTCCGCGCACAACGCGTTCAAATCCTCGATGACATGCCCGGTCTGAGTTAGCGCAAGCGCGCTCTGTCTACTACCTACCACAATTGTTCGCATGCTATTCCTCCTGATTTTGCGCAATCCATGTGTCTATCTCTTCTTGAGTCCATGCAGTAAATTCCTGACGTCGTATTTGCTCCAAAATTCCGCTACTCGCCAAACGTCTCAGCAGTTTCGCCCTTTGCTGCGGGGAAGATACGATACGTTTAATCGCTTGCCGCATATCGTACATGAAATCCAGATACGGTTCGTATTCCCTACCAAACAGCGTATCCAAAGCCGATGTAATTTCGGACGTAACAGCCGGACCTGCACCTGCGGTGGATACACTGATCGTTAGCCTGCCCCGCCGGATGATGCCCGGCGTTATAAAGTCCGCCTCTTCCGAACGGTCCGCCACATTTACCAGTATACCCCTTTGTCCGGCCTCATGCGCAACCGTATCGTTCACATCTCTCCGATCGGTCGCCGCATATACAAGAAAGGCTCCCTGGAGGTCACCCTCGCGGTATACGCGATTTACCCAGTGGAGCTGCTTATGATCGGCCAGAACCTGTAAATCCGGCGTTATATTCGGACTGATGACGGTTATGAACGCCCCGCTTTCCATCAGTCCCTTTACCTTGCGTTCCGCTATCCTTCCGCCGCCCACAATACAACAGATCTTATTTTTACAATTCAGCGAAATCGGCACAAAATGTTGCAAATGGCCATTCACTCTCCCGTCCACTGATGAAATACAGACCAGGAATTCAGCAAAAAGTTGAGAATCAATAGCGTGTAGCCCACCAATGCCCATTTTGCCATCACGAGGCCCGACTTCTGATTGAATCTTTTGCTCACTAAAAATACAATATACACGCACAGGGCTATCGCTGTCATCAATACTTTAGTATCCAGTAGCAGACGCCAGCGTTCTTCAGCAATAATAGAAATGACGGCAACTACAATGGAGACCCCAAGCAAAGGAGTACCAATCAACAGCGCCATATGGGTATACCGATCCATCATTTCCAGACTTGGCAGACGCCGGATCGTATCACTCCATTTCTTGACTTTCAATTTACGATGCAAAAACAGATAAAGCCCCGAAAATACAGCCGCTACTGTCATGGCTACAAAGCCAAGATTGGCCAAAGCGATATGGATGAGAAGCAGCCCATATACCGTATGCCAACTTCCAAGCGGACTGTTGGTGGGCTCCATCCATATATTATTGAGCACAAGAACTGCAAAACTAATAATATTAAGCAGCAATACCGCAAATTCCGACCGCTGATAGCGTGACAGCATTAAAGAAATCAGGACCAAAATAAATGAAAACAGAAATAAAAAATCGTAGGTCACGAAAATAGGAAGATGTCCTTCGTTCCAGGTTCTCATTCCCATATATATAAGCTGGAGCACAAGAACGACAGCAAGAAGCCCTGTACCTGTCCGTTTGGCACTCGCATTACGGCGAATGCCATCCGAGAATACAAACAGAAGGCTCAGGGCAAAAACATAAATCATCGAATCATATATAAGCGTGCTTAAAGCCACGTCCACTCACCCGCCTTTACAGGCCAGCCGGCGCAAACGACGCTGGCGAGGATTGGGCCTGACCGGATTTTTCATGAATACCGGCCTCCGGTTTCATTAACGCGGATGCATCGCTTTTATCTACTTTCTGAGCGGCGTCCTCCAAACGATCCTCCAGAGCAAAAATGTGGCTAAACAGTTCAAGCGCCTCATTCCCCTGCTTTTGGACAGCCAGTTCCTTCACCGAATTGATCGGATCATACATCATCTGGTTCAGCATGCTTTTCGTCAAACGGCTAATCACTTTGCGTTGTCGTTCATCCAACTCGGGAAGCTTGTTGAACAAGCTTTCGAGCGTATCCTGATGCACGGACTCTGCTTTTTCCTGTAAAGCACGAATCACCGGACGCACTCCCATCGTTTTTAACCATTGATAAAACTCGCCAAGTTCCCCTTCGATCATATGCTCAATTTTGGCAGCCTCTGTACGACGCATTTCCAAATTACTCTCCACGATGCCTTCCAGATCATCAATATCGTAAAGAAAAACATTCTGCAATTCGCCAATAGCCGGGTCCAAATCGCGTGGAACCGCGATATCAATCATAAACAAAGGCCGGGACCGACGGCGTTTCATACTGGCTTCAACCCGCTCCCGATCCAGAATATATCCTTGTGCACCTGTCGAGCTAATGACAATGTCCACATCCGCCAACCGATTCATACCTTCCTCCATCGTGACCGGCGTTCCGTGAAACTTGGAAGCCAAATCTTCCGCTCTGGATAAAGTCCGGTTCGCCACAATGACCTCGGCTGCTCCCCCGCTGTACAAATGCTTAACGGTAAGCTCGCTCATTTTACCCGCACCAAGAATCAGTACCTTCTTATCGGTAAACATCCCGAAAATCCGTTTGCCAAGCTCAACTGCTGCATAGCTGACGGATACGGCGCTTTCTCCAATGGACGTCTCCGAATGGGCACGCTTGCCCAATGTGACGGCCTGCTTAAACAGCATATTAAACCACGTTGCCGTAATTTTCTGGGATTGAGCCTGAAGAAAAGCGTTCTTCACCTGTCCCAAAATTTGTGTTTCTCCGATCACCATAGAATCCAGGCCACAAGTCACACGGAACAAATGCCGAATGGCCTGCTCGTCCTCATATATATATAGATGCTGTGTAAATTGATCGCGGGGAATACCGAACCATTGCTCCATAAAACTGCGTATGAAATAACCGCACATGTGAAGGCGGTCCACCACGACATATATTTCAGTCCGATTGCAGGTTGCGACAATTACGCCCTCCAACACACTTTTGGTGAGTTTGAGTTGTTCCAGCGCTTTTGGTAAATCTTGTTCCGCAAATGTAAAACGCTCTCTGACTTCCACAGGCGCCGTACGATAATTCAACCCAACAACGACGATGTGCATTGCAAGTTCACCTGCCTAAACTGTAATAAGAATAACCACTGTTATCATAAACTATGTTAATTATATCACAGAAGTCCGAATCTCCTCCGGCTGTTTTATGAATTGTTTATGAAAATTGGATGGCAAACTCCAACATCCAAAATGTTCTCTATCGTTTGATATAGTTTGAACCAGTCTTAAAACAAATAACCATGGAATAAATCCATGGTTATTCTTCGCATATATCTTTTCCGATAGAGCGCCCTCCATGGACGTCCTTCTTCTTAGATTTCCGGTTGTTCCTCGTCTTCGTCGTTCTCAATATAGCTGGAGATGACCGACCATAGCTCATCCTTACCCATGCCTTCTTCAGATGAAAAGGGGATAAACAAACCCCCGGGAAGTATTCCGAGTTCCTGCTTGATTACTTTATAATGCTTCTCCCGTCGTGTTTTGGGGATTTTATCTGCCTTCGTGCCTACAACACATACCGGGAGTCCGTTATGGCGTAACCAGTCATACA
The DNA here is from genome assembly GCF_044907935.1 of Paenibacillus sp. RC21. Lineage (NCBI taxonomy): Bacteria > Bacillati > Bacillota > Bacilli > Caryophanales > Paenibacillaceae > Paenibacillus > Paenibacillus sp. RC21. Next base: position 37,565 of record NZ_JBIYCS010000005.1, read on the forward strand.
TCATGATATCATCCTTGGACGGTGGATGACGCAAATCGACCATTTGAAGCACCAGCTTGAGCGGCTCCCGTTCCAGCAAGTACGACTCAATCATTTGCCCCCAGGCTTTACGGGACGTTTTGGATACCTTTGCGTAGCCGTAACCCGGAAAATCGACGAAATAGAGATCATCATTAATCCGGTAATAATTGAGCTGCTGTGTTTTCCCCGGCGTAGAACTGGTGCGCGCCAAGTTTTTACGGCTAATCAACCGATTAATCAGTGACGACTTCCCTACATTGGAACGCCCCGCCAGAGCAATCTCTGGCAAAGCGTCCACAGGGAACTGATCGGGGCCAACCGCGCTAATAATAAATTCTGCTTTTGTTACTTTCATTGTGTCCTTAATTCCTCTCTAATGTACCCTTGCCTGCTCAACCAAAGCATGCTCTAGCACCTGATCCATATGGGCAACGGGAACAAATTCAACATCCTGCCTAATACTGTCGGGAATATCTTTTAGATCCCGTTCATTATCCTTGGGAAGCAGAATTTTTTTGTAGCCTGCCCGGTGGGCTGCCAGCGACTTCTCTTTCAATCCGCCAATAGGCAATACGCGGCCGCGCAGGGTAATTTCACCCGTCATAGCCACATCCTTGGATACATGACGGTTGGTCAGCGCTGAAATCAACGCTGTAGCAATGGTAATCCCCGCCGATGGCCCATCCTTCGGAATCGCTCCCTCCGGAATGTGGATATGAATATCATTTTTCTCATAAAAGTCCGTAGCAATGCCCAGCTCAACCGCTTTGGAGCGAGTATAGCTAAATGCTGCCTGCGCGGATTCTTTCATAACGTCTCCCAGCTTACCTGTAAGAATCAGCTTACCGCTGCCGGGCACGACCGTCACTTCAATCATCAGCGTTTCACCGCCGACCTCTGTCCACGCCAAGCCTGTAACCGTACCAATCTGGTCTTCCAGCTCCGCTACACCGTAACGGAATTTGGCGACGCCTAAATAATCCTTCAGATTATCCGGTGTAATTCGAATCGGGCCTTCTCCGCCGGATACCACTGACTTCGCAGCCTTGCGGCACAGAGAAGCCATTTGCTGTTCGAGATTCCGCACGCCGGATTCACGGGTATATTCGCGGATGACACGCAGCAGCGTATCCTCCCCGATGTCCAGTTGCTCCTCTTCCAAACCATGCTCTCTCTTCTGCTTGGGCAGTAGATAACGATTGGCGATTTCGAGCTTTTCCAGCTCGGTGTAACCCGGAATGTACAATGTCTCCATCCGGTCCATCAGCGGACGCGGAATGTTGTGCGCAGCATTGGCTGTCGTCACGAACATCACATTGGACAAATCGAAGGGCAGCTCGACAAAATGGTCACTGAACGTATTGTTCTGTTCGGGATCAAGCACCTCCAGCAACGCCGCCGAAGGGTCACCTCGAAAATCAGAAGCCATTTTATCAATCTCATCCAGCAAAAAGACTGGATTAGACGTTCCTGCCGTCTTCATCCCCTGAATGATACGCCCTGGCATCGCGCCCACATAAGTGCGGCGATGACCACGAATTTCCGCTTCATCCCGCACGCCCCCGAGCGAGATGCGGACAAATTCCCTCCCCATGGACTTGGCGATGGAACGAGCCAGCGAGGTCTTGCCGACCCCCGGTGGCCCTACGAGACACAGAATCGGACCCTTAATGGTCTTCACCAGTTTGCGTACAGCCAGATACTCCAGCACCCGCTCCTTCGGCTTATCCAGTCCATAGTGGTCATCATTCAGTACCTCTTCAGCCTTGACGATATCCAGATCATCATCCGTGAACTTGTTCCATGGCAAGCTTAACAGCCAATCGACATAATTACGGATAACCCCGCCCTCGGCAGAGCTTGCAGGCATTTTCTCCAGACGGTCGATTTCCTTCTCAACCTTCTCCTTCACAGGAGCGGGCAGTTCCAGTTCACTTAGCTGATTGCGCAGTTCTTCTACTTCTCCCGCGCGACCTTCCTTCTCGCCAAGCTCCTTCTGGATCGCCTTCATTTGCTCACGCAGGTAATACTCCTTCTGCGTTTTCTCCATCTGTTTCTTCACGCGCTGGTTAATTTTACGTTCCAGCTCCAGTACCTCACGCTCGTTATTCAAAATATCCAGAAGCTTCTCCAGACGTTGAGTTACGTCGATCGTCTCCAGTATATCCTGCTTCTCCTTGATTTTGAGCGTTAGATGGCTTGTAATCACGTCAGCCAGCCGTCCGGGCTCCTCAATGTCGGATACCGCAGCGAGAGTTTCGGGAGTTACCTTTTTGGACAAGTTGATATAATGCTCGAACTGGGTCAAAACAGTACGCATGAGCGCATCCGTCTCGGGATGCACGTTTTCTGCCTCATGCAGCTCCTTTGCCAGTACCTCGTAATATTCCTCATTGTCCGTATATTGAATAATCTCGGCACGTTCCAGCCCTTCCACCAGCACCCGAATCGTTCCATTGGGAAGCTTGAGCATCTGGCGCACTTTGGCTACCGTGCCGACTCTAAAAATATCCTCTTGTGCGGGTTCTTCAATATTTACTTCTGATTGAGAACACAGGAGAATCAAATTATCTTCAACCATCGCTTTTTCCAAAGCCTTGACCGATTTTTCCCGGCCCACATCGAGATGCAGCACCATGCTCGGGTAGACGAGAAGTCCTCTTAAAGGCAGCAAAGGAAAACGACGACCTTTTGTCTTGTTGGGTCCCATCGCTTTCGCACCTCCAGTGATTCTCAGGTTCCGGATTTTACAATCCTTCACGTTGTTATCTTTCATATTTTATCAAATGTTTTATGAAAAAACCAATGAAAGGGTAGTTCATTAGCAAGATCCTGTGTCCGATATCGTCCCGTTATGCGTCCCATCGGCCTGCAACAGGGAAGATTGGGATGGGCGAAAAGTCTCAATTGGTGTGTGCACAGGTAAATCTGACGTCAATTCTTCTCCAAATACGTGCCGGAATACTTCCGTAACCGACTGCACCGGAATGACTTTCAAGCCTTCAATACTGTCAAAAAGAGACTGCCAGTTGTCCTGAGGAATGATCACCTTTTTAGCTCCTGCCTGAAAAGCAGCCTCAACCTTCGCTAATACGCCGCCAATCGGTTTGACACGACCGTGAATGCTGACCTCTCCGGTCATCGCAATTTCGTGATCCACCGGAATTCCCCGCATTGCGGAAGCAATAGCCGTTGCCATTGCAATACCTGCCGACGGGCCATCTACTGGTGTTCCTCCGGGGAAATTAATATGCAAATCGTAATTTGACGGGGACAATCCGAGCGTACGCAAAACGGTCAATACATTTTCTACAGAGCCTTTGGCCATACTTTTACGCCGCAGCGTGCGGGAGCCGCCGCCAATCTCTTCCTCATCCACCACACCCGTAATATTATAGGTTCCCTTTCCCGCAGGAACCGGAACTGCTGTAACCTCAATCTCCAGCAGCATGCCCATATTCGGGCCATATACGGCCAAACCGTTAACAAATCCGATTTGTGGCAGACCCGGTATTTTCCGGTCAGGACGCGGTTGAATTTGGCTGCTGCCTGCTACCCATTCCACATCCGAGGCGTTTAGACGTTCCCGTTTCTCCGTAAGTGCCAATCCGGCAGCAAGCTGAATCATATTGACGGCTTCCCGGCCATTTGTGGCGTAGCGCTGTACAACTTCAACCGCCTCCGGGCAAGGACCAAAGCCCAGCTTGTGGACGGCATCCTCAGCAATACGGGCAATTTCCTGCGGCTGAAGGGCACGAAAATAAATTTCCATGCAGCGGGAACGAATGGCAGGCGGCAGCTCGTGCGGCGAACGGGTCGTCGCACCTACCAAACGGAAATCGGCAGGCAAACCATTTTGGAAAATATCATGGATATAAGCAGGAGTATTCGAATCCTCCGAGTTGTAGTACGCGCTCTCCAGAAATACTTTTCGGTCCTCCAATACTTTCAACAGCTTATTCATCTGTGTGGGATGCAGCTCGCCAATTTCATCAATGAACAGCATGCCGCCATGCGCCTTCGTTACAGCTCCGGGCTTGGGCTGTGGAATACCCGCCACTCCCATTGCTCCAGCACCTTGATAAATCGGATCATGCACCGAACCAATTAACGGGTCTGCAATACCCCGCTCGTCAAAACGGGCAGTCGTCGCATCAATCTCCGTAAATTTGGCGTCTCCCTTGAACGGGGAGGACAGGTTTTTCTTAGCCTCTTCCAGCACCACACGCGCAGCAGCCGTCTTGCCCACTCCCGGTGGGCCATAAATAATAACATGCTGTGGATTCGCACTGCATAACGCTGCCTTGAGCGCTCGCAATCCGTCCTTCTGACCGACAATATCCTGTAATGTGGCAGGACGAGTGCGTTCAGCCAGCGGTTTGGTTAATGAAATGGAGCGCAGTTTGCGCAGCTTATCCAGTTCCTTGCGGGATTCCCGGTCCACTGCGCTGCGGTTCGTCTTTTGGCTCCGCAAAAGGTTCCAGAAATATAGACCGATGACAATCCCAAAAAACATTTGCACCAACAACAAAATCATAGTAAAGTCCATCGTATTTCCTCCGTTTCTCATCTCAGCATTTTGAAAAATGCCGCTAAAATGCCGTCTATGAAAAACAGTATTTCCTTTTCCCCAATAGCTAAACGGCAGTCTTCCAAAAGATCAGAGAGAAAATACAAAAACACCGCGAAGAACAGTTCTGTAGCAGAGCTGCCCTCCACGGCGTTTAAATGATGGTAATATAATATGATTATTCCTCTTTATGGGAATCGATTTTACCTATACCTTCTCGGCTGTATGACGTTCCTCGCGACCCGGAATTTTACCCGTCTCTTCATACGCCTTGACGATGATGTCAATTTCTTTTTTCAATTCGTCAACCATGTCAGCCTCGGGAACTTTGCGAATCATTTTTCCGTAACGGAACAGAAGTCCTTCCCCGCGCGCTCCGGCAATACCGATATCGGCTTCCTTAGCTTCCCCCGGGCCGTTCACCGCACAACCCAGTACCGACACTTTAATCGGCACCTTGAGTTTTGCAATATAATCTTCGACTTCGTTGGCAATTGAGAACAGATCAATATCCAGACGTCCACAAGTCGGACAGGAAATCAAAGTCGCAGCATTCGTGATCAGCCCAAAGGTTTTGAGCAGTTCCCGCGCAACCTTCACTTCTTCCACTGGATCGGCACTCAGCGAAATACGCATGGTCGAGCCAATGCCCGCTGCCAGCAAGGCACCCATTCCCGCTGAACTCTTAACGGTTCCGGTAAAGAGGGTACCCGCTTCGGTAATACCCAGGTGTAGCGGATATTTGATGATTTCGGCTGCCTTCGTATAAGCAGCAATCGCCATAGGTACATCAGATGCTTTCAGCGACACGATAATATCGTGAAAATCAAGCTCTTCCAGTATACCGATATGATACAGTGCGCTTTCTACCATCGCTTCCGGCGTAGGATAGCCGTACTTATCCAGCAAATGCTGTTCCAATGACCCGGCATTCACACCAATCCGAATCGGAATTCCCTTTTCCTTGCATGCCTTAACGACAGCTTCCACTTTTTCACGACGACCAATGTTGCCAGGATTGATACGAACCTTGTCAATTCCGTTTTCAATCGCCAGCAAGGCCAGCTTGTGGTTAAAGTGAATATCCGCTACGAGCGGAATATGGATCTGTTTTTTGATTTCCTTAATGGCTGCGGCAGCTTCCTCATTGTTGACGGTGACCCGTACAAGTTGGCAACCCGCCTCTTCCAAACGGAGAATTTCAGCGACAGTAGCTTCCACATCTGCTGTTTTGGTCGTACACATGCTTTGGATGATGACTTCATTGCTGCCGCCAATCGTCAGATTCCCGACTTTAACGGGACGTGTGTCTTGTCTTAAGAACATGTACTTTTCTCTCCCATTAACACCAAACCTCCACCCCATAAAACCTCATATGGGTTTAGTGAAGTGGAGATCCGGCTTCTCATGTTTTAGAGATCGCGAAGTATCAATCCTTAGGCGCTCTCTTCTTGTTTTTTATCCTTATCTGTACCACCGAGTTCCGGTGCGATTTTATCTTTTACAACTTGCTCATTGATGACGCAAGTCGTGATATCATCACGGGAAGGAACCTCATACATCACATCCAGCATAATGCCTTCAATGATCGCACGAAGGCCACGGGCACCCGTGTTACGCTTGATGGCCTCACGGGCAATGGCTTCCAGAGCATCTTGCTTAAACTCCAAAGTAACATTATCCAATTCGAGCATCTTCTGATACTGCTTGACTAATGCATTTTTGGGCTCAGACAAAATACGAACCAATGTGTTCTCATCAAGCGGCTCCAGCGTAGAAATAACTGGCAAACGTCCTACAAACTCCGGAATCAGACCGAATTTCAAAAGATCTTCAGGCAACACCATAGAAGTATATTCGCCCGGTTTCAAATCCTTTTGATCTGTAGTGGCATTGAAGCCGATGACTTTCTTGCCAACACGACGTTTGATCATTTGCTCCAGACCGTCAAAGGCACCGCCGCAAATGAACAGGATGTTGGTGGTATCAATTTGAATGAACTCTTGATGAGGATGCTTACGACCACCTTGTGGAGGTACAGAAGCAACCGTGCCTTCCAAAATTTTAAGCAAAGCCTGCTGCACACCTTCACCCGATACGTCACGCGTAATGGACGGGTTTTCGGATTTGCGGGCTACTTTATCAATTTCGTCGATGTAGATAATGCCGCGTTCAGCTTTTTCCACATCATAATCGGCAGCTTGAATCAATTTTAGCAAAATGTTTTCAACGTCTTCGCCCACATAACCTGCTTCCGTAAGGGAAGTGGCATCTGCAATGGCAAAAGGAACGTTCAAGATTTTAGCCATGGTTTGCGCAAGCAACGTTTTACCTGAACCTGTAGGTCCGAGCATCAAAATGTTACTTTTTTGCAGTTCCACATCATCAATTTTGTTCTGCGTATTAATACGTTTGTAGTGGTTATATACCGCTACGGACAACGATTTTTTTGCTTGATCCTGACCAATTACATATTGATCCAGAATGTCACGGATTTGCATTGGTTTCGGAATGTCTTTCAGATCTACTTCTTCCTCATGACCCAATTCCTCTTCCACGATTTCTGTGCACAACTCGATGCATTCGTCACATATATATACGCCCGGTCCAGCAACTAGCTTGCGAACCTGATCCTGAGATTTACCGCAGAAGGAACATTTCAGTTGTCCTTTTTCATCATTAAATTTAAACATAGAGCCACCCCTTTACAGATTAATCGGTCTAGACAGCACCTGGTCAATGATGCCGTATGCTTTTGCCTCTTCCGCTTCCATGAAGAAATCCCGGTCAGTATCACGTTCGATTTTTTCGAGGGGCTGACCCGTACGCTCGACATAGATTTGATTCAGCTTGGCACGCGTTTTGAGAATCCAGTCCGCATGGATCAGCATATCGGAGGCTTGCCCCTGAATGCCACCCAACGGCTGATGGATCATAACTTCGCTGTTGGTAAGCGCATATCTCTTGCCTGGCGCACCCGCTGTGAGTAGCAAAGAGCCCATACTTGCAGCCATGCCTACACAGATCGTCGATACGTCTGGCTTAATGAATTGCATTGTATCATATATACCCATGCCCGCAGTTACAGAACCGCCCGGCGAGTTAATGTACAAATTGATATCCTTCTCCGGATCTTCCGCAGAAAGGAATAATAGCTGTGCAATGACGAGATTGGCGACATCGTCATCAATCGGGCCACTCAGGAAAATAATGCGATCCTTAAGCAACCGCGAGTAAATATCGTAAGATCGTTCTCCTCGATTCGTTTGTTCCACAACCATAGGGACGAGACTCATCACGACCAACCTCTTTTCTTTATTGAAATGAACACCAGTATTCATCCACTTCCTTAAGTCCCATTAAAACGGAAGCGGCAAGCATGAAACGGGAACACCTTACAAAATATTTTAACATGTTCAGAGTCTCGTGTCATATTTGCATCCGCTCATATATGCAGTGCGGGCTGTTATACAACGTGCTTAGCCGAGACCTTCTCATATTTAACCATGTTTCGTATGTATGTGCAAATGTACAGCAGTGACTTATGTACAACAATAAAGCGCAACTCACAGAATTTTCCATAAAAGACTAAAATATGGATTTCCCAAGGTAAAAATAAGGCACGTAACTTTCACTACGTGCCTTATCCCTATCTAATTGCTACGTTGCAACCTGTTTGGCATACCCCGTATATTTTATCGTTTGAATTACTCGACAGCTTCAGCTGGCGCTTCAACTTCTTTGCTGTTTTCCAACAACAAAGCGATCGTTTTGCGCAGTGAAATTTCTTCTTTCAGGTTTGCGAACGAGCCGTTACCTTCCAGAATACCGCGAATTTCTTCAACCGAACGTTTGTAAGCTTCAGCCATGTTTTTCAGCTCTTCATCAATTTCCGCTTCGGAAACTTCGATGCTTTCCGCTTTAGCCACTTGCTCCAGCACGAGGTTGTTGCGTACACGCTTCTCAGCATCCACTTTCATTTGCGCTTCCAGATCTTCCTGGCTTTGGCCGGAGAATCCGAGGAACATTTCAAGATTCATGCCTTGGCTACGCAGACGGTTGTCAAAATCGCGAACCATGTTTTGCACTTCACTTTTGATCATCGCTTCAGGAATGTCGATTGTTGCGTTCTCAGCAACCTTCTCCACTACCGCACCCTCACGGGCAGCTTTAGCTTCATTTTCCTTACGCTCCAGCAGTTGCTTTTTCAAGTCTTCCTTGAATTCAGCCAGTGTATCAAATTCACTTACGTCTTTTGCAAATTCATCATCCAGCTCAGGAAGAACTTTGCGTTTCAGTTCATGAACTTTCACTTTGAAGACTGCTTGTTTGCCAGCGAGATCAGCAGAATGGTAGTTCTCAGGGAACGTTACTTCAACGTCCTTGGAATCGCCTGTGTGCAAACCGACCACTTGCTCTTCAAAGCCAGGAATGAACGTATTGGAGCCCAGCTCCAGAGAATACTTCTCAGCTTGTCCGCCTTCGAATGGTACACCATCAACGGAACCGTCGAAGTCGATAATAGCCGTATCGCCGGATTGTGCAGCATCTTCATCAACGACAACCAGCTCGGCATGACGTTGTTGCAAACGCTCCAGCTCTTGAGCCAGCTCTTCGTCAGTTACTTCGAGTTTGCTTACAGGCACTTCTACACCTTTGTACTCACCCAAAGTCACTTCAGGCTTAACAGTAACCTTGGCTTTGAATTTGAAAGATTCGCCTTTAGCGAATTGATCAATTTCAACGTCAGGGCTGTCTACCGGGAAAATATCCGTTTTTTCTACAGCTTGGCTGTAGGCTTCTGGCAGCAGGAAGTCAATTGCATCCTGATACAAGCTTTCAATACCATAACGCTTTTCAAAAATAGGACGTGGTACTTTACCTTTACGGAATCCTGGTACACTTACTTGTTTAGCCACTTTATTAAAAGCTTTGTCGAGTGCAGCGGCTACACGATCCGCGTCAACCTCAACTTCAAGAACCCCAAGGTTCTTCTCTATTTTCTCCCAAGTTGCTTTCATTTTATGCTTTCCCCTCCAACAAAATCTTCACTTAGTTTTCATACGATCAACGCACACAAAATAACCACTATAGTATATCTAACATTACTATCTTTTTCAAGGGCAGCTCCTTGAATGACTTCACAGGTAAACGTTTCCGGCCGTTATGGAGTGTTCATTCCCGCCGCTACGAATAGACGCATCGACCGATATACCTGCTCAAAACGGAAGCGCAATGCATCGGTAATGCCATATATAGCACGGGTTTCTTCCTCGTCCTTGTTGCCACTCAGACTCTCCGATACCGTCTGATGGAGTGCTGCCGCCCAAATATCCGGCATCCCGTCCTCCTCCACCAGCATTGACCTGTAATCTTTCGTACCGTACACCGCCATCACAAACTGCGACCATAGCTCCTGCGCAAAATAGAACAGCGTAGGCTCATGCACTTCAGTCTGATCGGCCACCCGCTCCAGAATACGCATAATCGGTTCAGGAAATTCATCCGGCCGCAACGGAATAGACTCAATCTCGATTTCTGCCTTCTCATCTCCCCGGCTGATTTCGATCGTCCCTTCCATTCCGCGTCGTCGTAGTGTCTGCAAAACACGGAATTGAAGCAGAGGGTGGATTTCCCGTTCCTTAATCCAGTTAAGCAGCGCATCGTCGATTTCTGGCAGATCCAGATAAGACAGTTGTTCCAGCGCTAAAATCGTCTGTTCCGACAACGGTTCATCCATAGCCATATGTAGCAGCTTGTTGCCGTAGCCTGCATCCTGCTCCTGCTTGAAGCGCGCATGTTGGCGAGCCAGCTCTGCTTCATTGACCTCATCTTCTGCCGTAGTGTCCGTGTCCGCCCCTCTGTCGGCATACTGTGGAAATGCGGCCTCCAGCCATTGTAAAAGGGCCTCCCACTCTTCGTATTGCTTCTGTTCCTGTCCCTGACACTGCATCAAAAAACGCAGCATCGCCATCGCCTCTCCGTAACGCTCGTTTTCAAGCATTACAGTGAGTTGAATTTGATAGTAATCCAGTGTCTTCGGAAACAAAACAATATTATTTTCTTTTGTCGTCACCTTGGAGTCCTTTATTAAAGGCACCCCCTCTCCACCGCAAGCTAAAGTATTTGTAGATTATATGAGAAACAGCGGCCGAAGTCCAACCTCTCGTCTTCCACATATTCACCTGTATTCTAACATACCCTTTTATGAGGCAAAAAAAACGATAGCTACTTTGATTTTTATGCTAAAGAAAGCCTGAATACCGGATATATGCGAAATAAAGCTTGAATTTTTTTTATCCATGTGATATATTAATCTTCGCTTGAATTTTATGTCCCAGTAGCTCAGCTGGATAGAGCAACGGCCTTCTAAGCCGTCGGTCGGGGGTTCGAATCCCTCCTGGGACGTTATCGTGAGAAGCTTCCGTAAGGGAGCTTTTTTTCGTTTCACAACCCCGCACAAAAAAATATATTCTATTCTAATGTAGAAAAGTTCGTATCCACTTCAAAAAAACGCTGAGAATGCTATCATCTAATGTTAAATATTTTCCGACGAGCATGAACTGACGAAGTGCCACAGAAATAAAGCAGTATGCTTACATGTTTGGTACGGCAAGGGAGAATTAATAAATGAAAATCATATCTTGGAATGTTAATGGCTTAAGAGCCTGTGTGACCAAAGGATTTTATACTTATCTAAAAGAAACGAATGCTGATATTTTTTGCGTACAGGAAACCAAGCTTCAAGAGGGACAAATCCTGATGGAGAATATGGAGGAATACACACAGTACTGGAATTATGCCGAGAAAAAAGGATATTCTGGCACCGCTATCTTCACCAAAATCAAACCTCTTTCTGTGCATTATGGACTTGAAGAAAATGGGGAACCTGAAGGCAGAACCATTACTTTGGAATTTGAGAAATTTTATCTGGTTAATGTATATACTCCGAATACCAAACGGGATTTGACCCGACTGCCATACAGACTGGAATGGGAGGACCGTTTCCGCAGCTATCTGCAACAGTTGGATGCATTGAAGCCTGTCATTGTTTGCGGAGATTTGAACGTGGCTCATCAGGAAATTGACCTGAAAAATGCGAAAGCCAACCGCGGAAATGCCGGATTTACGCCTGAGGAACGTGACAGAATGTCGCAGTTGCTGAGCGCTGGATTTATAGACACCTTCAGATACTTTAATCCTGACAGGACGGATGTTTATTCCTGGTGGTCCTACATGCCGAAGGTGAGAGAACGGAACATCGGCTGGCGGATCGATTACTTTCTCGTCTCGGACAGACTTCGCCCGCTGTTGATAGATGCAAGCATTGATTGCCATATTACGGGCAGCGACCACTGCCCTGTTATACTGGATATGCAAGATATTTCAGCATAGTCCCCCCTTACACAAAAATTTATGCAGTCTTAAAAGCCGTCATGCTCTGTTATTGCAGCATGACAGCTTAAATTATCATGATAATCTATTTAAAACCCGTTATTCGCCATCACTTGCTTGAACCACAGCGCACTTTGTTTGGGTGTCCGTTCCTGCGTTTCGTAATTAATATGTACAATACCGAAACGTTTGCTGTAGCCCCAAGCCCATTCAAAGTTATCAAGGAATGACCAGACAAAATAGCCCTTGAGCTGCCCTCCCTCCCCGATGAAGCGATGGCATACCTTTAAATGCTCCTCAATGTAGCGCTGACGTCCAGTGTCCTCAATCTTCCCATCCATCAATTCGTCCTTCATCGCTGCTCCGTTTTCCGTAATCAGAATGGGCAAGCCCTTGGTAAAATCCTTCTCAATCCGAGTTAGCAGCTTATAAAAGGATTCGGGGTGAATCTCCCATCCCATATCCGTTACCGGTTCCTCGAAGCGAACCTGCTCTGCCTGAAGCAACGAAGCGTCTGTAGCCGCTCGAATGACGCTGCGGGCGTAGTAATTGATGCCCAAAAAATCCCCCGGCTGCTGAATCAGCTCCATATCACCAGGCTGTACAAAATCCAAGCCGTTCAGATACGCCCCGTACCATTCCACCATATCCTCTGGATATTTCCCGTTAAACAACGGCTCGGCAAACCAACGATTGATAAAGCCATCTCGGCGGACGGTAGCGGCTACGTCCTCAGGTCGCTCAGAAGCAGCATCCACATGTTCCATGTTCAGTGTAATTCCTATCTTACCTGTCAGACCCTTTTCCTTGTGCAAATGGATGGCAATGCCATGACACAACAGGACATGGTGAGCGGCAGTAAAGGCTTCGTTCCAGTTCTCATGGCCGGGAGCATGTTCACCTGTACCATAGCCCAGGATAGAGGCACAATAAGGCTCGTTGATCGTGTTCCACCAGTTTATGCGTTGTCCAAACCGATCCATGATTACAGAGGCATACGTCATAAAATGCTGGATAATCCTTCGATTTGTCCAACCCCCCTCGTCCTCGATCCACTGCGGAAGATCCCAGTGATACAGTGTCAGCATCGGAATTAGCCCGGCCGACTCAATCTCATCCAGCAGGCGCTCATAGAAGAGTAATCCCTGTTCGTTAACCACGCCGGGTGCAGGAATAATGCGCGGCCAGGCCACGGAAAAACGGTAATGTAGAAAGCCAAGCTGCTTCATTAACTGCACGTCTTCCTTAAAGCGGTGAAAATGATCACAAGCCATATCTCCGCTGTCATCGCCTATCACCTTCCCGGGTGCTTGACAGAAAGTATCCCAAATGGAAGACGTTCTTCCTCCCTCAGCTACACCACCTTCAATTTGATAAGAAGAGGTCGAGGTTCCCCACATAAAAGTGGCTGGAAATAAAAAGGTATTCTCACTCATACTTGGTATCATCCTTTCAGGATTTAAGACTTCACAGCTCCGGCCATTGCACCGCCAACAATAAAGCGCTGGAGGAAAATATACAAAATAACCAGCGGTAGTGTAACAATCAGGATACCGCAAGCGAGCAGCGGCCAGTTGTTCATGTATTGTCCGTAGAAGGAGAACAATCCCTTGGTCACTGGCTGATACGCGGGATCAGACAAATAAATGGTAGGACCTATAATATCGTTCCACGCCCCAATCGCTGTCAAAATGATGCCTGTCGCCAACACCGGCTTCATCAGCGGTACAAGAATCGTAAACAAATAGCGTGAATATCCGCACCCGTCCATAGCAGCCGCTTCATCCAGCTCTCGGGAGACAGACTTGATATATCCCACAAACATCAGGAAGGCAATGCCGGTACCCGTTGTTTTCAGCAAAATAAAACCAAGCTGGGTATTGTAAAGTCCCAGACTATTAATGAGAGCAAATTGCGGAATCAGCGGGTTCGGAAGATACATGGATATCAGGAAAAACACATAAAAGAAAGTGCTGAACTTAACGTATCCCCGCGCCAATGGAAAAGCTGCAAACACGGATATCACCAACGTTAATAGCGTAGATACGCCCGTATACAAAATACTGTTCCACATGTACTGAGAGAAATCCCCTTTTTCCCAAGCATCCATGAAATTCTCCAAGCGCAGACTTTTGGCTATAGCCACGGGATCAATCAGATACTCACTTTGAGTCTTCATCGATACATTAAAGAGGTAGAATAGCGGGAATAAATATAACGAAAGCATGAGCAGTACGATGATATAGCTCAGTAATTTTGTTCCTTTGGTACTGCTCATTACATTTCCACCTCTCTTCTGCGCAAGTAATACAGAGCAATCATCGACACCGTAAATACAAACAGGAACTGGATCATAGCTACTGCGGAGGCAAGGCCGTAATCCGACGTCCCGGAGCCGAAGGCTGTTGCATACACATCAAACGCAAGTGTCGTCGTGTTGAATTTACCACCTGTCAGCACATAAATAATGTCAAAGGTTTGTAAGGCTCCAATAATGGACAGCAGCATATTGACTGTAAAGGACGGCGCAATCATCGGAAAGGTAATGTTTTTGAACGCTTTCCACCCAGAAGCGCCATCCATATACCCTGCTTCATATAAATCATTGGGAATGGATTGGAGTCCGGCTAAGAAAATAGTCATCGAGTAACCCATGTACATCCAAATTTGCACAAAAATAATCAGTTCAAATGCAATATCATAGTCCCCGAAAAAGTTGGAGCTGGTTCCAAAAAAGTTCATCATGGCTTGCGCAGGACCGCCAAGCGGATTGGAAATCAGCTGCCAGATCAGTCCGGATACTGTTACCCCAAGCACAACGGGCAGGAAAAATACTGCGCGGTAAAACACATCACCCTTGAGCTTTTTATTAATAATGACGGCCATGAACAGCCCTACTGCATTTTGAATCACAACCACAGCTACGGCGAAATATAGGGAACGGCCAATAGAAGCAATTCGATCTCCAGAATCAGAAGAGGTAAAAAAAGTCATATAATTCTCGAATCCAACAAAATTCCACGTTTGTCCCGGAACCCCTGAAGCATCTGTAAAGGAAAACAGTACGGTTACCATTGAGGGACCAAAGCCAAGAAGCAAATAGAGCAGCACCGGAATACTCAGCAAAAGATACGGCATTAACCGGGCCGCACCCTTTCCGAAGGGATACATGGGCCTCACACCTTTTTACATTATTATGGGAGCTTTACAGTTGCCAATTTGCGCTCATGTAAAACCTTTTGATTTATTTAGGGGCTGCCGCATCCCAGTCTGCCTGGGATTTTTGGGCAAGCTCCAAAGGCGTCTTTAGCGGACCGGCAGGCGTCAGAAATTCAGCATGTATGCTGGCATCCTTAATGTACTGTCCAACATTCTTACGATTGATAAACAGCTGATCCCAAGAGAGCTTGAAGTTTTCCAGTGAAGGCTGGATTTCATTAACAAATTCACTACTTATCTTCACATCAGGCTGTGTCGGCAAAAATCCGGCGGCGTTCACAAAATCCGTGTAGTTCTGCTTCTCAGAGAGCATTTCAAGCCATTTGATCGCATAATCCTTGTTTGGCGACTTTTCCAATACCATCCATGTCATATCGTACTTGCCTGCAAGGTTCTTATTTTTTGCCGGATCATTGCTGCCTGGAATCGGGAAATAACCAAATTTCATCTCTGGATTGGCTGTCTGGATCGTCGTTGCATCCCACGTGCCATCTGCAATCATAGCTACACGCCCTGTAGCAAACAAGCTTGGCAGGGTTCCATAGTCAATCCCCATAAATCCACCAATGGCGTTGTTCATCAAAATTTGTGTTTTTTCCAGCACCTCAAGCTGGACGGGATCTGTCAGCTTCGTCTTCCCTGTCCACAGCCCTTTAATATATTCCAGCTGATCATCATGGATAGAGGCTTGAAGCCCTTGGACTGCAAGATTAATAGGCCAAACATCCTTACCGCCGAAACCAATCGGTTCTACGCCGTTGTCCTTGAGCACCTTCATAACATTTACCAGCTCATCCCAAGTTGTGGGCACAGCAAGATTATATTTTTCAAAAATCTCTTTGTTATAGAACAGACCTGTAAGTGCCACCTTACCCATATTTACACCGTATACCTTGTCCTTATAGGTCATGGCATTTTTGACATCTGTAGGATTATAGTTTTTTATAAAAGCTTGATCCGACAGATCGGCTATTAGTCCTCCGTCAATCCATTGCTTCCACATCGGATCAGCTGCTCCCTTGGACCATTCCTGCGGAGCGCCTACGAAGCTGAATTTCAGAGGAATAATGTCTGCATCACCGGATGAACCAGCATTCATACGTGTTTGCATCAATTGATCATACGTTGAGTCAGCAGGAACTGTCGTATACTCTACCTGAACATCTGGATACTTCTCTTCAAACTTTTTATTAAATTCCTTTATATAGTTATTAATATTTTCCTGTTGCCAATGAATAATCTTTAACGTGACCTTCTTATTCCCCTCCTGTGCAGTTCCGCTACCTTTACCGCAAGCGGCCAATACCACGATTAAAGCGGTTACAAGAAGTAAAGAAAAACTCTTTTTTAGCATTGCAAAATCCCCCCATAACATTTTAGAATACATACATCCACACATCACGAAAGCAGTTTCGTTATTTACATTTACCATTATGTAACGAATGATCTGTATTTGTAAATAGAGATTTGTGAAATATCAAAAAAAACATGAACCACCGCTAAATTAAACTTATTTTTCCATAATATATTAAAATATATCCTAAAAGCACTGTTGACTCTCGTCTATAAGGTAGCATAGAATACGAGTAATCATTAAATTTAGAATGCAAAGTCAATTCAACTAAACCAGTTTAGTTTCGGAGGATTTCATGAATATAAAAACAATAGCGAGTATGGCAGGCGTTTCTGTAGCAACGGTTTCGAAAATTATAAATAATTACACGGATATCAGTGAGGAAACCCGGCAGCGGGTGCTTAAAATTATGGAGGAAACAGGCTACAGACCCTCTTCCTCGGCTAGAACGCTTGCTACCAAAAAATCAAATCTGGTAGGCGTTATATTCGCTGGCAAGCTGAATGTCGATTTTAGCCATCCTTTTTTTGTAGATATCATTAATGTCTTCAAAAAACAGATTGGCTTGCTCGGTTACGACCTGCTGTTTTTTTCGAATGAAAAATTTCTGGACAATGGAGAGGACTATTTGGCTCGTTCGAAATATTTTTCAGTGGACGGGTGCATTATTATTGCCGGAGATGAAGTGGAGAAGAGCGTTTTTGATCTCGACGCCAGCCCCATCCCCTGCATTGGTGTGGATATTGAACTAACCGGAGCCAGTTCCTGTTACATTATGTCCGACAATCAGAAAATCTCAATGAAGGTTGTTGAGCATTTTTACATGAATGGTTACCGAGATATGGGTTTTATTGGAATTGAACGCCCATCCCTGGTGATTAAGGAGAGAGAAGAAGCCTTTATTGCTTCACTAAAACGGTTTAGTCTTGATGTTAGACCCGAATGGATCGTGTATGCTAAGGACTACGCAGCGGAAGATGGATACCAGATAGCGAAGACGTGGATACAGCAAGGAGATTTACCAAGGGCTATTTTTGCGGCTACCGACCTGCTTGCCTTTGGTGTCATCCGTGCTTTCAAGGAAAGCGGCTTGAGGGTACCCGAGGATATTGCTGTGGTGGGATGTGATGATATAGAAGCCTGTCGTTACACCGATCCTCCACTGACCACTGTAAAACAAGATAAACAAAAAATAGGCCGACTAGCCGCTATGGTGCTATTTGACCTGATGAATAAACAAATGGAAACGAAATGTATTAAAGTAGAACCGGAGCTAGTCATTCGCAGCTCCTGCGGAGCCCGGCAAAATTGGAACCATACGAAGGTTAAGGGCTAAGATAAGTTGGGCTAATAACATATCTCATAGAGTGTGCCAGCTTTCTATAACTCTTTAACGAAAAAAGGGAGTCACCTCAGTGTTACATGACTGTGCCCCGTAAGATGGACACTTTCTCTCAAAGTGTCCATCTTACGGGGCATTTAAGTTTTAATCAGAGTAAACAACAGTGGTGGAGCGGATAAAATATAACGCCCAATTCAAATGTCTTACGTGTAACCGAAAAAGACATTGCGTTGCTCTAGAAGAGATCCTTCGTTTAAGCTATTACTTGTAGGCCATTGTCGCCTTCACAGCCTTTTTCCAGCCTTCATACAAACTGCTGCGCGTTTCTTCATCCATACCGGGGGTAAAAGATCGCTCCACCCTCACACGCTTGCGCAGCTCATCCATGCTCTTCCAGTATCCAATCGCCAAACCTGCCAGACATGCGGCTCCCAGTGCTGTCGTCTCATGGATCACAGGCCGTTCTACTGTGGCATCCAGAATATCACTCTGGAATTGCATCAGAAAATTGTTCAGCACGGCTCCTCCATCCACCCGCAACGTCTTCACGGCAATGCCGGAGTCAATTTCCATCGCTGCAAGCACGTCCTTCGTCTGGTAAGCAAGTGCCTCCAGTGTTGCGCGGATAAAATGCTCCTTCGTGGTGCCACGTGTCAGGCCAAACATCGCTCCACGCACCTCGCTATCCCAGTATGGACTGCCCAGGCCGACAAAAGCTGGTACCAGATACACCCCTTCCGAAGAGGGAACGCGGGCTGCATAGGCTTCACTGTCTTTGGCTTCACGGAACATGCGCAGACCGTCACGAAGCCACTGAATCGCCGAGCCCGCTACAAAGACACTCCCCTCCAGCGCATATTGCACCTTGCCTTCTTCCAGCCCCCAAGCGATGGTCGTAATAAGTCCGTGCTTGGACTCAACCGGTTGATCGCCCGTGTTCATCAGCATGAAGCAACCTGTGCCGTAAGTATTCTTGATCATCCCTTTTTCGTAACAAGCCTGACCAAATAGAGCCGCCTGCTGGTCACCCGCTGCGCCTGCAATCGGTATATTTTGACCAAAGAAATGATAATCCACCGTATGCGCATATACCTCGGAGGAAGGCCGTACCTCAGGCAGCATGTTTTTTGGCACACCGAGAATGTCCAGCAGTTCTTCGTCCCACTTTAGCTCATAAATGTTATACATCAGTGTTCTGGCTGCGTTGGAATAGTCGGTCACATGCGCCTTGCCGCCGGATAGCTTCCAGATCAGCCACGAATCAATCGTACCGAACAGCAAGTCGCCTCGTTCTGCCTTTTCCCGCGCACCTTCTACATGATCCAGTATCCACTTCACTTTTGTGCCTGAGAAATACGGGTCAATCAACAGCCCTGTTTTACTGTGGAATAGCTCCTGATGCCCTTGCTGCTTCAGTTCTTCGCAGATCTCGGAGGTTTGGCGCGACTGCCATACAAGTACGTTATACACAGGAAGTCCTGTATTTTTGTCCCATACGGCTACCGATTCACGCTGATTGGTAATGCCGATGGCGGCAATCTGGTTCGCTTTTACACCGGATTCGGATAGACAGGATGCAATAACCCCCAGAATGGAACTCCAGATTTCATTCGCATTCTGTTCCACCCAGCCGGGATGAGGAAAGTATTGCGGAAACTCCCGCTGAGCCGAGTACACCACATCCCCTTTACTGTTGAACAAAATCGCTCTTGAGCTTGTTGTTCCCTGATCCAGTGACAAAATATATTTTTCCATCGTTAATCTCTCCCCTGTAATCCGCTCATTTTATGCTGTTATTTTATGAGCTTTATCACTTTTATAAGTACGGCTGAAACGAAAGGTAAGCATAAGCACCACTACAATCAGACCCAGCACAATCCAGAAAGCTGGAGTCATATTCCCTTTAAATACGGTCTGGTAAAACAACCCTCCGAAAGAGCCCCCCAGCAATGGCCCTACAATCGGCACCCAGGCATATTTCCAGTTCGATGTTCCTTTACCGGGAATCGGCATTAACCAATGCGCAAGACGCGGGCCCAAATCTCTAGCCGGATTAATAGCATAACCTGTAGTCCCGCCGAAGGACAAGCCGATGCTGACAACCAGAAAACCCACAATGAGTGGATTCAATCCCTCAGCGAAGGAGTTGGCACCGAATGACTGCAAAGCAAGAACAAAGATGAAAGTACCGATCATTTCACTAAGCACGTTAGCGAACGGATGATCAATAGCCGGTCCTGTAGCAAATACACTGAGTTTGGTTGCTGTGTCCTCCGTCTCTTTCCAGTGGGGCAAATAATGCAAAACCACAATCACGGCACCCGCCATGGCCCCAAGAAGCTGAGCTGCAATATAGCCCGGAACATCCCTCCACGGAAAAGCTCCCTGAAATGCAAGCGCCAGCGTCACCGCCGGATTTAAGTGTGCTCCGCTGATCTGACCAACCGCATATACCGCAACGGCGACCGCGAGCCCCCACCCCAATCCGATCACAATCCAGCCAGAGCCGTGGGCAAATGATTTTTTCAGGGACACCCCTGCGCACACTCCGCCACCTAGGGCAATAAGGATCATCGTCCCTATGAATTCGGCTGCGTATGGCGACATACAACCTACCTCCTCAATAGATCAACCGATTTTCAATCGCTTTCACCGCGCACAAAAAAAGAAAAGCCATCACAAACCGCCCCCTGTGCTCTAACATGGGATGTCTGCGTGGCTCTCTTGTCTCCGTCACGATTATTAACTTAAATTTGATATTATATAAGCATGTAAGCGATGTCAACTGCGTACAGATTATTTTCGGTACGCGATCCGAAATTCTGAAAGATGAAATACAACGGTTGATGTAGTAATCCGACCCCTGAGCTTAGGCACGTGTGATCTTCATGTAAGAGACGCACGCGCTTTTTTAAGTCAGCATTTTGCATCATTCGATTTCCAACGCTCGAAAGTACAATAGATAGACCAACTAAACCGTTTCGATCTATAGATTGCTGATTTGAAATCGCTCTTGGGATTGTTGCAAAATGCTCAAGTGGATATACGTTTCAAATTTTTTGTTTTTGGTTAAGGCATATGCACATAAATGGATAACAGATTCATATGATGGAGCTAAACCATTCACAACTTGTTCAGCAGGTAGACCAACTCAGACAGCAAGGAGGGAAATGACGTGAAGACAGTACGATGGCTGGTGTTATGTCTTGCTTTCCTCACTATGTTTAGTGGTTGTAGCGGCCCTCTGTCCTCTGAAAGTCATTCATCTGAAAGCAATTTGCCAAACCACAAAAAGATAACGCTTACATTATGGTACTGGAACCGTTCTATTGACGATGAACTACTCGCTCGTGCCGAAAAGCAGTTTCCCGACATTAAATTGAACACCCAAAAAATCGGCGGTGATTTCAAAGCCAAGCTCAAGACGACTCTGGCAGCCCGTTCCGGTGAACCGGACATCGTAGCTTTGAACGACTGGATGGTAGAGTTATTTCCTAGTGCGGATCGTTTTTATGATTTGAGAACACTGGGAGCAGATCAATTCAAGGATCAGTATTTGGAGTGGAAATGGAATCAGGGCATTACCCCTGATGGCAGCATGATTGCCTTTCCCATGGACACAGGCCCTACCGCCCTCTTCTATCGCAGTGATCTCTTTGAACAGGCGGGTCTGCCCAGTGATCCTGAAAAGGTCAGTGCTACGATTCGCACATGGGACGACTATATGGTTGCCGGAAAACAGCTTCAGCAAAAGCTCGGAAGTCGTTCGTTTTTAGCTGATAATATTGTAAACGTTTACAATCAGATGCTTGCTCAAAATACAGACCTGTACTTCAAGCCGGACGGCAGCTACATCGGTAATCAATCCCCTCATATCCGTTTGGGCTGGCAAACCGCCGTGGCTTTTCACAAGAAGCATCTACTCGCCAATGCGGATGGCTGGACCCCCGAATGGAATGCTTCGGTCAATAACGGAAAAGTTGCCTCTTTTATAGGTGCAATCTGGATGAAGCAAGTTCTCACGGAGGCTGCGCCGGATACTGCGGGCAAGTGGAGAGTCGCCCGTGCCCCTGGAGGGGACGGCAATTTGGGTGGATCTTTCATTTCCATCCTCAAATCCAGCAAACACCCCAAAGAAGCCTTTGAAGTCCTGACCTGGCTGCAAAACCCGGAACACCAGTTGGAAGCCTACCAAAAAATCGGGCTGTTCCCGTCCACTCCTGGCGTCTATGACGATCCTGCCATGGAGACACCCGAGCCTTTCTTTGGCGGTCAGGCCACCGGACTGATCTTTGCCGCCTCCGCACGTAATGTCAAAAGCAGCTATTTCGGCGAGCGTTATCCTGTCATTCACGGCATTGTGACACGTCGCCTTGCCAATGTCGCCAAGCAGGATGCCGATCCCGATGCATTATGGACGGAAACGATGGACCGAATCGAACGGGAATTACAGCGGTAAAAAATCAAAAATTTAAAAAAGGCGTGTGGTCAATATGCTGAAAGAAATATGGAAGCACCGTGCCGTATATGCCGCAATCTCGCCGTTTTACCTGCTGTTTGGCATCTTCGGCTTGTTTCCGATTGGCTTTTCATTATATCTGGCGTTTCACAAATGGGATGGCATCGGAGATATGACCTATAACGGCTGGGGTAACTTTGGCTATCTTGTGACAGATAACGAATTTTGGCAGGCTGTGGGTAATACCTTTGCGATCTGGGTGTATTCAACGATTCCGATGCTATTTTTTGCACTGATGATTGCCTTCCTGCTTTATGCACCTTTTGTCAAAATGCGTACCCTGTGGAGGGTCGGATTTTTTCTGCCGAACG
Source organism: Paenibacillus sp. RC21 (assembly GCF_044907935.1). Classification (NCBI taxonomy): domain Bacteria; kingdom Bacillati; phylum Bacillota; class Bacilli; order Caryophanales; family Paenibacillaceae; genus Paenibacillus; species Paenibacillus sp. RC21. The sequence continues at coordinate 60,296 of NZ_JBIYCS010000005.1, forward strand.
TGACATCCATTGTGGCTGTTGCCATCATCTTTGGCGCTTTATTTGCCAATAATTTCGGATTTCTCAATTACCTGCTGCAACTCCCGGGCTTGCCTATGATCCAGTGGCTTAATGTGCCGTGGGGGATCCAAATCGCCGTTTCCTCCATGGTTGTATGGAGATGGACCGGCTATAACGCGATCATCTACCTGGCCGGACTCCAGAGTATTCCGCATGTGCTGTATGAAGCTGCGAAAATAGATGGAGCAACTGGAGCGCAAGCTTTCTTCCGCATCACCATTCCTATGCTTCGTCCGGTCATCCTGTTTACCGTAATTACGTCTACCATTGGCGGAATGCAGTTGTTCACCGAGCCGCAGGTGCTGGTCGGTAATGACGGTGGTGCCGGAGCAAGTGGCATGACCATTGTGTTGTATCTGTATCGTGAATCGTTCATTAACAACTATTTTGGATATGGTGCAGCCGTCGGATGGGGCATGTTCCTCATTATTGCCCTGTTCTCCATCGTGAACTGGAAGCTCGTACAAGGTAAAAAATAACGGCAGAAAGGGGGTTCTACAACATGATGCAGGCACGTGTAAAATCCGTTATTTTATATACCGGGCTGTCGACGGGAATGATTCTGTCGATGTTTCCTTTTTACTGGCTTATCGTCATGGCTACCCGTACAACTTCGGACATCTATCGTTTTCCACCACAGTTATGGTTTGGAAGCCACTTCTGGAGCAATGTGACGAGAGTATTGCAGCAGATTGATTTTGCCGGAGCTTTTTTTAATACGCTTTTTGTAGCCAGCTCCGTTACCCTGTTGGTGCTGTTTTTCGATTCACTGGCCGGGTTTGCATTCGCCAAGTTTGATTTTCCGGGCAAAAAAGCATTATTCATCATTCTGCTGGCTACGATGATGGTCCCTTCCCAACTGTCGCTTGTCCCCTCCTTTGTCATGATGGCCGCCTTTGGATGGGTGGGCACGTTCAAAGCTCTAATCATTCCGGGGATGGTGAATGCCTTCGGCATCTTCTGGATACGCCAATATGCAGAGGAATCCATTCCAAAGGAGTTGCTGGATGCAGGACGGATGGATGGATGCAGCTTTTTTCGGCTGTATTGGAATGTGGCGCTCCCGATTCTACGTCCTGCGTTCGCTTTTCTCGGCGCATTCACCTTCATAGGAGCATGGAATGATTATTTATGGCCGTTAATCATATTAACCGATGAGCGCAAATTTACGCTCCAGATTGCGTTGTCCCAATTAAACGGTATTTACAATACGGATTATGCGATGGTCATTGCTGGCACCCTGTTGGCTGTACTGCCGCTTATCATTTTATTTCTTTTCATTAGCCGCCAGTTTATTTCCGATCTTGCAGCTGGAGCAGTCAAAGATTAGATTTACTGAGTCAGCTTTATCCTGCTCTAAAACGCAAAAAGGGAGTGTCCTCCCAGCCTGTAATGGCTGAGGGACACTCCCTTTCGTTATCCTGGCAAATGATCTTGCAGAGTCAATATTCTTAAATCCGGATATATCGGACTTTACGAGCTGACTGTTTGTCCTTTTTCTTCTATTTCTATGGCTGCTCCTGCACTGGCACCTGCAAGTATTCCCTTTTTCTTGTCAGGATACAAGGAATCCATATAGGTACGGGTTTCTGCAACTACAATTCCCGACAAGCCGAGCAGTGCAATCAAGTTCGGGAAGGCCATCATGGCGTTAAAGATATCTGCCAGCAACCAGATCGCATCCAGCTTAATAAACGCGCCTCCGGCAACCAGCGCAATGAACAGATAACGGTACGGCTTAATCCATTTGACACCCAGCAAATATTCAACACAGCGTTCTCCATAGTAGTTCCAGCCAAGCATCGTGGTGAACGCGAACATAATCAGAATGATTGTGAGCAGTTCCGCACCAAGCGGGAATGCGCTGGAGAAAGCTTGCTGCGTCATCAAGCCCGCATCGGTAGGACCGCTCCATACGCCGCTAACCAGCAGCGTCAGCCCGGTCATCACGCAAATAATCATCGTATCTATAAACACACCTGTCATGGAAATCAACCCTTGCTCCGCAGGCCATTTGGTTTTGGCGGCTGCGGCTGCAATCGGTGCGCTTCCCAATCCGGCCTCATTGGCAAAAATCCCTCTGGCTACCCCGCTGCGCATCGCCAGCATAATCGTAGCTCCGGCAAATCCACCCGTCGCAGACGTCGTCGAAAACGCCGAATGCAGCACAAGCGCGAGTGCGGCAGGAATCTGATCGGCGAACCGAATCAGTACGATCATACAGATCAACACGTACAAGCCTGTTTTGAAGGGAACAACTTTGGTCGATACCTTGGCAATGCTCTTGAGCCCTCCAATAGTAACGAGTCCCGTAAGGGTAGCAATAATCAATGCCGTTACAATTGGTGGAACACCGAAGCTGTTTTCGGTTGAGGATACAATCGCTTTGACCTGAGGAAATGTTCCAATCCCGAACAGCGCTACCAGCATCCCGGAAAAAGCAAACAGCATCGCCAACGGTTTAAAGCGGCGTCCAAGCCCTTTTTCAATATAATACATAGGGCCGCCGGAAAATTGTCCATTCCGATCCTTCACCCGGTATTTTACTGCAAGTACACCTTCCGCATATTTCGTCGCCATCCCGAAAAAGGCTGCAACAACCATCCAGAACAGAGCACCCGGTCCGCCCAGTTTTATCGCTGTCGCGACGCCGACAATACTTCCTGTACCTACTGTAGCCGCCAGCGCCGTACTCAGGGCCGCAAAGCTGCTGACATCCCCACTACCTTCATTTGGGGCCTTTCCGATCAGCTTGATCGCCAGAGGCAGGCGGAAAACCTGCAACATTTTCAACCGTATGGTCAGCCACAGACCTGTTCCCATAACGAGAATGATCAGTGGGGCCCCCCATATCCAACTGCTAATCGTTTCTAACACATGTACCAAATTCATTTCAACCCGCTCCTCCTGCATATTAAAAAACAAAAAAGAGTCAAATCCGCTGATTCGACTCCTGGAGAGGTTAAAGGCACGAAAAAATACAACCATCTTGTGCAGGATTCAGCCACTAACAGCTCATAAAAAAGCCTAGGGCATCCCCTGTCACAGGTTATTCGCGTCTCTGTCCTTTTGCCTGAGAGTTTAAGCAGATGATATCTGCGGTGCACCTTCGGCGCCCAATTAAGGGTCTCTCCAGAGTTCTGTCCGTTTACGGTCCCGCTTGTTGCTGTAATCAGCCCAAGCACCTGAGAGTTTTGCCCCTTCGGTCGGAACTTACGTTCCATCTCCCGCAAACATCAACCAGACATATGAAATTGTTTTTTATTATACAGAAAACTTTCAGCTTTTTACAAGTGAAAAATTTGTGAAGTCGTTTGGTTATCTTAAGATGAGCCTATAAAATAAAGGCGGGCGCAGCCAGATTCATCCTCATGATGTTCTCTGCCGCACCCGCCCCCAGGCCATATTGGGTTATATTCAGTTAGCTTGGATTACAGTTCTTCGCCGTTGGTGGCAATTACATTTTTGTACCAGTCAAAAGAATCCTTCTTGGAGCGCTTCAGTGTTCCGTTACCGTCATCGTCCAGATCAACATAAATAAATCCGTAACGCTTGGACATTTCGGAAGTGGACATACTCACAAGGTCGATAGGTCCCCAGCTAGTGTAACCGATCAGATCCACACCGTCCGCAATCGCTTCCTTCATTTGAGCGATATGTTGGCGCAAATAATCAATGCGATACGTGTCGTGAATGGAGCCGTCTTCTTCCACCTTGTCATATGCACCCAAGCCGTTTTCCACGATGAACAGCGGCTTTTGATAACGGTCATATAATGTGTTCAGCGTAACACGCAGGCCGATCGGATCAATCTGCCAGCCCCAGTCAGAGGATTGCAAATATGGATTTTTCACGCCGCCAATCAGGTTCCCCGCTGCTTTCTCGCCTTCCGGACCTGCAGAGACAGTCAAGGTCATGTAATAGCTGAATGAGATGTAATCGACCGTGTTGTTTTTCAGAATTTCGGCATCGCCGGGTTCTGTGTGCAAAACAATATTATTTTCTTCAAAATAACGGTTCATATAATTTGAATATTCCCCACGGGCATGTACATCCGTAAAGAACAGATTCATCTGGTTTTCATGCTGACTTTTCAGCACGTCTTCCGGGTTACACGTATGTGCATAGCTTTCCATACGAGCCAGCATACATCCGATTTGAGAGCCAGGAATAATCTCATGGCCTCGTTTTGTCGCCAATGCGCTCGCCACAAACTGGTGATGCAGGGCTTGATAGATCGCTTGCTGCTTGTTATCTACACGATCAATGACCACACCGCCACCTGTGAACGGACTCATCGTCATCACATTGATCTCATTAAAAGTCAGCCAGTATTTCACTTTATCCTTATAACGTGTAAACACCGTTTCGGCATAATTTACGTAGTGCTGTATTACTTCGCGACCGAGCCAGCCATTATATTTCTGTGTCAGACCTAGCGGTGTTTCGTAATGGGACAATGTCACCAGTGGCTCTATCCCATACTTGCGCAGCTCGTCAAATACATTATCGTAAAATTGCAGTCCTGCTTCATTCGGCTCCGCATCATCACCATTCGGGAAAATCCGCGACCAGTTAATGGACATGCGGAATACCTTAAAGCCCATTTCCGCAAATAATGCGATATCTTCTTTGTAATGATGGAAAAAGTCCACACCTTCGCGCTTTGGAAAACGGGCATTTACCTTACCAGACAAAATGTCTTCGAGTCGCTCGGACGAAATCTCTATAGCATGATCGTTTGTGCGCTCTGCTTTGGGTACATAAGCAATCACGTCCGCACTGGACAATCCTTTTCCATCTACGTCAAAAGCGCCTTCCAATTGGTTAGCTGCGGTTGCCCCGCCCCACAGAAAGTTTTTCGGAAATCCTTTTAATATCTTAGTCATAGTATGAGAGCCTCTTTTCTTATTGGATATGTTAAACACTTGTGGAGTATTCCATAACGACCTGAATGGACCAGCCTTTGCCATCCTCATTGTAAGCAACTTCACATGGGTTGGCAGCTACTAGTACTTATAATACATCCCCTCCTTCTTTAGTTATTTTTGTCCATCTTCAAAATAAATGCCATTTTGATGGCGCAGTTCATTGCTGATCTTCTGAACCTCAATGCTCAATGACTTCAATTCTTCGTAGCGGTCTTTGTCCTTTTCGGCAATGATCCGATAAAATTCCTGAGCCTCGTAAAACATGAAATGATGAGTTTCAGGAGTACTTACAGTATCTGTTTCCTGAGTACGGACATCCAGAACCGATACGTCCGTGATACCAGAGACACCACTGGAGATCATAGTGGCCTGGTCCCCGTAAATTTCAACACGGTTGGTGGTTACAGCATTTTTGGCCAGTTGGATCACCAGTGTAAAATCGGGATACGACAGTAGGATCGGGCCGCCCAAATCCACGCCATTCTCATGCTTTTTGGCACGGTACAAGCCTGATGTAGGGGCTCCAAGCAAATCAATGGCAAAATACAGCGAATACACACCCAGATCCATTAATGCACCCCCGCCATAAGACAGAGAAAAGATATTAGGAGTATCTCCTGAAAGCAACTGATCATACCGGGAGGAAAATTGCATGGAGTACAAGGTGCCACCCTGGATATTGCCCACGCGCTTCAAGTTGTCCTTAAGGCGCAAAAAATTAGGCTCATGGATATGACGAACCGCTTCCAGCAGGTAGCAACCATTTCGGTCAGCCAACTCGTAAGCTTCTCGCAATTCCTGTTCTGTCAGGCTGATCGGTTTTTCGACAATCGCATGTTTGCCATGCTCCAAAAAAAGACGCGCTTGCAGCATGTGCAAGGAATTGGGCGTAGCAATATAAATGGCATCAATATCGGATTGAGCCATCTCTTCCAAACTGTCATACAGCGTAATGTTTTCAAGCTGACACCCGGCGGCAAAAGCTGCGCCTTTGTCCTTATTTCGAACAAAGAGTGCTGTAATTTCCCAGCCGCCAGCTTCCTTCACGGCTTTAACCCATTCTGTGCTGATCCATCCAGTTCCAATCATTCCGAGCTTCATATGGCGTAACTTCCTTTCTTGATGGCGAGCCTATCGCCGGAAATCAACGATTGACGGGGAAGGCTGCTTAAAGCCGCTTTCCAATATTTCGATTGTCAGCAAAATATCCTCGTCCTTAACCAGCTTGGGTGTTCCGTGCACAATGGACTCGTACAACGAGTCATACAATTGTCCATAATCTCCTATTGGCGAAGGAAGTGTTTCCTCGATAGCTTCACTACTTCCGGGCGGAACGTATTTAAGTTTGCCATAGGAAGCGGGATTATCCAGTCCGAAACCTTCCGCATCCGGGGTCTTGCCGGCTTTCAGCCAGGTTTCCTGCTGATCATCTCCCCATTTGACAAAGCTGCCCTTCGTGCCGTGAATAGTGAACTGCGGGTAAGGCAGGCACACCACAAGAGAAGTTTTTACAATCACTTTTTTGTCCGGGTAATATAATATAGTTTCATTGTAATCATCAGCGCCATGAGGAGTACGGATAGACTTGATGTCATATCCGACTTGCTCCGGTCTGCCAAATAAGGCGATGAGCCTGTCCAGCGTATGAACACCGAGTCCGTAGTACATTCCGTTAACAGGATTGCCGCCGGGCATACTGGCATTGGGACGGAAATAATCGTAATGGGATTCAATTTCGACGATGTCTCCCAGCTTTCCGGAATGGAGTGCTTCCTTGAACGCCAGATAATCGCTGTCAAACCTCCGGTTTTGATAAGGCATGATGATGAGATTATTTTCCTTGGCGAATTGGATCAGTTCTTGCGCTTGCTCAAGGTTTTCACAAAAAGGCTTTTCCACCAGCACATGCTTGCCATGGGATAGAGCCAATTTTGCATATTCATAATGCGTAGAGGAAGGCGTACATACAACGACGAGTGATATTTCCGGGTCGCCCAGAACGTCCGTAATTTGATCCGAGAACTGAATGTCGGGGTAGGCCGTTTCCATATCCTCCCTCACTTGGCGTGTGAACACTCTCGATACTTGAAAGGCGTCCCTGATCTGAACATAGGGCAGATGATATCTGGTTGTACTTTTGCCAAATCCTAAATATGCAATTTGAATCGTCATTTCGCAAATCCCCTCGTTTCCTAAAGGCTTAGCTTTACGATATCGCAAGTATTGCCAGAATAATACCACAACATGAGGAACGTTTTTTTGAAATGCATCGACAGATGCTATAAAATAGACGTAATGCCCTCATAAGCATCCTAAACGTTGTAACGCGTTTCATGTCAAATATTTTTCATATGTGAGGAGAAGCAGCATGTCGAATCTTGATCAAATTGCCAAACTGGCGGGCTTTTCCAAAGCTACGGTATCCAGAGTGTTAAACAAGTCCCCCCATGTGAGCCGGGAGACGAGAAGTAAGATTTTAAAAATCATGCAGGAGCTGGATTACGTTCCCAACCGGAACGCCATTTCCTTATCCAAGGGTCAGACCCTTCAAATTGGCATCATCACTTCAACCATTAATGAAATTGTTCTCGCATTTCTGAATAGCTTTGTAGAGGTGGCGGGCCAGTACGAATTTCAAACGATAATTTATACTTCGGGAGAAGACAAGAAGAAAGAGCTTCAGGCCTTCGAAGATCTGAAAAGAAAAAGAATTGATGCGCTGGTCATCATTTCCTGTGTAAATGATACCGATTTGTTAAGCACTTATTGCAAGTATGGCCCGATCGTGTCGTGGCAACGAATGGATCATACCGATATTCGCTCCGTCGCCATGGACCAGTACGAAGGATACATGCTGGCGCTAAAACACTTGATACAAAAAGGCTATACTCGTATAGCCAATGCCTTTGGCCGCCCAAGCAGCATCAACACCCACAGCAGACAACGAGCCTATGCGTATATCATGGAGCAGCATAATCTTCCTGTATTGCAGCATTGGAATCAATCTTCCATCTATAACATCCGTGATGGTGAGCAGGTGGTGCGCGATTTGTTACAGTATCGGGACGAATTCCCACAGGCTATTCTGTGCTCCAACGATTATGTGGCGGTTGGTATTCTCTGCGAAGCACGCAGACAACTGCTGAGCGTGCCGGAAGATCTGGCGATCGTCGGGTTTGATAACACGGAGCTCTCGCATACGATGGGCATTACAACCGTTCAGAATCCAATCGAGGCTCAGGCGCAAAATGCCTTTTACATGCTTTCCCCTCAGCTCGTAGGTCGCCAAATGGAGCTGCAACCCCTGCAATACAGCCTCATTGAGCGCACGACTACATAGAGTAACGCTTAACTGAGGGGCTAGGCGAAAGGACCTGTGTTTATAATGTTTTTTGTCGAATAAGAATAAAATATGTTGAAATCGCTTTTTTTTGTGCTACAATAGCACTATATAAAGGATTGTGACCGGTGATGCGGGCAATGCCTGAGTTCAATTGAGTGCTATTGCTAACAATAGTGTTGAATTGTGCTTAGGCATTTTTTATTGGTAAAGGATGGGAGGGGGAACTTCAATGATTATTGAGAAGGTGCTCAATAACAACGTCCTGTTGACTAAAAACGACAAAGGCAAAGAGGTCATCGTGATGGGAAGAGGCATTTCCTTCAAAAAGGTGGCTGGGGACCAAGTCGATGATGATAAAATAGATAAGATTTTCATGTTAAATGAAAACGAGTTCACGGCCAAGCTTACCGAGCTGCTAAACGATATTCCCGTATCTCATCTGGAGGTCGTGAATGAAATCGTAACCCATGCAACGGAAGTGCTGGATACGGAATTAAGCGATAATATTTATTTAACGCTGACCGATCATATTCATTTTGCGATACAGCGGCAAGAGAAGGGGCTCGCGCTCCAAAACGCGATGCTGTATGAGATTAAGCGCTTTTACAAGAAAGAATTTGAGGTTGGGCTGGATGCTCTGCAAAAAATTGAAAATACGCTTGGTGTGAAGCTGGGCGAAGACGAAGCGGGCTTTATCGCATTGCATATGGTGAATGCTCGGATCGACGGTAACGAAATGAAGTCTACGCTGAAAATGACCGAGATTGTTCAACATATATTGAATATTATTACGTATCATTACGGTATTGTGCTGGACGAGTCCTCTTTTAGCTATTCGAGATTTTTGACGCATTTGCAATATTTTGCGATGCGGGTGATTCGTAAAGAGGTCATTCACAGCGGCGAAGAATTTTTGTACAACCAGGTAAAGCAGACATATACCGAAGCTTTCGCTTGTGCGCAAAAGATCAATGAATATCTGGAAAAAACATACGATCAATATTTAAGCAAGGACGAATATGTATATCTGACCATTCATATTCATCGAGTGACCGAGCGAAATAATATTGCGGAATAACATTGCCAAGTAACAAGTCGAATCATAAATCTGTCTAAAAACTTCATACCTTCATCGTTCATGGATTGTGACTGGTAAGGCAGGCAAAACCTAAACTGATGGTGAAATCGGCGTTTCCTCTATGGAGAGGGTGCGTTGTTTTTACCACGAGTTTAGGTTTTTCTTGTTTACAAGGTTAAAAAGATGCACGCCGGCGCATCTTAGCAACATGAAGTAAACAGAAAGTCCTATCCATAACAAGAATAACTCATAAGGAGTTCTGAACATGAGCGATAAAGAGCTATCCAGAAAAATAGTGACCCTCGTTGGCGGCGAAGAGAATGTCAATTCGGTATTCCATTGCGCTACACGCTTGAGATTTAAATTAAATGATCGTACAAAAGCAGACAAAGCTGCATTGGAAGCAACGCCCGGTGTCATTACGGTGGTTGAAAGCAGCGGCCAGTTTCAAGTTGTCGTCGGCAACAATGTAGGTCAAGTATTTGAGCATATGATGGCAGAAACGAATTTGCAGGATGCCGAAAATGCAGGTGAGAAAAAGGAAGAGTCTTCCGAAAAAACTAACTTTCTTGGTAAAGCCGTCGATGTCATTTCCAGCATTTTTTCGCCTCTCTTGGGCGCTCTTGCCGGAGCCGGTTTGCTCAAAGGGATTCTGGCATTAATTTTGTCACTCCATTGGATTAATGATAAAAGCGGTACGTATCTGATCCTAAGCGCTGCTTCGGACAGCGTATTTTATTTCCTGCCAGTATTTCTGGCTGTTACATCATCCCGTAAATTTAAGACAAACACCTTTGTATCGGTGGCAATCGCCGGAGCTCTGGTCTATCCGGCGGTTATAGCAGCGGTAAGCAACCCGGAAAGATTGGCGTTTCTGGGTATTCCGATCATTCTGATTAATTACAGTTCCAGTGTTATTCCAATTATTCTCGCAGTCTGGGTTCAGTCCTATGTGGAACGCTGGTTCAATTCCTTTATCCATCAATCTGTGAAAAATATTATCGTTCCGATGCTGGTTTTGCTGGTCGTTATTCCGTTGACATTCCTGGCCTTTGGTCCAATAGGTAACATGATCAGTCAAGGCTTGGCTAACGGCTTTACCTGGGTATACAATTTAAGCCCACTGGTCGCTGGTGCTGTTGCCGGGGCATTCTGGCAAGTGTTTGTTATTTTCGGCGTGCATTGGGGCTTCGTTCCGGTCATGCTGTCGAATATTGCAACATTGGGTTATGACACGATGCTTCCGATGCTTACAGCAGCCGTACTTTCTCAGGCTGGTGCAACATTGGGCGTATTCCTGAAATCCCGAAATACTCAAATGAAGGCTTTGGCAGGTTCCTCTACGCTGGCGGCTGTTTTTGGGATTACAGAACCAACGATTTATGGCGTAACTTTGAAATTGAAAAAGCCATTTATTTATGCTTGTATTTCCGGTGGTATTGGCGGGGCTATTATCGCTTCCGGCGGAGCGACTGCAAAATCCTTCTCCCTGCCTAGTTTGTTGGCATTGCCTACTTATTTTGGTGCTGGATTCTTGTGGCTTGTCATCGGCTTGCTCGTTGCCTTTGTACTTGCAATGGTGCTAGTTATGGTATTGGGCTTTGATGATCCAAAAGAAGAAACTGTCAAAGCAGCACCAACACCTGAGAAGAAAGAAACTGTGATTGAGAAGGAAATTCTCGTAAGTCCGCTGCAAGGTAAAGTGTTGCCACTCGAAGAATCTTCTGATGTCGCTTTTGCCTCAGGGGCTATGGGTAAAGGAATTCTGATTGAACCTACAGAGGGCGTACTGACTTCTCCTGTAAACGGAACAATTACGACGGTATTTCCGACCGGACATGCTATCGGTATTACTTCCAATGACGGAGCAGAAATTTTGATCCACGTTGGCGTGAATACAGTGAAGCTGAAAGGACAATTTTTTGACAAGCGCGTAAAAGAAGGCGACATCGTTACTCAAGGACAACTGCTGCTCGAATTTGACATTGAGCAAATTAAAGCCGCAGGTTACCCGACGGCTACGCCGATCATTGTGACGAATTCTGCTAAGTACCTGGATGTTCTGAAAACAGCAGAATCTGAAGTGAAACGTGAAGACTACTTGATGACAGTAGTTATCTAATCATGAATTAACACAGTAACATTACCTCACGTATAAAAGAAGCTTCCCTTGCGGGGAGCTTCTTTTGCGTTCCTTCCACAGCAGCTTATATTCGCCCTCAGCCAAGCACTTTACAAATATATCCTTTTTTATGTTTATGTCATGATTCGTAGAAAAAAAGTAAAAATGAGACAAGTATTACAGCTAAAAATGGAAATATCGTTTATGGTGTGTATAAGACTGTTAAATAAAGGAGGATTTCTGTGAAAAAAGGATATATTATCGGTTTAAGCGTGATTGTGCTGCTCGTCATTGCTATCGCTATTTCGGCTGTGTTCAAGTTTCAGGATCTCGAGCAGGTTGTTCAGCAGAAAGACAAAGAGATTCAAGCGAGTAAAAGCAATTATCCCGAAATATACGATCACTTGAATGCGGTTACAATTGAGGGTTTTAAGAAGATGATCCAGCAGGACCAAAGTGTGTTTGTTTATGTCGGCAGACCCAGCTGTGGTGACTGCAACCGCTTTGAGCCTAACTTTAACAAGATGATCGAGCAATACAATTTGGGCTCCAAAATCACTTTTTTGAATGTTCACAAAATTCATAAGAACAAGCCAGAATGGAATAAATTCAAAGAGGAATACAATGTAAAGTACACCCCCACCATTGCGGAATTCAGACATGGCAAGCTGGTAGATAAAGTGGAATGGACACCTGAAAGAGATCTCAGTACGGATGTGGTAAAAGAGTGGCTGATTTCCAAGAAACTGATTTTATAAGCATCGTCCTATACCGTGTCTTACGGACAAGCTTACATGCAGAAAAAGGTATTCACGCGTTCACCGCATGGATACCTTTTTGGGGAATTTTCAGATGATTTAAGGTTTTGAAGAAAAACAGTTCCTAACTCGCCTTCACTACCTTATGATAGCATCGTCTGTACCGGCTGGGTCCTATTATTATAGATTTACTTCATACGATATCTAGTGTTAAATGGAGTCGGGAAATTCGTATCTAATAATATCGGTTTCTGACACAATATGCCCAATTTGAGATTCGATGAACTCCAAATCCCCCTCGACAGCACCTATATAATGCTTCGTACCCGACTCTACGACGATAACCTCACCGGGGTTGACCGTTTGCATTATTCCATCGATACAGACGCTTCCCACCCCGGACACAATAGTCCAAACCTCTTTACGGAACTGATGCTCATGATAACTGATAAATCTTCCAGCAGAGATGACTACCCGTTTGGTGACTGTCTGTAAGCCGCTGGTCGCTTGTTGGTGGGACAACACCGTTTGTTTCCCCCAAAAACGCTCCTCAAAGCGAGGGCCAATCTCAATTTCCGTCACCATATCCTTAATCCCTGTGGACGACTGTCGATCGGTCACCAGCACACCATCCGGTCCGGCAACGACGATGATGTCCGGGACATTCCATATGCTAACTGGAATCTCCAGTTCATTGATAATATGCGAATCATGAGAAGCTTCCGAAATATAGCCCGGGCCGCTCAGCTCCGAGCTCCTTTCCCGCACCAGCGAATCCCACGTTCCTAAATCCCTCCACTCCCCATGATACGGAAGCACCGAAAGCTGACGGGTCTGTTCCACCACCGCAATATCGAAGCTTGTTTTGGGTAATTCCGCATAATTTGTCGAAAGAGATTCATAGTTCGATGATAGACCCTTTTGCTCCAGCATGTCCAATAAAAAACCAAGCCTGAAAGCGAACACACCGCAATTCCATAGTGCTCCTTCCCGGATCAGCGCCTCCGAACGAATCAGATCCGGCTTTTCCACAAATGAGCTAACCCTGAGATACGGCTGATTGGGGGAGGGAGATGACGAAGGAACAATATAGCCATATTTGTCAGAAGGCTCCGTTGGAACAGCTCCCATGAGTGCGATGTCACTCCCGGATTGCTCCAATATAGATGGAAGCCTGCGTAAATGCTCGAAAAACTCATCCCCCGCATATCCGTCCACCGGCATGACCCCTACAATCTCGTCGCGCGACGCACCTGCCTGGTCATATAAGTAGGCCGCAGCCAAGGAAATGGCCGGAAATGTATCCCGCCGGGTTGGCTCCTCAATTACCACAGCGTCCGCCCCAATTTGCCCACGGATCAGCTCAGCTTGAGTTCCACTCGTTGAAAAATAGGCCTCCCCTGCCAAATTTGCTTCAGATAACTGCCGCCAAATCCGTTGCAGCATACTTTCAGGTCGTTCGTCATGACGCAGAATCGTAAGAAACTGCTTGGGGCGACTCTCATTGGACAAAGGCCAGAGACGTTTACCAGAACCTCCAGATAATAAAATCATACGCATTTATGCAACCTTCTTCCTCTAAATTAATAAATACATGCCACCTGGCACTGTTCGTTTTTCATAAATCTGCCGATTACATAAGTATGCATAAATCGCAATTTATGCATGATTACATCATGTATTTGTATACTTGTTTGTACAGGAGCTGTCAGTCATGTCCATTAAAATACTTATCATTGAAGATGAAAAAAGTTTGGCAGATATGATCGCCCTTCATCTTCAGGAAGAAGGTTATCATACCGAACTTATTTACGATTCCAAACAAGCACTTCCGACACTTATGCGTTTTAAGCCTGATATTATTGTGACCGATCTTATGTTTTCCGGTATGGTCGAATGCGCGCTAATCGGCCAACTCCGTCAATATACGACGGTTCCTGTGCTGGTGATCTCCAACAATACCCTTTTGAATATAAGAATTAAAGCATTGGATGACGGAGCGGACGATTTTTTATGCAAGCCATTCAACCTGAGAGAGCTAAATGCTCGTATCAAAGCCTTACTGCGCCGCTCTGGCCGCAACATACCTGCCGAGTCCCAAGCCATAACCAAAAAACTCAAAAAAGTGCGGGTCTGGGTGAATGATTACCGTCGCAGCCTGTTGGTCGATGACCGGGAGGTTGAAGTGACTCAAATTGAATTTTCCATTATAAAAGAGCTATCCTGCTATCCGGGGAAAGTCTTTACCCGCAGCGAGCTGATGGATCGGATTAAAGGCGGAGACGGTGCCTATCTAGATCGCACGATTGACGTACATATCTCCAGTCTCCGCAAAAAAATCGAACGTGACCCCAAAAATCCTCAGCACATCCGTACCGTCTGGGGCCGGGGGTACAAATACGAGATGTAGCCGTGCCTTCTAATGGCTACTGAATTGCATCATGGTAACTTCCTTCTATGGAATCTTTCGTTTTTTCCATCGCCGATAAGGAAGAAAACAAGCCGCTCCACCAAGTATCCCAAGTATGAACAGGATCCAGCCAAAACGGTAGGCGGAAGCCAGAATAATGACGACCTTGCCGCTTCCGCTGCCACTGGTTATAAATCCGGTAGTCACTCCGTTCACCGACAGACGGGCACGCTGGGTTTCACTTCCCAGTCTGAATTCCCACAGTGGATTGGGCGACTCGGTTTCCCGAATCAACACCTGCTGATGCGTCGGATTATACAGCGTAAAGCTGCGTTCCATGGAATTTTCACGAGAAGCCCGAATACTTTCTGAAGCATGGGGAGCCGTAAAAAAGGTTTCCATATCCGTCCCCTCAAACAGCGTAAGCTGATCCACTGTAATCATCGCCTGATAAGGGATGATGGAATAATTCTTCATTTGAAATAAGCCTGACTGCTTCTTATGCGCATGTGCCAAAATCTGAAACTGCATAAAGACGCTACCTGCCGGAGCCTTCACAATCTGATCATAATGATTCCATTGCTCCTTATCTCGCTCCTCCACCTCGTTAATATAAGAGGTCTGGAGGATTTGGGAGGCTTTATTCAAAAAAATAACCTTCATATGCCGACTTCCAATTTGTTCTGACCGCGCATCCAGTTGTACGGCATACTCTTGTAGCGGCTCAGCCTTCATCTTCTTCGACGCATATATATTCCAATCACATGAATAGCTCGGTGCGTAACGAATGGACAACCCCTCGCCGCCTGATGACAGACTCGTCTTGCCAGGCTGAATATCCGCCACGCAGCCTACATCATTGGTTAAAGATTCCTTCGTGTTATCCTCTGGCATAACCGCCACTTCCTGCGCAGCCATCCGATGAATATCTCCATACCCGCTCATGGACGGCACCTGACTGTCCAGCACCAGCGTTAAGCGATACTTCCCTTTGGTTAAAAACAGATTCTTGAACTCTATACGTCCATAATCGTTCAGCAGACCAGGAATTTGAATGATTTGTTTGGCAAAGCCATCCTGATTCGGCACCGTTTCAATGATCTGTTTTTCGGATGAAGAGGTAACGGGCAACCGCGTATACGATTCACCTGTATGGATCGTTCTTGTCAGTACCTTGCCTGTCTCTTCATTCGTCCACTTCATTGTCAATGCCCCATGATACCCGGCAGGTAGATCAGCTAAAATAGCTGTGGAATAGGTTCCGGTTTTGGCGATCTCCACATCCCTGCTTAATGTACCTTGCTGATAGCTGATTCCCCGTCCCATGCTGAGCCTCGGCAGAGCACGCTCTGACTGTACATTTCCTTGGGCGTTAAAATCGCTCTCAGCCTCCAGAGTGAAAAAGAGCTTGCCTCGCTTCAATGCCTGCTCCACCGGAAAAGATAGCTCATCCAGTTGGTCTACAGGTACAATCGCAAATTGATTGACCGCATTAAAGCCTTGCAGGTTATTCACCGTAATCGGGGTATCCCCTTTGGGAAAAGCATGCTCCCCCAGGTCGACCCATTGGAACTGATTCAAGCCTTCATCATGGGTCTTGATGTCGACCACTCCACCCGGCAGCGTAACTTGCAGCTTCCCGCCTGCCTTATTCATAAACACTCTCGCATATACATGCGAGGTTTGCGGCTGTTCCAGCTTTTTGTGCATCGTAAATGCGTTAGGCTTACTATATTGTCCCAAATCACGCAATTGGATATCATGAATCCACCAGTAGTTCTTTTGCTGCGGGCGTTGCAGGGTTAGCAAATCCATTCGCATCCAGTAGCTGCCCGGCGGGGACACATATTCCCCGTAAAATTTTACACCGTCAAAATCATATCCCTCCGAAGGCGCCACGACATAGCTAACCCCCAGCTCACGCATCTGCTTATCATAAAATCTCATTTTAACATGCATCTTGTTCGTGCCGCGTCCAGAGACGGTGATCTGAAACTGATACGGGTTATTTTCCTTAGCTTCCAGCAAACCGGATCTGGCGACCTGCCATATATTACTCGGGTCTCCCTTCATAATCTCGCCGTGCAGGGTTGGCACATCATTCAATTCCTCACGCGGGTTAGCCTCCACGCTGAACAACTGCGGATTATCCGGCTTGAAAAAGGTTTCGGTCCGCAGCATGGAATCAAAATCCACGACTGTTTTCCCCTCAATGCTGCTCATCTGATAAGGGGCCACATCCAGCTTCTTACTGGCAAAGGTGACAGCAATTCCAGCGTCCATTTCCATATCAAACGGGAAATTCCGTATATTTTGGGACGATAAATACCATAACCAATCGTTGGTCGAGGCAAAGGTTTTGGACCATTTTAAAAAGGCGTTGCCATCTTCAATGACATCAAACGGACGCAAATAATCCTCTGCCGGAAGCTGTGACAACAGCAAATCGTTAAAGGAGGCCGCTTCCACATAATCCCCCTTGTTGACCGTCTGAATGGTTTTTAGCTCAGGCTTTAACGCACTGAATAATACGCCGAAGCGACTAAAATCGAATCCAGGCAGATGGCTGTAGCTCTCCAGTCGGCTAAACCCGTAAGGTGTTACAATTTTGCTCGTTAATATGTTCATATAAGGGGGCGGCTGATCCAGATTAAATATGGAAAAAAGCCCGTTCTTGTACGTGCGTTTCAGCCTAGTCTGACCCTCCAGCTGAGACAGGTGGAAATCCTGCCGCTTCTCCTGTCCCTCATATTCGTCATGGTAGACCAGCTGATTGACCCCAAAAGTGGAGAATAGCCAGCCTAACCGGGAGCTTAGTCCGTTGTCCAGCAAATACTCCAGAAAGTTCATATAGTATGTAATCCCGGGGTCGTTGCCTTCATGATGGAAAATCGTATTTTTAGGAGATGAGTACACCTGAAAATCCCCGGTTGCCTTCTCGGTTGCTGTCTTACCCTTATTCCATTTAGGCGTGGCTACGCCGTTAAAGCTCTGAATCATATTGTCGGCAATCGGGAAATACAAGGCTTTGCTGTCGAAGCGGTCCGGGTCTGTCAGCTT
The DNA here is from genome assembly GCF_044907935.1 of Paenibacillus sp. RC21. Taxonomy (NCBI): domain Bacteria; kingdom Bacillati; phylum Bacillota; class Bacilli; order Caryophanales; family Paenibacillaceae; genus Paenibacillus; species Paenibacillus sp. RC21. The sequence goes on from NZ_JBIYCS010000005.1 coordinate 78,058, forward strand.
TTCAGCCATTTCGCTGTAAGCCTCCGGCACTTGAACCGGCTTGTAATACCCCTCAATGAATTGGGTACGCAAGGGAGCAAAATACACGCCAAGGCACAGGACGACAATGACCAGCACCAGCCTTTTATACACTCGTTGCAGCGGCGATGAGCCGAACCATTCCATAATCTGAACCACGCCGAAGGTCAGCAATACCCCGAAATTAAGGGCAATCAGCCCGATAAACTTGTTGGGATCACGGAAAACCGAGCCAATCACAGGGGTCTTCGTCACCAAAATGACAAACCACTTGGCAATGGACGGAAAGGTTGTCCCGGTGGCTAAGACGAGAAATAATAACGTAAGCAGCGAAAAGATGAGAATGATCGGATTTTTGTGTGAGCGCGTCACCATCGCATAGCCAATCAAGAGCAGTAAAAACCCTCCGCCCACATAAAACATCGCAGGCAGTGAGGAAAAGGAAAACATAGGCCACCAATAGCTCAGCAAATAGCCCACATTGTATAAGCTGCTGTTACGACTGAACAGGGACAAGGTATCGACGACGTTGATATTATGCTGCGACGCCTGAGCGTCCATCACCATACTGCCGAGATACAGGGACAACCAATAAAAACTGAGCAGACCGAAGAACACGCCAAAAATGATCCCTTTACGCAAAAAATTGCCGTATAACGGCTGTAAATAGGTGCGACCGGCCTTGCGGTGTGTCCAGGTCAGTTTGATCAGTAGGAGCATGGTGAACAAGCCCAAATAGATCATGCCGAAGAAAAAATAATGAATCGCAGCGGCGCTGACGGTAAATACCGCAGCCAACAGGAACAAGTCTATCCAGTTCCGCTGGTACAGCTTGTGGGGATTATAGTTTTTAATTTGCTGAATTTGAAATTTGGGATCAACCGCACTGAAAAAGAAGCGCAGCATCAACGGAAACAAGCTATATCCACAGAGCAAATAAATATGCTGAATGCGGAAAATAACCCACGGATTCAGTGCATAAAACAGTGCGCCGATCATGATGGCAAAAATGCGGGTTTTCGTAAAGCTCGGCGAATAATACACACTGACCAGCCGCTTGGCAAAGGCATACATCGAAAATGCCGAAACAAACAACAGACCCGTGATAAACGACTTCAGCAATACCGGGCCGCTTTCTCCGAATAGCAACGAAAGTCCATAGAAGGGCAAGATATAAAGGATACGGGGAGCATTGAACATGGTAGAGGTAGACCACCGTTCGTTCCATACCCCCATAATTTCCTCCAGATACCGATGAGAGGTGGCTCCAAAGGCAATATCACTAAATACGATTTGCCCCGGTCCATAGATAGGCGCAAGATATACGCCAATCGCAGCCAGCATCAGCAAGATTGCTGCCATATCATAGCGATATCGAAATATCCATTTTCTCACCATGCCTGGCCCCCCTCCTCTCTTGAAATTTCCGATTATCTTCTCAAACGAACGATTGCCTGCAAGCCTTGATCCGTATTACGCAGCTTTAAGCGGCCACTGATCGTCTTTAGATAGGCATCCATATGATACAGGCTGAACGTATGCTCTTGCGAGTTTTGGGAATAGTCCGGCTGGAAATAGCTCCAACGCATCTTGTCATCGATACCGCCGCCCGTATCCTCAATGGTAATAACGATTTCTCCTTCTTCCAGCCGCGAGCTGACCTTAAGCACTTGAGTCTGCCGCTTGGTGCGCAGACCCGTTCGGCTTCGATGCTGATCCTCTGGTAGCTCATCCGCTTGTCCCATCGCCTGTACCGCGTTTTCCAGCAGTCCCTGAATCGTCTTGTACAGCAACGGTGCTTGGGCTGCAATGGACGGAACAGGCTCTTGCCGCAAGATGACCTGAATATCCTTCATGTTCAACGAACGGTTCGCCCATTTCAGCGATTCTGACAACACTTCATTCATATCTGTGAAACTGATTCCGCTATTGTCGTGCATCTTCTCTTCCAGCTCGTCACGCAAGGTGCGGACTCCAGTCAGCAGACCTCCCAGCGAGGATTCCTGTTTGAGACGTCCCTGAATGAAATTTTCATTCAGCTCACGGAAATATTCCAATTCCTCATGAGTTGCTCCCTTTCCCTGACTGGAAGCTGCCTCAAAGCGGTTCGCCAGATCATGATAAAAGCCTAACAGCTTCAAATCGTCTCCGCCTGTCAGGCGGGTAGTCTGCTCTTGCAACTCTTGTAGCTGCTGCTCAATCGTCTGCATTAACGGCAAGTAATATGTATCCTGCTGCTGACGCATATCTTCATCCCGCCGTTGGTCCCACACCTGATTATTCACGAGCGCATCCTTCACGACCCGTTTGCGAAACTGTACGAGCATGGCCCACAGCATAAACAACAGCACAACCATGACCAGCGACACCTTTTTGCGAAAAGAGCTGATCCGCTGGGCAGTGTCCTGACCAACATCCTTAACGGAAATGTAAAGAGCCTCCTCCCCCATGCGGCTGAACCCTATTCCGTGCTTCACTCCCTGATCTTCAACAACGCCCGTATTGCCCTCCAGCAGCCTGCGGGTCACACCCGTAATGTCTGTCCGATTGATATCCGGTGTGTTGAGGGAAGCTACGACCTTGAATTGATTATTATAAAATAAAGTCTCATGCTGATTGACCGGTTTACTCTTGATAATACCGCTGAACATACCGGAGTCAATGGTACGCACCATAAATCCGCCCGTCTGCGCCCCCTGAATCCTGCATACGATATACTGCGCAGGCTGATGATCCTCTGTCACAAAGGGGCTTACAGCGCAGCCGTTTTGCAGCAATTTAATTTGCTGTATCGCGCTTTTCATCTCACGGTTGTCACGTCCGGCGATTACGCGATACTGTTCATCCAGCACATAAAATGCTCCGCTTTCACGCTTAAAGCCCTCGGTATACTGACGCGTCCCCTGATTCAGTATGTTTTTGCCAAGGCTGGAGGCCAGCTCATTCAGTTCAGCCTGCCATGCCGCGTAATGCTCGGATATGTGGCTGGACAATTCCTGCACTTCATACCGGAGCTGCTCGTCCTGAATGTCTGCCAATTGACCGTTGAATTCCCGAACAATAAACCACTGAAGCGCAATGGCCATAAGCACGGTTACGCCCAGAACAAGCAGGTACAGGATCAGCTTTTGCCAACCCGGTTTCAACAAAGCCCATCGCTTCATGCTTCCCTGTCTCCTCCATTCGGTTCAAGTTGGCCCAGAATAGCCTGCATCAGACACTCCAGTTCGTAGTTGACTAGCGGCAGCCGTGCGCACAGCAGCCGGGGAGTCCGGCGCTGGAGTGCAGCAAACCTCGCAGCGGTTTCCGTTGCCCCATCCGTCAGCAGCAGCAACTCGCAGGTTTTTGCAATATATAAACGATCCAGCTCTTCTTCGCTATACTCGCGCAGATCAACAATGTAAATATCATGACGATCATCCATATGCTGAAGTGAGCTGGAGACGGTCAGGGTTACTCCCGCATGCCGTGCAGCATGATACTGGTGAAGCAGACGCATTCCTTTTTCCCAGAGCTCATGCTCAGCCGAGTCGAATCGTTCACAAAAAAGACGCAGCGCTCGTTCTGTATTGACATCTTTCAAAAATGCCAAAACGCTGATATTATACATGTAGTTCCTCATTTCTTACTTCCTGATTGGAGTTGCGCAGTTCTTATGACACCCCAAAACATTCTATTTGTTGACGACAGCCCTATGGTTTTGTCCCTGCTTGAACGGACATTGTCGGAAGAAAGGTTCACCTTACATACCGCTCATACCACCAAAGAAGCCTTGCAGGTGCTGGAGCAGCACCCGATTGATGTCGTGGTTTCCGATCTGCTTATGCCTGGTCTGGACGGGATTACCTTCCTTCGCATGATCAAGAAGGATTATCCCCATATCGTGCGGATCATTTTGTCAGGTCACCTGCATACGCAGACCATTTTATCCGCGATTAATCAAGTGGGCGTATTCCGCTTTTTGACAAAACCACTGGAGCTGGATGATGACACACTGAAAAAAATCCTATACGAGGCGCTTGATGAAGCCAAGCTCAACCGAAACCGCCTGTATACAGACCAGAACGCGGCTTCCAACTTATCGGTATTTTTAGACAGTATTCTGAATGCTCCATACCGACCTTATGTGCTGCTTAATGAGCAAGATTTCGTAACCGCTGTACATGTTGCACTCGCTGAGCTGTATCCTGTCGGCTGCTCGCTTCGTCATCCTGAACAGGAAGGCATTCAGTTAACTGCACACTCACTGTATATACCGTATGATGAGTCGGAATCTTCCGATCCCGACCTGTATACGCTGGATACGCTGACCCTGGGACGTTCATCCTTACGCCTTATCCGCCTTAGCGAGATCGCCTGAGTGACGGGCGCCGCCCTTCAACACGGCGGCTGCCCCAATCACGGTCAGGCATGCATACATCCACAGCATCCCCGCCGTTAGCAGCGGGTGACGAATATAGCTTTTCAGATTGCTCCATGTATATAGCACCGGACGGAAAAAGTACCACCGTTCCAGCGCCTTCCGCAATCCCCCCTCCTCAGACGACATCGTACGATCCATCACCGAGAAGTAATAGGCTTTTTTACGTAATACATCACGCAGATAGACCTGTTTTTCATCATGATATACACGTGTAAATACCGCCCGCCGGATGACTCCGCCAGACTCTATATAACGCAGGGTCGGCTGTATTTCTTCAAAAGCAATCTGCTCTGCGTTAAATCCGCCTGTCGATTCATAAGCGCTCATTCGCCAGAAGCGTGCTGCTTCAATCGAACGTTTTCCCAAGGTGTCACCCGCGTTGTTAATCACATTCCGCTCAAAGACTTTGACTTTGGAAAAAAAGTTGGTCGCTTCCGAATAGGCCTCCTCGGGAACGACCAATGCGCCGATGTCCTGATGATGGTCAAAAAAGTCGATGCTCTGCTGAATCAAATGCTCGGCTAAAATCATATCGGAATCCAATACAAGTATGTATTCGGCACCCAAACGTCCGGCTTCCTCAACCGCCTTGACTCTCGCGACTCCCCGCTCTCCATGAGGAAGCTCCAATATCGTTACGGGTACTGGACTCCCTGCAGCTAGCGTACGAATCGTCTCCACCGTCTGATCCTCCGAGCCGTCATCGGCAATCACGATATGCAGATCCTTGTAATTTTGCCACATACAGCTCCGCAAACAAGGCTCTATCGTCCGTTCATTGTTGTACGTGGAGAAGAGAATGACCACTTTGTCCACTCTGTTCCGCCTCCTTTACCCAATCTCCCATCAACTGCTCAAATGCAGCCGCCGTATGATCAAAATGAAATCCCAGCGCATACTGATACGCCCGCTCACGCATGGCCATATAGTCTTCGCCGCCGTTGGCTGCTCTTTCCATTTGTTCAGATAATCCCCGGACGTCGCCGTGGAAGCACAGATATCCGCTTTTCCCAAAATCCGTCGCGTCCACCAGTCCGGGTGAATTACTGACGATGCTGGGAGTCCCCACAGCCGCTGCTTCGGTAATCGTCAAGCCCCAGCCTTCACGCAGGGAAGGGAAAACGAGCGCGTGGGCGCGGCTCATCAGTTCCAGCTTATGCTCTTCTGAGACGAATCCGTAAAAGGTAATATCCGCTTGTGATTGTCCCTGTTCATCCGGTTCTCCGTAGGTCAATCCATACCGTTTCATAATCGGCAATAATTGTTCTGCCACATAGGTTTTATCGGTTTTTCCAGCGATCCATAACATAGCCTGAGGAAATTTTTTCTTAAGCTCTCCAAAAGCTTCAACCACCAGATCAATGCCTTTATATTTCACAAAGCGCCCGGCGTACATAAAGGTCGGATTGGACTCCTTGGTTAAGAATTGTTCCCGAGGCCAGTGTTCAAACTCAATGCCTTCAGGCAACAGATGAACACGATCCGGGTGAAAGCCCAGCTTGAGCAGATCATAACGGGTAGACGGGGATACGGTAATTGTCCGATCCTTACGAGCAAGCTTGAGCATCAAGGGCTCCAGGCGATATCCGATATGGTTCAGCGGAAAACCAGCATTTTCAAACCATATTTCCCTTGTTAGCTGATGTATAAAGAAAATTCGCTTGGGCGCCTCCACCCAGAAACGGGTGAAAAACTGATGCGTGTTCGCCTGATTAATCACATAATCAATATGCTTACGATGATGGCGATAATAGCGCATGGCATAATAAATGACGCTATAAATGTTTCCTTTTCGGATATACGTAATTCCGTCTATGATTTCTTCCTCGGGCATCCCCTCAAGCCTGGGCGAAAAATGAATAAACTGAAAACGGTCTTGCTGTGAGCGTTTGAGCATTTCGTGGGTGAAAATTTCGGCTCCCCCGCTTTTAGGCGAACGAATGTCACGCCAGGAGAGCAACAGAACTACGGTTTTACCATCCTGTTCAGGTATTGTATTCACGGGTTGAATCCCCCCTTATCTTTATTTTGAACAAATATACATAGGCATCTACCACAAAATAGAGAGACATGGCGCCGTAAACAATCAATTCAGATAGCAGAAAGTCATACGGGTTTTGATGTGCAATATGAAAGGCTGCCAATAAAGTCGCAGCTCCAGCCAGCAGCCCGAACATAAATTTGCGTCTGCCCACCAGCACATGCACATGAACAAAGAACAGCACGATAGAAAACAGCCAATACACCCATCCTCCCAGCGGAATATAGGCTTCTGCCGACTGGTATGAAGACCCGAATAGTACGGGAATAGAGGGCGGGAATACAAAGGTGGTGCCCACATATACACAGATAGCTGCAACAGCCATTAATCCGGCATAGACGGCAACCAGCTTGCCCAGGGCTTGGCGATCATGACCCTGCGCACCGAGCTTTGGAATAAAGGCGGCAATCAGGCTGTACGACACGTAATAGACCAACTGGCTGTATTTCAGCGCAATCGCATAGCCACTGGCCTGTTCGGGAAAGTAATGCTGCACATACAGCATGTCAATGGAGATGCAGAACAAAATAAATAAATTCGTAATAAGACTATCCGTAAAATCCTGGCCTAGTGATTTCCATAGCCCGGAAGGTATACGTTCCTTAGTGTGACCGAGTAAGGATAAGCCCCGAACCGAAACAGCCCAGCCGTGAAGCAGCGACAGCAGCATCCCCCCACAGCTTGCCAGCAGCAAAGCCTCCAGCTTCAGCCCTGACGCAGCCAGTATAAAAAACAGGCTCAGCTTTCCTAAAACCTCCAAGTAATAGTTCACATTCAGCGCCAGCATGCGTTCCCTGCCCTGTAGATCTCCACGGCACGAGCTGACGAGAATATGCAACCCTACCAAGCCATACAGCATGAACAGCGGGCCAGACTCCACGCCTAATAGCGAGCGCAGCAGCGGATGAAACGCCAGCAAAATGACTATGGCAAGCACGGTTAGCAACAGTGGTGCTTTTAGCAATAGGGAACCGAGTGGCAGGCTACGCAATGGAAGCTTCCTGTCTCCTTTGGAGACCAGCTTGGCTGTTAATAGCTGAATAGACAGGCCCAAAACAGACAAAAGTGCAAAGAGGGCCAGCAGCGCATTCGCCTGACCATAAGCTTGTCCGGTAAGATACCAGCTCGCTGCAATATGGAAGAAAAAATTAAAGCCGTTCAGCAGCACATTAAATACAGGAAACATCAATGTTCGCAAGCGATTTGTCACGTGCTTATCTCACCCGCCGATCCAGTCGCCAAATATCAATGATGGAGCGCAAGAAACGAATGGAATCCTTCCAGACATGGATGTGCGATCCGTCCCGGTCAATACATTTGACTGGTAATTGCAGCACCCGAAGCTGGAGCCGCTTGGCGATAAACATCATTTCCAGATCCAGCGCCAGCCCGAGCTGTTCCTTCAAATGCGGGAACATACGCTTCACAGCGACCGAGCTCATCACTTTAAGCCCTGTCTGGGAATCCACCACGCCTGTCGGTAAAAAGGGCCGGGAAATGACACGTTTGCCGAAACTGACTACAGATCGTAATAAGGAACGGTTTTCAGCTGTCATGTCCTTGGTTCCAATCACCACATCATAGTAGCCCTGCTGAACGACATTAATCATTCTGGCAATATCCTCAATAAAAAAGGAATCGTCCGCATCCACAAATACGTAGTAATCCGCGCCGATGGTGCGCATCCCTTCCAGATACGTTCCTGCCTTGCGGGTATTGCGTCCCAGTTCCCTGGTTTGAAGCAGCGGACTCAGATTCTGATTAATCCGGTTCACGGACAGGTCTGTCGCCGCCTCCAGCGCTTTGATCAAGGCATTCGTCCCATCATGACTGCCATCATCAATGAGATAAATAGAGCCCTCCACAATATGACTGCGGATAAAGGCTTGCAGCCGTTCAGCAAACTTCTTGACATGAACAAAACGCTGCTCCTCGTTATATACAGACAAGATGAAGGCAATATGCCGGCTTTTGGCCGAATACTCGGGATAGAGCAAGCTTTGAATTTCGGAAAGCATCTCTTCGTTGTCATTGGCTTGCCAAAAAAGCAGGCGCAAACGGCCTATTCCGGTAATCTGCACCATATGCTGATCACTGAACGGATGCGATACATCCGTCACCAGTAACAGCGGCATCTGCGGAAAGCGACTACGAATCTGATTCGCTACCCGTACAGCCTGTCCAGGCTCCCTGTAATCAATCAGGCAGCAGCATGCGTCTTCATAGACTGAAGTGGCCTCCTGATCCTCGCACTGTATATATTCGTAAAAATAAATCACATTGGGATAATCAATAGCCCTGTGGTTATCGCTAAAAATGGCTATAGGTCCCTGCACACAAACATCTCCTTTTTCTCCGGGTAGTTCTATTTTCTTAAAAAGGAATTAAAAATGTTTGCTTATAGGGATTAAACATGGTTGCAAATTCTTCATAATTTTTTAATAAAATAGCTCACACATCTTGATATATATGGATAATGTCGAAATGAGACTGATATTTCACATTTAGCAGAAAACAAGCATTTAGACCTACTTTTCCCTGTAAAAATAAGTGTAAAAAGACCTTACACCCCATTCTTCATATATAGTTCTTTTTAATCAAAAACAGAATTCATTATGGTTATTTTGTCATAGAAAACTAGGCGAATAAATCAGATTCACACGCCCATACTATGGAGAACGTGTCATCTTTCGTTACGAATGGTTATCAATATGAAGTGAAAGAAGGTTATTTCTATGGAAGCATTTTATGTAAATAAGGACGGGTCATTATCCACCCCGCTGCGGGGAAAGGATATATTAGCCAATCCTCTTTTGAACAAGGGGGTCGCTTTTACCGAAGAGGAACGCAAAGCACTGGGTCTTGAAGGAATTCTTCCGCCGACCATCCTTTCTCTGGAGAAACAGAGCGTCCGGGCGTACCAGCAATTTTTGGCACAACCGACCATGCTGCGCAAAAACGCTTCCCTGAATGACCTTCACAATCGAAATGTCGTGCTGTACTATCGGCTGCTAACCGACCATTTGAGTGAGATGCTGCCCGTTGTCTACACACCTACGGTGGGGACCGCGATTCAGGAATATAGTCATGAGTACAACCGCCCTGGAGGCGTGTATTTGTCGATAGATGACCCGAACGGCATCGGACAAGCATTCTATAATTCTGGCTTGAGTGGTGAGAATGTGGATCTGATTGTAGTGACGGATTCCGAAAGTATTTTGGGGATTGGTGACTGGGGTGTGGGAGGCATTAATATTGCGATTGGCAAGCTGGCTGTGTATACGGCTGCGGCTGGTATTCATCCCGGGCGGGTACTGCCGATTGTGCTGGATGTGGGCACGAATAATGAAAAGCTGCTGAATGATCCGCTGTATATCGGCAATCGCCATAAACGGGTTCGCGGAGAGGCTTATAACCAGTTTATTGATACCTTTGTCAGCAAAACGTTAGCTCAATTCCCGAAGGCGCTTTTGCATTGGGAAGATGTGGGCAGTGTGAACGCACGCCATATTATCGGAAAATACGGTCAAAGCATTCTCACCTTTAACGATGACATTCAAGGCACAGGAGCGATCACCCTGGCTGCAATTCTTTCGGCGGTAGGCGTCACCAAGATTCCGCTGCGTGAGCAAAAAGTACTTGTGTTCGGCCCGGGGGCAGCGGGAATCGGCAACGCCGACCAAATTCGCGGAGCTATGATCGTGGACGGCCTTGGAGAGAAGGATTCCTTCAAGCCGTTTTGGGCCTTTGATTATCGAGGTCTGCTAACGGACGATATGGAGGATGTATTGGATTATCAGAAGCCATATGTGCGCAACAAAGATGAAGTCAGCTCATGGACCCGGTCTGATGACGGAAAAATACCGCTGCTAGAGGTCATCCGTCAGGTGAAGCCTACGATATTGATCGGAACCTCCGGTGTAGCGGATACCTTTACCCAAGAGATCATCAAGGAAATGGCCAAGCATGTAGAACGCCCGATTATTATGCCCATGTCCAATCCTACAAACCTTGCAGAAGCGGTACCTGAGGATTTGATTCAGTGGACAGATGGCAAAGCCTTAATCGCTACTGGAAGTCCCTTTGAACCTGTCAGCTATAACGGAACGAAATTTGAGATTGGACAGGCAAACAATGCCTTTGTTTTCCCGGGACTTGGTCTGGGCGCAATTGTAGTCAAAGCCAAAAGGATCACCCCTGCCATGTTTACAGCCGCAGCAGATGCCGTTGCCAAAGGCGTAGATTCGAATAAGCCTGGCGGTGCGCTGCTCCCTCATATCCGAAAATTACGGGATGTTTCATACGCTGTTGCGGTTGCGGTAGCGAAGGCCGCGATTCAGGATCAGGTGGCTCAGGCACGCATTGCAAATATCGAGCAAGCCGTTCGGGATGCGATGTGGAAGCCGGAATATGCGAAGGTAAAAGCAGTGGAAAACGTAATACACCACCCGCATTAAGAGGGCTTTCAGGAGGAACAATCCATGAGTGTCGGACATATCTTTTATATTTTGGTGCCTATTTTCTTCGTCATTATTTTAGGGTGGTTGGCAGGCCATTACAAAAGCTTCGATGCCTCTTCCTCGAAAGCCCTAAATTCACTGGTTACCAAATTTGCGCTACCCGCGCATTTATTTATCGGCATTACGACCACCAGCAGGAAATCTCTTATCGAGCAATGGCCTTTCTTGCTGGCTCTGTTCATTGGTATTGTCGGCTTTTATGCCGTCCTCCTGCTGGTGGGTCGGTTTGCGGTGAAGCAATCGGTAAAGGATGCATCCATGTTTGCTTTGAACTCGGCACAGCCGACATTTGCCTTTATGGGCATTCCAGTGCTGGGTGCCATCTACGGTTCCTCTGCTGTTGCCATTCCGATTGCGATTACCGGGATCGTAGTCAATGCCGTTCTTGATCCGGCGGCTACCATTATAGCTACCGTCGCCAGCCGGAACTCAGGGAAAGAGCGGAATGGTCACCTCGGAAAGCTTATTTGGGACTCCATCCTCCACGGTTTAAGAGAACCACTGGCGCTGGTGCCGCTTATTGGTGTTATTTTGACCTTGTTCGGCTTCCACTCACCGGATTTATTGAACAAATCATTCAATCAAATCGGGGATATTACGTCCGGGGCCGCTTTATTCGCGGTCGGTGTAACCATCGGCGTACGCAATATCAGTTTCAGCATAACTGCCATTGCTATCGCGCTGTTAAAAACGATTGTACAGCCTCTATTAATGCTACTGATTGCCTACCTGTGCGGCCTTTCGTCTGCCGATACGGTGAAGGCGGTATTGCTCGTTTCCTTCCCTGGCTCAGCCGTCGCTGCCATGATTGCTACACGTTTTGAAAGTCTGGAATCGGAAACAGCCTCTGCTTTCGTCATCAGTGCGGTCATTTCTCTTGTTACACTCCCTGTGCTGATTTCGCTATTGGTGTGAATGCATGCGTATAGATAGAACTGACTTTCTCCATAAATAGAGAAAATTACATTTATTCTTCAATTCCAAGCAATTCGGATACTTGTTTTCTATATCTCGTAGCCCTACGTGTTCCGTGAATGAGATTGGACAATCTGGTGGTCGGAATATGGTATGTAGCACAAAACGTTTTCTGATCCATTCTTTTCTCAACCAGTTTTTGTTTGATCTCCCACCCAAAAGGGGTTACAGCATTTCGTCGATTCAATTTTATTACCTCCAAGCCTGGTTTTTGAAATCATAGTATGATGCAACACGTAATACACATTAGCTTAATGATCTGATCTGCCCGTTTGGTAATGATTCAACAGATCATCCAGTTTCTTAGATTGTTCAATTACTTTGGGATGTGTTAAAAATCCGTACTTTTTCTGGACTTGATACAGTTTCCTCCTAGCTCTTTCGACACGAAGTAAAGTCACACCTTGATTCATCAGCATGATCCCTCCTATATGTCATATTTTAGAATAAAAAGACGTTTTTTGGATTTGCGAATGATGCTCCTAGCAAAAAAGGAGCTGTTCCAAAAGTTCGCATAAGCTGGGAAGCCTCAAATTCTACGCAAAAGAACCTCCGTCTCCACTACTAAAGTGGGGACAGAGGTTCCTTTGGTATAGTTGCTGATCTGTTCATTTCTCTCGTTTCGACAATGCAAAATTGATTACCTCTCCAATTATAATCGAAGTCAAAATGATATAAAGCATCATAATATCAAACTTATATCCAAGGACGTAGAATATGCCTATACCTAAAGCATAACTTACTATAATCCCTACGTACCGCTTTAGTAATTTAGTCATGGTGTACAGCCTATAGGGGAGGGCTGTGAACTAAAGAATTTTCCGGTGTCAAACACGCCAGTTACTTTCGTCCGTGAAGCACTCTCATAAAATATCACATGATGTGCGTAAGGTATGACTCCACATGTTCGAGGATACGAATATTGATATACCGTAAAGTAAGCTACAGTATTCATCCCAGCCGAAATACTAATCACAGTAAGAATGGTTGAAACAGGTACTTTAGTAATCGTTGAGATTATCCCTGCACCTATAGAAATCCCTACATTTACCCAATTATAAGAATAATCAAACTTTCCAGCAAAAGTTCCACCAGAAGGAACATCGTTTAATGAAAAATCTGAATTAATTTCTTTAACCATTAATTCATCCTGCTTAACTCCATCAATCAGAAGTTTTTGATCTTGTGGGAAATATTCAATTTTAGTTGTTTTTCCATTTTCAACAACCGTAGTGATTCGGTGATCATCATTTTCAAAGTTTGTTGTGATAACAGCTTTACCTTTTTCAGTCTGTACAACTTCTGTTTGGACCAAATTTTCTTCTGACGTGGTAATTTGTTCAGCATTACTTACCGAAGGTAAAACAGTTGCGCAGAGCAATGCTGATGCCAATAAGGGGACGAACACTTTCTTAAAAATTTTCATAATAATTCTCCTCCTATACAAATATTTCAAACAGTTATAAATATTACACTTTGTATAATGAGAAGTAAGGGGGAATTTGTCGAACAATAAATCAATTAAAAAAACAACCTTCTTTTAATAAAAAGTATTTAATTAACAATAAATTTAATTTCCGCCCCGTCCGGATACTCTTCAAGCTTATGACCTACCCAACTACCAGCTCCTCAGTTATCACTAGGGGTTATGTATCGAATCTATTTACTTCCTAAAGATAAGATGGTTATGATTGATTTAGGCACAGATAGAACTATTGATTCATATAAGCTTAAAAGTGATTCAAAGAATATGAGAATAAGCTTTTATAATCGGGATGTAGGTTATGAAGGTGCATTTGCAACGAATGTAGGGGATGGAGATCTCAAAACGCTTCCTGATGAAAAAAAGTTTCTAATGTAATCGAACCAACATAACCAACTGGTGAACGCGCTATTCTGACTGTAACAATGGACAATGGATTTGATAATTCCTTTAATAACTGTGATTAACAACGACGAATAACAGAGGAAGAATGAAAAGAAAGTGGTATTTAAGACCAATGGTCATAATTTTAATGATCATTATAACCCCGCCGATAGGCTATTTGAATGTATTCTTCAATAGGAAGAAATTTGAACCCAATGAACGATTAGGCTATTTGGCAATAGCCACAGTATTTGCTGCCCTATGGTTAACTAAATTTCTACCGCATTCATGGCGAATTCCCGCTATAATAGTTGTTGCACTTATTGGGATATTCATATTCAGAAAAAAGTAAATAATAAAAACAATCCCCGTTACCTTAATTGGTTGGCGGGGATTGTTTTTATTTACGTTTAAGCTCCACCAATTTGATCACGAAGCTCAATGCTATGACCGTAAGTTTGAACAGGCATACTGAAGATAAACAGAAAGCTAGTTGCTATTACTAGAAGCACCATTTTTTTCAACATTGTTTACCCACACCTTTTCAATAAGATTGAAATACTCCGCTTTAGTTTCAGGAACCGCATGGGCTTGAAAACGAACGAACAATCCCATACAGTTTATAAAATATGTCTCATTATTTAGTATATTCGCTTTTATCGATGCATTCATCAAATGTTTAAAGCCAACAGCATAAATCCCTTTGTGTAAATAGTAATAAGCTAACTCATAATCAAAACGTGCATACTGGTCTGGCACAACTTGTTGGGTATACATGTCAGCAGATGGTCGCTGTTGAGCAAAAGAATCAATCTCCGTTTTAAACCGCTGGAGTATTTCATCCACATTTATCTGATATTGGTTAGTCGCCATTAAAACATTCAATAGCTTGGTAATCATCTCTTGATCCGTTCCATCTGTGGCTGCAATATACTCAACATAATCCAGAAGCACACTTGTATCTCCAGAAAGAAGTTTATTTACAAATACATTACCCTCTGCCCAGTGCCCAAACAAGCCGATCCAATGCAGGGTATCCTCGTCCGTCTCTTTGACCCAATCTAAATTAACGTAGGCGTATGTATAATCTAGAGCTTGTTGATAATCGCCTTGGGCTTCACAGACACTTGCACACAACAGGTCAGCATAAGTGATGTACACAAACATGGGACGACTCAGCCTTTTATCATGCTCCACGCACTTTTGCTTCTTCTGCTGATGTTTCAAAGTATATTGAATTTCCGCTTTCCCCTTCATTTTTCTCGCTGTTTCATCCAGCTTGTCCCATTCACGCAATGAACGATACACATTCGCCAAATCTTTCAACGCATCAAGCTGATCTATTTCATCCAGTCGTTCGACAAAGGGCTCAAATAGCGTAGCTGCCCTGAGATTTCGGGTCTGATCGTCTCCAACCTGAATTGTAAACATACGATACTGACAGATGGCCAGACGTTCAGAGTGCTGGTACTTCTCTCCTTCCGCAACCCCCTCATAGAGCAACAACGCAGCAGCGTGCCGACCTTGTGCGAATAAAATTTCCGCTGCATCAAATAGCTTCGGGGAATATAGCAGCTTGTCCATGATATGACCAACTACACGCTTAATCGCTTCCAGCTTATCCAGCTCAGCACAGCGATACAATACTGGCTCAATTCGCCGCCAATCCGGGGAACGTTCGATGATGTAATGATCTATGTATCGTTCGTAAAAAAAGCCTTCGGGTAATCCCATAGCCAGCGTGATTCGATCAAGCTGATGTATAGCCACAGGACGATGCTTAAGAATCCAATTATTAAGTGTTCTTTGATGAACACCTGAACACTCGGCAAATTGTGCCAATGTCAAGTCATTTTGCTTTAGATATTCTTCCAACTCCGCTAAAATCGTAGGTGTATGTTCCAAGTCACAACCACCTTTCATACAAAAAATCCAAATTTTATAATCTTATCTCAGATTATTGTCCAAATATTGGCATGTGTCAATATACTTTTTCTTGATATTGGCATATCAAACCAAAGCCCTTTCCCCAAATCAGGTAGTCGCTCTCTCCACTAATTTAAACTCCAAATGATGTAACGTTTCATCCAGCCCTTCAAGGGTGTTGCGAATCATGATGAATGCGTTCTCAGCTTGTTTATCAATCGGGTAATGAATCGTTGTTAAATCAAGCAAATGCGAAATTTCCGTGTTATCAAATCCGACCACCGCACATTGATCCGGCACAGAAACGTCGAGCCTGCGTGCTTCGGTCAGCAGTCCTGCTGCCAAATAATCTGTAGAACAAGCGAAGGCATCCGGTTTGTCCGTTTGTTCTATCCACCAATGGGCGATATTTTCACCCTCTGCTATTGAATTTAAACCATAAAAATGCGGGAAGGCCTCAGCGTCCAGATCATATTTTTCACAAAAATCATGATAGGCCCGGATGCGTTCCTTCGTATTAAGCCCCCGCATATTGCCATACACATTTACAATTTTCCGGTATCCTCGGGCATACAAATGCTCCAGCGCCAGCGTATAGCCCTGATACTGATCCATGAATACAGACGGGATTGCCTCTATGGTCACACGCTGCCATGTCACAATCGGACCATATTTGGTATAATGCTCGATCACACTCCACTCATTGACGCGAATCATACAAACCAAGGCATCCAACTGCTTTCTTCGCAACATTTCCAGTGCTTCAAGCTCCCTTTCCTTATCCCCATTCGTAATAAAAAGGGCTATATTAAAGCCATGCTCCTGAGCATACATCGTAAAACCACGCACAAATAAATTCAATGAATCATTAAAAGAAATTGAAATAATTCCTATGAGCTTTGTCATGCCCGTTTTTAAAGAAATCGCATTCAAATTAGGAACGTAATCCAGTCGGTCTATGACCTCCTGCACACGCTGTCTTGTCGGTTCACTCACATACGGGTGGTTATTAATGACACGGGACACCGTTGCCGAGGATACACCCGCAAGCTTTGCAATCTCATGGATATTCGCCATAGTCCTCACCTCGTTCTCTCTATTTTAGCATGTCTTTGCGCTAAGCCTCCAGAATCTCATCACACCCCCAAAATTGTTTTTTTCAACCCCCTTGACCTGTAATGCATTACAGAGATTACAGTGAAATAGAAGCTTGAGAAAGCGGTTTAAAAAAATGTACTCAGGAGGCAACAATCATGAAAAAAGGCTTAAAGATAGCAACTATCGGTGGCGGCTCCAGCTATACTCCGGAATTAGTAGAAGGCTTCATCAAACGTTATGCAGAGCTCCCTATTCGGGAATTGTGGCTGGTAGACATTGAGGCAGGACGCGAAAAGCTGGAAATTGTAGGGGCCATGGCCAAACGAATGGTGAAAGCGGCAGGCATTGATTGTGAAGTACATTTGACGCTGGATCGTCGTGAAGCCTTGGTAGATGCCGATTTTGTAACAACACAGTTTCGGGTAGGCTTGCTCGAAGCCCGGATTAAAGATGAAAGTATTCCGTTAAAACACGGTATGATCGGTCAGGAAACCAACGGTGCCGGAGGAATGTTCAAGGCCTTCCGTACCATTCCTGTCATCCTCAGTATTGTCGAGGATATGAAAGAGCTGTGTCCGAATGCGTGGTTGATTAATTTCACCAACCCTGCAGGGATGGTCACCGAAGCCGTGCTTCGTTATGGTCAATGGGACAAAGTCATCGGATTATGTAATGTTCCAATCGGCGCGATCAAGAGTGCATCCGCTGTGCTGGACAAACCGGAAGAAGAACTGTTCTTTAAATTTGCAGGAATTAACCACCTTCACTGGCATAAAGTATATGACAAAACAGGGACCGAATTAACTGAGCAGGTGATTGAAGGACTGTACGCGCCTGGCGCAAAACCGGAAAAGGTCGTTGAAAATATTAGAAACATGCGTTTCCTGTATGATCAAGTGCGTCATTTGAAAATGCTGCCTTGTCCATACCATCGTTATTACTACATGACAGATAACATGCTGAAGGAAGAACTAGAGGAAGCCAAAAATGAAGGAACTCGGGGTCAAGTCGTCAAACGTCTGGAAGAAAGCCTGTTTGAACTGTATAAAGATCCTAATCTGGATTACAAACCGGAGGAACTATCCAAACGCGGCGGCGCGCATTACAGCGATGCAGCCTGTGAAATTATTAATTCCATCTATAACAACAAAGGCACACTGATGGTGGTTAGCACACGTAACAATGGTGCAATTGATGATGTTCCTTATGACAGCGCGATTGAAATTACCAGTGTGATTCGCGCACATGGTGCAGAACCTGTAAACTTTGGCAAATTCCCGCCTGCACAGCGCGGCTTGCTGCAAGTGATGAAGGCGATGGAAGAATTGACGATTGAAGCGGCGGTAACGGGGGACTACGCAACAGCTCTGCAAGCCTTCACCCTGAATCCGCTTGTACCAAGCGGTGACATCGCCCAAACGGTGCTGGATGAATTGCTGGAAGCGCATAAAGAGCATTTGCCACAATTTTTTGCGCATAAGGCGAAAGCAACGGTATAAAACAAAAGCAGAGCTTTTCCTATCACTTAATTGATGTTCCACGTTCTGAGGTTCGAAGCTATTGAATCCAGTAAAAGAGGCCGTGTCAGACACGGCCTCTTGGTATTTAATTATTCTCCCACAGTAACTCGTAGCTAATCCATCGCTCCAACTCCCGGGATAGAGCCACGTATTGTGGCTTAATTCAGATTATTAATAGGCAGTCCAACCTGCATCGGCAGTAATCACTGTAGCGTTCACAAAACCTGATTCATCCGAAGCAAGGAATAAAGCCACCTGTGCTATTTCCTCCGATTTTCCAAGACGTGGATTAATAGCCATTCCCAATTGCTGTCTGGAAGCACCAAATTTATTTAGATTAGTTATCGTTGAATTGATGTTAGTTTCCACACCACCTGGAGCAATTGCATTACAACGTATTCCTTGTGGAGCATACATGTAGCCTGTATTTTTAGTAAAACCAACAACTGCATGTTTAGAAGCTGTATAAGCTCCACCAGCTCGCCCACCAAACAACCCACCTGCAGAAGCTACGTTCACAATGACACCTTTTTGTTTTTCTAAAAAGATAGGTAGAACTTTACGAGTAGAACGCATAACACTGGTTGTATTAATCGCAAAAATTCTTTCCCACTGGTCATCTTTAATATCGCCTGCCGGTTCCATGTTATCCATAATTCCGGCATTGTTTACCAGAATATCTACTGTACCATAGGTGTCAACGGTCGTATCAATCAGATTCTGAATATCTTCTTCTTTTGCAACATTAGCAACTACGACGATAGCATCTCCACCATTAGCTTTGATTTCTTCTACCACATTAGTAGCTGCATCTGCATTAATATCGGACACCACTACCTTGGCCCCTTCTTGTGCATAAAGCTTGGCAATAGCTTTACCCATACCGGAAGCTGCACCTGTGACTACTGCAATTTTGTCTTGAAGTCTCATTTCTATCCTCCTCGTCTGCATCTGTATCCTGTATAATGTTCGACAGTTGTTCATCAACTTTTACAATTATAGTATAAAGAAGCACATCAGCTAAAATCATCAAACGCTACTTATTTTGCTCACTAGCAAACACTTTTATACATTAATGTCTATTAAATAGGGGGACATTTTATAAGAACTATCAGTCTATCGAAGCTCTGCTTAATGAAATTATAGACGATGTCACTACTGATTAATCGCATCATATCGTGAACCCTGTGAGCATAACTGGAACACAAAAAAGCTCCCTTACGGAAGCTTCTCTGTTATACGTCCCAGGAGGGATTCGAACCCCCGACCGACGGCTTAGAAGGCCGTTGCTCTATCCAGCTGAGCTACTGGGACAAAATGGTATTCGTTGGAACCTTATGTATTCAGCGCATTGATTATTATATCATATTTTTGCTAACTGTCAAAAGCATTTTTTTATCGTACAAGTAAACAGGCTGCAAAAGGAATCATTTGGACGCTGACGGGGTATTATGTACAAAAGGCCATGCTACGAAGGAGGTATCTAATCCGTGAGAGGTCTATTGTCATCACTTTGTTATTTCAGTATTTTTTTCGCCCCTTTTCTGTTGCCTGTTATTGTATGGATTGCGGTACGGGACGAGTATGTTCAGGGACATGCAAAAAAGGCCATTTTGTCGCACATTTTCCCCATTATCGCGGCGATTCCGCTATTGTATTTTATCGCAACGGCG
Organism: Paenibacillus sp. RC21; assembly: GCF_044907935.1. Lineage (NCBI taxonomy): Bacteria > Bacillati > Bacillota > Bacilli > Caryophanales > Paenibacillaceae > Paenibacillus > Paenibacillus sp. RC21. Next base: position 98,119 of record NZ_JBIYCS010000005.1, read on the forward strand.
AATCATGCAGGTTCTGTAATCGGGTTTGTGCTGCTATTCGCTGTGGTCTACCTCGGGGTATTTGTCTACAACATTTACAAAGGAATTATGACGCTCCGTGAAGCCGCATAAATCTGAAGAAGAAGCCTCCTGCATTCCGCGAGTTAAGCGGGATACGGAGGCTTCTTTAAAATTTTTAATGGACAAATTTATTTATTACCGAAACGTCTAGGACTTTTTGGCACTTCATGCCTTACGTTTTTCTCAAGCACTTCTTCCGCAAATTCATTGTTATGAATATAACTGCTGCCTTTGTTCTTCTTATACTTCGCTTTGCCGTCTATGATTTCCCCCTCCTTTCACGCTGATCCCGCGGTGGCGCTGGAGCCCAAATCAACAAAAGCCGAGGCATGGCGCATCCTATTCTCATACGCCGAACTCCTTGGCAAATTCCGTGCTGAGCTGCCCATAGGAAAGTAACTCCCTTTTAAACTTTTCCCGTTCTTCCCCGGCCGTAATGTGTGTGGAGTCGGTAAAAGCCTTGTCCGTCACTTCCTCAAACGCGGAATGCAGGTTATTGTCGTACCAATCCAGCGCCAGATCGGCGTCGTTACGAATGATGCGTACCACGTCATAGCCTTCCTGACCGTCCTGCTGATTGGTGGCAGTGATGTAGACCAGCAGTTCCGGGTCATCTGCCGCGCCTGGCCGCACCTCTACCTCTGCGCAGCGTACTCCGTCAAGTTCGGTGAAGCGGCGTATTTTAGCATCCTTGATGTAGTACATTTGCCTTCCTCCTTCCTTGCGAATACACGGGTTGCCCCATTTGTAGTTTTCGGAACGGACAGACATTTTATGCTCCTTTTCGGCATATATACTGATGAACTGGGGATTTAGTTTTTGTTTCATCCCAACACTGGATGAACACGACAAAGAGAGGATGAACAGACATATGTGCGGAATTACTGGTTTCATACAGTGGAACGGAGACTTAATGCATCAATCGGAGCTGCTGCTCAATATGACGCAAACGCTCTCCGATCGCGGACCGGATGCTGCAGGCACCTGGATATCCAACCCGTGTGCCTTCGGACACAGAAGACTGAGCGTCATGGACCCGGAAAACGGTGCTCAACCCATGATCCGGCAGCTTGAGGATATCACTTATACGATTGTATATAACGGGGAAATATATAACGCGCCTGAGCTGAAAAAAGAGCTGCAACAGCGAGGGCATTTTTTCCGGACACAATGCGACACAGAGGTATTGCTCGAAGCCTACATGGAGTGGGGCCCGGATTGTGTGGATCGGCTGAATGGCATTTTTGCCTTTGCGGTTTGGGACAGTGAGCGGGAGCAGGTATTTCTGGCACGGGACCGGCTGGGAGTCAAGCCGTTATTTTATAGCCAAACCGGAGATGTATTCGTATTTGGCTCGGAACCCAAAGCGCTGCTTCAGCACCCTGCGGTAGAAGCCGCAATCGACGCCGAGGGTTTGGCCGAAATTTTTATCATCGGTCCTGCACGCACCCCCGGACACGGCGTATATTCTTCCATGAAGGAGCTTCGCCCCGGACATACGCTAACGTACAGCCGCGACGGTGTGCGCATTCAAGCCTACTGGAAGCTGGAAAGCTTTGCGCATGAGGATAACACCGAAGAAACAGCGCTCAAGGTACGCGAGCTGCTGCTGGACACGGTAGAGCGGCAACTGATTTCAGACGTTCCGGTATGCACCCTACTGTCGGGCGGTCTGGATTCAAGCGCACTGTCCGCGCTGGCTGTCGATTATTACAAGCGTACCGGGCAGGGACAAGTTCATACGTATTCGGTCGATTATGTGGATAACGACAAGCATTTCGAAGCTCATGCGTTCCAGCCCGGAGCCGATGCCCCGTGGATTCAGCGGATGGTCGATGAGTTAGGCACGAAACATCACTGGATCGAATTCGATACGCCCGAGGTCGTAGCAGCGCTGAACAACTCCACGCTAACGCGGGATTTGCCCGGTATGGCGGATGTGGATTCGTCGCTGTATCTCTTTTGCCGGGAGATAAAAAAAGGAGCCACTGTCGCCATTTCCGGTGAGGCGGCGGATGAAGTGTTTGGCGGATATCCGTGGTTCCATCGTGAAGAAATGCTCAATTCGGGTACGTTCCCGTGGGCAGTCGCTCCCGACATGAGAGCCAGTCTGCTGTCTCCCGAGGTGCGGGACTGGATCAAGCCTTTGGAGTATTTGAACGACCGATACTCGGAAGCGGTAGGAGAAGTGCCGAAGCTGCCGGGGGAAACAGGTAAAGCTGCGCAAATGCGCGTCATGTCCTATCTGAACATCACCCGCTTTATGCCTACTCTGCTGGACCGTAAGGATCGGATGAGTATGGGGGCCGGACTGGAAGTGCGGGTACCGTATTGCGACCATCGACTGGTGCAGTATGTATGGAACATCCCGTGGAGTATTAAAATGACGGGCGGACGTGAAAAAGGTATTTTGCGCAAAGCGCTGGAGGGTGTACTGCCGGATGATGTGCTGTATCGCAAAAAAAGCCCGTATCCCAAAACGCATAACCCCTCCTATCTTGCTGCTGTGAAAAAACAGGCGCTGGATCTATTGGATGATTCCTCCTCCCCGCTGCTCAAGCTGATTGATGCCCAAAAAGTACGGGATATCGCGGCCTCACCGGAGGCATCTACCAACCTGCCCTGGTTCGGTCAACTGATGTCAGGGCCTCAATTGTTCGCGTATTTGGCTCAAGTGGATAACTGGCTGCGCACTTACAAGGTAGCGATTCGGTAAGCGTTAGTCGTAACCTGACATAACCTTCCTCAAGGCAAAACGTGAATAGCTCGGGTTGTATGGAAAATAATAAATGTCAAAAAGTCTATCCGCAGCTTGGTACCGTCCCCTTCAAATTAGACACTCAAAAAATCCCACATGAACCATGGATAGAGTGAACTGGAGGAGATATGTGCATGGCACGGTTTACTCAATTATGACTGGATTGGGAAAGGAAACTAAAAAACACAAACGGATCGTTTGTGTTTTTTAGTAATTAGTTCGACCAAAAAATTACTCTTGAATATTTTTTGCAATTTCCTTCAATTCATCAAGAGTGGCATTAAAAGAGGAAACAGTATAAAAGTGATCTTTCGTAATCAGATGAACAACCTTTCTTGCTTGCCCGTCGACATAAACAGCAGTATGGTCGTTGATTTTAGTCGACTCAACCTTTTCCTCTTTATATGAGTCTTTCAAACTCTCAATAGTAGCCTGTTCATCCATGTGGGATTCGGTTTGAATGACCATAATTTCTTTTCCATCATTCCCGCGATATGATTGTCTAATAACCAATCCATTCTCGCCTTTTAGTGCTGTTGTGTTTAATGGTTTCAAACTTACGTCTCCAGCCGCTGCTGCTGTTTTAAGCGAGGCTCCCTGCGCTAGATTAGGAATATGGATATCTTCTGCTGGTACATCAGATATGTTTATGAGTCCTTCGATATCAGTAGAGCTTTCAACTACTGTCTCTGCTGGTGTTTCCATCGGCGCTTGTGCTGTTGAAGCATCAATCGCTTCTGCTTTGGTCTCAACCGGAACCTGTGATGGAACTTCCGATTCGGCAGCATAGGAATTATATACAAATGCACCACTACCTATTACGAGTGCGCCACCTAATGCTACAGCAACTAATTGTTTTTTCAAATTAAACCCCTCCTATTAATATACTGTACCTGAAGTAACGGTCCTATTATTGGTTTTATACAAAACTGCATATCTCATACCACTACCACTATCTCCTGTCCCATAAAACACGTAATAAGTCGAACTGTCAGGAGTAGATAAGAAGAAAGATCTTCCTGGAACTTCAACAGAGACATTATAGTTCATTCTATTCCAAGTCCCCGAACCAGCTATTCCATCTGCTGTTAGTCCTTTAGCACTTTGAAAATTTTGGAGCCCTGATTTCACACCGCTACCAAAACTTCCATCAATCGTTCCTACGGTTCCCTGTTGTCCATAGGCCCATAAATTTGCTTGTAATGCTCTCACATATCCCCCGCTGTCGCCTTGGCGCAAAGTAGGGAAACCACTAAAATCACTGGCAGCACTTGCTATGCTTGCAAGCCCGAGACAAGAATGGACTTTATTAATCAGACTGATTATGTAAAAGGTTATTTGTATGTGTTTTATGACTAATAAAGAACGTACAAAATACAGCTACACTATTAATAGCTGCATATTGCATTTTGTTGTCTTCTCTTACATTATAAGTTTATTTTTGTAATTATTCAACAAAAATATGGGCAATTCCCCCAATCTATCAGGGGCACGCTGCGGAATTGAACCGCACAAGGGGTCCGACCAGGCTGCTGCTGTTTCAGCTGGTTAACTGGTTCCTTGCGCCAGCGCCTGCCATTAAACCCCAGACTAATCTGAGGTTTAATTCTGGGTAAGCTTGATGGAAATGGAAAAATCAAAAGTCTATACATGATTATACCCCTGTCTACTTGACAGGGGTATAATCAGCTATCCTTCATTATTGTTATATGTTAGCCTAATTATTTAGCCGTTCAATAAAACGGTGAGGCAACAGACGCATCTAAAGGTTACTCAAGCCCAGCAGCTACATTGCTAAAAACTATGCCTGCGGATTCCCAAGCTTTTTCGCCAAGTCACGCAATGCTACGCCTCGGTGGCTAATGGCTTGCTTTTGTTCCAGCGTCAGCTCGGCCATCGTCTTTTCAAACTCAGGCAAATAAAACAACGGATCATAGCCAAATCCCCCGCTGCCTGCGGTTTCCGTTGTAATCCAGCCCTCCACCGAGCCAGTCGATTCCAAGGTCTCCCCTGTCTGCGGATTATACAGAATCAAGGTGCAGACGAATTGAGCCGGGCTTAGCAAAGGCTGTCCGGTATCATCACCAAGCTGCTTCGATTCCAGAACGTCGAGCAGCTTGATATTGTTTTCGTGATCGCTGGCACCTTCTCCGGCATAACGGGCCGAGTATACGCCCGGTGCACCGTCCAGCAAATCCACGCACAGGCCGGAATCATCAGCCAGCACAGGCAATCCGAGCACATCTCCGACCGCTTTGGCCTTTTTCAAAGCATTCTCGGCAAAGGTTTTACCATCCTCAACGACATCAGGGATGTCAGGATAGTCGTACATGCTTTTGACTTCCTTGCCAAACGGAGCAAAGGCATGTGCGAATTCACGCACTTTTCCTTTATTCTTCGTAGCGACAATAACAACCGGACCCTCCAACAGCATCAGGCCCCAGCCCCCGCACGTCCTGCTCCGATCTTGTCTGCAATCGGGCCGAGCACCTCTTTTTGACGCTCGATCATTTGCAGAATTCCTTGTTCACCCAAGCTGAGCAGTTGATCCAGCTCTTGACGGTCGAACGGACTTTCTTCACCTGTACCTTGCAGCTCAACATACTTGCCGCCGCTGGTCATCACGAGGTTCATGTCTACCTTGGCCTTGGAATCCTCATCATAGTTCAGGTCGAGCAGCGCTTTGCCGCCAACAACCCCCACGCTGACGGATGCCAGAAAATCGGTAATTGGAAAAACAGGCAGCTTGTGCTGTAGCGCAATTTTATTCACAGCAATCGCCAGCGCTACGAAGGAACCGGTAATTGAAGTCGTGCGTGTGCCGCCATCCGCCTGAATCACGTCACAATCCAGCGTAATCGTCCGCTCACCCAGCGCCTGCAAATTCACAACCGAACGCAGCGCTCTTCCGATCAGACGTTGAATTTCCATCGTCCGGCCTGTCAGCTTCCCACGTGCAGCTTCGCGCTGATTACGCGTATGAGTCGCCCGTGGAAGCATGGAATACTCTGCCGTCACCCAGCCCTTCCCTTGTCCCTTCATAAAGGGTGGAACGCGTTCTTCCACGGTAGCTGTACAGATGACTTTCGTCTCGCCAACCTCTATAAAAACAGAGCCCTCCGCATACTTATTTACTCCTGCTGTCAATTTCATCGGGCGCAGCTCATCACCGTTTCGTCCGTTAGATCTACTCATGCTTTTTCCTCCTACGTCGTATGCAACCTGTTCTTATACGTTTATTTTACCAAAGTGTGCAGGCAAAAGCACCCCAAGGACGATTCGTCGCCCTTAAAGAGGAATTTCGTTAATGTGCTGCGGCTTGGTTACAGGCTCTCCATAATTCTGATTATTTTGTCCAATCACACTTTTTTCACCGTTCAGCTCAATCCGAATTTTGGTTTTAACCGCATCCTCTGAATTGTCTGCCGCCGTCAGCACTACCGATTCCAGAAACTCGGCAGGCACCGCTTCTCCCTTGGCGAACATATCATCCGAGAGCGATACCGTAATCACGTTATCCTTGGAGCGTTCCACGGATTTCAGAGCCGTCTCCCCTGTCATGACTTCCTGTAGTCCGTCCTGGGTCTGCGGCCCCTGGATCAACTGATGCAGCGCGGACTGAACACGATCTTTTTCCGGGCTGACCAGCCGTGTTACAGGCACATAATATTGAACTCCAGCGGGAGATGAGGATGAAAAATATACCGTGACCGGACTAGAATCTAGCGGCGTTACGCCATGACCAACCTCCAGATTAATGCCTACTGCGCGGGTCAGCGGATGATCCAGCGGTGTGCCGCCAACAGGCATTTCGTTCAGCTTTTTGCCATCCACCCAGATTTGTACACTTTGAATATCGGGACGGTCAGTCAGGGTCCAGGTCAAGCTCTCCATTAATTTGCGTTCTTCCTGTGCCTTGTAGCTCCCAAACGATTTGTTGAATTCGACGACTGCCAGCTTGTTCTTCTTGTCCACCGTCACACTCTTCACTTCTGTACCTTGGGGCAGCACGCCCTTGAAACCCTCCGGCAATAATCCGGCATACGGCCCGCCCTCCACCAGCGTTTCCAGCGCCGACTTGGCATCCGCCTGCACATCACCTGTAGCAATCGGTAAGGATACCGGGGCTAGCAAACCGTTATGATCCTGTAAAAATACAGCTCTCAGCTGTCCAGTGCTGATGGGAGCTTTTCCTGTCACCGCCTTAATCATGGACTGCTCCGTCGTGGATGGCGGGGGATCAATAGATGCCGATTCATTGCCGAAAAGACTGCATCCGGACAACAACAACGGCAGGGACAGCAGCCCTACTACAGACGTTACGCGCAATGGATGTTTTATGTTCATAAATGAAGTTCCTCCCTAACAATTTTGTACAGATTGTACTAATATGTATACGAGCCTCGCGTAAAAAATAACTACTTTTTCATCCGACTGGACACACTGGTCATAATTGCAGTAGAAATCAGGAACGATACGAGGAGGGAAACTTCAACTTTATGGACAAGAAAAAAGCACCTTATAGCCTGAATAGTAAAAAGGTAGCCGATGCCACCCGCGAATGGCTGCACAAGCGTGGTGTAAACATTACGGAGATCGCAGAGCTGGTCATGCTTTTACAAAAAAAATATTACCCGAATTTAACGGTGGAAGAATGTATTGAGAATGTGGAAAAGGTGCTGATGAAGCGCGAAGTCCAAAATGCGGTGCTTACGGGCATCCAACTGGATATCCTTGCCGAGCAAGGCGCTCTCCTTCCCCCATTGCAGGATATGATTGAAAATGATGAAGGGCTGTACGGAGTGGATGAAATTTTGGCCTTTTCCATTGTGAATGTATACGGCAGCATTGGATTTACGAATTACGGTTATGTCGATAAACTTAAACCGGGCGTGCTGGAACGACTGAACGATAAAAGCCTGGGGCCGATCCATACGTTTCTGGACGATATTGTCGGGGCCATCGCTGCTTCGGCCAGCAGTCGTATTGCTCATCGCAAGCAAGCAGAACGCGAGCAGGAGCTTGGGGAGGAAAGCGCCCCGGATACAACTCGTTAGATAACGACGCGATAAAATACAACAGATATATTCAGGGTAAGAGGAGAACAAGACATGGCTGGAGTAGGGTCTGAGCGCTTGATCTGTATATAAGCAGAAATGCCGGGTCTGATTTGAATAAGAAACGATCAGACCCGGAACATAGGGTAGACTAACGTGATGGTTACAATCTAAATTTATTTTTGTGGGCGCAGTGCACGTTCTACAATTCCCAGCGTGGATTGACGAGAGAAAAACCGGGATACCTGAGCTACCCAATAGTTTTGACGACCGGAAATGATGTGACTACGCCCCTTTTCAAATGCTCTCAGCGCGTTCTTCACAACGGTTTGGGGAGTTTCCCTAATTCCAATTGACGCTTCACTTGCGCCAACAATATCAAAAAACGGCGTTTCTGTTGAGCCTGGACAAAGGGCCAGAACTTTAAGCCCCCGTTTCCGATTTTCTGCCCATAGCGCTTCAGTAAAAGAAAGCACAAATGCTTTGGTTGCTCCATACACCGCCATATACGGATCGGGCTGAAATGCGGCTGTGGAAGCAACATTGATTAATCCGCCATCCCGGTTACGCAATAAATCAGGCATAAATGCATGTGTGATATCGACTAAAGCAGCCACATTGAGCATGACTTCCTCATGCTGCCGTTCTCCTGAAACCTGCTCAAAGTATCCATAGGTGGCAAAGCCGGCATTGTTAATCAAGAGATCCACCTTTAGTTGATGTTTTTGAACCTCCTGATGTAATGTTTGCGGCGCTCCTGTCGCGGAAAGATCAAGTGCGATGACTGTTGTCTTTACATTGTATTTAGCAGAGAGCTCTTTAGCCAGTGCCTTCAACTTCGTTTCATTACGTGCCACCAAAATGAGATTGCATTTTTGAGCTGCCAGCGAATAGGCAAAGGCTTCGCCAATACCGGATGATGCACCTGTGATCAGAGCTGTTTTGTTTGCGTACATAAACATGATTATGAACCTCCATAGTATCGTTGTTTTATTCAAGAAACATTGTTACCATTGTTCCAAAATGAACTGAAGTCACCTATTATGACGACCTCAGTACACCTTATATCTTAAGATTGGGATGAGGATGTTTTAAATGCTGCGAGCGTATTCTTCAGTGTAAATGCATACACCCCTTGAGCCATATCTACATTTGAAAAATGACCTGCAAACTGAAGATGTATGACTCCATGTAAAGCAGACCAAAACATGCGGACAACTAGCAGCGGATCATGTTCTTCCAGTTCACCCTGCTCCATAGCATGTGCTACGGCTTCCGTGATTCGAGAAAGGGCCGTAGTCGTGCCCTCCAGACTCTGTTCATCCGGCTTAAAATCAGATAAAGCCCCGCCAAACATCATTTTGTAATAGGCTGAATGAAGCTGTGCAAATTGCCAATATGCCCAACTTAGGGCTTCCAGATCAGCGAGTACGTTATCGGTGCTTGGAACTTGTTGAAAGGTTTCGGCCAATAGCCGACATCCATCTAGGTACATCTCATTGGCGAGACCATCCTTGCTGCCGAAAATACTGTAAATAATCTTGGTGGAACAGCTTAATTTCTGGGCAACTCGTCGTACAGTCACGGCCTCAGGCCCTTCTTCCGCAAGAAGGATACATGCGGCATCAATGACATTTTTACGTAGCAATTGCTGCTGCTGTAGCTTCACTTCCGAATAGGTTTTATAGGGATGCGATGGCTCGGACATTTTTTAATGCACTTCCTTACTATTTTTAACATAGAGTTTGAACGTGATCTTTTCGGAAACAACGTTACCAACAAGAATCATAGTATTCTAATTCTGAATTTTTGTCAAATATTAAACTCGCTACAGCATCAATAGGCAATGCCTACCCGTGTGTGTAGAAAATCGCTGCTACTCAACTGACGATAGGTAAAATCGGCCGTGTCAGCGGTCATAATTTGTGTGCCATCCTCGGGCAGCAGATCCTTTTCCACGCGATATATGCCCGTCCGTGCTCCGTCCGGCAGCCATGTCGGGCAGACTATCGTCCAGTCCAGCGCCGAATCGCGCAGCCGTTCGTACACCCGGCGGTGTTCCTCAGCCGCACGGGTGCTGCGCCGCCGGGGCTCGGAGGATTCATACCGATACAAGCCCGGCTCCGTCCGGCTCTGTAAAATCCCTGCCGTCCCCACTGTAATGAGCCGGGGAACGGACTGCTCCTGCATAAGCCGGATCAGCAAATGGATATTCACGGATAAGGTCGTGGTTCCACCCGTATTCAGCGCGCTGATGACAGCCGTCGTCCCACCCTCCAGCGCTTGCGCTACATCCTCAGCGTTGGTGGCATCTCCTTGTACGATCTGGAGTAGCGTCCCATATCTTAATATGTAATCCTCCAGCTTGTCCGGTGAACGAACAAGAGCTGTAACAGTATGACCGTCCGCTAATGCATATTCCAGAATAAAACGCCCCACACGTCCGGTAGCCCCCAGCAGCAGCAAATTCATAAAAGCCTCTTTCCCGGCATGGATGCCGTTGTCCTTCTATTACTTTCCGCCATTACTTTCCGCGAAGCGGGTAGAAACGTGCGATAGGGTTCGTCTCGCTTATAGAGGCCCGACCGCGTCGCTCCAGTTCCACCAGATGGGCCAGTGTCTCGGACATGGCAAACCGTAGCTGATGAATCCCCAGTTTGTCACTAAATACAGCGATACACAGCTCATAGGCTGTACTGCCCTCTGGCTGGATCAACTCATGGAACTTGTCCAGCCGTTCTTCATGATGCTCCAGCAGCGCCTGCGTCCGTTCACGAAAATAACCAAACGGATTACGGTGCCCCGGATATGCCCACGCTACCTCCAGCTCGCCAAGCCGCTGCAAACCATTCAAAAAAGACTGCAAGGGCTGGGGGTCACTTCCCGGCAGCAGACTGATATTAGGCGAAATCCTTGGCAAAACCGCGTCACCGCACAGAATAACGCCGCTATTCGGCTCATACAAAGAGACATGTCCGGGCGCATGCCCCCCTGTCTCAATGGGCAGCCAGCCACGCCCACCCAATTCCAGACGTGCATCCTCCCCGACAGGAATAACAGTGATATCAGGCTGTGGATTCACTTGCAGATGAGCCTGCTGCATGTGCAGTTCCAAGGCCGATACCTGCTCCACAGGAAAGCCGTGACGGACAAAAAAGCTTGGCAGCCTCTGCTCCATCGGCATAGAGATATCCGCTTGTGAATCTGGCTGGCCCCACATCACCATCGCTTCCTTATGGCTTCGCGCTGACATATGTACACGAGCCTGACTTTGCTGCTGCATCCAGCCCGCCAAACCATAATGATCCGGGTGATGATGAGTCACCACAATGTCCGAGATATCACCAAAGGACATCCCCAGCTCCCGGAAGACATGCGCCCATTCTTCCTCCGTATCCGTACTGCGCGGGCCGGGGTCTACGATCGTAAATCCGTCTTGCCCCTTCAGCACATAGCTGTTCACCCAGCGCAGCGGAAAGGACATGGATATTTTGACCTGAAAGCCTCCGTCGATCCGTTCACACGGGGTCAGCTCCGGCATCTTCATGGCTTCCCAACCGCCTTTCCGTATCAAGCACGCACACCGACAAAAATCATTCGGGGCGATGCATTTTCAATATATTCATCTTCGTTATAGCTTCCATGTACCTGCTCTACAGACAGTCCCGCTTCCTCCAGCAAAGCACGGAATTTTTCATACGGATACAGCTTGACGCGCTCATGATACACACGTGCAGGCTCTTCACCCGCTACTACTATTGAACGAATGGCAATCTGTTTTTTCACAAATCCGTCCTCGATAACCCGATGCTCCTCAATCTGACTTCCTTCATCCTCCCGTGACGAATGCGGCACCAGATGAGCGGCTACGTACGCAGGATTCAAATAATCTATAATAAAACGTCCGCCCGGCTTCAACAGCCGATAAATTTCTTTTAATACTCTAAGCTGCTCCGCGTCCTCCTCAAAGTAACCGAAGGAAGTAAACAAATTTACCACCGCATCAAAGCTTTCCTCCAGCGGCACCTCTCTCATATCGCCCTGATGCCAGCTAACCCGTCCTTCAGGATCGGAAGCATGTGCTTCACGCAGCAGCACACCGGACAAATCCACGCCCGTTACCTTATAGCCGGCATCTGCGAGCGCAAGCGAATGACGTCCCATACCACAGCACAAATCCAATACGCTGGATCCCTGCGGCAATTTGAGCCAGGAGATCATTTTCTGCACTTCCTGATAGGCTCCCTGAAAGTCGCGATGCTTGTATACTAATAAGTAATCTTCCCCAAAGCTCTGCTCATACCATTCTGCCATATTGTTTCTCCTCCATGAACTCATTTCGCTCTATTACATACTATATTAGCTTTTTCAAACTGGAAACTCAAAAACATTACGATTAAGCAACATGTTACAATAACCATATTTATGCTTAGATATTCATAGGAACTTCATACCAGCTTCATGCGATTCACCCCATTTTATCATTAAAATGAATCAAGGGAACGCCTTTTGATGCTATTCATGAAGGAAAGGAGCGACAACGTTATGATTCAAATCGGACTGACGGGTTGGGGCGATCACGATGATCTGTATCCAGTCGGCACCAAAGCCAACCAAAAATTAAGCGTCTATGGAAGCCATTTTTCAGTGGTGGAGATGGATAGTTCTTTTTATGCTGTGCAGCCCACAGATCGTATGGCACGCTGGGCGACCGAAACCCCTGACTCATTTTCATTTCTCGTCAAAGCCTATCAGGGCATGACCGGGCATACGCGCGGCAAACAGCCTTATTTCAAAACAACTGATGCCATGTACGAAGCATTGCATACATCCATACAGCCTCTCCGCGAAGCAGGCAAGCTCAAGGCTGTGCTGTTCCAATATCCACCCTGGTTCGACTGTACACGTGAGAACGTCGCCGTGCTGCGTGATACGAAAAAAAGGATGGGAGATGTCCCATCCGTACTTGAATTCAGAAATCAAAGCTGGTTCACACCCGAGTTTCGAAAGCAAACGCTGGCATTTATGCGTGAGGAAGGCTGGATACACAGCGTATGCGACGAGCCGCAGGCGGGACTGGGGTCCGTCCCGATTGTGCCGCAGGCTACGGACAGCAATATGACAGTGGTACGTCTCCACGGACGGAATGTGTCCGGCTGGAATCAAAGCTCCGCACCCAACTGGCGAGAGGTTCGTTATCTGTATCGGTATAATGAGAGCGAGCTGGCCGAATGGAAAGACCGTTTGCTGGAGCTGGAGCAGCAAAGCCGCGAGGTGTGCGTTATTTTCAACAACAACTCAGGTGGAGATGCCGCCGCTAACGCCAAGCAGCTCATGACCATGCTCGGCATGGAGCCTAAGCCTTTTCCACCCCGCAAGCCACCCGAGGAGGACAATGGACCGGAACAGCTTGAACTATTTTGAAGGGCGGGCTGAGGATGAAAGGTTTTGAATAGCACTCCTGAGCTTGAGTTCGTTATCCAGCAAATGCGGGTCCTCAGGCAAGTATCGCAAAGCTTTTTGGTTATGCTCATATGAAGCGTCCAGATTGCCCAGATTGGCACAGCAATGGCTAAGTCGTACATGCGGCAGCCAGGAGTAGCAGGGCAGCGGAACAGCTCTCAAACCAGATACGCCCCGCTGCTCCAGTGCTTTTTCGTACCAGTAGGCGGCTGTGCTCCACTCTTTTCGTGTGAAGAACCAGTCACCGATCATGCAGCACAGATCCGCTTGCGGCACATCATATCGGAAGGAGCGCAGCAAACTATCCAGTTGTTGCTCCGGCTGCACGAGATGAAGATAGCATTCCGCCAACCGTACACAAGCCGTAATCCGGTCCTCCCGGTAGCCGCTCGGCTCTCCCAGCAGGCGATTGAACGCCTCTGCCGCCTCGACATATTCCTTACGATCAAAGCACTCATTCGCGTAAAAATACAGCAGACGTCCCTCCAGCTTGCCGCTTTCGCTGATCCAGCGGGCAAGGATACGTTGATTACGGAGCGTGTGATCTTCCATGCGGCGGTGCGTTACAGCCACATCTGAATGGACGATTTGCCCCTCGGGTATCACCAGATCCTCATGCAGACGCCCTGCCCAGCGGTATTGACGCTCCCGCTTCACGAGACGAATACGGCGCGAGGTGAATAATGGCTCCCCCTGCTTACCTTCCGCCAGATGGAGTGGCATCACCACCGCGTCAATGTCCATAGACAAATGCCGCTTCAACGAACGCATACGCTCACGATCTGGCTCCAGCAGCACATCGTCCGCATCCAGCCACAGGACATAGGAACAGGTCGCCTTGTCGAACGATTCGTTGCGGGCGGAGGCAAAATCGTCGTTCCAGTCGAATGTATACAGCCGATCCGTATAACGGGCTGCAATCGTCTTCGTCTGATCCGTGGAACCTGTGTCCACGATGATCATTTCATCCATCAGGTCCGCCACCGAATCCAGACAGCGGGCAAGTGTCTGCTCCTCGTTTTGCACAATCATACACAAGCTGATGGTGACGGGAGGTTTAGTTATAGAGCCTTCCGCACTACAGCTATGCGTCTTGGGCATTTCCGTCGTCATGACTTCACGCCATCCCCTTTACCGTTGGCTGTATTCCCGGTCTATTTCCCGGTAGACCCGCCATCAGTATATGCACCTTTCCCTTCATTCTGCGCCTTGCCCGCCTCTTCAGGACGTGCAGCCCTCTCCGGTGGCAATGCCCGTTCCTCCATGTGTCGGATTCGCTGTACCGCCTTGTCGAGCGCTGCCTTGCGCTGATTCATTTTGCGAACATGCTGCTGCTCCACCAGCCGGAATTGTTCCTCATCTAGCGCCATCCAGCGGGCCAAATGCTCTGCCCCCGGATTGGCTTCGCGCAGCTCTTTCGCTTTTTTACGGCCTGCGAAGCACAAATATTTGTGATGCACCTCCAGCGCTTGTTCATCAACATAAGGAAACAGCACACTGGACAGGCTCCCGGCATAGTAGGTCCACTTGTGATCGTGAAACGGATGATATCCGTAGGGTACAGAAAGGACGAGCGTCCCTTTTTTATGAAGCAAACGATAGGCTTGTGCAAGCAATGTATGAGGGTGTGCGTAATGCTCCAAAATCTCACCTAAAATAATCGTGTCAAATCCACCGGGCGGACGTTCGAATTGAGAAATATCTTTTAACTGAAAATGAACTCTTCCACGAACAGGTGCAGATTCCTGGCGAAGTTCTTTTTTTGCATATGAAATGCTGCCCTCTTCCAAATCAATGGCCGTTACCTCAAAGCCTTCCCGCCCGAGCAAAATGGACGTGATCCCCTGACTACATCCAGCATCCAGCACGGTATGACCCTGCACATGGCGGCAAATCCAGTGAATTCTGTTACGGGTAGCCTCATGAGATTCCTCCGAGTTAATCTGCCCGTAATAGCGCTCATTTACCTGATCACGGTTAGCCAACAGCGGCGCCCCCTCCAGCACCGGGATTCCCCAGTATCACGACATGACCGCCTGTACAATGTACCGTCGCGTTGCGTGTATCGAACACCAGCGGAGCATGGTCGACTAACTGCTGGTAATCCAGGGCAGAATGATCCGTCGTGATCACGACGATATCTGCACTTTCCCACAGGCGGGTGTTCGCCGCACGAGATTGGATGACCTCGCCGTTCAGCTTAAAGCTCTTTACATACGGGTCGGTGAAGCTCACCGAAGCGCCCATTTCCTTTAAGTGCTCAAACAGGACAAGAGCAGGGGATTCCCGAACATCATCAATGTCTTTTTTGTAGGCTACGCCCGCCAGAACGATCTCGGACTGGTTCACAGCTTTACCTTCCTGGGCGAGCAGGGTTTCAATTCGCTCCGCAATATACAGCGGCATACGCCGATTCATACGGTCTGCCAAATCCACAAACTCCAGCTCAAGCCCATGCTGCTCGGATTTCCATGACAAATACAGCGGATCGACCGGAATACAGTGACCCCCGATGCCAGGCCCCGGATAGAACGGCATATAGCCGAAGGGCTTCGTTGCTGCCGCATCCAGCACCTCCCATATGTTGATGCCGATTTTCTCACAGGCCGCTGTCAGCTCATTGACCATCCCGATGTTGACACTGCGAAACGTATTCTCGAACAGCTTCGCAGCTTCCGCGACTGTTGTCGAGCTGACTGGAACCATTTGCTCCAGAAAGGAGCCGTAAAAGGCTACTCCTGCTGCCAGGCAATCCGGAGTACAGCCGCCAATCACCTTGGGCGTGTTCCGAATGTTAAAATGAACACTGCCCGGATCGACGCGCTCTGGTGAAAAACACACGTAAAAATCCTGGCCTACCGTCCAGCCCCTTCGCTGTTCAATCACCGGGCGGATCAGTTCCTCCGTCGTTCCCGGATATGTGGTACTTTCCAAAATCAGCAGCGTCTGTTTTCGCAAATGGGGGATAGCTTGGTCGATAGCCGTTTCTATATAGGACGTATCCGGCTGATGGTCATCCGTCAGTGGCGTAGGCACGCAGATGACGACGATATCCGAATGCTCCAGCACCTTGATATCCGTAACCGGATGCAGCCTCTGCCCGATCAGACCCTCCAACGCATCATCGTCAATATCTATGATGTACGATTGTCCTTGAAGCAGCTTGGCTACTTTGACCGGATCGGAATCCACACCATACACGTCGTAACCGGCTCGTGCCATTTCCACAGCCATCGGCAGTCCCACGTAACCGAGGCCGATCACCGCAACCTTTACCGTGCCTTTAGTTATTTTTTCCATAAGTTGCAAAATACCCACCTCTTTCATCGTTACTCCACACCTCGCAATAGCTCAGCAATGCCTGCGCGGTCCATTAACTCATCGTCCGAGCGGTATTGATCAAAGCTCACCCGTTCCAGCCCGCCATATTGGCTCAGTAATCGCTTGTCTGCTTGCTGTGGGAGAATGACAAAATAACGATCATCATAGCGGTACGTGTGCGGCACCTCATAAGGAGAAATCAGAACTTCGTGCAGCTTTTCCCCACCGCGTATGCCGATTTCTTTTACTTTCAAAGATGGCTGGCCCGCCTGCTCCTTCATCACTTCCGCCAGATCTGCAATGTTGCAGCCCTTCATTTTCATAACCAGCGTCTCTCCACCAATCGCCGCCACAGAAGCCTTCAGCAGCAAGCCAATAGCCTCTCCAAGCGTGAGGAAAAAACGGGTCATATCAGGACTGGTCAGCGTCAAATCCTGCCCTTCCGCGATCTGGCGCTTGAACAACGGCACAACACTTCCGCTTGTACCCAGCACATTGCCGCCGCGAATACACACAAAACGGGTGCGCTCGCTCAGATCGTTGGCACGAATCATCAGTCTTTCGCCAATCGCCTTCGTCATGCCATATACATTCACCGGGTCTACTGCCTTGTCGGTAGAGACGTCAATAACCTTGGCGACTCCCTGCTCAATGCTGGCCCGGATTACATTTTGCGTACCGTATACGTTCGTCTTGAAAGCCTCTTCTGGCTGTCTCTCGCACACGGGGACATGCTTCAACGCCGCCAGATGGAACACATAGTCCACCCCGCGACATGCCTCTTGTAATGCCTGAAGATCCCGAATATCACCTATAACAAAATTCAACCGGGGATCAGACTGGAATTGACGCTGCATAGCAATCTGTGCAAATTCACCGCGTGAAAAAATACGAATTTCCGCTGGTCCTTCCTTGAGTAATTCCGCCGTTAGACGTTGCCCCCAAGATCCCGTTCCTCCGGTCACCAGCAGTTTTTTGCCTTTGAACAATATAATCTCCTCCTGACCGTTACGAATTGACAGTGCCCGTCCCCAGAAATTCAGCCAGCACAGCCTTCATGTCATCCTCTGTCAGCCGATCCTTCGCTGGCACTTTTTTTACAGAAGTATTTGCGGCATGGATGACGTTCACATAGTTGCGAAGCGGAATGACCTCATGCGGCAGCTCCGTTACATATCCGTGCGTACCCTTCCCAGGAATGGCGACACGGTAATCGTTCAGAAAATCCTCCACTCGATAGCGAAACACATAAAAAGAAGGCGAACGGTGAAATACCGGTGCCATCTGACCTTCTACGGCATCCCACAGGTAACCCATCTGGTTCACCAACGCGACCGTATCCGGCTGAAATTCGTAATCATGCAACTGCTGCACAAACGATTGATGATACAAATCGTCGGAATCAATTCGCGCAATAAGCAGTTCGTCCGCGCCTTCGATATACGCATTAATGCGGCGCTTGCTTTCGATGCTGGTACCAAAGCGGATATGGTCGGGAATCGGCTCACGCTTGGCTAATTCATCCTCCACGATGTCACTGCATCCTCCCGCCAGCTTGACGACAGACAAGAAATCCGCATTCGTCTGACTGAGCAAGCTGCGCAGCGTAAAGGTTCTGAATACATCCAGCCGCTCGCTGATCCACTCACGTGTCAGCCGATTGGGATTCATCCCGTAGTTATTAAAATTAATTTCAATCACAATCTTGCGATTCATTCATCTTCCTCCCTTTCAACCGTCTCCTCACAAGTTATGAAACCGCCGGGGAAACGGCACGTACAAATGCATCAACTCTTTCAATAAATAGGTAGAATCCAAAAAGAATAGCTGATCATACAAAAACCTTGCCGCTTTCGACATATGATAGAATACAGAGTTTTTTGCACCATTCTAAAAGCTGAAGAAGAAGGATAGACAGGGAGGAAGCATGATATGACTAAGCCAAAGTATCTGGAGATTGACGAGGTATTGAATCATTTGAAGTTGGCACTGGATCAACAGCAGCCCTTCTCGCTCATTCGGATTGGGGATGGTGAAAATTTGATTTTGTCTCAGGATACCGTCTGGCCGATGGAAAAGGTGTTGCAGGAACGTTGGGCAGTCAAAGCCAATCTCGGGCAAAAAGGATTGTTTCTACCGAATACGAAATTGCGAGATTCGGTAGCCGAGGCGGTACGCAAAGTCGATATTGCTGGCATCCTGCCTTATGATGACGAATCTATCAAAGCACCGTCCTATATGAAGCGGGAGCTGACCGACCAGGTTTTTAACCATTACAGCCTCTCTCCTGCGCTGACCTGCCATGCCTGCCTGAACCGGTATTTGGCTGAGACACCCGCTTTCTGGGACATGCTTAAAAATCGGCGCATCCTGCTCGTCACCCGTACAGCCGCCGAAGTGAAGCCCGTCCTTGAAGCCGAGCCGTATCAGCTGCATATCCCGCACACGCTTGCATTTCATCAATATGAACAAATGGATAAAACGCTCCAGTGGATCGCAGCGCATAAAGATGACTTTGATATTGCGCTATTCTCCTGCGGGGTCAATGCGGTCGTACTGGCGCAAAAAACGGCAGAACTAACTGGCAAAGTAGGTATAGACTTCGGCAAGGCAATTAATATCGTAATGTTCGGCAAAGCGAATTAATGGATAGCCTCTGCTTCTCATATCAAAAAAGCACTAGCAAATTCAAGATTTGCTGGTGCTTTTAGCTATCACAAACCGTCCTAAAGTACGTGGTCGCATGGAATATCTAAATAAAGCCTTGAAACCTTGCTAGCTTAAAAATAGACTTTGAGATTTCATGTCACTTATTTTACAATATTATAGAAACTAGCATTAAATTGGAGATCACGAGGAGGATATCGTAAATGACACATAACAAGAAATTGAAGACATATCCACTTACAAAAGCTAAGCATGTAAAGGTTCATGGTCGAACTACGCAAACACTTACACCACTAACTCTGTTTTGGACAGGCAGCGGCATTGAATTGAATATCAAGGGCTCGGAGCTGTGGATTGAAATTGAGGCCGATTACCAGGTGTATGAGCACTGGATCAGTATTGTCATCAATGGTGCCCCGATGAGTCGCTTGATGGTGACCGCAGGACGGCATTGGATTTGTCTTTTGAGAGGAATGAATCCTGACATGGTTAAAAATGTCCGGGTGGTCAAGGATGTCCAGCCTATGAGTTTTGACTCGCGCATCTTGTTGCAAATTCATGCCCTGAAGGTTGACGGAGAATTGCTGCCGGTCACAGATAAGCCTTACAAGGTGGAATTTATCGGTGACAGCATTACCTCGGGAGAAGGAACGATTGGAGCAAAGGAGGAGACAGACTGGGTTCCCATGTTGTTCACGGCACTACATAATTATACAGCCATAACTGCCGAAGCACTGAATGCCGATTACCGAGTATTGTCACAAAGCGGATGGGGTGTCCTAACGAGTTGGGATAATAATCCGCATGCAAACATACCAGCATATTATGAGCAGATATGTGGTGTGCTCAGCGGAGAGAGAAATGAAGCATTAGGGGCATTTTCCGATCATGATTTTACCTCATGGCAGCCGGATGTGGTCGTGGTGAATTTGGGGACTAATGACGGGGGAGCCTTCTATTCTCCCGCATGGACGGACCCAGCAAGCGGGAAAGTGTACAAGCAACGCTTGAACGAGGACGGGACATTCAATGAAGAAGATTTACAAGCTTTTGAAAACGCTACCGAAAATTTCCTTGTCAAGCTTCGGACCTGTAATCCTGCTGCCCATATTGTGTGGGCCTATGGGATGCTTGGTACTCCGATGATGCCAGCGATCTACCGGGCGGTAGACGCGTACAAGAAAAGAACGAGGGATCGGAATGTGTCCGTGTTCCAACTGCCTAACACGACGGAAGAAACGTTAGGGTCTCGCAGCCATCCAGGGCTTCTCGCCCATACCAAAGCGGCAAATGAGTTGACAGGGTATTTGCGAGAAATTTTAAAGAATTAGAATCCAGGAAGCAGAATCAACTCTGTTGAACCACTCTCTTGAAGTAAACATAACATCACAACACCCAGGATATTTGTGTTCTGGGTGTTGTTGACAATCATAGGAGAACCATAAACAGGAGGCAAATTCTTAATAAAGAAATACTCGTCTGATATATTTAGAAAAAAGGAGTCGAAGCGATGCCAGTAAATACCTCTGGACCGTTACGTACGGTCGTCGATACCCCAGAAATATAAGAGGAATACACTGTTTGTATCGCCCATGGCGCGGAAAGATCCTGTGCATTAAAAGCTTGCGTTTCAGTGGCTCCTGTGACGCCAAGTACACCCTCTGCCCGGTAAATAACATCGCTCGGATCGTAGTCGGTGCCACGTACGATTTCAACCGCATACGTATCACCAAGTTCACCAATCAGACCTATGGAACCGCTAAAGGTCACAATCGGACCCGGTACAAGAAAAGTTCGCAGGGTAATCAAACCAAACCGCTCCGGTTCAGGACCCAGCTGGACATCGGGACCCTCACCTGATTTTGATGAATTTGTTGAACTTCTCATATCCAGAAAAAAACCCATTGCTTATCCCTCCAAATTGCAAGATACTCCATGATATGCGAGAAATTCTTAAGCGACTTGGACAAATTAGCAATAAATCTATCAATTCAGCTTAAAATAACCGATAGTAAATACATATGATATAAGCACTAGAAATGAATATGTAGATAGAAAGCAGGGGGTTTGATGAAACAACTGAAACGACTGAAAACATTAACACTACGTAAGAAATTAACAGCAGCATTCTTGCTGGTCATGCTTGTTCCTAGTATTATTGTCAGCTCTTTTTCTTATCAGGCAGCGTATAACCAGACAGACCAGCAATTAATGGACAGTGCGACGACTAGCGTTACCGCAGCCGACCGCGCAGTCACCCAGACGATTCAAGCCAAAATTGCAGATATCGAATATTACGCTACTACGATGACGGCCAGTGACAACACTCCAGAAGCAGATGCAGCACTCCTGACGGAGCTGCAAATCTATTTGAAAATGCATGCGGAAGCCCTCGATATGTTCGTAGGAACTCCTGAAGGAAAACTCATTATTGGCAAAGCCGTAGGCTCCACAAACGATCCTCGTGAGCGTCCGTGGTACAAACAGGCCATGGAGAAACCCGGACAAACCGTAATCAGCCCTGTCGGACTCAATACAGCTAAGGTCGCCGTTGTGTATATTTCACGTACGCTTCCTGACAATAGCGGTGTTCTCGGTCTTTCCCTGAACCTGAATAATTTAAAGGAAATTACGAATTTAAAAATCGGGCAGCAAGGTTATGTCATGATATTGGATAACACCAAGCGTATCGTTACTCACCCGACAGAAGTCAGCGGAAGTACGAAATTGGGAGAAATGTTGCCACAACTGTTCACCTCCAAGGAAGGCAGCTTTAATTACAAACTGGATGGCGTAGCCAAAAACCTGATTTTTAAAACTAACGCTCTGACCGGCTGGAAAATTGCTGGAACGATGGACAAGTCGGAAACAAATGCTTCCGCCAAACCGATCCTCATCACGACCATCGTGGTGCTGGTCATTTCAGCTATCGTCATCGGTGTGCTGGCGCTGTGGCTAATCAGCAGTATACTCAAACCGATCCAAAGATTGCGTAATTCTATGGATGCTATCAGCCAAGGCAATCTTTCCATCAATGTCGCTACGAACAGCACAGATGAAATCGGCGACTTATCGAGATATTTTCAAAAAACGGTGGATAGCCTGCGTAACATGATCAAAGAAATCCAAGCCATGACAGGCAATCTGTCAGCCTCCTCGCAAGAGCTCGCCGCAGGTGCAGAACAAACAACCCGCGCGATTGAACATGTGACCGAAGCCATTCAGGATGTGGCCGCAGGCAGCGAAAGACAAGCCAACAATGCCAAAGAAAATCAGGATCGTGTGTCAGGTATGTCAACAGATATCGCGGCTATGACCGAGGCCATGACTGAAATGACCACGTTCTCTTCTCAGGCCATTCAGGCGTCGGATACAGGCAGTGAACATATCGGCAATAGTGTCGTCTCCATTGACGGCATTCGCACAACAGTGGAAGAGCTGGATACGATTATTGGCGCATTGAGTGAACGATCCGGACGAATCGGAACGATTGTCACGGTCATTACCGAAATCGCCAGCCAGACCAACCTGCTCGCCCTGAACGCTTCTATTGAAGCAGCACGCGCCGGAGAGCATGGTAAAGGCTTTGCAGTTGTAGCGACTGAAGTCCGCAAGCTAGCGGAAAACTCAGCTCATTCGGCACAACAGATCCGTGAGCAAATTCAAGGGATTCAAAACGGCGTATCCGAGGCCCTGACCTCGATGGAATCTGCCAAAGAGCGCGTAAGCGAAGGCATTAATTCCGTGGATCTGTCCGGCCGCTCCTTCTCCCGAATTCGTAGAGCGATCGTTAAATCGGCGAAGCAGCTTGACAACGTCTCAGCTTCTACAGCAGGAGTAGCACAAGGAACAAGTGCAGTGGTCGGCAGTATGGAGGAAATTACACGTATTGCCGAAGAAGCCGCATCCCATACCGAGACGGTATCTGCGGCCGCAGAGGAACAGCTCGCCTCCATGGAAGAGATCGGTTCCTCTGCCGCAGATTTAACCCGTCTGGCAGAACAGCTCCAAGATTTGCTGGCACAGTTCCAATTGGATGAAACAAATAACAGTTCTGACCGATAAATAGTAAGAGTCTTCACGACAAAGGAGGAATGAAAACATGGATATCGCAGCATTATCAACAGGTATGAGCCAGGCCAGCTTGGCGCAAGCCGTGAGCGTGAAAGTATTGGGTATGGCTAAGGATCAAGCTGGTGAACAGGGACAAGCACTGATCCAGATGATGGAAAAAAGCGTACAGCCTCATCTCGGAGGTCAACTGGACCTTCGGGCGTAGCTTCACCGCTATTCGACGGGCGATCTGTTCGGTTCTAAACGGACCGGAGCAGATCGCCTATTTTTTTAACACATCTACCATCGCGATTTTTCGTTCAGCGCAAAACGTAGTAAACTATACATATCGTCCACGGCCTTGGTTCGGAGGATAGAGCAAAAACCGCACAATGAAAGAGGAGGATACATAAATCATGAGTTATTCCGCATATTTCGAAAAGGTCAGAGAGCAGCAGCTTGATGAGCTGAAGGATTGGTTGTCCATTCCGAGTATTTCCGCATTATCCGAGCATAAAGGAGACATTAACAAAGCAGCCGATTGGCTTGCCGCCAAACTGACGTCTGCCGGATTGGAAAACGTTGAAATCATTCCGACTAAAGGCCATCCGCTGGTGTATGCGGATTATCTGCACGCACCCGGTAAACCGACAATCCTCGTGTACGGTCACTATGATGTACAGCCAGTCGACCCGCTTCATCTGTGGGAAACTCCACCGTTCGAGCCGTCGATCCGTGACGGAAAGCTGTATGCGCGCGGAGCTACAGATGATAAGGGTCAGGTATTCTTGCACATTAAGGCGGTCGAAGCCATTTTGAAGCAGGAAGGCAAGCTGCCGCTGAACATCAAATTTTGCATCGAGGGCGAGGAAGAAGTGTCCAGCCCGAGCCTGCTTGAATTTTTGCAGACAGGTGCAGACCGTCTGGCTGCCGACGCTGTACTGGTATCCGACACCTCCCTGATCGAAAAAGGCAAGCCTGCGATTTGCACAGGTCTGCGGGGATTGTGCTCACTGGAAGTTGCGATCCACACTGCCAATACGGATCTGCATTCCGGCTCCTTTGGCGGGGGTGTGCCAAACGCGTTGCATGCCCTAGTATCCTTGCTGGCAACGCTGCATGACGACAAGGGACGCGTCAGCATCGACGGTTTCTACGACGATGTCGCGCCGCTATCGGCTGAGATGAGAGCAGAGTTCGTGAAGCAAGATTTTAATGAGAGCAAGCTGCAAAAGGATCTTGCGCTTGATTCCCTCTACGGCGAAGAAGGATTCAGCTTCGTCGAGCGTGTCGGGGCACGTCCAACGCTGGAGCTGAACGGCGTGTATGGCGGCTTCCAGGGCGAAGGCACGAAGACGGTCATTCCGAAGGAAGCTCACGCCAAAATTACGTGCCGTCTGGTTGCCAACCAGAATCCGCAGGACATTCTGGACAAAATCGAGCGCCATCTGCGCGCCCATGTTCCGACAGGTGCCACGCTGAACATCCAGCAGGGTGAAAAAGCAAACGCCTTTAACATCGACCCGTCACACGCATTTCTGCAAGCAGCGGCAGATGCTTTTGGAAAGGTATATGGTGTACGCGCCCTGTTTACCAAGGACGGCGGCTCCATCCCAATCGTGGAAACCTTCTCGCGTGTGCTAACCGCTCCAGTCGTACTGATGGGCTTCGGCTTGCCGGATGAGAACTTACACGCGCCGAATGAGCATTTTAATTTGGAAAATTTTGATAAGGGTCTGCTGACCATTGTGGAATTTTTGAAATCTGTGTAAGCTGATACCAAAAAAGCATTCACGGCATGTGATCAACCATGCTTCGTGAATGCTTTTTTACATTGGCTGCCGTCGCCTAAGAAAAACGGGTGTAGCGCAACAGACGAACCAGCCGATTCAACCGTTCTATTTCCCGATCCAACTCGTGAAGCGGTTGCCCGGCCAAAGCAGCGTTCGCTCTCAGATCACGCAGCGGGTTCATTTTCCGACCCATAAGTTTCAACACCGTGGCCTTCCCCATGTTGTTCACCACCGCATATTGCGTTAGCGGGTCAAGCTCAATCCACAAAACATGATGATGCTGAAAAAACGACAATAGTTGCTTTTTCAATTCTTCAAGCTCACCTGTAATTTGCGGATGATGATGAAAAGCCACATAGCCCATCACCCGCAGGTCACTTATGATTTGTTCCAGTTGAAGCGTTTCGTTTATGTACACATTATTCGTCCTCATGCGATTCCTTGCGCCGTTCGTATAATTTTCCCGGATGACGTTCACCACCTGACTATCGTTATCTTTTTATCGGTATGCTTCCATCATATACAAAAAAACAACCGGCTTATACGCCAGTTGTTTCCCGTTCCACAAAATACTTATTGGTCATATAATGAGCCTTGCCTCTGGAAGTGTCGACCATTCCCTTTTTGTTATCGAGAAAAACAATTTCCCGGCATTTGGTGCAATACCACTTGGTCCGCTTAAAGGGAGATTCCGTTACATACGAGGTACCGCATTTGCAATCTACTTTGATCAAGGTTTCTGTTGATTTGTAAGCTTGGGACAGCTCCTTCAAGCCTGTATCCGGCTGTTGAACCGGGATAATGACTTCCTGATAGCTTGAATACTGATTATGAACTTTAAAATCAGCCACCAGTTCCGCATGTAGCCCAAAGTACTCTTTGCCAATCTCGGTTACAAATTTCTTGCCAATTCTGTAACACTCAAGCCATTCCTGTATCTGTTGATTAGACAAAGGCACTGTGCCCTTGATACCGCTATTTAATGTGTAAGTCATGATGTATAAAGTATCATCTTGTCTATGTCCGTACATGAGAAGCCTCCTTATAATACACTTGATAATGTACTACAAAGCGCAAAAAACATCAATTTTATTATTTGGCAAAAGGTTATAGCTGATTTATAAAGCTCAGGGAATGCACATATAGAATAAAAGCAACTGACCTAGGTCAGTTGCTTTGTCTTTCCACATAGTATTTGTTGGTCATATACCACGCCTTGCCTTTTTCCGTATCCACCATACCCTTTTTGCGATCCAGGAACACAATGTTATTGCATTCCTTGCATGACCACTTGGTCCTTTTATGCGGCGACTCTTCTATATAGGAAGCTCCGCATTTGCACTCTACCTGAATTAACGTTTTATACTGACTGTACGCCTCTGCCAACGGGTCTACGTCTACAGCTTTACTTACCACCGCAGGCTGTATCATGGATATATGATCCCGCTGCTCCGAGTATTCATTATGTACCTTAAAATCTGCTACCAATTCAGGATTCAAACCAAAATACTGTTTACCAACTACCGTTACAAACTTGCTGCCAATTCGATATGCTTTTATCCATTCCTGAACCTGCTTACTGGATAGGTCGACTGTTCCCTTTATACCGCTGTTCAGCGTATAGGTCATCAAATGTTCGTTTTGTGTCATATGTCTCCCCGTTCACCTCCGATCAAGAATATACCACAGGTAGACCTAAGCAAAAGCTACTTACTGCTACCTGAAGCAACGAGCTTTTCTGCCTTGTGATCCTTTTAATACAAGTATAACTCAAAACCCGAGCTGTCTTCCATTTTGTCTATATCCTGAGCACTGATTTCGCAGGGATCTATACTCGCCTCCTTAGACTATCACAAGATGCATTTTTATCTTTTTATCACTTTGTGGTACAGTCTTCTACATTAATCATTCATGCGAGTTGGCGGATAAGCTAATGGTAGTTTCTTCCTTCCTTATATATTACAACACTTTTGTACAAATTCCTACATGTTTCAGCGGTGTAATCGTTTTTTTCGTCACCTTGCCAGAGTAAGTGCTCCCGCTTATACTCAATAGCCTTTTCATATGTACCACCAGGTTCGCAACATACATTTTGATGAATTCTTCATTAGGGAGTTGAGCGTACCAGAGATACTGGCTTTTCATTTTATAGAGTAAAAATAATTTCCAAAGACCATTTTCGTTTTTTGAATTCATTCGTGTGATATATTTTCTCTTAGGGAGGCGAATCCATTTTGGAAAGAAAAAGTGTTATGGTGTATGAAGATATAAAAGAAAAATTACAATCTATAAAAACAGAGTTAGGTTTGAGTAATGAAAATGATGTTGTCAGTTATTTGATCAGTGTATATGAACACTCCGATTCTCTGCCCAAAAAATCTCAAATTCAACTCATTAAACTTATAAAATAGAAACACCAAAAATCCTTGAGTGTATAAGCGCCCAAGGATTTTTGGTAACGTAATTAATCAGGTATTTGAAAACACATAAAAATATTTTTATCTGTAAAATGTTCTTAGCATCTCCTGCGCAATCTGATCGACCTCTTCCAATTTATCGTTTTCACTCGGATTAGTGCTGAGCCTATTTAGTTCGTATGTTAGCTTTCCAAGTAAAGCATTAGGAAGCTGCTTACAAAAATGTATAAGCACGAAATACTTCCACGAACTATCGTTTGAATTTAATATTTGCCGGATGACTGGGATTAGCTCCATATCGAACTGGAACAAAATATTTCTTACTTCCGCTGAAATGGGCCAATTACTGTCTTGTAACCAGGTAAAAAGCTCAGGAATGATGGGTCGAATTTCTGCCTTACTGCACAATTTCAATTGATTAATGCTATCAAAATCCGACTTATGTTTAGGGATAAGATCGTGAGGATTCACCATGTGGCCTCCTTTACCTGGTTATTCCCCAAACATCTATGATTAATCTTTTTGGTTCAGTTTCTGCATTACATTGGAAATACATTTTGAAGCACGCACTCAGTAATTAAAAAAACAGATCATATCTTTTTACTAAATTATTAAAACGAATAGCCGTGAACGGTTTTCACTGAATCCTCATTGCAGCTATCACTGTGATATTAATGGACTAAGAGTATAAAAAGCTGTACCATACACGTGAGTTGTATGTCTTTCATACCAGTCGAACCGATGTACAAGTCGTTGAATAATTTTTTTCTGGGATCCACTTCCCACTTTCACCTTTAAAATAACTCCAAGCAGGTGACTCATGCCTAATCATATAAATCAGATTACCATCACGCTCAGCCCGTAGAAGTATTGATTATACCCTTGGTTTCTCCTGCGGGCTGAGCCTTTGCCCAAGGGAGCGTGATGGTAATGAAGCCTAACCGAAAAAAACGTAATCAAGCCTATTTTAGACATCACAGAAAGCGGGTTATTCAGCGTAAGAAACGACTTTCAGCACACCGGGGATGGGTCGTCAAATTCGACGGTGTATTCTCCAAAGGGAAAATTCATTGTTCCTGCTGGATGTGCAGCGCAAAAACAAAACGACTTGGCTATCCCAAATCGGAGTTATCAAGAATAGCTAACTGTCAGGAACAGCTTCTGGATTATGATTTTTAAACTACAAATGATCAAAACAAGCGAATGTCTTTTTCTGCGACAATCGCTTGTTTTTAAGTTGACTCACTTGGCAAGGTCATCCTACAAAACAAAAGCCTTCTCGACCAGCCTTCACTTTTGAAGGATCATCGAGAAGACTTTGCACCCCGCAAGGAACAAGAGGTCAGATTTTTAATTCGCCAAGCCTGATTAATTCCACGACCGCCTGTGAACGACCTTTTACGTTCAGTTTCTGCATTACATTCGCGATGGGGTTTGAAACACACCAAGTTTGTTGTTAAGGTAAAAGGGCACTACTTTTTATCCAATTGATTTTGTTTGATAAATTCATCAAAATCATCACTTGTGTCCATAACCAATCTTTGTCGATTGTATTTGTCGTACTCTGCTGTCGCCAACTTCTCTGCAATCTCTTGCGAAATACTTCCTGCATTTATCAGAATATCTCGCTCATTGAATTTCAGGAATGAGTCCAGCTTCTGGGTCCAGTCCTTCATATACATCGGGGATTGACGTTCCGCCTGATCTTCCGCATAGTCCAGATACATCGTTACGATGCGATTCAACGTTTGTATTTCTTTATCGGTCAAATAGTTCTTGGCTACGGTTATATCGCTCTTCCTTACTTTATCGCCTTTCCAGCTCGTTAATCCCATATTGCCTTTATCAGCGCTTGCTCGCTCGGCAATCAGCTCTGCCGCGGTATGACCATGGACGGCAAAATGAAGTTTGTTTTGTACAGTAGCGAAAAACTCTTTGGACACACTGGAATGGGGGTCATAATCAACCGATAAGGCGTAGATATCCGTAATCTTGCGATAGAACCTTTTCTCCGATGCACGGATGTCGCGAATACGCTGGAGCAATTCATCGAAGTAGTCTTGTCCAAAGTGACGCATATCTTTCAAACGCTCATCGTCCATTGTAAAGCCTTTGACAAGGTACTCATTAAGCCGCTCGGTTGCCCACCGCCTGAACTGCGTGCCTCTGTGCGAGCGGACACGATACCCGACAGCAATAATCATTTCAAGATTGTAATGCTTGACCTTGCGTTTTATTTCTCTTGAACCTTCAATTTGAACTTGTAAGTATTCCTTACAAGTTGCATCAAAAGCTAGTTCATTTTCTCCATAGATGTGTTTAATGTGAAGCGTAATGTTTTGAGACGTAGTCTGATATAACTCTGCAATTGCCTTCTGAGTCATCCAAACGTTGCCGTTCTCCAGTTTCACGTCTATTTTGGTATTCCCATCTTCTGTCTGGTATATTAAGATATCTGTACGATTGTCCAATTTCTCAACTCCCACTCCTCCCCAACTAACGCTTACGGAATCATACGTTCTTATTTTATCATATTCGAAGTAAACACATTGACAATAAAGTCTCCTATTTTACAATCCTCGCCCTTTTTTTATCTATATTTAACATATGTCACAGCCATTTAAAGCTTTTTCACTCCAATTTACTTAACGAAGTTTCCAATCTCAGCACTAAGAATCGGTGGTTCAAACGGTTCAAACCGCTTAATGAAACCGTTTGATCCAGTAGACCATTTTTGTAATACGTATATTTGGCATCTGGAGATGAAGACTCTGTTCCCGCTGACGTTAACCGATTAAGGTCATCAAAGGTATAAGAGATTTCGCTGCCAAATGGCTCCCTCAGCTTAGTTCGATTTCCAATTAGTCATACTACTTGTTTACTTACCTGATTTTTCTCATCAGTTATTTTAATAACCTGTCCCAGTTCGTTAAATTCTCTTCACTTTTGGTTATATTTCGCCTCACCTTTGGCATTAGCAACGGAAGCACGACGATCCATCACATCATAATTGTAGGAAGTGCTATTTTATTGCCATCCTATGCTGTTACGTTATTGCCGCTAATCTTGTCGCAGCTATGTTTGCCCAATAATTGTATTTTTTAGAAATGAAATATATTTTATGCATTTTTAAAAAAACAAAAGCCTTCCCGACCAGCCTTCACTTTTGAAGGATCATCGAGAAGACTTTGCACCCCGCAAGGAACAAGAGGTCAGATTTTTAATTCGCCAAGCCTGATTAATTCCACGACCGCCTGTGAACGACCTTTTACGTTCAGTTTCTGCATTACGTTGGAAATATGGTTACGCACCGTCTTCTCACTAATAAATAGTTGTCCGGCGATGTCACGTGTTGTTTTGTCCTGCACAAGCAGTTCAAATACTTCACGTTCACGGTGAGTTAACAAAAACTTGTTTTTGTGGTCGTTACCCTTCGTCAATTTCACCCCTCCTTGCTCGGGTTTTGTGTGGTGTAACAAGGTTAAGGGATACAGTCAACACATTTTATGTCACGTGCTTAGGTATGGTTCAATATGCGGATAAAAATGGGCCTAGGCACTTATTTTCAGCCTTTGCAGAATCGTTAGACTCTGCGTCTAATTTTATGTATTGACAGGCATATGGGGCAGCCTTATGATAAGAAAAACCGCGACTGATAATCATTATCAAAATAATGATACATATAGATATCGCGCAACAGACTATTGTTCATGGCCGCTTGGCCAGAAAGGGTGTTCATTAATTATGAAATTACGTTACGCTGTACCGGCCGGAGTGCTGGTTTCTTCTATTCTGTTCGCAGGTTGCGGCCAAACCGGAACTGCTACTCAGCAGCCTGCTGCAACGACCAAAGATGTGGGAGCAACTACACAGTCAACGACTCCTGCGGCCTCTGCCCCCAATTTTGATCAAGCGGTGGCCGCTTACCGTGCCTATGCCATAGAGCAATGCGATACGTTTGTGAAAAAGACAGAAGAATTCACGAACGCGGTCAAAGCTGGCGAGCTGGACAAAGCCAAGGCGCTGTATGCTCCTGCACGTATGTACTATGAACGGATTGAACCGATTGCAGAAGCGCTGGGCGATCTTGACCCGAATATTGATGCGCGTGACGGTGATGTAGATGCAGCAGATTGGCGCGGTTTCCACCGGATTGAAAAGACATTATGGGAAGAAAACACCACCAAAGGGTTGGACGAGTTTTCCGACCGCCTGTTGAGTGATGCAAAGCTGCTGCGTGCCAAGGTGGAGACGGTCAACATTGACGCCAGTCTGATGGTAACGGGTGCAGTCGAGCTGCTGAACGAAGTATCCACCTCCAAGGTGACGGGTGAAGAGGAACGGTATTCCCATACGGATTTGTACGACTTTGCAGCCAATGTAGAGGGCGCACAAAAAATATATGAGATTTTGAAAACAGACCTGAACCAAAAAGATGCAGCGTTGGAAACGCAAATTGGCGAGCGCTTTGAGGCATTGCAGAAAGAATTGGCTCCTTTCAAGAAAGGCGAAGGCTATGTATCTTATACGAAGCTGAAACCGGAAGAAATTAAAAAGCTGAGCCAAAACCTCGATGCCCTGGCAGAGCCGTTGTCCCAAATGGGAAAATTGTTAGGAGTGTAACGATATGAAAGGCTTCAAGCGGCAAAAGGAAACGAGACAGGAACCGCAGCAGCGTACAGATTCCCGTGAAGAACAGGTTGATCTGGTCAAAAAGGATGCTAAGTCAGAGGATGTTCTGCTAGAAAATGATGTGCTGTCAGGAAAGAGTAAATCTGTATCACGCCGGGATCTATTGAAGCTGGCCGGAGTCGGGGGACTGGGTCTCCTGCTCGGCGGCGGTGGCGTGGGGGCTGTGCTGACAGCCAGCCAACGGCTTGAAAGCATGATGACGGAAGCGGATACCAAGGATGTGGTTCCTTTTTACGGGAAGCATCAGGCGGGTATTGTGACTCCGGCACAGGATTTCATCTGCTTCGCCGCCTTCGATCTGACGACGAGCGACAAGGAACGGGTACGCAGCCTGTTTAAAGCCTGGACAGAAGCCACCGCTACGATGACTTCCGGCGCGCTGATCGGCAACGATAACGAAAACCTCAACCTGCCTCCGTCCGATACGGGCGAAGCGGCGGGGTTATCGCCGTCACGGACGACGATTACCTTTGGTGTAGGTCCGTCCTTTTTTGATGGGCGCTACGGTCTGGCAGGGCTTAAACCTGCCGGACTTCGTGAGCTGCCCCGTTTTCAAGGAGATGCGCTGGACGATCAATGGTGCGGTGGCGATATCGGGGTGCAGGTATGCGCCAATGATTTGCAGGTAGCTTTCCATGCCCTGCGTAATTTGGCGCGTATTGCCAGAGGAACGGCGGTGCTTCGCTGGACACAGGAAGGCTTCCAGCGGACAGCACAGGCCGATCCGGCGGGAAGCACGCCGCGGAATTTGCTCGGCTTCAAGGACGGTACGGGGAACCCGGATACCTCCAAGGCTGATGAGATGAACCGACTGGTATGGACACAGGCGAGTGACGGTCCTGCGTGGATGGGCGGCGGCAGCTATATGGCTGTGCGGCGTGTACGCATGCGGGTAGAGGTATGGGATCGCTCGACACTGGGCGACCAGGAGGATACCTTCGGACGCCATCGCAGCAGCGGGGCCCCACTGGGCAAGGCCAAGGAGTTCGACAAGCTTGATCTGGCGGCCACAAGTCCGGAAGGCAAGCCGATCACGCCCCCCACCTCTCATGTTGCATTGGCTCATGGGGACGGGAGCATTAATATTTTGCGGCGGTCTTATTCTTATTCGAGCGGATTGGACAAGCAAACAGGACAGCTCGATGCCGGGTTGCTGTTCATCAGCTACCAACGTGATCTATTCAAGCAGTTCGTCCACATTCAGGAGAAGCTTGCGCGCAATGACAAGCTGAACGAATATATTGTACACAAAGGCAGTGCGGTGTTCGCCTGCTTCCCGGGTGTATCGCAAGGCGGCTACATCGGGGATACGTTATTTTAGCAGCAGGCCAGGAAGGGGATTTATATGAATCGGCGCAATAAAAGCTTGGGATGGGTGTTTCTGCTGGTGGCTCTGCTGCTGACAGCAACTCCGTTCATATCCGGCTCCGGGTCGGTCGCTTTCGCACAAACAGATACCAAAGCTGCTTCCAATGATCAGCTCATGCCTGTGGTGGGTGGCGCACTGGTGGAGGCGGGACAATCCCAATGGACGGAAGCCTCCAGGGACGTCAAAGAATTCCGTACGCTGTGGGAAGCTGCCAAAACAAACGGCGGTGATGCAGCCCATATCGCAGCGGTGGACAAGGCTCTCACGGATGCAGAGCAGGCGCTTGCCAGCGGCGGCGGAGAACCAGCGAAAGCTGCACTGTCCGTGCTAGCTCGTTCGGTCAACGAATTTGTGACTGCTGCGGAAGGCGACAAACCCGCCCCGGCTGGAGCCAAAGCAGCGGAAAAGCTGCTCCCCATGGCGAAGGGCAGTCTGGCTGCCATGCAAAAAGGCGACTGGACTGCGGCCCGCGCTGATTACGACCGGATCGTAAAAGCATGGTATCAGGTGGAGACACCGATTCGTTCGGACAATTTTCCGGTATACAGTGCGCTGGAAACTAAAATTAGCCTGATTCGCATCTCCATGCAAGCCGAGCCAATACGACAAGAGCAGGCTCTCAAGGAAATGCAGGAACTAACGGCTTTGTTGTCGGATTACAGTCAAGGCAAGTTGGTGAATACGGGTCAAGAAGCTGTTGCAAACAACACGGCTAATGGCTCAGTAGTCTCGCTAAGTGATGCGGTCAAGCTCCTCGAATTCGCACGGCAGGATGCGACAGCCAATCAGCCTGAGCAAGCGGCTGACAAGGTAGGGCGGTTCATCGCCCTGTGGCCTTCGGTTGAAGGACATGTGCAAATTTCCGATCCGGCGTCCTATACCGCGATTGAAAATGAAATGACCGAGACTTCCGGTTATCTGCTGTCTTCTCCACCGAACACAGTCAAAGCCATCCAAACCCTTGATCAGATGCTGGAAAGGCTCCGTCCGTTGACGGAAGAACGTTCCTACACCGCTTGGGATGCGGCACTGATTTTGCTGCGTGAGGGGCTGGAAGCCATTCTGGTGCTTGCGGCTCTGCTGGCGTATGCCAAAAAAAGCGGCGAAGCTGTGGCTGGTCGCTGGATATGGGCTGGTGCCGGAACGGGGCTGGTGCTGAGCGGAATCCTGGCGGTGCTGTTCACCACACTGGTCGCGGCCGCCACATCGGGCAGCATGCGTGAGCTGCTGGAGGGTGTGACTGGACTGGTCGCGGTTGTGCTTATGCTGACCGTCGGTAACTGGCTGCATACCAAATCCAATGCTGACGCGTGGAACCGCTTTGTCGAGAACAGCGTAGACAACGCGCTGGCGCGTGGTAGCCTGTGGTCGCTGTTCGCCGTTTCTGCGCTCGCGATTTTGCGTGAAGGCGCCGAGACGGCTATCTTTTATATCGGTATGGCCCCGGCCATCGAAACCTCTCAATTGCTGATTGGTATTGGCTCGGCAACTGTCGTGCTGGCTGTGCTGGCATTGGCGATTATCAAGTTTAGCGTACGGTTGCCGATTCGCGCCTTTTTCCTGACAGCCACTGTACTGATTTACTATCTCGTATTCCGGTTTCTGGGCGAAAGTATTCATTCGCTTCAGGTGGCTGGCAAGCTTCCGGGGCACACGGCCTCTTCGTTGCCATCCATTAGCTGGCTGGGCATGTATCCTACTTGGGAAACGTTTATCCCACAGGTCGCTGTGCTGATCTTCATGGTGTGGCAGCTTGTACGTCAGGAAATGCGCAGCTCCAAGCAACGCTAAAATCCAAGCCACAACACATATAATTGCAAAAAAACGTCAAAACGCAGGTCCGATCTCTATCGGCTCCGACGGTTTTGGCGTTTTTTTAGTCACGAGAAGGAGTGCTGACTTTTATGATCAGAAAATATCCTCCAGCAACGGAATCATACGCTGGTGATGGAGCAAGTCTGTACGGTCACCGTGCTCACGAATCACGTGTACCTCACCGCGAAAATCCAGCAGCTCCGCCGGCGTAGCATGTCCCAGAAAATGCACCGGACTATAGCTTAGTCCATAAGCTCCTGCATTCGGAATGACAATATAATCACCCTCCTGAATCGGAGGAAGCTGCGCTTTTTTCACAAGACAATCCTCGGGTGTACAAAGCGGTCCGACAATGCTCACGGTTTCCAGATCCACGGTTGCTTCTGGCTGAAGCTCCCCTATCCGGTCTGCGGCCTTCCCTAATTTTAGCTCGACAGCAGCAGCCTCTTGAACAGGAATGTCCTTCCCCTGCCCTATCTGAATCGCCACTTCCTGTCCCTCTCCTTGCCCGCGCATAATTCGCACCGGATAGTTGTCCCTAATCCGACGTCCTCGAAAGGCAGCCGAGGCATAATGGTTCATACCGCCATCAGCTACAACGAACTTCTCTCCCTTGGATTCCTTCGTATACAACGCCCGACAGACATACATTCCTGCCTGAGCAACCAGATATCTGCCGCTTTCGATGATCAGCATAACACCTGGCAGACGGGATCGAGTCTGCTCGGCCATTGCGTTCAGTCCATCAATCACTTGCCCCATATCCAACGGCTGCTCATGAGTAAAATAAGGAACGCCAAATCCGCCGCCCAAATTTACCGTATGCATCGCCACACCATACTGATCCTGTATGCGTTCTGCCAATTGAAGGGTATTCGAGAATGAAGCTAAAATCTGATCCGCTTTCAGCATTTGCGTGCCTGTATACACCTGAATGCCCTGGAAATATACATGTGGGCAATCTTCCAGCACCGTAAAAAAGTGATCCAACTGCCCCTCGTCCACACCAAAGGGACGAGGAACGCCACCCATTTTGATCGTCGATCCCGACAAATCGTTATCGGGATTCACACGAACCGCAGCGCGGACAAACAAGCCTGCTCGGGCAGCAATATCCTCCAGCAAGCGCAGCTCCCGCACCGACTCGACATGAATGCAGCCGATTCCACAGGCTACCGCCTCACTCAGTTCGGCTACCGTTTTTCCCGGCCCGGCGTACAACACATCTTCTGGGGCATACCCGGCCTCCATCGCGACAAACATTTCCCCGGCCGAAGCGATTTCGACGCCACAGCCTAACGTGCGAAGCAATCCCGCCAAGGCTACGTTGCCATTGGCCTTGAGTGCGTAATGCACACGCACAGCCGGGTGCAGCCGGGATAGCAGCGAGCTGACATGAGCATGTAGCGCGTCGCCATCGTAATAATAAAATGGCGTCGGATGTTCGCCGAAGCGTTCCAGCAAGGCTTCGTCCTTTTTATCCATCTGCTGAATCTCCCCCCTTCTTCTTCCTATTCCGCATAGATCGTCTGGCCTGAACGGGCGGCCTCATGAATAGCTGCCAGCAATCTGACGCGCTCGGCGGCCTCGTGGAACGGAATAGGCTCCGCGACTCCCCGGATGATATCGCAGAACGTGTCCAACTGATTGACGTAATAGTTCATGGGCTCGAAAACGGTTTTGATTTTGGAGTCTATCATTGTATCCTTCGTTATTTTCGTCTTGAGCGTTATTTTATAAAAGCCCAGATTCGCCCGAAAGCAGTCCTGCAAAGTAACTACCGCCGAATCAAAGGTTAATACATGAGCGCAGCGGTATGGCCGCTCGAATGAAAAGAGGGCGGATGCCTCCAATCCCCCCGGATAGCGGGCCTGTGCACGAAATGTCCAGTCACAGCCGTTAGGACCGTCGAAATCCGATTGACTGCGGAACTCCGCCTGCTCCAGTCCAACGACTGCCTGAAGAAACTGGAGCCAATACACGCCCAAATCCCAAAAGCATCCCCCGCCCTGCTCGGGTCGGGATCTGTAATTCTCCGCATGCCCGTCCTTTGCGGGAATGCACAGGCTGGTCGCTATGGAGCGCAAACAACCATAGCGACCGGAATCCACGATATTGCGCAGCTCGCGCTGCCAAGGATGATGCTGCACCATGACTCCTTCCAGCAGGTGAGCGCTGCTCTGCCCGACTGCCGCTTCCAGGGGAGCCAGCTCCGCCGTATTCAGACATAACGGCTTCTCCACAAGCACATGTTTGTGAGCCTGTAATGCTTTACCGATCCACTCCGCATGCAGATCGTTACTCAGCGCAATATACACGGCGTCAATCTCCGGGTCGATCAGCATATCCTCGGCATGCCGATAAACGACACTAACGCCAAAACGGTCCGCCAAATCTCCTGCCTTGGCAACGGTCCGGTTCGCAAGCGCGGTTACACGGGCCCCCGCAACGTAACGGATCGGCTCCAGCAGCGCACGAGGGGCAATGGCTGAACAGCCAATGAGGCCAAAACGGATATCACGTACCGCAGGCTCTTGCGCCGCTGCGGCGGTGTTCATGACCCCTTCTCCAATCCCGCTG
This sequence comes from Paenibacillus sp. RC21, assembly GCF_044907935.1. Classification (NCBI taxonomy): domain Bacteria; kingdom Bacillati; phylum Bacillota; class Bacilli; order Caryophanales; family Paenibacillaceae; genus Paenibacillus; species Paenibacillus sp. RC21. The sequence continues at coordinate 136,164 of NZ_JBIYCS010000005.1, forward strand.
AGTTTACTTGCACCTGGACGTTCCTCACATATGACTCCACATAGCGTGGTGTCTGACTACGTAGCTCCACGATCCTCCGGTGCATGTCCTCCAGAATCTCAGCGCTGCCACCATAGATTTGCATCCACGTATCGTACCGTATCCCCAGTCCCAGCCGTTCCCACAGATCCGCATTATGCATTTCATGCACACCGAACGGCTCCAGCATAATGAGTGGAGTGGCTGTGGCGAACGAATCTGTCAGACTACCCCCGCCGGGCTTGCTGACAATGGCCTGGACATGACATGCCTGGTCCAGCATGCTATGGTAATCCGGCCCGGCCTCATACAACGTCTCCTCGCCAGCCTTCACCTCACCGAAAGGCGGAAAAGTATGCTCCCCGGCTTCATTCCGCTTCCATGTTCTCCACTGCGGGTCCATCCGGAAATAACGTATACCGTCCCGCTGCTCATCCGGCTGGTCCTGATCATACAGCAGCAAATCCAGCTCCCAACCCGCCTCTTCCAGCCGTCCGACCTTTTCACGGTACGTGCCCATACCCCAACCGCCGCCGTGCACAAACAAGCGGGATTTCCGGGCCTCAAAGGGAACATGCTCTACAGCCGGGACATCAATATAGTGGCTGACTCTATTTGGGTCATTTTCAAAAAATGTCATTTCTCCACACCCATCGGCAAAGTTCGGGTTATGCTTGGCCAGATTTTTCCATGAAGGAGAAGGCGTCGAGTCCATATATACAATGTCCACATGTACCGATCCCGGCTCCCTGCGCTTGCGATACTCCTCCAGCACATACATCCAATGGCCGGACAAGCATATAAAATGCCGCCGATCTTCCTCCATCCATCGGGTCAGCAGCACTTCCATGGCAGCGAGATCAAGCGAATTGCGCATATCCTGCGGAACCTTCTGTGACATTAAGGCTACAGCGAAATTATCATGGTAAGCTTTGCGGCTTTTGTCCACCTTGAGACGGGCCGACTCAGGCAGTACATTTTCAAATACGTGAATCGCCGTCTCCACACCCAACCTGCGAAGACCCGCTTGCATCAGCAAGCCGGGAGTATAAAAGCCCAATCCGAAACCGGAACACAAAATCGTTACCTTCATACTCTTGTGCATACTCATGCTCATACGCCTCCCGTTTAATTCAGCACTGTAAAATGATGCTCCGCCAAAAAATGCTCCAGCTTCGTAGTCAGACGCATTTTTTCCTTATCACCCGCGGCAACCAGTTCCAAATAAAGACGACCTTTTCCACGTGCCCGCTCACTTCCAGTTGCCCCTTCTTTACCTTGGATATTCGCTACGCCTTCAGGCCCACCAGACACGGAAAGACCGTCACCACTGCTAATCCCGCTAACACGAACCTGCTTGGCAGATGACCTGCCCCCGCGCTCTGTTGTATTTCTGCTTGGCGTGCTTTTATCACCTGTATTCCTGTTTTCGCCATCTCGTCCGCCCGTGTTCACATACAGCGTATTGGCGCCCAGCGGCATGACGCCTTCTTCACTTTCGCCTGTGAACAGCAGTCCTTCACATTCCAGCCCTTCCAGCAATTCTTCATAGGACAAACTGCCGTCATGGGACAACGAATAATTCGTCAACGTGCCACGCATATTTTTCCCAGCCAAAAAGGTGTCCAATTGGTGCTTGATCAGACTCATGGATTTACGGGCGTTAATTTCGATAATAGGCTCCAGCTTCCCGCCGCGAAGTGTCATCGAGTCAATGCAGACGTCGCCGTAATAACCGTCCTGATACAGTTGCTTCCCTACATCCTGCATTAAGCGAAAATAGCCCTCACGCTCCAGCCGCTCCATAAAAGCCTCATCCGGCGACAACGATTCCCGATAGGCGAATTGGGTGTTAGCCAGCCACTGCACAGACAGGATATCGACACTTCCGTTATCACCAATCGTAAATTGGCATGAAAAATCCTGCTCCTTCTCCAAGAAAGGCTCCAGGAGGAACAGTACCCGTTTGCCTTTTCGTTCCTGCCCACGTAAATACGATACAATTCGGTCCAGCATCTGTGTTGAGGTAATGTGCAGGTTTCCTTTGCCGGATACGCCAAAATCATCCTTGATTAAAAAGCTTCCATCCCGCAGCAGCTTGCGTCCCGCCTCAGCTACATCCGCAAACGAAGTCACAATATAGCCGGGATGGCGCAGTCCAAGACTGCGTTTTAAATCAGAAGAATAGGTTTTGGCATTCACCTTGCGGATCGTTTCCAGCGGCGGTTGATGCAGCGTAATACCCCAAGCGCGTGCGGCCTCCTCCACATGAGGCAAACCCGCAAACGGGCTAAGCACACATCCCTCCAGTTGCGGAAACCCCGTACTGGTATCGGCCTTGCGACTGCCCAGCAGTTCAAAAACGGAAGCCGCCGACACATTCCCCGCCTGCTCCGTTCCGTCAGTCAAATCCCGTTCATTTACAGCCGGGCGAAAGCCCAACTGCGCGATATACTGACGATGCACAGGCGAAATAGCATAGCGGGTCAACAACGCGTCTCCCGGCTGGCAAAAGCTGAACAGCAGCTCATCCATTGCCGCCACAATCGCAGAAGAAGCCCGGTCAGGAATGGCGGGCAAGGAAGCTAACTGGGCATCCCGCCAGTAAACCTCCGCTTCGAACGTTCCCATATACAAATGACGCTGGTTCGGTGTCGCATTCATATGATTCGCTTCCTTTCCTGCTTCGTTATTAGCCTGCTATTACGGTAGCGCTACTGGCTTGCACTTGTATAATCGCGCAAGGCAAACTGCCATATAAAGCGGATCACCGCCAGTAGCCAGATCGGGGCGAGGAATGCCCATATGATCAAGCCGGGTTCCATTTTGCCCAGAATAAACATCGGTGGAAAATTACAAATCACAAACACCGGAAGCACGAACAAGCCGATACGCTGGATCAGATTACTATACACCGCCATCGGCACATGGTTCGTATCGAAAATGCTGTTGGATAGTTCTGTCACCCCGTTCGTGCGGATGATCCAGAAGGCTAGCAGTTGGGGCAGCAAAAACACGGAATAGGCCGTCAACACCCCGCAACCGAGCAACACAGAAAAGCCCCCGACCGTTTCAAAGTTAAACGGCAGACCGAGTTTATACCAGCCAATGCCCGTCATGATTCCGCCGCCGACTACGTTTGGAATGGTGTAGCCCAGCTCAAATTGCCGCAGCGTCACCATAAATTGCAGGGACACCGGCTTGGTCATGAGCACATCCAATGAACCGGTACGGATTTTGTCAGGCAGACTTGTAAAATTGCTGTAGAACAAGCCGCTGTAAAAACCGCTCATCATCGTAAATACGCCGATATATAACAGCACCGCGTCAGGAGACCAGCCGTTAATATCCGTTCCGGCCCGGTATGGAACCGAGGCGTACAGCAGCTTGATGAGCAAATAAGCGGTTTCGACCAGAAAAGCAGTAATGAAATTAATGCGGTATTCCATCTGCGACATGACGGAAAACTGGACGAACTTCCAGTACAGTCGGATATAACGTCCAGCATTTCGGAAAACATTTTTCATGTTAACCTCCTACCGAGACAAAGCGTTTGACCCCGGCTTGCCACACCCGGCGCGATATGGCCGCCAGCACTACAATCCAGAGCCATTGCACGCCAATGCCTTCAGCGGCTTCCAGCATGGTCAGCTTGCCCGTTAATGCGTTCACCGGAAAAAATACGGTGTAGCTAAACGGGAGCAAACTGAACATGCGGGCCAAAACGTCTCCAAAAATCGTCAGCGGAAACACAGTGCCACTAGCTACATAAATGACGAGCGACAACGTGTAAAATAGTCCCCCCGATTCCGTCACCCAAAAGGCTATGCCGCTCAGCGCATAATAGACCACAAAATTGAGCACCAGCGCCCCCGGCAACGCCAATATGTAAAGCAGGATATACGACAGCCTGAAGCTGATTTGACCTTCCAGGCTAAGGCACAGCAGCAAAATCGCAGCCGCCAGCAGCACTACTGCGGACTGTACCGCCTTGCCTCCAATAAACCGACAAAAACGGTAAGCAAAATAGTGTACAGGCTGCACCATGAATTTGGCCAGTCCGCCTTCTTTGATGTCTGTAGCAATTTCGTATTCAAAACCCGTAGCGATCAGCTTACCGGTTACCCCTGCCATGACTACATACACCAGCATTTCCGGCAAAGAGTAGCCCAGCACCCTTGCTTGTCCCGAAGAACCGAATACCGCAAGCCAGAGAAAAATTTGCGTCATGATCGGCAGCATGAACCCCGCCATCTGGAGCCAGTAATTGGCCCGGTATTCCATTTCGTTTTGCATGCCAAGCTGGAGCACCTTCATATATTTGTTATTTCGCATCAGCTAGCCTGCCTCCATCGTACAAATTGGCTATCCCCTCTTCCAACGGGACGTCCTCAATCGTAAAATCAACGACAGGCAGCGCATCCAAAATCTTTTTGGACCAGGTCAGAGTATCTTCTGCATCCAGCTCAAATACCGCCTCCAGCTCCGAGTTGGAGCGCAGCTTGCCAAGTCCCGCCAACGTCAGGTTAGGCACAGGGGTCTCCAGTCGAACCTTGAGCAACTTGCGGGCGCCGATCACCTCATTCACCTTGTTCAAATCCCCGTCATACACCAGTCTTCCCCCGCTGATAATGATGGATCTGCTGCACAAGTCCTCAATATCCTTCATGTAATGGCTTGTCAGCAGGATGGTCGTCCGGTGTGTGCGGTTATAGGCTTTGAAAAACTCGCGAATGCGCCGCTGAGAAACCAGATCCAGTCCAATGGTCGGCTCGTCCAGCAAAATGACCCGTGGACGATGCAGGAGCGCGGCAATCAGCTCCATTTTCATACGCTCGCCAAGAGATAATCGCCGAACCTGAACATGAAGCTGTTCCTCCACCCCAAGCAAGGTAACCAGCTCGTCCAGCGCCTCTTTGTAACGACTTTCATCTATTTCGTAAATAAGCTTGTTCAGCTCGAACGACTCGCTTGCGGGCAAATCCCACCAGAGCTGGTTTTTCTGTCCCATCACGATGGAAAACTGCCGTTTAAACTCCTTTTGCCGCTTCCACGGGGTAAAACCAAGTACAGATGCCTCCCCCTCACTGGGATGAAGAATGCCGGACAGCATTTTGAGCGTCGTTGTTTTGCCCGCCCCGTTCGGGCCGAGAAACCCGACGATTTCACCTTCCTCAATGGTGAAGCTGACATCCCGTACGGCCTCCTTGGTCAGCTTTTCCCGCCTGAACAGGTTTTGTAATGATTTGCGCACGCCCGGCTCCTTTTTATAGTACGTAAACGTTTTCGACAATTGATTCAATGTAATGGACGGCATTCAATTCTCCTCCTCTTTCATCTGTCCGTGACACCTTGTTGAGCATTCCTGATACGATTTGCCTGATACGTTATGCCTGAACTACTCGGCTGCTTGCTCGGCTAAAATCATCAATTCCTCCAGCATATGCCGCTGTTTGTCAATCAGGCCGAGGGCGCGGTCGCTAATGTCAGGCATCCGATGCTTGCGCAGTTGAAGACCTGTTTTGTAAATATGCAGATTGAGCTTATGCCATTCCGCATTCAATGACTGCGCCAGTTCCATCACATGCTGCGCTCGCGGTCCCAATGTGGCTTCATGCAGCATGCAATAATCCGCTGTGTAATCGGTCAGATGAAGGGCACTGCCCAAACGCAGATTGTAATAGATTTCATGGCAGTACGTACGGAAGTCCGCATCCTCCATGTCTGTCAGCAGGCGGAAGTCCTCGACAAAGGCCCGGTATCCCTCATCTCCCCGCTTGACCTGTTTGCCAACTGCGACATTTCCGGGGTTATTTCCCAGGTCATTGGACGAAGGTACACCTCTCCAGACCGCTTCATGTCCAGTCACATATTGACGAATATGGTATGCACACGCTGCATGCAATTCGCCTGGCGAAAGCGGCGCGGGCTGTTCCACCACCCAGGCATATTCAATAATGCCCTGCATCAGGTCGTCGAGCCGGGCCGAACCGACGTAAGTCATGGCATGGCCCGAAGAATCCAGCAGGAAGCTGTCATTTACCTGTGCTGTTCGCTCCTGCAAGTCCAGTCCAGACAGCTCAATGACATGGCCCCTTGGGTAATTTTTCACATACACGTCGTGGTAGGTTAAAGCGGTACTCGATGTGTGCAGCATCGTACCGTAGCCTGATGTCAGCGCCCGCAGCAGGTCGGTTTCATCGCTTACACCAACAATCCACGGCTCCACCCGAATCACCGGACCGCCGCTGGCTGCCATTTCCTGAAGCTGCTCCGGATATTTCTCGGGACCGAAGCGCTTCAAATCTCCGCTATATTCCGCGCACATACTGCCGCACAGCATGAACAGCTCGGATTCCGCCATGTTCACGCCATACCGCCGCAGCGAGGTGCGCAGGGATGAATATACACAGTGCTTGCCTGGAGGAGCATCTATAATTTCTTCAGCAGCGTAATCGACAACGGAGTCATGAACATCCTCCATGCCGGATACCTGCATAGGCTTGATCTCTGCCGCCCCCTTATGCATATTTGCCCAGCAGACGTTCAATACCTCGAAGTGTGGAAAGATGCTCCAGCACCAGATCGTCGTCCTCCATCGTAATATCCAGCTCATTTTCCAGCTCTACAATCAATTCAACAGCGGATAGGGAATTCAGCCCCAAGGTTCGCAAATCTTGCTCCGGCGTCAATTGTTCCAGTTCACCTGGAGCCAGCTTCAATACCTTTTCCAGCAAAGGTACTACATGGTACACATCTGTTTTCATCCTAAATTCCTCCCGATTATGAGCTTGCCAATCCCGCAATGACATCTTCCAGCCTGTGCGCATAGGCTTCGGCTTCCTGCCAGCTATCTGCCATAATAAGCGTGAAAATCCGATTCACATACCCCCGCTTCACCGGAGTACCGGACAACGTACCTGCTGTATAAACAAACACCCCTTCGGGGCGTTCGGGCGTGTAGAGCAAGCCTTCCTCTGCGAGCAAGCCGCACAAGCGGCTGTAGGTCAGCGGTGTGGCGGTAACGTTGCGGTAGTAGCGGGACAGCGTTTTATGCTGCTCTCCCAAGACCGAAGACAGGAACGAAATATAGGTAGACAGGGTAAACCTGCCGTTAATCTCGATCACCGGAACCAGCAAGCCTCCTTCATCGACAAAGCCGTCAATGGAAGCCATGCCTGTATAACCGATGGAATACAGATACGTTCCCAACTGGTAAGCGCAGCGTCTCACTTCTTCTTCCAGCGCAGCGCCAAGCTCAGCCGGAACGCGGGACCCGGTGTACACCGTGCCGTCCACATTTTGCCTTTTCAGCGAAAACATTGTCACCCCACCGCCCTCGTCAATACAGAGCTGGTAGTTCAGATCCATCTGCTTGTTATGCCAGCGCTCCACCAGCCAGCCTCCCGAAGAAGGGGACGAGCCGCCAAAGCGTTTCATCACACTTAGCAGCGTATCCAGCTTGGACAGCTCGTCCAGCATATACATACCTTGTCCCGATGCGCCATGCGGCTGCTTGATGATCAGCTTCACAGGCCCGTCCGACAAGTCGTCCAGTCTGCCGCACTCCCTGCGGATCGCCGCTTCGTCCGCGCATACGGCTCCCTCACTGACGGCAAAACCGAGCTTTTGCGCAGTCAGGCGGCTGAATATTTTATCATTCACCCGAGCGCTGACGGAGGACGGAGCGCCGATCAGTTCCAGTCCACAGCGCTCCGCAATCGCTTCCTCCTGCGGGGTAACCGCATACGGAACGAGCCACGCTTTGGCACGGCTACTACTGTGGCCTGCTTCCGCAACCACTCGCAGCCGTGCCAAAAGTGCCTCGTCCGCCAGCACCAGCTCCGAAATCGGCGTTAACGGATCAGTCGGCTCCGGCACCTCAATACGCGGCAGGCTAAAGCCCAACCGCTGAAGCATGTCCAGAAAAGCCTGATCCGGCTGTTCTCGCAGCACGATCACATCCTGACTTCGGCACAACAGAAGATTCATTTCCTCCATCCGATTTACCACCTGCTGTTCATCACGATCTACCATCCCCCCCTTACGGGGGGACGGATGCCATACCTGCTCTGCGCCAATATTAAACAGCCAAATCAGGACTCCATGATCGCGTTCATGGGCAAGCGCTTCCACAAGGTTAATGGTTTTAGTCGTCACGTCCTGTCATCCCTCTCTTCCATCCAGTAAGAAACAACTGCGATCGAAACTAAATATATTTCAGGGAGCCAGCTCCGTGCAGATACAATACGCTGCATTTGGAGCACACCGGCGTTAATCCTTCGTGATTAATCGTTTGGCGTGTTTTCTCATACGCATCCGAATTCCAGATTTCCTTCAGACTGTGCTCTCGCAAGCTTCCAATCGTGAATTCGCTAAAAAATTTGCAAGGCATCACCTTTCCGTCCGGCAAAATATCCGTTCTGGAGGTGAGCGCCAGGCAATGATTGGAGCAGCGACTGACCATTTCCTCGCCATGTATAAATTTGTCGATTTCCTCATAGTCCAGACCGGGCTGATAGCGCACACGAATGTTCCACGTCCGCTCATTAATCCGCTGTAGCTCCTGCATCAAAGGATCGATGTTATCCGGGTTGATTTTATATTTGAAAGCATGCCAGCTACTAATATTTTTTTCCTCCAGTTGTCGGAGCCAAGAAAAGTTTTGTGTAAAATAGTCATCCATTTTGAGGGAAGTCTCTTTGGAAATGTACCAGGGGAACGTCAGCAGCACCAGATCCAGCCTCTTGTCCTCCAGCATTTGCAGAAACTCGTACATCCGTCCGATCATGTTATCGTTAATGACGGCATGGACGGTCACCCGTCCCTTGTACAATCCCTGGTCACGCAGTTCAATCAGCTTATCCATCTGCCGCATCGTTTTTTGAAAGGTGCCTTTACCGCGAATCAGATCATGTTCTCTTTCAAAGCCTTCAATCGCTATTAACAGCTCCAGATTTTCAGATAAATCCAAAATCCGGTCCAAATATTTATCAATGAGCAGTCCATTGGTACAAAAGGTCATTTCGCGCCGATCTTCGGCCAGCACGTCCAAAATTTCGTCAAAACGCCGATGAAACATCGGCTCTCCGCCCCACATATACAGCCGGGACTTGGCCTCCTTCGTCTCGCTCAAAATTTGCCGAAGCATATCCGGGGCAAGATCCATGTTTTGCTCTTCTTTGTCCATTTGATGATGATAGCCTTCCTCGTTCCATTCAAAGCAGTGCGTACATCTCAGGTTGCAGCGGTTGGTCAGCTTAATGCCGATCGTCTGGGGCATGTCCGTTTTGAAGGCAGGGTCTTGTGTTGCGTTACGGTAAGATACAGAAGCGTTTTTCAGGTTGCGCTTAATGAGCTTGAACGCTTTCTCATCAATCAGCACATTGCTTTTGGGCTGCATGCTAACACCTCGTTTAATGGATTTTCAGGCACATGTACCAAGCTGTACGTCAGACTGTCTCCATTCCCTCCGGGTGCGGCGCTTTTTCCGCATCGCTGATCCCCTGAATGTAGCTGCAAAACGCATCTACCGAGCTCAAATGCTCCAGCTCAAAGGAATCAAAATCAATTTCCACGTCAAACGCATCCTCCACTTGCAGCATGAAATGAACCAACTGTAACGAATCCAGTCCTGCATCATGAATAATGTCCGAATGTCCATCCAGCTTACCGACCAGCTCAGGATCTTCCTTGACCGCGCTGATCATTTCAATCACTTGGCTTTGCATAGCAAACTCCTCCTTGTGAATGATCCTATTCGTTCCGCCCGACAATGCCATCTGCAAAGCTCCTCGAAAAATTCCTACACTGGAACTTTATTCAATTATACTCCTCCATGGAAGAGACAAGTCAATAGGTGATTTTGTAAATATATCGCACAATATGTAAATTAATGTGTGTTTTTTTCTACAATTTTCGCTATCTTTTTTTCGTAAAATCTAGCTCACATCTTGCTTGCAAGTGCGACAGGATTATTTTACAATAGATATGAAAATAATTTTCTTTTTAATGTTTATTTTTACGATATTTATTTTCATGTAAAATACTCTACAGCCAAAGGAGCGCAGCTCATGTCCCCCATTCTTCATACCTTAACCCACAGATTGGAGCAGCTTCCCGTCCAAGAGCGCAAGCTGGCGGAATCCATTCTGCAATCTCCGGGAGATGTGCTGCATCTGGGCATTCGGGAGCTGGCGGAGCGTTGTGGTGTGAGTCCGGCGACCGTTACGCGGTTTTGCAAATCACTTCATTTTAAAGGCTATCCCGATTTCAAAATGAAGCTGGCCGCCGAGCTGCCCCGTTCTAATAGTGACGGTGAAGCCTCCTATCAGGACATCGTCGCCGGAAATTCGCTCTCTCGTATCGTGGAAGCTATAGAGGCGAATCATACCGCATCTATTGCGGACACGACCCGACTGCTGGATTTCAGCAAGCTGGAGCAGGCGATTGCATGGCTGTCCGCCACAAGCCGCATTGATCTGTACGGCATGGCGACTTCCTCGATTGTGGCGCAGGATTTTTATCAAAAGCTCATTCGAATTGGCAAAAATAGTACCGCCTTCGCGGACTCGCACATGCAGATTACCTCTGCCTCCTCGCTTGGGCCGGGAGATGTCGCCTTTGCCGTCTCCTATTCGGGGGAAACACAGGAAACCATCGCGGCTCTGCGCTGTGCACAGGAACAGGGAGCCAGAACATTATCCCTGACCTCCTTCGGAAATAACACGCTGGCAGGTGTTGCGGATATTGCGCTATTTTCCTCCTCGCTGGAAGAAGGGATGCGGCGTGGAGATATGGCGTCCCGCATTGCCCAGCTTCATATCATAGATATCCTGTTTACAGGTATGGTCAGCGCGGATTTTGACAAATATATTCCGAGACTGGAAGGTTCGTATCAGCAAGTAAGCAAGCTCAAAAAACAACCAGGGGGCCACTAAAGATGAACATACGTATTTTGAACAGCCGTGAAGACCTGAATGCTACCGCTGCCGCTGTGATCGCCAGTTTACTGCTGAACAAGCCTCAAGCCATGCTTGGGCTTGCTACCGGAAGTACACCTATCGGCATTTACCGTCATCTTGTAGAAATGTACCGTAAGGGACAGGTGAGCTTTGCACGAGCCTACTCCGTGAATCTCGATGAATACGTTGGTCTTCCCCCGGAACATCCGCAGAGCTACCGCAGCTTTATGAATGAGCACTTGTTTCAGCATATCGACATTCCTCTTGCCCATACACGCGTACCTGACGGTAATGCGGCTGATCTGGCAGCAGAATGTGCGGCCCACGAGCAGGCAATGCTAGATCATGGACCCGTGGATCTCCAATTGCTCGGCATTGGTCACAACGGTCATATCGGTTTTAATGAACCCGGGCACGGCCTGACCGGAGCCACACATGTGGTAGATTTGGAAGAGAGGACGCGTACAGCGAATGCCCGATTTTTTGGCAATATAGATGATGTACCCAAGCAAGCAGTCACAATGGGGGTAGGCACGATTCTGAAGGCGAAGCAAATTATACTGGTAGCTTTTGGCGCGGATAAGGCAGACATTGTAAAGCAGGCTTTCACCGGACCTGTAACCACAAAATGCCCGGCTTCCCTGCTGCAATGTCATCCCAACGTGCTGATTTTACTGGATCAGGAAGCGGGAGGCTGGTTGAATTGAACTCGGATGAAACGATTTTTGATTTAACCCAACTACTGTATGGACAAGTCGTTATTGGGGATCACATGATTGAAAAAGGGGTTGTCGCAATTGAGGGGCAATCCATCGTATATGCTGGTGCAGAGGATGATTTGCCTGCTGATCTAATTGCAGCAGTAGTGGAAAATCAGGGTGATGGGGCAGCGGTGGGGGCAAACATCATGCGATTGGAAAGCGGCTACCTGCTGCCGGGCTTTATTGATATTCATGTTCACGGCGGTAACGGAGAGGACTTTATGGACGCCGATCCGCAGGTACTGGATACGATTACCTCTTTTCACGGCTCACAAGGAACGACCGCCATGCTGGCTACCACCATGACCGCACCAAAAAAGCGAATCGACCAGGTGCTAAGTGAGGTTTACGCCTATATGGCGCAGCCTATGCCCTATGCACAACTGGAGGGCGTACATCTGGAAGGGCCGTTTATTAGCCCGAACTGGCCGGGAGCGCAAAACCCGGAGCATATTCAACTGCCGAATCTGGCCTGGGCGAAGGAATGGGAGCAGCGCTATCCGGGCCTTGTCCGCCAGTTGACGCTTGCACCAGAGCGGGAAGGCGCGCTAGAGCTGATTGCCTGGCTGCGCAGCCATAACATTACTGCGGCTCTCGGTCATACGGATGCCACGTATGAAGAGGTGGAACGCGCAGCGGCGGCGGGCCTGAACCATGCGGTGCATACGTTCAATGCCATGACTCCGCTGCATCACCGCAAGCCGGGAGCCGCCGGAGCCGTGCTTACCGATCCGCGCATTGAAGCGGAGGTGATTGCGGACGGTATCCACGTGCATCCGGCAGCGGTCTCCCTGCTCGCCAAGCTGAAACGGGAGCACAATCTTATTCTTATCACCGATGCTATGTCTGCCACCGGACTGGAGGACGGGCATTACACACTCGGTGATTTACCAGTAATCGTGCAGAGCGGTGTGGCACGGCTGGAGGATGGCGTGACTCTGGCAGGAAGCACGCTGACGATGATTGAAGGCTTCCAATATCTGGTTCGTCATGTGGGTCTGACCATTCCCCAGGCATCACAAGCCGCCAGCCTGAATCCGGCTAAGTCCCTGAACATTGCGCATCGAACAGGTTCGCTTGCAGCAGGCAAACAAGCAGACGTTCTGTTACTGGATGCGGACTTAAAGCTGCAAGGCGTATGGATTAAAGGAATACGAAGATAATTTCTTCTTATGATTCCCCTAAACCAAAGAGCTATCCCTCAGCGATTTCGCCGAGATGGATAGCTCTTTCTTTGGCATTACACACATATGTGGTGAATTAGCGATGATTCATAGGTGCAGGGGTATAATTTTGTGGACGAGTTGGTGCGGTTGTTGATCCATCTGTTGGATGAGTTGCACCAGCAGCAGGAGTCGGGAATACCCGTTGGATGATATCCGCCAATTGGGCACTCATTCCTTTGATCGGATGACCGTTTTGCACACTGCGTGTAAAGTCAGTGGTATGCTTTACAAAATCGGGGTTAGCCGATACATACACCTGTTCAATCGAAGGTGCAAATTGCTTTACCTTGTTGGCGATGCGACTTTTGACGGCTTCGGTCAACGTACTAGGCTCATACGCAGTTCTTGCGCCTTCCACTGTGGTGCCATCCGTGCGTCCGATATCCGTGCGGGTACCGTCCGCCAAGCCACGAATCATACCATAAGAACCAGTACCCATCGTGCCGTACAATCCGTCACCACGACGCGGAGGTGTTACGGGTCGGCTCATTCCATTGTCCGTAATTCCCGGCGCTATGCCATCGGTGGTATAGTTGCCTCTTGTACCATCCACCCCATACGTAGTCATGCCATGTGTATTCATGGGATGCTTAGTACCTTTAACGCTTGAAGTACCTACACCGGTTCCGTTGGCTTGGTCCTTCAAGGAAACCGCTACATAAGCATTACGGTTACCGACCAGCACTGTCGCAGATTTTACATCCGGCAACTCGGATATACGTTTGGACAAATTGCGATCGACTTGCAGATTACCAATTTGGTGTCCAGTTCCATTGGCATTTTGGTTTAAACGCATCCCGTCCATACCATTGGACTTAACTCCGAAACGGTTCACACCATCCATATGATGTGTACTTTGCGCGTTATAGCGGGTAGTGTTCGTGCGGACATTATGATTCGCAGTCCCACACCCTGTCAAAGCAGCCATACTGGCGAGCAAAGCAGCAGAAATCGTTAAACTGATTACCTTCTTAGTCCCTGGCATGAACTCATCCTCCATACATATAAAATGTGTGACGAGATTAGGATGCGCTATGATTCTCAGGGCTATCCTGACTAAAAAATGACTAAATAAATAAATTTTTAATGTAAATATGAAATACAATTGATGATTTACCACAAGATGGCATGTATAATAAGGTTGAAAAATACTTTATTTTACAAAGGAGGATTTTCAGTTTGAAAAAGATCACCGTTTTGATGCTCATTTTTTTGTTATCCGTCACTCTTGTCCCTGTCGGCGCTTTTGCAGGCTCCACTACACCCCAACCCCCGAAAGATCCTGGAGGAAGCTGGGCAGAAGGCCCACCACCTAATCGCGTGGATCCTGCCAAGCCCGCACTATTATTTGTACATGGTTTGAACAGCAGCGCGGAAGTCTGGAAGAATAATAACGACATGCTTCAGCGCGCACGTGACGCCGGATACCAGACGGCCACCGTTAATCTGTACGATGCAAATGGCACATCACAGGATATGTGGGACAATGGTAAGCTTTTAGCCGACAAAATCAAGGTCATTAGTAATCACTTTGGAAAAAAACTCATCATCATTGCCCACAGCAAAGGTGGAGTGGATACTCAAACCGCTCTTGCATATAACGGAGCCGCTCCCTATGTACAACGTGTGATCACCCTCAGCAGTCCCCACCATGGCTCACAGCTTGCAGATCTTGCTTACAGTAGCTGGGCCGGATGGCTGGCAGATATTGTCGGCTCACAAAATCCAGGCACCTCCACTTTACAGACATCTTATATGAAGTATTTCCGATCCAAGACCGATGCACTCAGCAACGCGACTACAATTCCATTCTTCACGTTTGCTGGTGATAACTGGTCTGACGGAAGCGCTTCCTACATACTGGGCGGACTTTATCTTTCATCCTTTGGCAAAAATGATGGAGTAGTCGCAGTCGACAATGCCAAGCTTCCCGGTGGACGTGTAGTTAAAGTCGGCCCCTGGGATCATGCCAAAGTTCGTACCGGCTCTTATGTCTTCTCCCTGATCCAACCTTACCTCCAAGCAAACACTCCAGCATTGAATCAGGAAACTGAAGCACTTTCAGCAGCATCTTCCTTGCGTGCTTCCGCTTTAACATCCACCTATAGCGAGATCGACAATTCATACTTTATCCGCGGCGGAGACTATAACGGAAAAGCCTCCGAAATCCTCACCGTTGAAAATGGCGTCAAATCCATTGATTTGGACTGGATCAGCGATAAACGTGTAAGTAAACTTGAGCTGACCAAGCCTGACGGTACCAGCGAGATCGTTAATCTGAAAGCAGGTTATGATGACGAAATTTTTGCTGGTGCCTGGCATCATAATGCAGTCATCAAAAATCCAAAACCGGGCATCTATAAACTGAACGTCACGATTCCTGATAAAGGAGCGTATCTCCTGATCGCCCGTTATCAGGCCGCTCAGGTTCCTGAGCTGAAATATAATCTGAATGCCGTAGGTCCGAAGCTGAATCTGCAACCACAGGATTCCCCTAAAAGCGTTACACAAGTCACGTATCAGGTTCAATATTACGGTGATCCACAGCAAGGAATTACTCCTGCGTCCACAGATCTGACGGTACAACAAAAAGCGGTTAACCCCACCGGACAAATCGAGCTGTCCAAAGCGGACAAGCCCGGCATTTATTCCGTAACCTATGAAATCGAGGGAACTACAGAGGCAGGCTATCCATACCGCCGTACAGCTGTTCAGTCCATTTATATTGACGCTGACGGGAATAAGTATGTTGATTAAACTCCCCCACGCAATCATTTATATCATTCACTAAAACAAAAAGGTGTAGGCCCTCAAAAGCCTGCACCTTTTCTTTTCTGTATCATAATAATGGCATCCGGTTTAATCACTTCAAATATCGTCACGCTTCAAATCTTCTATAAAATCAGTCACAATACTTTGGACGGCATCTTCCCGGGACATTCGGATATACCGACTGGTTTTCTGAATATCTTCCTCGAACAGATGAAGTATACTGCTCATAGCTTCCTGATCTCCGTTTCGTGCTAATTTGAGCAGTTTGATGAACTCAGCATCTGAGATAATTGACGCAGCATTTTCTTTTTCCATTTATTCACCGCCTGTTGGGATAGCTTCAGCTCTCTTGCAATCTGTGCTTCGGTTTTGTCTAGTATGTAAAGGTCAAAGATGATGGCTTTTCCGATCTCAGATGGTAGAGAGTTAATGAGCTGTAGAATGTACATTTTAGAGTTTGCAGAGTCTGTAAAAGATGGAGTAGCGACGGCTTCGTTCTTTTCCATGACAAATTCATGATTGGTTTGTACCCGGGCACGATACTGGATTCTCCATGCAATGCGATACAGCTTCTTACGATATTGTTCAACCAATGTTAGCTGAGATTGATTCATCATAAACCACCCTTTCTCTTTGGATTTGGCTTTTCGAAATCCTCATATTATAGGGTAATTTGAGAACACATTTCACAACCAAATAAGAACATTTGTTCTTATTTATTATACTATTTTTTAGGTCGGTTGTATACGGTTCTTTTGATTTACCTTCCTTTATATACGGCTAAAAAGGAGGGAAACCATTGCAGATGGATGATGCTCTTTCTATCATAACCAACGTAGGCTTTCCGGCAGGTCTTTGCTTTATTTTGTTGCGGCACATCCTGCACACCATGGAAGAAAAACTGGATAAGCTGGATCTCTCGCTCCATGAGCTGATTGAGGTCATTAAGGAATTAAACGATGGGAACCGTCATTCTTCCAAAGGCAGCAAGCCTGATGAATAACGAACACAAAGAAGCTCCAACCGACGATCCTCGCCGATGGAGCCTCTTTGTTTGTTTCATACCGGAAAATTTGTTTGATTGCGGATCTGATCATGCTCCAAGCTCGTGTTCAGATGATCATTTTCCAGTTTGAGCCTGGTCATGTCCAGCCTGTTCAATACGCTTCACGTCAGATGCCGACAGACCATACGCCCAATTGCTTTGCGGAGGCACGACCCATACGATATCCGGTTCACCGTTCACCATCCAGCCCTGATACACCTGCTGCGACTCATCCTGCTTGCCCAGCGATACGCTCAGCGTAAAGCGGTGAACAGGTTGGTTTAGCTCGGAGGCTTTACGCAAGGACTGGCTGCTGGCCAGATTTTTGATTTGCTGCGATAAGGAGGTCGCCGTATCACTGGTTACCGACTTTCCATTCAGCGTCCAAGCTGTGGAAGAGCTTTCCCCGGTTCCCCCGTCACCGGATGACTTAAGCATCCAAGACGCAGACTGGCCTTCCCACTCCAGTCCGCCCAGCTTGTCATCATCCCAGTCAAACGGCGTCGTATCCGTAAAATCGGCTGCACCCAGTAACAACCCGGAAAGGGTATCCACAGGTACGGAAGCTACCTCTGTTTTATCTGACAGCACATAAGCAGCATCTCCGGAAGGCAACGTTTCGCCAAAAGCAAAGGTATGCTCGCTTCCATCCTTGGTCTTGATCTGAATTTGGTTGTTGGTGGCGCTGATTCCGTATTTGGCTACGTCTTTTGGAGAAGACTCCACCACCTCACCGAGCTTCACGTTTTGAATAGCGGCTAACCAATTGTCTATCGTATAACCGTTTAACGGATAAGACTGCGGCTTGCTCATGCTCCATTTGCCATCACGTTGGTTAAGCTCCACTGGCTTGCCGTCCTTCCCCATTATAGCGAAAGACGTAATATCCCCCTGCGTAAGCTGGACCAGCTGGCGAGCAGCAGGAGCTTGTTCACGAAAAAAGTTTTGGCTCTTGGCATAGACTATACCCGCTCCCAATACAACTAACAGCAGCACTGTGGGTATCCATTTTCTCATGCTCTTCTTCGCCTCCACCATAATAAGATTCCGGCTGCCGCGAACAACAACGGCAATCCGATCACGGATAGGGTCAATATAGTCTTCGCTTGCGCAGGAGTCAAATAAACCACCTTATAATCCTGCTCCTGACGAGGACGAATGGTAAGCCCGTCAGATTGTTCCTGTACATAATTCAGACTGTTCAGCACAAAATCCCGATTGCCTCCAGTGCTGATCTCGGTGTCGCTCAGAAGGGCCGACGTTCCGAGAATAATTGCCTTAGGCTTGCCGTCCTTGCCATCTACCGCGTAACCCAGATCAAGCGGCCCCTGCGGGTCCTTGTCATCCTTCTGTGTTTCGTTGTTCAGCAGCCCCTGAATATTCGTTTCGCCATAGCTGGCGGCAGAAGATTTGAGCAAGGCCGTAGTCTTCCCATTCTTCTGCTCCCCCGCTTGCAGAGCAATGGACAGCGAAAGCACCGGGTACAGATTGGACGCAGCCAGCTTTTCCGTAATCGCATGACTGCCAAAGGTAGGCACTGTAAACAGAGGTCCAAGCGTATTCGTCTGCTCCTGATCCACCACGATCGCATGTGTATCCTTCACACCGTAATCAGCCGCCAGTGCGTCAAGGTTTTTCCAGTCCGATTGCATGTTCGGATGAAAGCCCAACGCCAGAAACAGCTTTCCACCACCCTCCAAATAGGTGCGAATGCTTTTCAGCTCCGTCGCGCTGATATCCCGTTGCGGCCCAACAATAGCCAGCACCGATGCATCTTTAGGCACGCTACCCGCCTGATTGAGCTGCACTTCTTCTGTTTTCACATTATCCTGCGCCAGTGAATTGCTCAATCCGGTCATTTGGGACAAAGGGATTTCCTCATGTCCGGTCAGGAAAACGGCTTTTCCCTGGCGGGTAGACGATAGCCCCAGCAGTCCGCTGGTCAGCTTTTCTTCCCCTGTAAACTGGTACGCCCCCTCGCTACTTCCCTGTGCCTGTGTAAACAGACTACCTATATCAATAACACGTTTCTTCTCACCCTGAACCAGCACGATGGATGCTTCGGTGACACCGTATTCCTTGGCCAGCAGCGGCTCCTGATTCAGATCATATTGCTCGACCTTGAGCTTGCTGTTACGCTTGGCGTATTCCCTCAGCATATCCGTAACGTCCCGGTTCAGCTTTTGATTTTGCGAAGTCGATACGGTAAAAGCAATCAGACGCACGTCTTCCTTCACTCCCTGAATGGCCGTCAATGTCTGATCAGACAACGTATACTGTTTGCCTGCCGTCAAATCTAGCTGAAAGCCTCCCAGCGAACGCAGAAACAACGTCAGCAAAATAAAAATACCTACAGCAGCAACCGACAATACCACACTGTTTGTATGACCCAGCCATTTTTTCATGTTCATCACCTCCACCGTTTCCGTTCGACCACCTGAATGCTGAATAACAAAAAGAGCCCCGCCACCGTCACGTAATACAGCACATCGGCTCCGTTCAGCAATCCTTTGGTGAAGCTGTCAAACCGTGCGGTTAGTGAAAAAGGCTCCAGCCATTGCTGCAATGCCGCAGACGCGCCTGTTTGTCCACCAAACGAATCCAGCATCCAAAATACAAGCAAAATAATAAAGCTGACGACCGCGGACATCATCTGATGCTGCGAAAGCGTCGAAGCGAACAGACCAATGGCCATCATGGCTGCACCCAGCATAAACAGACCGATCACAGACGTAAATACCAGTGTCCAGTCCAACGCCCCGTAAAAGGACATTACGACCGGATATGCCAGGCTGCACAGCACCAAAATGAGCAGCATGCCCAGCGACGCCAAAAATTTACCCACAATCATTTCCGTCACACTCACAGGCGAGGTAAGTAACAGCTCATCCGTACCCTGCCTGAATTCCTCCGCAACCAGCCTCATCGTGAGCAGTGGGACGACAAACACCAGCATGGACAGCGTATCACCGAGTACCAGCCGATAATCCAAGATGCTTGGCTGATACATGACAAAATTTGTGTAAAAGAGCAACCCCGTCAGCAGCATGTACACCGCAAGCGCAAAATACGTTGTCGGCGTCCATAGATAGGCTTGAAGCTCTTTTTGACAGACCGCGAACAAACGCCTCATGGCCGTTCACCTCCTGTACTTTTGTTTTGCCCGTCCTTGTCGTTGCTGGACGCAGCCTCCTCACTGTCCTCCGTAACATCTGCGGAGATTTCATTTTCCGTCGAATGCTCGACTTGTTCCACTACATTCACTTGATCTGCCTGACCTGTTTTCGACTCGCGAGTCGTTAACTGCTGGAATATATTTTCCAAGCTGAGGCTTTCTTTTTTCAACTCCAAAATCGGAAGCTTCGCACCAGACAGCACATAAAAAAGCTCCTCGCGGAAATCCTCACTGGAAGCGCCTGTCAGTAAGCATCCGGTCAAATCTTCCTCAGTTGCAGTCTGCTTCGTGTCAGCTTGAGACAGGCCAGATGTTAATAGCTCCACCTCTACTTTCCCCCAACCGCTAAGAACGTTCAGCACCTGCTCACGGCTGCCTTTGACCTCTACTTTTACCTTAAATCCGTCTTCCATCGAACCGCCGAGCGCCTCAGGCCGTCCATCCAGCACCAACTCACCCTCATGGATGATAAGAACCCGATTACACAAGGCGTCCACCTCGGGCAAAATATGTGTGCTGAGCAGCACCGTATGATTTTCTCCAATCTCCTGAATGAGCTGGCGGATTTCGAGAATCTGATTCGGGTCCAAACCTGAGGTCGGCTCATCCAGCACCAGCAAATCCGGGTTATGAATAATTGCCCCCGCCAGTCCCAAACGCTGCTTATACCCTTTGGACAAACTGCGTACCAGTTGCTTTTCACGCCCGTTCAGCCCAAGCCGGGAAATCATCTCAGAAATGCGCAGCTTTTGTTCTCTCGCAGGTACATCTCGAATGCTTGCCACAAACTTTAAGTAGGATCGAACGGACATATCTCCATACAGAGGGGGCGTTTCCGGCAAATAACCGATTTTGGAACGAGCCTGTCTGCCCTGCTCCTGAATCGGTATGCCATCAATCGTAATCACTCCCTCATTCGGCTGGAGATACCCTGTAATCATGCGCATCGTCGTCGTTTTGCCTGCACCATTAGGCCCCAGAAACCCGACAATCTCGCCACGCTGCATTTCAAAATCCAGCTTATGTACGCCCCGGTTGCCCTCGTACCACTTGCTCACCTGCTGCACCTTGAGCACACGCTTCACCCTTTCTTTTATCATATTGCAAAGTCATAGTCTTTCACTGTAAACTACCCATTCGTCCAAACGGCTCTATTCCCTTCTCACACATCCAAAATGTTGCGTAGCGGAGGTTTTGAAGCTGGAGAAGCGCTAGCGCTCGCCTGATCGAAAGCTCAAATCCTTCGCGGAGCGGCCTCATCTGCACCTCATGCAACACTTTTAAACTCTAATGTTAATCCCACACATATAACTCCAGCTTAAAGTCACTTAAATATAAGCTTAAAATAATATGTCTAAAATGTGAACGAATGAATGTACTTTTACACTCGTTAACTTGTACGGTTCGCTCTAACATTCATTTGCATCCCCGCATCAGCCACAATTTTATGCTGATTCCATCTAGGCTTCCATAGATACCCACACCCTGTCCTTTTGCTGGAATACCTTGGTATATAAGAAACTTTCGATTGGCTGAAGGGGGTTATTGAGATCAAAGTCCTATTTACCTTTTATATACCCAGCGGCGGCGTGGAAACCTTGAACCGCCAACGCTGCAAGGTGCTTAGCCAGGATGGGATTGAATGCCATCTTCTCTACTATCAGCAGGGTACGGGGATGCAAAACTTGCATGGAGATATACCCGTGTTTACGACTTCTTCCGAGGGAGATATTTCTAGTCTGATACACACTCACCGTTACGATGCCATCATTGTCTCGTCGGATTACCAGATGCTCGCAAAACTGCGCATGTTGGGCTATCAGGGTGTGCTAATCTATGAATCACAGGGCTTCGGTCCGCACGTGGAGGCTGCATTGGTAGTAGGCGAAGCCACACCGTTTCTTCAAAGATACGCCAATGCAGTACTGCTACCCACCACTACGCATCTGGTCGAACTATTTTCCAGCATGTGTCCGTGGCTTAAGCGTTACGTGTTTCCAAATGTACTGGATACCAGCGTATTTAATTATGTACCTAACACTCCTCCGGTCAATCCGGTCATTGCATGGGTTGGGCGACTGGAGCCGAACAAAAACTGGAGGCATTTTATCGATATCTCTTACTGGATGCTGCAAAACCGCCCGGATCTTCGCATCTGGATGTTCTATGATAATACCCTTTCGCAGCCAGAGGATAAGGTACAATTCGAGAGCATGGTTACACAGCTTGGCTTGTCCTCCATTGTAGAACGTTTCAACAACGTGCCCCATGCTAAAATGCCTCTGTATTACTCCATGATTGGCGATTCGGGAGGGTATCTGTTGTCCACTTCACTGGTAGAGGGATTTGGATACGCCGTAGCTGAGGCCATGGCTTGCCGCTGTCCCGTGCTCAGCTCTGATTCTGACGGGGTGCGAGCCTTCATCGATCACAACGTAACGGGTAAATTTTATGCGCAAGGAGATATCTTGCAGGCGATATTGGAGGGACTGGATCTGATGAACAACGCGCCCGACCGCGAATCCATTCGCCAGAAGGGGCTGACAAGGGTCGTCGACCTGTTAGCACCGGATAAATATGTGCAATCCTTCCGGCAAATGATGGGCGCGCTGGGCGTGGGGTAAGCTATTATTTTAATGAAGAATTACTCCAGCAGCTTAAAGTAGGGCAGGTCTCCAAGACGATACAGAAACCATTATCCCCCAAAAATAATAGCTGACGACATCCCTTTTTACACACGGGCCATCGTCAGCATTATGACTTTCTTTTTTTATCACTACTGTTCGGAATCTATCTAATCTTTAATAATTGGTCTCCAGCATGAATAACTGTTGTAGCTTCCATTATGATATCTGTGTACACGGCTGTATTAGTTACAATGACGGATGTGGTGATATCATATCCTTCATCTGCTATAGCCTCGGGATCAAATTCAACCAGCTTGTCTCCTTTTTGAATGGTATCTCCTTCAGACACAAAAGAAGTGAAATGCTTTCCTTTCAGGCTGACCGTATTTATTCCAATGTGAATGAGCAGTTCAACACCATCCTCAGAAATAAGCCCAATCGCATGTTTTGTTTTGAAAACGGTAACAACAGTTCCGTTAAACGGCGCGTAGGCTACCCCGTCTCTTGGAATAATAGCCGCGCCCTGACCCATCGCACCACTGGAGAACGCTTCATCTTTTACTGCGGTTAAAGGAATCAATTCCCCGCTTAAAGGACTGAATACCGCTTTTTCCTCCTCTTTGCTTTCATCTGCAACCTTAATCTCAGAAGCAGGTTTAGCATTTTTATAGCCGAAAAGATAGGTCAGGATAAATGCGAGTACAAAAGCCACAACCAAAGATATGATAAAGCCGATGAAACCTGCATCTATACCTTTTGGATTAATGAACAGAGGAATACCGAAAACGCCGCCTGAGGCAAAACCATATGCCGTGGATCCCAGCAAACCTGCTGCGGCTCCCCCTATACCTGCGGCAATGGAAGCTAAAATAAACGGCTTTTTGGCAGGTAGCGTAACACCGTAAATAGCTGGTTCCGTAACTCCCATCAAACCCGCAATTGAAGCAGAAGTGGCAATAGGTTTTAATTTAGGGTCACGTGATTTCAAAGCAATGGCAAAGGCCGCACCGGTTTGAGCAAAAGTAGTACAGAACAACATACCGTTAATCGGATCAAACCCGTTCGTAACTACATTATTCAGGAGGATTGGAATAAATGCCCAATGCAGACCGAAGATAATAATGGCCTGCCAGAACCCGGCCAGAACGAGACCAGCTACAGCCGGACTTAACTGGTAAATCCACATGGAGCCTTTAGCTAACCCATCGCTGACTATAGTTGCTATCGGCCCGACAACCAGAAAAACAATCGGTGATATGATGACCAAAGTCAGAAAAGGCACAATGAACATTTTAATGGAGGCAGGTGCATACTTACTTATAAATTTTTCGACCTTAGCTGCCAACAATGCTCCAATAATGATAGGTATAACAGAAGAAGTATAATTAATCAGAACGACAGGTATGGTCAAAAAGGACAGCGCCGTTTTATCCGTAAAGGCGGAAGTAATGGTCGGATATACCAAGGCGGCTCCCAAAACAGCAGACAGGTACGGGTTTCCTCCAAATTTTTTACCTGCTGAAAACCCTAAAATAACCGGAAAGAAATAAAACATAGCGTCTGCTGTCGCATATAAAATTTTATACGTGCCCATCTGATCCGTCATCCAGCCCAGGGATGTGCATAAAGCCAAAAGTCCTTTTAGAATCCCCACAGCGGCGAGCACACCAACAACGGGCATGAACACGCCTGAAATTACATCGACAAATCGGGAGAATAAACTGGATTTCTCATTGTTTTGCTCTTCTTGACTCGCTTGATTCGGCTTTACTCCCATCGTCTCCAAAAGAGCTTCATATACCTTTGAGACCTCATTACCGATAACTACCTGGAATTGACCGCCGCTTTCTACGACGGTAATGACACCGTCAATCTGCTTGATTTTTTCTTTATCTGGTAATTGATGATCCTTCAGCTTAAATCTCAATCGAGTGACGCAGTGAATTACACTGTTTACATTTTCGCTTCCTCCCACTGAACTTAATACTTCTTCGGCTGTTTTTTTATGATCCATCATGTTCACTCCTTCTTGGATGCGCTTTCTATTTTCTTTTTTGTGATCGTCGGATGTGCAATAACTGCGACAATTATGACGCTTATACCGCCTGCAAGCTTACCCACGATCATAGCTGCCATCATGTTCGTCTTTTGTTTTATTTTGTCCCGATGATCACAACATCACTTTCAAAACTATGCATGTCTATAATGGATTGACCATCCTGGATGTACACCTCTGTTTGGGCAAAACGTTTTCCCGCTAAATCAATCGTTGTAAACTTGTAATCCTGCACATTGATGCTTAACCGCACCTTTGTGTTAACCGGAATATACAAAACTACGGTATTCTCGTTTCCGGCGGCTCTAATCTCTTCTGTCTTATTTAGAACAATATCCAGCGGCCTAATGCCAACAAGCTTATACATTTCAAACAGATATTTAATAAATGAATAATCCCATGCACCTTCAAAACGCAATGCCGTTCTCCAATCATAGGGGCTATCAAAGCCTTCCCCTTCTACGATGCCGAATTTCTTCCCTTTTTTATGCCAGCTCCAAATTCCGTGCGCTCCGTATGTTACTCCTGCTCCCCCACCTGCAAGGAGACTCTGCCATGCTGCTTTTCTGGCATCCAATGCAGTATATCTGCCATACACATTGCGGCTGTAACTAATTTGTTCATAACATGGCTCCCCGTTAATTACAGGCCGTATATCCGACTTATGATAGAAATGTTGAGCAATCTCGTGGGCTACATGTTGAAACTGGGAGTTGTGTCCTGATTGATACATATAGAATGCAAGACCCTTGTGTTTCTCAAAGACATGAGGAATTTCCCTCAATCTTCCTTGAATATGCAGCGTAGTTAAGCTTGCCGGGCTTAATTGGTGTACAATATCCAGTGCTTTTAAATAATAGGAATTGGCACGTTCAGTTGGAAAATCACTATCCCCACTGATCAGAAAAATAGGATCAAATGGAGAAAAACGGTTTACGACGTGCGTTACGTAGTGTTCAATGCATTCAAACGGCATTTTATTGCCCTTTTGGAACATTTCAGCCCATGTATCCGGTACGTAGTTACACCACAACAGAACCAGTGCCGGAACAAATCCACGCTCTACAGCCATTTTTATCATGACTTCCGCTCGATCAAAATAAGCTTCGTTTAATGTATGGTAGTCGAAGTCTCCATTTTCCAGTAACGCAAACGGCTGTAGATTCAGATCCGATTCACTTGCATCCCATTGTTGAAGCATGTTGATTTGCAACACATTGAAACCCTGCATCTTCCGATAGTCAAGGTAATCGCTCCACTCCTCCAACGTCGCGTTGGTAAATACGCTCCAAACCGTATCTGCCAAATAAAAAAAGAGTTTTCCCTCTTTGATAAAACTTCTTTGATTTTCAGCAATGTTTAAACTCAAATGAATCACCTTTCCTTTCTCGCCAAATTCACAACATCCCCTAAACAAAACTAAATAAACAACTAAATTATATGTTTTATTCGTAAAATAAACTAAATTAAAGCGCTTTACAATTGAATATTAACACCATCATTTATAAAAGGTCAACATTTTTCTGTTCAATGTTTTTTAGTTTAGTTTAGTTTATAATCTAAACTTTTTTGTAGAATAATGATATAATTTATGTAGTTTAGTTCAATAGGGGGTTCTGCATTGAAAATTGATGATATTGCAAGGCT
This sequence comes from Paenibacillus sp. RC21, assembly GCF_044907935.1. Lineage (NCBI taxonomy): Bacteria > Bacillati > Bacillota > Bacilli > Caryophanales > Paenibacillaceae > Paenibacillus > Paenibacillus sp. RC21. The sequence goes on from NZ_JBIYCS010000005.1 coordinate 162,455, forward strand.
TGCAGGTGTTTCGAAATCTGCTGTCTCCCTTGCTTTTAATAACAAACCCGGAGTTAGTGAAGAAACAAAGGAGCAAATTCTAAAAATTGCACAAGAGCATGGATATAAACCACGTACCATGAAGTCCAACAAGGAATCTATTAAAAATCACCATGTGATTCGCTTTGTGGCATGTAAAAATACAGACATCGTAACAGAACATTATGATTCATTTCCCTTTTTCAATGAATTAATTCATCATATTACTAATCAGGTGAGAGAGCATGGAAATACCCTAATTTTTTCGTCTTTTGATAGCCATAACCTCGAAGAAGAATTATCTGCTTTGGAAAAAGATCAGCCCTCTTCAGGCGTACTTCTGCTTGGCACCAATTTAACTTCCGAGATTATTCATTCTATACAATCCATTCATACCAATATTGTGATTTTGGATACCTGCTTTGAACACGTCGACGCCAGTTTCGTATCCATTAATAACTATCTTGGCGGGTATCAGGCAGGCCAATACTTAATTCAGTCTGGACACAGACGAATAGGATACGTGCAATCCAGTACCAGAATCCTCAACTTTAAAAAACGAAAGGAAGGGTTTATGGCGGCTTTAGAGGAGCACAATCTTTCCATAGAAAATGGGCTTATATTTGATATGCATCCCATGCTTGTGATGTCACAGGACTCTTTCAAAACAGCTATTCATGAATTGAATGAGCTTCCTTCGGCCCTATTTTGCGAAAATGATTATATGGCGATCAGTGCCATTAAAACGTTTCAGGAAACGAACATTCGAGTGCCTGAACAAATTTCCATCATGGGGTTTGATAATATTAATGAGGCTAAGGTCATTAGCCCGGAACTCACAACCATTCATGTGAAAAAGGAGGTTTTGGCCCGAACTGCTGTAAACTTGCTTATGGAGAGACTTAACAACGATCAGAAGCATCATACTCAGGTTCTGGTGAATACAGAGGTTATTGAAAGAAAATCTTGTTTAGCCTCAGAATGACCTATGATAAGGTAAACTAAATGGGGTGATAGAGAAGATAACAAGAGGGAGGGTTCAGCATGATATATGATTATGTGAGCTGGACAGGAGCGGTCTTCATCATACTCGCCATTATTTTAAGTGGAACAGGGGTTCTATGATTCTAAAATAAAGCCGCCGGGTAGGCGGCCTGCCTATTTACTCTCCTGTTTCAGCAAACTTATGAATGCGTACCCCAATTTCATCACGCACACGCTGGAAGACGGCCCATTTTTCCTCTTCGGTACCCTGCGCTTTCGCTGGATCATCAAAACCCCAGTGCTCACGGCGCACATGAGGAGGCGTAACAGGACATTTATCCGCTGCATCCCCGCACAAGGTCACAACCAAGTCGGCGGAGTTTAGCCGTTCAGAGCTGATGATATCTGATGTTTGCCCTGAAATATCAATATCCACTTCCTGCATCGCCTGTACAGCTTTCGGGTTCAGTCCATGTGCTTCAATGCCTGCGCTGTATACGTTCCAGTGATCGCCCAGAACCTTTTTGGCCCAGCCTTCTGCTATCTGACTACGGCAAGAGTTACCAGTACACAAGAAGTAAATTGTCTTTTTATCCATGATGATCGTCTCCTTTAGTGTTTAAATCATAATATTGTCAACCACAAATACAAACCCAAAAGTGTGAAAAAAAGCGTAGGCAAGGTCAGAATTACACCTGTTTTGAAGTAGGTTCCCCAACGAATCTTTATGCCTTTAGAAGTAAGCACATGCAGCCAGAGCAGCGTAGCCAAGGAGCCAATGGGTGTCATCTTGGGCCCTAAATCCGACCCGATTACATTGGCGTAAACAAGTGCCTCCCGGATCATTCCTGTTGCGTTCGTAGCATGGATCGCCAGCGCATTAATCATGACTGTAGGCATGTTGTTCATCACCGACGAAATGACGGCAGCCATAAAACCCATAGCCATCGTAGCCACAAACATCCCCTCGTCTGCTGCCGCTTGAATAAGATGAGCTAGCAAATCTGTCAAACCCACATTACGCAACCCGTATACTACGACGTACATCCCGATGGAGAAAAATACGATGGCCCATGGCGCGCTTCTCATGACTTCTTTTACAGGTACCACAGGACTTTTACGAGCAATAAATAAGAGAATAACAGCAATGATTGTCACAATTACCGAAACTGGAATGTTGAAAAATTCGCTGATCAGATAACCTGCAAGCAGAAGGGTCAGGAAGATCCAGGAAAGCCGGAACATTTTCGCATCCTTAATCGCTTTAGCAGGAGCCGTTACATGAGCAACATCAAACTTCCCTGGAATGCTTTTACGGAAAAAGAGATACAGCACTAACATGCTCGCAGCTATAGAAAAAAAATTCGGAATAATCATGCGGCCTGCATACTCCATAAATGTAATGTTGAAGAAATTGGCGGTCACGATGTTAACCAAATTGCTGACGACGAGCGGAAGCGAAGCCGTATCTGCAATAAAGCCGCTGGCTATGATAAAAGGGAATACCCTTGTTTCTTCAAACTTGAGCGCCCGTACCATCGCAAGCACAATGGGAGTCAGGATCAAAGCGGCACCATCATTTGCAAAAAAAGCAGCTACCACCGCTCCCAGCAAAGTCACATACATAAACAGCCGGACCCCGCTTCCCTGCGCAGCCCTCGCCATATGTAAAGCGGCCCATTCAAATAGTCCGATCTTATCCAGCACCAATGAAATGAGAATAATAGCTACAAAAGCCAGCGTGGCATTCCACACGATTCGGGTTACTTCCCACACATCTTGAATATGAACCACGCCAACAAGCAGAGCCAAAATTGCTCCTGCGGAGGCTGACCATCCAATAGACAGGTTCTTGGGCTGCCAGATCACCAGCGTCAAAGTTAACAGGAAAATAGCGCATGACAAGAAAACCGATAACACGTTCAAACCTCCGATCCAAGATGTATCATCACATCAAATCATTTTATAAGCATATGCTTATATATTGGGCATCATTTTCCATGCTCACAGAGGCAACTTTTCCATCGAATCTTTAGCAGGAGCAGGAATTCGAATCAGGTCCGCAAGCAGCGGTTGGTTCTTCTTTATTTAAAAGCTTCAAAATTTGCTTCTCATCTGGCATACATTGAAGGACCGCTTGAATATGAGGCTTGTCCTCCACATTGAGAGAATAGTACACCCACTGCCCGCGTCGAGCTTCTTTTACAATCCCTTGAGACTTTAGCTTTCTTAGATGCTGGCTGATACCCGGTTGCGAAATATCAAAAATCTCGACAAATTCGCACACACACCATTCCCTCTCTTGGAGCAAAGAGAGCATCGTCAGCCGTGTTCTATCACCCAATAGCTTTAATTGATCCGCTACATAAGCCAGTTGGTCCAATATGATCACCTCTTCTCTCTATATATAATCATTTGCTTATATCTTAATTGTATACTCAACACCACTCTTTTTCAATACAATCGTATAATCAAATTTTTCACTTTTTCATAACCAATCTACCGTTGTATACTGTTCTTCAGAACTGCTATGGAAGGAGGCTCATTTTGCGTATTTTTGATATTCTTCGTATATTGGTTGCAGAACAGATGGTCAACGGAGAACACTTGGCAAATATATTGAAGGTATCCTCTCGAACCATACGAACGGATTTAAAGGAATTGGGTGCGCTGTTGTCGAAGCATGGAGCAGCAGTCAAACCTCTCAAAGGATCGGGCTACAAGTTAGAGATTCGGGACGAACAAGAATTTCATCATCTGCTGAAGCAGTTAAAGGATTATGAAAATAATGTGCCCTATCCATTAGCGAATTCTTCTGAAGCGAGAAATCGTTTTTTAATGAAAAAGCTGCTGCTCACCAATGCATATATCAAACTTGATGATTTAGCTGAGATCCTGTATGTTAGTCGATCTACTTTACAGAATGACCTCAAAGAACTGCGCAAGTTACTGGCAACCTACGGACTATCCCTGGAGAATAGACCGTATCATGGTATTCGAGTCAAAGGTAACGAGGCCAAGCTGCGTTATTGCATTTCCGACTATATATTCAGTAGAACAGATGAAATAGGCGAGCAGCAGATGTCCCACCCTCCTCTGATCTCTAACGAAGAGATGGAATGGATAAGAGAAGTGATTCTGGATCGCATTGAATTCAATGATATTCAGTTGTCGGACATTGCTTTGAACAATCTGGTCATTCATATTGCTATTGCATGTAAGCGTATTCGTGAAGAAAGGTATGTTTCGTATTATCCTCAAGAAATGAAAAAAATTGAAGCGCAGAAAGAGTTTATGGTGGCGACTGAAATCGTATCTGCTTTAGAACAAAAAATGAAGCACTCCTTTCCACTTGTTGAAGTTGCGTACATTGCTGTGCACCTGCTGGGTGTAAGGACAGTCGTTAGTGCCCATTTGGATGAAATAGAGATTAAAAAGATCATTGATAAAGATATCTACGAACTGACTATTGAAATACTAAACCAAATTGATCAACAGTTGAAAATGAACATTCACAACGACAAGGAATTGCTGATTGCTTTTTGTCTTCACCTCAAACCGGTCATTAACCGTTATCAATACGGAATGAATTTGCGGAATCCTATGCTGGATGAAATCAAAGCCAATTACCCGCTTGCCTTTGAAGCAGGTATCATTGCTGCGGAAGTCATCAAGCAGCGACTTCATATACACATCGAGGAAAATGAAATTGGGTATTTAGCCATTCATATCGGAGTCGCGATGGAAAGAAAGAAAATGGAAGGCGCACCCAAAAAGTGCATGATCGTATGTGCTTCTGGACTCGGCAGCGCAAAGTTGCTGTATTATAAGCTTCAATCGGTCTTCGGTTCCAGGTTGGAAATCGTGGGAACCACTGAATTTTATAAGCTTAAACAAATGCCGTTGGATACACTGGACTTTGTCATTAGCACGATCCCCATTTCAGAACCGCTTTCTGTACCCATGATACATGTGAATACATTTTTAGGCGGTTCTGATATCACTAAAATTGAACAAGCAATCTCAGAGGCAAGACTTCCTGCTGTGCAGTATGTACGAAAAAAATTGGTTTTTCTTCAGCAGAAATTTGATAACAAACTCCAGGTGCTTGAATTTATAGCCGCAAAAATACACGAAGCCGATCTTGTGGAAGGCCCCCTGCTGCAATCTGTGGTAGAGCGTGAAGCTGTTTCCCCAACATCATTTGGCAATTTTGTCGCGATTCCGCATCCGATGGAACCTTTCGCTGATTCCACGTTTTGGGCCATCTGTACATTACAAAAAGCTATCGATTGGGATGGCAAGCCAGTACAGTTTATTTGTATGCTCTGCATACAGCGCACCAAATCAGAAGATTTACAGAGTATGTATCATATTTTGCTTGAAATTTTAAATAATGAAAAGCTCGTCCAGCAGCTTATCCGCTGCAAAACGTACACGGAATTTGTAGAAGTGCTGCATATAAATAGCTGAATATTAGCAATATGTAATTGCAAAGGAGGAACCTGAAGCCTGCAAGGCGGGGGTCTCTCCTTTTTGTGGTGATGGAGAAGTCATTTAGAAGAGACGATTTTTCCGTTAAGAAGCGGAAAAATTATGCGTTAAATTGAAAGCGATTCCAAATTATAATACTAAAGAAGGCAGCTTTTGAAGGGAGATAAAAAACATGAATAATGATGAAACTACAGAGCACGACGTGAGTATGGAGGGCATGGATGATACAGAAATTGTATTCCAAATTATATTATACGCTGGGAATGCACGCAGCTCGGCCATGGAGGCGATTGAGCTTGCAAAGGCGGGAAAGTTTCAGGAAGCCAAAGAAGAATTAGCCTCAGCTAAAAAAGAACTGGTGTCCTCCCACAAAATTCAAACCAGAATCATCAATAAGGAAGCAGCGGGTGAAAAAACAGAGATGTCGGTCATGATGGTACATGCTCAAGATCATTTGATGAATGCTATCACCATTCGAGATATGGCCTCAGAGTTTGTAGATCTGTATGAACGTATTGATCAATTCGTACCAAAATCGTAGAGGGAGGGGCACTATCCCATGGCTTTCAAAAACAAGCTAGTCGACGGCCTCACATCAGTGGCAAATGCAATCAACAATTTTAAATATATTATAGCGATCAAATCAGCCTTTATCACATTAATGCCTGTCATCATTGTCGGTGCCTTTGCTGTACTGATTTCCAATATGGTCATGGACCCGGTCAATGGTCTGGCCCATTTTAAACCTTTCTCCTTCCTGGCAGAGTACAAACCGATTTTCTCAGGCATTAACTATGCCAGTTTGAATATCCTTACCATCCTGGCTATTTTCATGATTGGTCTGGAGCTAGGAAAAATTAACGGGGAGAAAAACCTCTTCCCAGGACTACTCGCTGTAATCTGCTTTATATCTGTGACGCCGACCACGATTGAGTTGATGGTTAACGGGGAAATGCAGAAAGTAACGGATGTCATTGCCCGCCAGTTTACGGATACCAAGAGCTTGTTTTTAGGTATTTTCATAAGCATTCTATCCGTTGAGCTGTACAGCAAACTGGGCAAGTCCGATAAGCTAAAAATTAAAATGCCTGAAAGTGTTCCCAGCAATGTGGCTGTTTCTTTCTCGGCACTCATTCCAACCATCATTACGGTGACTGTCTTCTCGATGCTTGGATTCTTCTTTCATAAATTTACAGGTCTCTACCTGTATGATGCCGTCTATAATGTGGTGCAAAAACCTCTGGAGACCGTGGTGCAAGGACTGCCGGGTATATTGGTACTGATGCTGGTTGCGCAAATCTTCTGGGTGATCGGCATTCACGGGAACCAAATGGTAAAACCGATTCGTGAACCCCTGCTGCTTGGAGCGATTACCGTCAACATGACTGCTTATGAGCAAGGACTGCCGATTCCGAACATTATTACGATGCCTTTCTGGGACGTATACATGAGTATCGGTGGTTCAGGGATTACGCTGGCCCTTTTGATTTGTATTATGATTGCTTCCAAGCGCGAGGATATGAAGGAAATTACCAAGCTTTCGTTTGGACCTGGCCTGTTTAATATTAACGAGCCTGTCATTTTCGGACTTCCGATTATGTTGAATCCATTGATGGCTATCCCTTTCATTATTACTCCGCTTATCACAGGAACGATTGGCTACTTTTCGACGTTGCTTGGATTTGCAGGTAAGGCCGTCGTCATGGTTCCATGGACTACTCCGCCTATTATTAATGCCTACCTGTCTACAGGTGGAAGCATTGGCGCCGTCGTAACCCAGATCATTTGTATTGTGGTAGCGATTATCATCTATTTTCCGTTCGTCAAAATTGCCAACAAGCGAACGGCTGAATAATGCGCTACTATAGAAATATATCATTCAATTGAAAGCGTATTCTTAATGGATTCAGGTTAACGCCAACTTTAAAGGAAGAAGCTGATCATGGTGAAAATGACTTTTCGGTGGTATGGCGAGCAGGATTCCATTCCACTCTCTTACATCCGGCATGTCCCCTATATCAAAGGAATTGTAAGCGCGGTTTATACCGTTCCGCCTGGAGAGGTATGGCCTTGGGACCGTATCACTGCTCTCAAGCAGCAAATCGAGGAAGCGGGACTTACATTTGAAGTCGTGGAAAGCGTTCCTGTACATGAAGCGATCAAGCTGGGACTCCCCACCAGGGACAACTATATTGCCAATTATAAAGAAACGCTGAGAAGGCTGGGTGATGCCAGGGTAAAAGTCGTCTGCTACAATTTCATGCCTGCCTTTGACTGGTTTCGTACCGTCATTGACAAGCCTCTTCCCGACGGATCGTTGACATTGGCTTTCTCGGGGGAAGAACTGAAAAAGATTGAGCCGAACATTGCTGATTTTACGCTTCCGGGTTGGGATTTATCATATCCAAAGAAAGAACTCCCTGCTTTAATGAAGCAGTATAAAGAACTGGAAGCCGAAGGAATCTGGGAGAATCTAGCTTATTTTCTGGCAGAAGTAATTCCCGTAGCCGAAGAGGTCGGCGTAAAAATGGCGATCCATCCAGATGATCCGCCATGGCCTGTTCTGGGTCTGCCGCGTATTCTTAGCAAGGAAGCAGATTTTGACCGTCTGCTGGAGCTTCAGCCCAGCGTGCATAACGGTATTACCTTTTGCAGTGGCTCGCTAGGCAGCTCACCAGACAATGATTTACCCGGAATGCTAGACAAATACGCCGCGCAGAAAAGGATTCATTTTGTTCATCTACGTAATGTCAAACGTTATCCTAACGGTGATTTTGAAGAGTCAGCGCATCTGTCCGAATCGGGTAGCATAGATATGGCGGAGCTGATTCATATCCTGCATCGTCATCAGTTTGAAGGGTATGTAAGACCTGACCACGGGAGAATGATCTGGGGAGAACAAGGAAAGCCCGGCTATGGACTGTATGACCGTGCATTGGGAGCGGCCTACTTAACGGGCCTTTGGGAATCTATAGTACGAAAAGGAGAAGCATGTAATGGCTAAACATACGATACAAATTCCGTCGAATTTCATCATGGGTGCTGCGGCTTCCGCCTGGCAGACAGAGGGCTGGAGCGGTAAAAAGGAAGGGCAGGACTCATTTCTCGACCAATGGTACAAAAATGACCGCTATGTCTGGCACAATGGATATGGACCTGCGGGTGCAACCGACTTCTATAATCGTTACGCTGAGGATATTGCGCTGATGAAGCAGATTGGCCTGACCCATTATCGTACTTCTATTAATTGGTCCCGCTTCTTAACGGATTATGAGAATGTTGTCGTGGATGAAACGTATGCGGATTATATGAGCCGGGTCATTGACGAGTTGATTGCCAGCGGGGTCGAGCCCATGATTTGTCTGGAGCACTACGAGGTGCCCGCTTATTTGCTGGACAAATATGAGGGCTGGTCTTCCAAGCATGTGGTGGAACTGTTTGTGAAATATGCAGAAAAGGTTTTTGAACGATACGGAGATCGGGTAAAACACTGGTTTACATTTAATGAGCCCATTGTTGTACAGACTCGTGTCTATCTGGATGCCCTTCGCTATCCCTATGAACAAAATACGCGGAAGTGGATGCAATGGAATTATAATAAAACGCTGGCTACTGCGAAATGCGTACAACTTTTCAAAACCAAAAACTATAATCAGAACGGGGCTAAAATAGGCGTTATTTTGAATCCTGAAGTAACCTATGCCCGATCCAGCGCCCCTCATGACCAGTATGCTGCACATGTGTATGATTTATTTTACAATCGAGTATTTCTGGACCCGCTTATTAAAGGCGAATACCCGCAAGAGCTATTCGACTTAATGAGCAAGCATGATATTGCATTTGAATCAACCACAGAAGAACTAACAGTGATTAAGGAACATACCGTTGACTACGTCGGGATCAATCTCTATTATCCGCACCGGGTCAAAGCGCAGAGTAAAGCGTGGAATGAAAACATTCCCTTCCACCCCTCTTACTACTATGATCATTTTGATCTTCCGGGTAAAAGAATGAACAAGTCACGGGGCTGGGAGATTTATCCTAAGATCATTTACGATATGGGAATGCGTATCAAGAATGAATATAACAATATCGAGTGGTTTGTTGCGGAAAATGGTATGGGTATTGAAAATGAAGTTGTCTTCAAAAATGAGGAGCACATCATTCAGGACGACTATCGCATTGACTTTATAACTGAGCATTTATGCTACACGTTACAGGCTGTAGAAGCCGGCTCCAACTGTACAGGTTATATGCTGTGGGCCTTTACAGACAACGTTTCTCCCATGAATGCTTTTAAAAATCGCTATGGACTGGTGGAAATTAACCTGGAGAATGATCGAAGTCGGCATTTGAAGAAGTCCGGCTACTGGTATCAATCTGCCATCAAAGAACGCTCGTTTGTTGCTGATCTGGATGAAGAGTATAAATAATTAAAAATCAATTTCTGGAGGCGTTCAAATATGAAAAAAATTATTCTGGCCTGCTCTGCGGGTATGTCCACATCCATTCTGGTTTCCAAGATGAAAAAAGAAGCAGCAGCCAGATCCATGGAGCTTAACATCGAAGCCATCCCCGAAAGTACCATTAAGGAAGAGCTGGAAGGCATTAAAGATTCTGTGATTGCTATTTTGCTTGGTCCTCAAGTACGGATGCGTAAAAAGCCGGTTGCCGAAATTGCAGCTCCCTATGGCATCCCGGTGGATGTCATTGATACGATCGCTTATGGTAGAGCAAACGGTGCCGCCGTGCTGGATCAAGCCTTGAAGCTGGCTGGCGAATCATAATGAACATGTAGACATTTTTCGATGAATAGCAAAAGGCAGCAGTCTCCCATCAGGAAGCTGCCGCCTTTCCGTATATTGGTATACATATTGATATTGATTATCCCGTCACCTTAAACCGTCCAATCAACTGGCGTAGCTCGGCGGACATCCCTTTCAGGCTCTCCGCCGATTGGCTGACGCCTTCCATGGAGGTTAGCTGCCCATCCGAGGCTTCTGTAATCAGGTGGAAGTGTTCGGCTGCATGCCGTGAAATTCCCTCCATTTGGTCCACGGAAGCTGCGACTTCCTCCGAAACAGAAGTGATCTCCTCCGAGGCAGCCGATACCTCCTGCAATTGTGTCGTGATCCGTTCCAGACCGGAATGAATATGGCCAAAGGATTGTCCAGCCACATTTACAATGTCCATTCCCACCCTGGCTTCAAGGGCGCTTCCCTCCATCCGCTTGGACAGCTCGGAAGTCTGTTGCTGAACCGAGGTGATGATGCCTGCGATAACCGCCGAGGACGACTGGGATTGAGTCGCCAGCTTCCTTACCTGCTCGGCTACCACGGCAAAACCACGCCCATGCTCTCCGGCCCGAGCCGCTTCTATCGCTGCATTCAGCGCGAGGAGATTGGTTTGTCCGGCAATATCCGTCATCAGGGAAAGTACCTCTCCGATTTCCACGGAATGCTCCTCTAATTGTTTGGTGGCGGTAGCCATCGCCGCTGTAGAGTCTACAATGGATTTCATTTGATCCACAGCCCTGACAATGGCTTCATTACCCTGATGAGCATTCTCGGTAGTTTCCTGCGATAAGTCCGCTACAATCGCAGCAGATTGTGCAATTCGATGCATGCTGGAGGTCATGTCCTCCATGCCTTTATTCATCTCCATGGCCTGGAATACCTGGGTTTCTGCCCCCACCGCAGCTTCTTTAATATGTATGGAAATATCCCGACTGGCTTCTGCTGTAACATGGGCATGATTGTACACATCCCCGGATGAAGACAGGATCTGGTCCGAGCCTTTGCCAATGCCCTCAATTACCGTTCTTGTATCCGTTACGAGGACCCCAAAAGCCGAAGCCAGACGGCCAATTTCATCCTTACGATTCGTATCAATAACGACCGTAAGATCGCCTTCACCAACCTTGGCAACATCTTTGGTCAACCTTAATAACGGACGAGTCAAATATTTGGCTAGTGCAAAGACCAACAGAATACATACCACCAGCACAATCGCAGCTACGATCAGCATCGTTCTTCTGGATGTTTCCATTAATTTGTATACCTCTGTAGCATCCAGATCTGCCCCGACAACTCCTGTAATGCTGCCGTCCTTGCCTTTAATCGGAACATAAGCCGAGACGGTGGCTCCGTACTCATCCTTCGTCAGATCGCCTATGGAAGCCTCCCCAGTTTCCAAAGTATGCAGCATCCCCGGGTACGCATTGTTTTCGGGAGTGCCCAGCGGCGAATAGTCCTCTTTGGCGGTGGAAGCAGCCACGCCGTCAACGATGTACACATAGCTCGCTTGGCCTCCGTCTTCCACTTTCCCCAGCGTGTATAAATACTTGAAGCCGTTAGCTTCCTTCAGCTCGTTAAGCTGATCGCGCAGCTCATTAAAATAAGCATTCTCTCCCCCGGCAACGGGTTTAATGTCTGTGTATTTGTCCACATTAATCATGGCTGCGGCCCTTTCGGCCACCGCTTTGGCCTGCTGGCCCATGGAGTTTTCCACCAGTTCGCTCGAAGATTGATACAAGGTAAAACCCAGAATGGCTCCACCGATTACAATAAGGCCCGAAAAAAACAACACCATACGTGACAACAGACTGTTCAACCCGCCAACGCTCCTTTGGATAATCCAACTTGTATTTACATCATTTTATATTATACATGTCTTTCTGCCTATCCTTTTTAGTTAAATCGTCCCATATTTCCTATTCCACATCAAAATTGAAGTATGTTTTAGCATAAGGCTCCTTCATCAGCGTAAAGTGCCACCATTCCTTGTTGTAAGGTTTGAAGCCACGCTTCACCATAGCATCCCTAAGGATTTTTCGGTTCGCCTGCTGTGTCTTGCTGATCAGCTTCGTGTTGTAATAGGAAATATCACCGAAAAAATCAAACGGACTCCCCATATCGACAGTCTTCCCCGTTTTGATGTGCACCAGCGTCAAATCCACGGTGCTCCCCCGCGAATGGCCGGATTTCCTGGCGATGAAGCCCAGCTTGAACAATTTGCGCTTATCCAGCTTCGGGTAATACTGCTGCTTCATTTTGAGATCACCGTTATCCTGCGACCATCTGACAAAATGATTCACGGCTTTTTGCGGACGATAGGCATCGTATACTTTCAACAGATATCCTTTGGCTGCCAGATCATCGCTAACCCCTTTTAAAGCCGCTGCACCTGTATGGGTCATGATCGCAAAAGGCCTCTTATATCCATCAATCCGTCTGCCAACAAAGTTATTTTCACTATAATAGCGGATTTCATATTGCGCCGCAGGAATCACTTCATCCAGATACACGAATCCCTTGGGCAATTTATTTTTCTTCTCAATGTTCAAATTCTGCGTTGTACTGCTATCCGCAGTTACGTCCGAGGCTCCGGCAGCAACGGTGAAAAAAGGACCTGCATTTAGCAATAATGCATATGTAATCAGTGCGATGCCGATTTTTCTTAAAGACTTCTTCAACATAGGCAGACTCCCCTTTGTGAAACTGGTTGGCTTACTGCTGACCATTGTATCAGGTGAGGACATATTTTCCTATAAGTAGCTGCCAGGCTATCCATAAAAAAGAGGCTGCCCCCAGCCCCTTCCTGAATCGCACGCTTTCCCGCTACACGCCTTCTTTTCCTGAACCAATACTGCTCGCATACGTTTCCTTCAATCCGGCAGAGATGCCATATAGCGGCTCCCATCGAAGCCAATGTCTCGCGACTGCGTTGCTAAGACAGCTATGGTGAATGTCTCCCGCCCGCGCAGCTGAATACACGGGCCGAACGGACGAGCCGTGCAGCTTCAGCAAATCGTAGGCCAGCCGATTGATGGACGTGGTTCGTCCCGTACTCACATGTACCGTACGCTGATCCGCTGCACGTATAGCCGCCAGATTCGCTCTGACTACATCCTTGACGTACACGAAATCGCGGGTTTGCGTTCCGTCGCCGTGAATGAGCAAGGGGCTCCCTTTTTTCAGTCGATCCATAAAAAGAGCGACTACACCGCCCTCTCCCTTCGCGGCCTGACCGGGACCATACACATTCCCGTAACGCAAAATCGTGTAATTCATGCCATATAACCGATGAAAAAGACGGATATACGATTCTGCGGTCAGCTTGGAAAGCCCGTAGCCCGAAATCGGCTCCACAGGATCGTCTTCCTGAATACATTGCTTTTGCAGTTCACCGTATACGCCGGATGTGGACGCGAATATCAGCTTGGATACACCGGCTTCATGACAAGCCTGCAACAGATGAATCGTCCCCATCACATTCACATCTGCGTCCTCATCCGGTCGATGGATGGATTGCTGGACATCGGCCTGTGCCGCCAAGTGAAATACAATATCCGGGCTTTCCCGAATGAGCAGCGTCCGGGTCTCGGAGCTGCGGATATCCGCCATATGCATGACCGCGCGCAGGTCCACATTTGCGACATTCCCGGTCGTCAGATTATCCAGCACATGCACCCTGATGCCCGAATCAGCAAGCGCACGCACCAGATGGGAACCAATAAATCCGGCTCCCCCGGTGACCAAAGCCTTCACTAGCGCACCCTCCTTTTGAACCGAAGCAAGTTTCTTCCTTTCCCATCATGTTATGCGGCCCTCTACAGCTTGGCGCAGGCACAAGCACAGACACCAAAGACAATCTAAGACGTACCTTCCAGTTGCTCAGACGTGTAGCCTGACGTTTGCCAGCATAAAGCGCCACATCTCATCCTGCCCGCTCCAAATATCCTCAGGCGGCAGCGCCACTGGAACCAGTTGCTCCAGCCCCCAATCCAGCTCCGTCACATCGGCAGCCCCTGTATAATCCACGAATAACAAGCGAAAATCGTGGGTAATCATCTGTGACAATACGGTGTGCAGTTCTACCGCCTGATCCCGACTGCCCCCCAGACGAACCAGCAGCAAACAGGATGCAAGCGCAGATTTCTCCAATAGACGTGCGATGCGGCGATCAAGCGTCGTTTTGAATGCAGGATAGGAAGTCAGCTGCTCCGATGTATTCAGGGTAACAGGAAAATGGTGTGCCGCTGTAATTTCATACGACGCGTCCTCGACCATGAAGTTATACTCGCCGTAATCATGCCCCGTCACACGCAGGCTGGCAAAGTCCATGAATCCGGCGAAACGGGCATCCAGCAAGCGACTGATCTGCGACAAGTTGCCGGAAATCATCCAGTCCAGCGGTCCCGCGTATGGACGCAGTCCGTTTTTATCCAGCTAAATGGAAGGCAGGCAATGTCCTCCCAAGCTGAATACAGCGTCATAATCCCCCTGCAATCGCTCAAGCACGCCGTCCTCCCCTTTCCGAAGATAGGGACATTCCCTGAAAAAGCGTACACCAGTGCGGATCACTTTTATAATTCCATACATCGGCAAAAGGCATTTCCACCGCGCATACATTTGGAAGCTGCCAGTCGACCTCAGTCAGCTCTGTTACACCCGAACAGTTCACGATGAGCAGTCGAAATTCATGCGCCACCATGCCGTACAAGATGCGCTCCAGTTCCTCTGCCTCTTCATAGGTTCCCAGCATACGGACGAACAAGCTGTGCTGCGCCTTCTGCGTTTTTGCAAAAAAACGTTCGATACGGCGGTCTATCTTCTCCCTGAACTCTGGATAAGTCGCCAGATCTGCGGACGTATTGCGTTCCTGCGGGAAATCATGTACCGAGATCACGTTATAATCGATATCCCTGACCATATAGTTCAGTTGGCTCGTACCAACGACACTTAAATTGGGAAAATCCATAAACCCGGCAAACCGGTTTTCCAGCAAGCGATTCACATCGGACAGCGTGTCAGACATCATCCAGTCCAGCACTCCGGCAAACGGCCGCAGGCGGTTTTTTTCCAATTGAATGGCAGGCGTGCAGTTTTGCCCCAAACTGAAGACCGCATCATATTCCCCTGCCAGCTGTGCAAGTCTCATAGCCGTGCCTCCTTTTTAAAGCGACCCTTTCCTCAGGCCGCAGGTTGTTCCACTCTACATTACATGCCAGCTCGGCTAAAAGGGTTGGACCCCGGCGCGTATTTTGTCAAAAAAGGCGTACAACTATCCAGTCCAGACACGGCCATTTTTCATATGATATAAGGCTGGTAACCTAACGAAATTCAAGGAGGCTTCATCATATGTCCGTGTTTCTTTTATCTGCTGATCATCACCTCGCTTATCACAGCGCCAGTATACAAAGCTGTCATGTGACCCTGTTCAATCGTGAAAAGAGACCTGTCGATGTAATGTTGGAAATAGGAAATGATAGCGGCGTTTTCCGACGACAACTACTTAGCCTGAGCACTTCTCCCCAAGCCGGGTCTGTCGTACAGCTCAAAGATATGGAAACAGCCCAAAACCCTTTTTACCTGCGGGTGGTCACAAGTATATGCAATCCAGAAACGTTATTTATTTTGGCTGAATTTGTGGAGAACGAGAACGTGGTCGCTATGCGTACAGCCAGTCATTTTACCGTGACGCCCTAATACACGGACAGGAGAGGAAGAAAGTATGCTAAAATACTCGGTACAAAACAAAGCCGAAGCAGGCACACATGCGCTGCCTTTTCAGGTCACCGAACAGGAGAGCGTGCTATCTACGTTGATCATTCCTGCGAGTGAGTCTGAAGGAAGTATTGTCATTGAAGCCTCCTTGGCATGGGAAAATCCGCTGCTCAACTGGGATATCGGAGAGCTGGTTATCCGACTGCGTCGCAACGACGGTCAGGGTCCCGTGCTGGACTGGTTGCAGGATTCCTGCTATCAGGAGGGCTTTGCCGAGCTAAGGTATGAGGAAACTGTGGAACAGACAGCGCCATATGTTTATTGCCTGACTGTGCAATCGGCTGACCGTCGGGCCGTTGTCACCGGTCCACTCGTGATCCAAGGCTCAGTTTACGATGATTCAGTTGATGGAAACCTGGACGAAACATGATCTGTAATCGCCCAAAAGGCAGGCTGGGAATCACGCCCCGGCCTGCCTTTTACACTTGCTCCAAATATAATGAAACAGTCGAATATTTATATGCATTACGGACGTTTCGGTTCAGAATGACGACTGTCACTCTCATCGCGTGGCTTGTTTCAGACGTTCCAGTATGTTCGCGTCCGGTAGCTTATAATGTTCTGGTAAAGAGGTGTTAATCCGATTCCATATTTCATAATCCACCTCCAGATCCAGGTGCGATTGCTCGATTTCAAAAATACGGTTGTACAAGTCTCCAACTACAGGAAAAGTCATGATCCCCCTCCTCACTATCGAATCAACGTACTTGCTTGAGCGCTTGCGCGTAAATATCCACGAGTCGTGCAATCATTACATCCAGAGACCACTGCGTGGTTCCCCATGCTTTGGCTCGGTTCCCCATAGCAATACGCACATCATCCTGAGCCAGTAAATGTTGCAATTGAGCTGCTAACGCCTCCACATCGCCAACCGGGGAGACCAGCCCAGTATGTTCATGCTCCACCATTTCCGGGAGTCCACCTGCATCCGATACCACTGCCGGAAGCCCCGAAACCTGCGCCTCCATAACCGAAAATGGCTGATTATCTTGTATACTCGGATGAACAAAAATATCCGCCAGTTGCAAGAGGGCAGGCACATCCTCACGATGTCCGAGAAAAACTACCTCTTCCCTCAGCCCCAGCTCATCAGCCTGTGTTTGAAGTTCTTCCCTTTTGTCTCCCTCTCCGACAATCCAGCACACCCAATCTGTGCGCCGATCTTTCAGCAAACCAAGAGCACTCATTAAGTAGTGCAGCCCTTTGATATATACCAGCCGTGAAGGACAAATAATGACCTTTTTCCCCTCAGGTCGTGTGACATCCGTCCCCTTCGCGCAAACCTCCCAGAAGTGTTCGGTATCCAAACCATATTGGAAAGTAGCAATCTGTTGCTCGGGCACTTCAAACTCACGAATGAGCGTCTGCTTCATCCATTCCGTAGATGTAATTGTAATATCAGCGGATATAGCGCCATAGTGCTCCAGTGCCCAATAATATTTCCATACCAACAACTCTCGATATCCCGGCTCTTGATCCCGTTCCATCGCCATCATGACTTCGCGGGCCAGCGAGCCGTGAATATTGGCGACCAATGCGCTATCTTTACGTTTGACCCGGCTTAGGGCACGTGTCGCAATGACATCCTGTGTATGAATGACATCGTATTGTTCAACTCCAAAATACGCCGCCGACAGTTCCATGCAGTATCGGTCTTTTTCCACCGTCTGCACCCAGGAGTCCTGATGTAATACAGGTACAACCGTCTCATTCAGCTTCGTGTTCAGCATGGGCAACAACTGATCCTTCAGCAGCTCCCTATTCTCAAAAACAATATGGTATTTGGGTATATCCGGTCCGTTGCCCATCAAATCCACGGTGTGACCCAGCAGCTCCAGCCGTCGTTTAATTTGCAGCATAAACGGCCACACGCCTCCCAAATGAGGGATCGGCCAGTAGGTAGCCAACAAAATTTTCACAACAGCCTCACCTCCTCCTGTCTCGTACGCTAAGCTACATTCCGTTACTTCCGTAAATTTGCTGAGAGCCCGACAGTGCATCTGTCCATACCGCAAAGAAACCGTTATTGGGCACGATGGTCACATCAATAAAATTACCGATGGTGACAACCGGAACCGGGGCTGTTCCCGTTAGGATTAAAGGAACTATTGGTTACCAGAAGCTCTGTTAAATTTTATGCGCAGACTCCTGACAACCATACAAGCTTTCTATTCAGTAGATTCATAGTATAGAAGCATCCCTACAGGGATTTTCCAATATTCTGTATTCGAGAGGATGATTGTTTTGGCTTTTACAACCGGATATATGACAAACACTAGGGATTTTGGTACTGCCTGCTCCAATGTCGTTGTGAATCTGGTGAATGAGGATACGGTAAACGCAGCAACCGTGACCATACAAATTTTTTTCTCGCTCGTACCGGATACCAAGATCCCCTTGTACGTAACATCAGTTAACGTACCTGCAAACTCCATTGCCCGACGCACCTTCTTTATACAAGGTGTGCTTGCCTATGAAGTGCAATACAACGTGGTCGCCGCTGTTCCATCCAATGTGGTTCTTTCCAACTTCGGTCTGGACCAGTTTGGCAATGTTGTGCAGGAGCATCGTGTCCTTCAATCGGAGCTGACCACGATTGCGGCCCTGTCTCCAGTTAGCTAAAAGCGACCCTGTTCCAGCGCCTGATGCAATCGATGGGTGTAATACACGTAATTCCATTCCGGCGGTACAGCGGTGACTTCCCGCCCGCTGCCTATGGTAGAGTGATCATCTGTATAGTAGGAAAAAACGTGGGTATTCGGCAGTGGGCGGAGTAAATCCGTCAGATACAGCAAATCCGTCACGGCGATATAAGGTTTAACCCCGTAGCATACAACAAAGCGGGTCACCGTTTCCCCAATGGCCTGAATCAGCGCTTCCCTCATGGAATATCGCGGTCTTGGAGTTACGATCAGGCGAGGGTCGAGCATGATGGGCAGGAAGGAAGAGGCGCCCTGTTCAGGCGTAAGATCCAGCAACCGCACCAAGCAATTGCTGTAATGCTGCTCCAGCAGCTGATCCAGCAACGGCTCAGCCTGAGTCATATCCGTAACGGGCATCAAAATGGTCATTTCAAGCGGGATACCCCGGCGCGCTCTCGTCTCATGCTTGGCGACTTGAAATGCGTGCCGCCAGCGTCGATGCTCCTTCTGGCTGTGCAAGCTGGCCGATACACTAAAAGCGGAATCCACCCGGTAATCCATAAGGACCTCCGGGATGAATTTCATGCTGCACTTCTCGGTCAGTCGCAGCCAGTAATCATAGTCCTCCACGGGTTGCAACCGATAGCCGCCGATCTGACGGGCATATTGGCTTTTGTACATAAATGAAACCCCAACAATGCTGGCGTTCAGTAATTCGTGATGTGGCTGGCTCTGGTATCGGATCAGCGCTTGTTGATGCTGCTCGTCATACAACGGGTTTCCTCCAGCGTCAACCTGGCGGAAAGTGGAGAATACAAGGCCAAGCGAGTCGGGCCCCTGCTCCAGCTCTCTCCGCAATCGTTCAATAAAGAATGAATTATAAACATTGTCACTGGATACCCAGGTCACATATGTGATCGCAGGATCTTCGAACAACTCGTCGAACCCCCGGTTGAGAGCATGTGATACTCCTTTGTTTTCAGGAAGTATAATCAACTGAACACGCGGGTCCCCCCCTGCTGCATGGAACGCCGGTCCTACCATTTCCGGCGCTCCGTCAATAACGATGATGAAACGAAACGCTCCGTAGCTCTGGGCCAGTACGGACGAAATCGCCGCTTGTAGATAACCGATATCCTGTTTGTAGAGCGGCATTACAACCCCCGTATCTACCATATCAATCTCCCCCTGACAGACTTCCGGATTCATGAGGATAAACCGTTCAACAGCTGGCTGAAGCGATCTCGATACCGCGCTTGAGTTATGTTGTATTCCCGTTCAACGGCAGGCCAGTGCTTTTTTGTCCCCATTTCGTCATGCCAGCGATAGTTAACCAACGCTTCGTTCAGAAAAGGGAAAGGGTAACCCGCCAACATGACTCGATACCACATATCCAGATCATGGGTGTACGGCAGCAATTCATCGAACAGACCGATATGCGCAAACAGTTCCTTTTTGAACATGACAGTGCATCCATTGACCGGATTCCCTTGCTGGAAAAAACGGCAAAACTCCGGTATGGACGGAAATACGGCTGCCGCCTGCGGGTTCGTGATTTGGCTGTATTGATTGATAAGATTAAAATTGGTGTGAGAGATATATGCCCCCTGTTCCACCATAAAGGATACCTGGTTGTTAATTTTGTCCTTGTGATAGATATCATCTGAGCTGAGCCACGCAATATATTCGCCGCTGGCATGCCGGATGCCGTGATTCAGTGCGCTGGCTGTTCCGCCATTGGATTTGCCCAAATAATATATATATGGAAGATAGGGCTGAAGCATTTCGGTATGTGTCGTGGAACCGTCATCAACGACAATAATTTCAAGCGGACCATAGGTTTGCTCCAATGCGCTTTGCACAGCCTTATCCACGTATCCACAGTTATAAAATGGAATGACGATCGTTACACTCGGTCTCATATCGTTCCTTCCTTTCCGACTCGGCGGTATCGAATCATATCCTCCAGCGATTGCCCCAGCGGTATGATCGGCCTCCATCCCATATCCTCCAGCTCCTTGGCCCGGTATGCATCCATATACGCTGACTCTGCCGCGTCCCCCCATTCGATGGCAACAGGTGTCTCTGCCATTGCAACCATACGTTCCACGATATCTCCCAGCTCCACGATGCGGCCTGTGCAAACCGGGTAAACCTGCCCCGACACCCCTTGCTCCAGCAGCACACCGTATGCGCGGACGGCATCGCGCACATCGAGAAAATCACGCTGCGCATGCCGGGAAGATACCCGGAACGGTGCGGGTTCGAGTGCGGGCAAAGGCTCACATGCTGATTCGGTTGCTGGCTCCGTGTACGTGCGCTCCGTACGGATAATATGACCCGCCAGCAATGCGCAAAAGCCAGTGGATGGACCCGGCCCAATCAGATTACAAGGCTCTGCCAGCATGACGGATTGGTCAAACAACGTGCTCCAGGAGAGGGCGACTGCTTCTTGAAGGCTTTTGCTGAGACTATATGGATGCGATGGATGATACGGAGCCTGCAAAATTGCCTTTAGCCGGGAACCCGCCACGACAATCCGGGCCTTTGGAAAAGGACGCAGCGCATCCAGCAGATACAGCGTGGACAGCACATTGGATTCCATGTAGAGCAGCGGGCTTCGCCAAGATTCGGGCACCGAATTTTTTCCACCCAGATGGAGCACATAATCCGGCGCAATCTGGCCAATCACTTCGCGAAGACGCTCCTTGTCGAGCAAATCGCATACATAAGACGTGATGTAAAAGCTGGTGCCGGAATCTACGCCGACGTTCTCATCACCGTTAAACTGCAAGATCAGCTCCCGGGCGGAAGCAGCCGTGCGGGTCAGAGCCGCTACCTTCCAGCCGAGCTTTGCAAAATGGCGGCAGGCGTGTATCCCGGTATAGCCTGCCGCTCCGGTAATTACAATGACGGGCCGACGTTGTTCCGCTGTGCTTCTGTCCATTCCAGCAGCTCCTTCAGCATAATGCTGTAGTGAGGAACATCGTAGAGCAGATCGGCCCGGGTAGAACGAAGTGTCCGGTCTTGAACCGGCTCATCCTTCAGCACGATCCGAATATCCTCCCTCTTCCAGATGTCCTTGAACAACAGCAACAGATCATACTTGCTGATCGGTTCAGGATGAACCAGATGAATGAGTCCATCTAGCGGCTCATTCATCAACACCTGTATAGCCTTTGCCAGCTCCAGTGTTGTAACCCCGTTCCAAAAGACGCGGCGATACCCGTCAACGTCCCCACTCTGCTGCAAGAACCAGTTCAGCAGACCAATGCCCCCCGGCCGGATTTCCGGGCCGATAATGGAGGTGCGAATCGTCAGATGGCCCGGCGCCTTTACTTCCCCGAGTATTTTCGTCAATGCATAGGCGCTTGTCCCGTCAGGTTGATCCGTTTCTGCATATAAACCGGGTACCCGCGTCCCCTCGAATACACAGTCCGTACTGATATGAATGAACCGAGCACCGATTCTGTCCGCCGTCCGCTGGAGAAAGTGCGGCAGCAGGCCGTTAATTTGATATGCTGTAATCTGATCCGCTCCGGCATACTGGTTTAGCACACCCACCGCGTTAATAATGACGTCAGGTCGCACACTCCGCACCAGTTGCTCCACCATAAAGCTGTCATTCACATCCAGCAGCAGACCCCCTTTATTCTTGGGATCACGCGTGGTGTAGAACACATGATATCCGCCCTGCTTTTGAAAGTAATCGACCAGCACATGGCCTGCCATGCCGTTACCGCCCAAAATAAGCAGCTTCATTTAATGAACCCCCCGCTCTGGAGAATGCTTCGAATCTCCGCTTTAGACATCAGATTGAACTCTGAGCTAAAGCTGCTGAACGACACTGGAGGGCATTGCTTATATCGATCCTTTAGTTGAGGGATATTCAGCGTTGGCAGAATGATTAAATATTGCTCGTCGTATACGACCGTCGTCAGACTTTCAAAGTCGCTCATTAAAATCTCATGAATTTTCTCGCCAGGACGGACACCTTTTTCTACAATTTCTACATTCTCCACGCCCGAATCCTCGATGAGCACCTCTGCCAAATCCACAATGCGGCAGGTTGGCATGGTCATGATGAAAATTTCCCCGCCTACACTTTCCACCGAGGCTTTGAACAGAAGGCTGATCGCATCACGCAGGGTCAGGAAAAAACGGGTCATGTTCATATCCGTGATCGAAACGGTACCCTTTTGGCGAATCTGGCTTTGAAACAGATGCACCACGCTTCCGTTCGTGCCCAATACGTTACCGCCACGCACCGTCACAAATCGTGTATCGCTATTCAGCAGATTGGCGTAGACGATCAGTTTTTCACCAATCGCCTTGGTCATCCCGTAAAAATTGGATGGATTCGCAGCCTTGTCAGTGGAGATATAAATGACTTTCTTGACCTGATTGATGACAGCGGCTTCGATCACGTTTTGGGTGCCTACCACGTTCGTTTTTAGTGCTTCATAGGGCTGATCTTCACATACAGGTACGTGCTTGAGAGCCGCCAAATGAAATACATAATCCACACCCTGACAGGCGGTAACCAGTGCATCCTTATCCCGAATATCCCCGATGCAGAAGCTAAGTCGTTCATCCTCAAACTGCCTGTTCATCGCAACCTGACTCGATTCTCCGCGCGAAAAGATAATGACCTCTTTGGGGTTACGCGGCAGTAGCTGGGCAACCAGCTCATGCCCCCAGGAGCCGGTACCGCCGGTAACCAAGATACGTTGGTTTTCAAACATGCCGTTTCCCTCCAAGCAAAAATTTGACTACCTTATCTGACACATCCTCCGCCAGATAACCTGCGGGACACTGCCACTTATGCTTCATCCCGGTCATTAAGACTACTGCGTTCGCTATAACCTCTCCATCCAACCCGGACACGATATTGCTGCCACAATCTACGGTTTCCGGCCGTTCCGTCGTCCGGCGCATCGTGACCGTCGGCACACCCATGATGCAGCATTCCTCCTGTACGGTGCCGCTGTCCGTCAAAGCGCAGCGGGCATGCCGCTCCAGCAGTACGAAGTCAAAAAAACCGAACGGCTCATGGAATTCCACCAGCGGATCAAGCTGGATCGGCGGATGGCTCGCGATACGAGCGGCGGTGCGAGGATGAATACTGCAAATGACCCGCTGTCCGGACTGCTGTGCTACCCGATTCAGGCCATCCAGAATAGCCAGCAAATGTGGCGGATGGTCGACATTTTCGGCTCTGTGGGCGGTTACCAGGAAATATTGCCCTGGCGACAGTCCCAGCTTCTTCAAAATGTCGCTGCCGGACACCTCTTTCTCGTAATGCTGCATCACTTCGTAAATCGGGTTTCCAGTCAATACAATTTGTTGGCTCGGAAAGCCTTCCCGTATTAGATGCTGCTTGCTTTGCTCCGTATACGGCATATTAATCGTAGAAATCGCGTCAATGACGCGGCGATTCTTCTCTTCCGGCACATCCAGATCGTAGCAGCGGTTCCCCGCCTCCATATGCACGACCGGGTAGCCCATACGTTCCGCAAGCAAGGCGCACAGGGCGCTGTTCGTATCGCCGAGCAGCAGCACATGATCCGGGCGCTCCTTGTTTAAAATATCCTCCATCTGCGAGTACATGGCAGACAACTGTTTGCCCAGCGTTCCCGCCTTCTCCTGAAGCACATAATCCGGGGCACGCAGCCCCAGTTCGCGGAAGAATTGCCCGCTCAGGCTTTCCGTGTAATTTTGGCCCGTATGCACAAGCACATGCTGGTCTGCATGGCGATCCAGCTTCGGAATGATCAGGCTGAGCCGTATAATTTCCGGTCTTGTGCCGAGCACGGTCAATATTTTCATTGTGTTGGAACCCACCTTTGCTGTCGTTGTTTCATTAAACTGTGGAGTTTAATGCGTGAGATAGCCATCCAGCAAACTGTCTGTGCTCCAGCTAAACGTTCACCTCAACGGTCCGGCGTGCTTTCACCCGGACCGTTGTTTTTTGTGGCGTCCAGCCTTGAGCGTTAGCCGCTTCCGCTTGTGCGGATGCGGACGCCTCGACACAGGCTTGAGCTTGTGTTTTCGTTTGAGCTTCCGCTTCAACCTGGGTTTCTGTCTGGACTTGGATTTCGGCAGAAGCCCTGACAGCGGAAACCAGTTAATGCGATAGCTCCTGCTGCTGGCGTTGCTCTTACCCTTGCGCTTGCGGGGTCTGCTTTGCTTGCGGGCCGCTGGCCATCTCGCTCGAATGCCACGCTTGCCATGATGCAGGTCTGGCTGTAGCTCCGGTAAAGGAGGGGGTGGCTGTGGCAAGCCCGGAATGGCTGCATACTCGATAGGTGGCAAACCGAGCACAGGCAGTTGGCCAACCAGCGATTCGGGAAATTCTCGAATAGCGCTGGTACATGCCTCCGGTATAGCGATGACCTGACGTAGCCCTTCTCCCTCCCGCGTCCATACCGGACCACCCGGCTGCTGAATCAGCGGGAACCACTGCGGATCATGACACACCCATTGGCTGGCCATGACGTGCAGGTTGTTTTGGTAGGAATCAGACCCGTATACACGTGTAGCCGCGCTGTGGTTCCGTACACCAATCCGTTCCACTTCCTCGGGATGATTGAGCAGATAGCCCACTTTTTCAGCCAGCATATCGCTGTTTCCCGGCTCTACCAAAAACTCAGTATTTCCGGTCGCCTCCATCAGCTCCACCAGTCCGCCCTGCGCAAAGGCCACAACCGGCTTTCCGTAAACCAGCCCCTCCAGTGCCGTCAGACCAAAGCCTTCCTCCACCATGCTCGGGATGACAACCATATCCATCGCGCTATATGCGGTGGATACAGATTCCTCAAATGAGCTGAACTGGAATCGGCGGCTGTAACGGGATTTGCGGATTAAAGAAACGCATTTCACGTAATATTCCGAGTCCACCGAGCTGCCGATGATCCAGAAGCGGCAGCTCGAATTCGTTTCACACAGCTTCAGAGCCATTTGAACAAAAGGTAACAGTCCTTTGGCTTCGCAGATAAAGGAAGAAATATAACCAATACAGATATGCGATTCCTTCAACCCCAGCTTTTCACGTTTGCGTTTCCGTTGCAGTACATGCTCTTTGTGCGGCGGCATATCCATATCCCGACAAGGAGACAACACCGTATGCGGACGTGTCAGCCCCGCCCCGTGCAAAGGCCGCAAGACGGCTTGCGAAATACCGATGACCCATCGGCTGTAACGCTCGATGATGGAGACCGAGACAGGTGTATGCTCATTCTGGTTAATGACTTCGGTTATTTTCCAGACCACTGGAATATTCGACTCATGGGAAGCCATCGCGGGCATGACGTTCACACAGGTATTGACCAGCACCACATCTGGACGCGCTTGCTGTAGCAACTGAAGCAACGATGCGTATGAAGCATGGTTTCGCAAATTCTCCGCATCTTGCGCCAATCCCTCATACGGGGTATACATGCCGTGCAGCATGGGCAGGTTCTGAATTTGGACGGTAATCCCGCGCTTGCGGGCAATCGTGGTCAGCCGCCCTTCACCGGGCGTCACCAGAATGCAGTCGAAGTACGTACGAATGTCTACACAAAATTGCAATAACAGCTTCTCCGCTCCCGTAATGCTGCGGACATTGCTGACATGGCTGAATAGCATCATTTTCGGTTTGATCGGAGTTCACCTCCTTTAAAATAGCAATCATCGGGCGTATGAACCGAATTATGGAAATACGATCGACAGCAGCTGGTCAATCCGGTGACCATACGTGTGCTCACGCAGTGTCCGTTCCAGAGCACGCAAGGCAATCTCACGGCGTTCCTTTTCGTGCGTCAAATAAAACTCAATCTTCTCCAGCAGCTCCTGTTGGGAACTGTACGTCTCGATCTCTTCTCCCGGCTTGTAAAAACGAGCCAGATCATCCCGTGTGTCGGTCAGTTGCAAGGTGCCGCAGGCAGAAATTTCGAACGTGCGCGGATTCGGCGACGCCCCCGGAATTTTCAGCGCATTGTTATTCACTGAATCATCCTGATGCGAACGATGAAGATTAATGACAATTTTGCTGCCATTATACGTATCATTCGTCTCGACCGGAGACATCCAGCGGCCTATCTCGATTTTGTCTCCGTACGATTGATAATCAGGGAGACGATCCCACCAGATTCCGTTGATTTTAATATTACGAGCCATGAGCTGCGGCATAATCGGATTAAAGAAATAGATGCGATTCCAGTAGGCCGAGCCGGTAAACCCGATTTCACGCCGTACAGAAGCGGGAGAGCTAAGCGGGAAATATTGAGTCAGAAATGCCGCAAAGGGCAAGTAATGTACAGATGGGCAGCCAAGCTGACGGTACATTTCAATGCAATTCAGCTCTAGCGTGAACACATGGTCATAATGCGGGACAATTTGGGTCGTCGTGTCCGTGTAATAGGGATCATCCGTTAGCCAGATGGCGGTCGGAATGCCCAACTGACGCACCGCTTCCACCTGCTCCAGTGGAAGGTCCATCCCATCCAGCGCCAGCACCAGATTCGGACGGAGCTGAGCAGCGATACCACCTACGGGCTGACGCGGGTCGGTTACAGTAACCTGAGCCGTCATACTTTGCAACGTGGTAATAACCGCTTCATCCAGTGGAGAATAGGGAAGACCTTTACCGGAGACTACATACAGTACATGGATTTGTCGAAAAGGAAAGACCGCCTTCGTCCGGGTAAGAATCGCATTGGCGCGTCCGCGCAAATAGCCTTCGTCGTAACCGTCACTGATTCCCGCAGCTCTCCCCTTTTCCCAGGAAGTTGTGGCCGGGTCAAACGGTCCTGTCGTAGATATCGTCATCACTTTCACTCCTCACTGTTTTTGGTGTTTACTTTAGGCCATCGCCTTGTCCAGCAATTCTTCCATACGATTTGTGTACAGATGCTTTTGCATGGTGGTGTGCAGCCCGCGCCAGGCCATGCGTTCACGTTCCCAGTCATGCTTGAGATAGTAGTCCAGCTTGACCTTCAACTCTTCTACTCCACCAAAGGTTTCAATGTCATAGCCCGGTCGGTAATAGCGGCTCAGATCCTTCCGAATGTCCGTCATCTGGAGCGTGCCACAGGCAGCAATTTCGTAGGTCCGGGGATTAATGGACTCCGCCGACAGCTGATGTGTATTCCGGTTATCCAGTCCGGGGTCCGTCGGACGATGCAGATTGATAACAATTTTGGAGCCGTTATAATATTTGGCTGTTTCCTCCGGCTCCATGAAGATTGGACGGATAAATCGTTCCAGCACATCCCGACGGGTCAGCCGATCCCAGCTTCCACCCACGATCAGCACCCTTTTATCCGCTAAAAAAGAAGCGAGGTGGTCAAACAGCTTTACGCGGTTCCAGAAGGCATTCCCGATGAAGCAAATGTCATGCTGGTGCTCCCGCTCCACCCGCTGGGGATAAAAGATCCGGGCTGACGCAGCAAGCGGCAAATAATGTACCTTTGCCACTCCCTGATCTCGATAAAACGGCAGGCATGACATCTCGTGCGTAAATACAACATCGTAGGATTGGCAGATCAACGCCGTATCCTCCGTAAAGTAAGGATCATCTACAAACCATATGGCCGTCCGAATACCCAGGCCCCGTATTTGCTGCACCTGCTCCAAATGATCCGGTGGAAAAACATGCAGCCCGTTCATGACCAGTACGAGCTCGGGTCGATGGGCTTCGGCGTCAGCCAGCATTCTGGCAGGAGTACCGATGATGAATTCACTGCATATTTGGCTTAATGCCTCTTGTACCCCTGTGTCTATTGCGGCGAAGCCTTGCGGGATATACAGCACTTTCAAATGGCGAACAGCAGGCACCGTGGCCACGACCTGTGACAGAGCAGCCGTGCACCCCCCCATTCTGCGTCCTTCCCGGTAGCCACATCGATAGGCTTCGCGTTCATTCCCGCTTCGTTGATCGTTCACATCCTTCACCCTGTCCTGTTGTAGAATAAACTTCTGTCACTCCTAAACTATATGCGGAGGGGTCAAACGCATCATGGACGACTGCCACTGCCCGGACAAAATTGGCGTTTGCCCGTCCATCTGCCAAACAACAAATAACCCCGAGGCTGTTAGCTTCGGGGGATCAGTTACAATAGATGATGTTCACGGTTTACTGGGCCTTGTATGCGACTTGGTGTCCTTCTTCGTAGCCTTTGGCAAAGCCTGAATTGAAGCCCTCGTTATAGGCAGCATCATATCCCTGCTGGAATGCCTGCGGATCATGCTCCAGCACAACAGGCTCGGGCTGTGGATTTTCCGCTGCAGGAGCTGTAGACTGGGTGGGCTGAGGTTTTTTCTCCCGACGCAGATGAGGACGACTTCTACGGGCGGAGTGAAGCCCTCTTTTACGCCGTCTTAAAGCAAGCAGACGTTTTCTTCTCAGCTTTAATCTTCGGATACTCGAACGCCGGGTACTTTTGCGTCTTTTGCGGGCTTTTCCCCGCGTAACGCGTTCCCACCGTATTCTCATTCTCATTCCTCCTTAGTTTCCTCGTCGTTGTTGCGTTTTTGGAACAGGCAGTTGGAGCCACGGCTGAGTCGGTTTACCATACACCTGCCGTCTTAATGGTATGCCCGCCAACATCTGCGTGATTTTCCCCTGGTAGTTGCTGAGCACACGAATGGTTTCCTCCAGACGGGTAGCGGACATATCCGCATGGGGCGTCAAGTCCGCAAGACTGCTCAGCATCCGAGCAACGGCGTGCTGGCTGGTAGCAATGGACTCCATCATATCCAGCTTGATCTCACGTTCGCGCCTCATACTCATTAGCTCATATCCCCCGGTCCCATTCCTCCCATCATCCCTTCCAATCCGCCACCCTGCTGCTCATCCTGATCCAGTAATGCCTTGAGATTACTGCATAGTCCGGTTTGAAGCCGGGTTAAACCCTCCAGCATTTCCACCATCTGCTCATGAATTTCCAAAGGCCGTCCCAATTGTTCTTCATCCGTGTCAAATGCGTGAGGCTCCAGATGGTTCAGCGTCCAATTACGCATTTTTTCGGCTTCTACCGCCTTGGCCTCCAGGATCATGGACACATTCCATTGCATTTTGGAAGCTGCGTCCAGCATATGAATCATTGCTTTTTCCCTACTCATGTGTTCACTCCCTGCCCTCGGTTGGTACGTTACTCCTCGTCCGGGTATGCCGTCTCTTTCACGACACGAACGAGCATTTCAGCCATTGCTTCCTGAAGATCGGCAATACCGTTCAAGTAGGCAACAATGCTTTTGTTTACTTGTCCCGAGCTGTCGAGAATGCCCGGAATTCCATCAAAACGCGGCTCTTCGTCCGGCAGTTCATGTATGATCTGCGACATGCGCACGACCACCTGCCGTTCCGCATCCAACAGCCTTGACATCTGCTGCTGCGAGTGCGAAATATGGATCAGCAAATCATCTACCTGGTTATGCATAAGCCCCTCCTTTATGTGCTCCGCCGTGCGGAACGCACGAATTGCCTACGGGCTTTCCGCTACTACAGCGTATGCCGCAACGAGTAGTCGGTTCCGCCTAAAAGCGCCTATTCCGATCATTACAAATGCCCGTGCAGCACAGGTGGCGCAATAATGGGCTGCTCCTCCGCCAAATCCGACAAATCTCCGGGGGACACCAACCGAATCCGGTAATCAGCCGCCAGCCAGCTCATGGCGGCATAGGGGGTAAGGAACGATCTTTTCCAGCCGTTCCCGATTTGATACAGTTGCCCGCCTTCGACATAAAGGACCTCAATCCATCGTATGCGTTGAGCCGGGATATTAAGTGTGGGCAACACGGGCATGTTCTCCAGTTCCGGAGCCGCCAGCACCGGAACAGCTTCCTCTGGCACAAGGGATGCGGGAGGCGAAATCTCGTTTACAGGATCATAATCGCCGGGAATCGTAACCTCTGGCTTTGGCACCAACGGAAGCGCCATTAGATCAAGCTGTGATACCCTGACCGGGGCAACGTCTTCGCCTCCTGCATCCCTGACTCCATGCAGAAGCCGCCTTCCCCCCGGCTCCAGCCGATATATTGCACCAGACGGTCCCTGAACGAGCGCTCCAATGGGATAAAAGGTTGCCGCCGACACGTGTCTGGCCTTGGTTGGCGATATCTGGCTGTCCAGCTCTGCTGCTGTGCCGAATTTCAGGCTGTGGAGCAGCTTATCCGCCCCCCCCCATTTTCGTACAAAAAAGGATCGGTTCCGGCTGCTTTCCTCCATCAAACCGCCTTCTCCGGTCGTCTGGGGAGAGGCATAAGCCGTATCCCGATCACTTTCTGTGCAATGGATAAAAGCATCTCCCGCAATGGCCAGACGTGTCCCCAACAAGCGTACACGCAGCAGCCAATCTGCATCTGCTTCCTGACCGCTGTGACAGCCTTCGTCCCAGTACCCCGTCTTTTCCAGCGTCTCTCTGCTCAGCAGTAAACAAAATCCGGCCAGGCTTTTGGTTTCCCGCCATGCAGCCGGATTGGAAACATTATGAGAAATGGCGAAAAGACGTGCTTCATTTTCGTTCGTATAAGGTGCCTCAATCTGTTGCTCTCCGAACGGACCGTTCGTTACAGGTCCGACGACACCAATACGTGGATCACTGTGCAAGCACTCTAGCAGTCGATCCAGCCAGTCTGGCGTTACCAGCGCATTTGGGTCCAGCACCACAATGGTCGTGCCTTTCGCCATCATCAGTCCCTGATTCAAGCTGCCTGTCAAATGGATATCCTTTTGGAGTAGCGCGTAACGCACAGCGATGCTTTTACGCAGCAGATAGGTGCGTGTCCCGTCCGTTGAGCCGCAATCCACCACGATGATTTCATGCGGACAGCTTGTATTTTCCTCAATACGATCAATACAGGTGCGAAGACGATGAAGCTGATTATAGGACGGAATGATAATACTGACGCCTTCAAAGACTTTGCCGAACGAAGCCTGGCCCAATCTGCTGCCTTGCTCCCGACCCCTTTTATATCCCGCCCAATAGCCTTTCTTACTGAGCCGCTTGCTGTGTTTCCTTTTTATACTCAGGCGTTTCATGCCGTTCACTCCTCCGGGTGGCATTATGTCCATACTATATGCCTAGCCCGGCCGGATGGTGTATCGCTGAGATCAGGGCAGAAGCCCTTTCATTTTTGCCCCGGCTTCCTGAAGGGAATCGAAGGTCCCCGCATCGCTCCAATACCGCCGCAAAATATCGTATTCAAGCTTGCCCTCAGCCGCATAACAGTTGTTAACATCCGTGATTTCAAGCTCACCACGCGCCGAAGGCGTAATTTGCCGGATCTTATCGAACACGGTGGTATCATACATGTAGATGCCAGTTACACAATATCTGGACTGGGGATGCTGCGGCTTTTCTTCAATCCGCGCAATGCTCTCCGGCCGCTCGGGATCAAACACGGGTACTCCGTAGCGATGGGCATCTGCCACCTTTTTTAACAATACTCTGGCGCTCCCCGGAGGCTGCTGCCCGAACCGTTCAATAACAGGTCCCAGATCTTCCTTGAACAAATTATCACCCAGCAAAACAGTGAATTTTTCTCCTGGCTCCATGTAGCTTTTCGCCAGTTCCAGTGCTTCCGCAATGCCGCCCGCCTTTTCCTGAATCCGGTACGTCAGTTGGACACCATAATTGCTGCCACTACCCAGAAAATCGGTGTACAGCCCGGCCGATTGTTTGCCAATAATAAGAAGCATATCGGTAATTCCCGCCTGTCGCAGTCTTTCGATACCATACACGATCATGGGATACTTGCCGACCGGAAGCAGATGCTTGTTGAGTAATGAAGTCAACGGATGAAGGCGCGATCCGGTTCCTCCTGCGAGAATAACCCCTTTCATATCTTCCTTCCTCCTTCGACAGCATGTTCAGTGCCTAAAGCTCCGCTATTTCCAGTCTCAATAAACGCTCTGGGGTCTATGTTCCATTTGTCCATAAACAAACGATAATTCCGCTCAATCAACTCTTCGACCCAGGCAGATTCCGAGCGTGAAAAGCTCGCACTCCCCTGGTGATAGACAAAACAGTCACTGCACATCAACAGCTTGTAGCCATGTACACGTGCGCGCAGACAATAATCGTCATCCTCATAATGCCCGGGGTTAAACCGTTCATCCAGTAATCCGATCCGTTCCATCAGCTCACGCCGGAACATCAGACAAAACCCGACCAGCCGCTTGACCTCCTGCCATCTGGACGGATTACTTGCATTATTCTGCTCTGCAAACTGGAGACAGCTATCCAGATCCCCTGCTAATCCGTCAATCTGCTGAGTACCGCTAATATAATTCGTCACTGGTCCCACCAGTCCCACTGTGCTTTGGCTCCGCAATGCAACCAGCATATTGGATAACCATCCCCGTGTAACCGTCACATCATTATTCAAAATGATGAGCTGATCACCCGAAGCCAGCCGAAGCCCTTGATTACAAGCTGCCGGAAAACCCCGGTTTTCGGGGAGACGGATGCTGATCAGCCGCTCGGCTTCACAAAAATCATCCGTTCCGTCATTTGAAGCGTTGTCCGCAACAATAATTTCATAAGGCACATCTGTCGTATGTGTCCTAATCGCCTCAATACACGGCTTGAGCAGGTGCAAACCGTTATAGGTCGGAATAATAATGCTCGTCAGACTCATCGTGCATTCCTCCCTTTAGCGACGTCGGCCCGTGTTGGAACAGGTCCCAACGGGAAAGCTCCGGCTACCTGAAACACCGCAGCCAGTGCCTCCGCATGATCGCCGACGATCAATTGCTCCATGGCATTCCCTTTGCCGATATTGATAGTCCGCTTGCGGTTTGTTCCAATGACGTCTACGGCATGTACTGCCGTCACCTTCATACCGTGCAGTATCGCCATAGCGTGGGCTTTCGGCGGAACAGCGAGCATAGCAGGGCCGAGCAGCTCCAGCGAACGTCGTGATAACGCGTGCGGCACAGCGGTCAAGGAGCTTGCTCCCAGATCCGGCCTGCGCAGCACGCGGTTCAGGAACCCTTTGCACCGGGTCACGCTGTCCTGCCGGAAGTAAGGTGGCAAATGTCTGCTCAGATCATTAAGTGCCACATCCGTTCCTTGATCCACTGCATAGAGGAACGGCAGCAAGTCAAACGCAGGAATCGGCAGATCCCCGTCTACGAACAATACGATTTCAGCCTGCGTCATACGTGCGCCTACCGCCCGTCCGACATCATGCCCGAGCCGAGTCGGCACGCTGACGAGAGTCACACCCGGATGATGCTCCGCTACTATAGAACGCGTGCCATCCGTGCAACCGTTCAATACGACGATGATGTCCGTAAGAGGCAGCTTTTCCAGCTCGCTCAGCACCCCACCAATCGTAGATTCCTCGTTGCAGGCGCTGACCACTGCGGCGGCTGTCCCCCGCAGCAGCATATCCCCGGGCAATGCCCGTACCTCCAGCGGATTTGCTTCGGTCATTTTCCCCCGCCGGGGCGCGGGTTTCCTCACCCTGCGGCTATCCATCATAGTCGTCGTTCCATGTCTTCGCTGTACACGTCGTATGCCCCGGCTTCGGTCATCACGCCTCCCTTTTCGATACATTCTGCTCACGGCCTCACCTCGTTTCTGATCCGTTTGCGCTTCAAATCCGTATATCCTGCACGCGTTCCCAAATGTGATGTAAGCCAGGCAATCGCGTCAAGATGATCCTGTACGACCACATCCACAAGCGGGTCCCTGCCATTCATTTTTTTGCGGGTCGCATTCACTTTACCCACGGCTATTCCACGAACAGTCACCACCCGCAAGCCGGAGGTAATCGTCATGGCCTGAAATAACGGAGGTTTTTCCAAGGACTTTAGACCTATTTTATTTAAGGCCTTTCGACTTATGGCATGCGGAATTCCAGTCATGGATGCCCCTCCTAAATCAGCACGGTTCGACAAAATATTCAATACATGCTTTGCTTCAACCACAGGATGCACCGACGTACGGTCTACTGGCCCATGATAATCATTCAGTGCAACATCCGCTCCCGCACATACAGCTTGTATGAATGGCTTGAGTCTGACGCAGGGAATAACGATATCACCATCCAGAAAAAGCAGTACCTGCCCGGAAGCCGCTTCCGCTCCAATACGGCGACCAATATCATGCCCCAAGGGTTGCGGAAAGGAAAGCACTCGCGCGCCCGCCGCTTTTGCCGCCTTGGCCGTCCTGTCGCTTGATCCGTTCTCGACCACGATGACCTCGGTGTGTGGATGAACATGGCGTGCCTCACGGACAACAGCCCCGATCGTTTTTTGCTCATTCATAGCCGGAATGATGACGGATACCAGCAGTTTTCCCGCCGAAGACGAACCGGATGGCCGTTCTTCACCTGTCTGTGCTTCTGCTTCTGTGCCTGGTCCCCTTCTTGTTACAAGGTACGGGGTGATATGCACGGATGGCGTTCGTACAGGCAGCCATACCTTTGAGTAGGGATTATTAGCACTGGAATGCCGCCTGCGATGAGCCTTGAATCCAAATCTTGTCTGCTTCCTCATGCTCCCGCCTCACCTCCCTTGCTGCTGTATGGATAGACAGCATGATTAGGACAGTTCAACATAACCTATGCGTTCTAAAACCCGTGTGTAACGGCAAGCGTGGAGTCTTTTCGACAAAGCAATTTTCGACTTTATTTTACAAAACTTATTAATCCTATTGAATAAATCAGTTATTAGGGTCTAAAGAATCATTTTGGATAAATTTGTGACATACATCTTCTCGTTCGTCATTCTCTGTGCTAATATCAGAGCCAGATGATGGGAGTTCAAAAATTCAGCATTTGTTTTTTTTGCATAAGTAAACTTCTTTCCATTATCCGCCTTTTTTCCACTTTCACTTATATGACAGGAAAGGAGGAGTTTGTCACCTTTTCAGGCTGTACGCTTCACATGCAATACCCTCTTTTCACACACGCTTCCATGAAAGACACTTCGGCTTTTCTTCTTCACGTTCCATTTTCTTCATGTTCCAGACGACAACACGACCTACATAAATGGCGCAATGCCTATTTCTTAACAGGATGGTCTTCATCCTGACATTAACCGGGGAGAGTGAATTTTTAATGAAAAAAGTATGGGTTTCGCTTCTTGGAGGAGCTATGTTATTAGGGTCGGTAGCGTCTGGTGCATCTGCGGAAAGTTCCGTTTCGGAGCCAAATCAGCTTACGCCAACCTTCCACGCCGAGCAATGGAAGGCCCCTTCATCGTTATCAGGTGATGACATTGTATGGAGTTATTTGAATCGACAAAAGAAAACGCTGCTAGGTGCGGACAGCACCAGTGTCCGTGATCAATTTCGCATTATTGATCGCACGAGCGACAAATCTGGTGTAAGTCATTATCGGCTGAAACAGTATGTGAACGGGATTCCCGTATATGGAGCTGAACAGACAATTCATGTGGACAAGTCTGGTGAAGTCACCTCTTATCTGGGAGCCGTGATTACTGAGGATCAGCAGCAAGAAGCTACGGAAGGTACAACTCCGAAAATCAGCGCTACCAAGGCCGTATATACCGCTTATGAAGAAGCCGCTACACGGATTCAAGCCCTCCCTTCCTTCGACGATACGATCTCTAAAGATGCTAAGGAGCAAAGCAGTGTAAGTAAAGACACTTACACGGAAGCTGCTAACAACGAACAAACCACCTATATTGATAAAGACAAGCTGAGTCTTGAAAAAGCTGCTGATTTGAAGGACAGCAAAATTGAAGCTGTAGAAGCACAAAGTTCCATCGCTAAAATCGCCAATTTACAGCCTGAAGTAGATCCTAAAGCTGAGCTGTACTTCTATCCTACTGGCGATACGACGCGTCTGGTTTATGTAACAGAAGTTAATATTTTGGAGCCTGCGCCGCTGCGTACACGCTACATCATTGATGCCAATGATGGCAAGATCGTATTCCAGTATGACATCATTAATGAAGCGACGGGCACAGGTAAAGGTGTGCTTGGTGATACCAAGTCGTTCAACACTACGCAGTCCGGAAGCAGTTATCAGTTAAAAGACACAACACGCGGTAACGGAATCGTGACCTACACGGCCTCCAATCGTCAGACCATTCCAGGTACGCTCCTGACGGATGCCGATAACGTTTGGAATGATCCAGCCGGCGTAGATGCTCATGCTTATGCGGCCAAAACATATGATTACTATAAGGACAAATTCGGACGCAACAGTATTGACGGACGTGGCCTGCAACTCCGTTCGACGGTCCATTACGGCAGCCGCTACAACAACGCCTTCTGGAACGGCTCCCAAATGACTTATGGAGACGGGGACGGTACCACATTTATCGCTTTCAGTGGTGATCCTGATGTAGTTGGTCATGAACTCACGCACGGTGTTACAGAGTATACTTCGAATTTGGATTATTACGGGGAATCCGGTGCGTTGAACGAGTCCTTCTCGGACATCATCGGCAATGACATCCAGCGTAAAAACTGGCTTGTAGGCGATGATATTTATACGCCAAGCATTGCGGGTGATGCTCTGCGCTCTATGTCTAACCCTACCCTGTACGATCAACCAGACCACTATTCCAACTTGTATAAAGGCAGCTCTGATAACGGTGGCGTTCATACCAACAGCGGCATTATTAATAAAGCATATTATCTGTTGGCACAAGGTGGTACCTTCCATAACGTAACTGTAAGTGGAATTGGTCGTGACGCAGCTGTCCAAATTTACTATAGTGCCTTTACGAACTACCTGACTTCTACTTCCAACTTCTCCAATACACGCGCCGCTGTGGTGCAGGCAGCAAAAGACCTTTACGGTGCGAATTCAGCGCAAGCAACCGCAGCCGCCAAATCTTTTGACGCTGTAGGAGTTAACTAAATCATAATTGCAATCCCTCTTATTCATCCTCGTCCATAGACCATTGTCGTTGTGCAGCTGTCATCCAACCCAGCTCATAAAATGGACGAAAAAATAGGGGTGCAGTGTACAAGTCTGCGCCCCTTCCCCCTTATGTATATGGCGTCCCCCAGCGGGACGCTCTTTTTTTGTCTACATAGCGGATGCTCTAAAACCAGTATGCTATGGCCATTGCCATTGCGGAATCATTTACACTTCAACAAGACTATTTTCGATCAATTTCGACTAAATAAGACAAACACAATCTAAATAAGGGTCTTTAGTCTCATTTTGGAGTAATTTGTAATATACATCTTCTCGTCCTACATTCTCTGTGCTAATATCAGAGCCAAGACGATTTAATCACAAAAAAATAAAACTTGTTTTTTTGCATAAGTTTATTTTTTCATGATCTTCACGTTTTAAAAAAGCAGCAAGACCTACATACATGGCGCCGTGCCTAAAAAACAAAACAGGATGCACATCATCCTGACCTAAATTTGGGGAGAGTGGTTTTTAATGAAAAAAGTATGGGTTTCACTTCTTGGAGGAGCTATGTTATTAGGGGCTGTAGCACCTGGTGCCTCAGCAGCGGAGAATTCTGTTCCCGATCCTACTCAGCTTACACCAACCTTTCACGCAGAACAATGGAAGGCTCCTTCATCCGTATCGGGTGACAATATTGTATGGAGTTATTTGAATCGACAAAAGAAAACGCTGCTAGGTGCAGACAGCACCAGTGTCCGTGAGCAATTTCGCATTATTGATCGCACGAGCGACAAATCCGGTGTAAACCATTATCGATTGAAGCAATATGTAAACGGGGTTCCCGTATATGGAGCTGAGCAGACCATCCATGTGAATAAGTCAGGTAAAGTCACCTCTTATCTGGGCGCCGTCATTTCGGAGGATCAACAACAAGATGCCACTGAAGACACCACTCCAAAAATTAGCGCTACCCAGGCCGTCTATACCGCGTATGAAGAAGCCGCTATACGGATTCAATCCTACCCTTCCGTCACCGATAACGTTACTGAGGGTAGTCAGGATCAAGGCAGTGTAAGTAAAGACACTTACAGAGAAGCATCTAACAACGAAATATCCATCCCGGAACAAATTTCCATTGCCAAAATCGCCAATCTGGAGCCAAGTGTAGAACCTAATGCAGAACTGTACATCTATCCTGACGGTGAGACTACACGGCTGGTTTATGTGACAGAGGTTAATATTCTGGAGCCTGCACCTTTGCGTACACGCTACTTTATTGATGCCAAAGACGGAAAAATCGTATTCCAGTATGACATCCTCAACTACGCAACGGGCAACGGCCGCGGCGTGGATGGTGTAATGAAATCGTTCACGACTACAGCTTCCGGCAACGGATATCAGTTGAAAGACTCGACACGCAGTAATGGAATCGTAACCTACACCGCTGCCAACCGTCAGACAACGCCGGGTACGATTTTGACGGATGCGGATAATGTATGGGATGATCCGGCGGCTGTTGATGCCCATGCCTACGCTATTAGAACCTACGATTATTATAAAAATAAATTTGGTCGCAACAGCATTGATGGACGTGGCATGCAAATCCGTTCGACCGTCCATTACGGCAAAAAATATAACAACGCCTTCTGGAACGGCTCTCAAATGACATACGGCGACGGCGACGGCAAATTATTTACCTTTTTCAGTGGTGATCCCGATGTCGTGGGGCATGAACTCACCCACGGTGTCACAGAGTTCAC
Organism: Paenibacillus sp. RC21; assembly: GCF_044907935.1. Classification (NCBI taxonomy): domain Bacteria; kingdom Bacillati; phylum Bacillota; class Bacilli; order Caryophanales; family Paenibacillaceae; genus Paenibacillus; species Paenibacillus sp. RC21. The sequence goes on from NZ_JBIYCS010000005.1 coordinate 201,758, forward strand.
CTCCAATCTGGAGTATTACGGTGAATCAGGTGCGCTGAATGAAGCCTTCTCAGATATTATGGGTAATGATATGGATGGCAGCAACTGGCTCCTTGGCGATGGCATTTATACGCCTAACATTCCGGGCGACGCTCTGCGCTCTCTATCCGACCCTGCAAAATATGGCCAGCCGGATCACTATTCCAATTTTTACCCTGACCCTAACAATGATGATGAAGGAGGAGTCCATACAAATAGCGGTATTATCAACAAAGCCTATTATTTGCTGGCACAAGGCGGTACATCCCATGGTGTAACGGTAACCGGTATCGGACGCGAAGCGGCTGTATACATCTACTATAATGCCTTTACGAACTATTTGACCTCTACCTCCAACTTCTCTAATGCGCGGGCTGCTGTTATACAGGCGGCCAAGGATTTCTATGGTACTGATTCGCTAGCAGTAACTAGCGCTATTCAATCCTTTGATGCTGTAGGAATCAAGTAAATCATATTCCGTATTCCTCGCAATTGATCCTCATTCAGTAGACAGAAGCCTGTTGTGTGGGTATCATCTGATCCTGCTCATAAGCGGACCAAAAATAGGGGTGCAGTGTAAGTCTGTACCCCTTCCTCCTTGAGTCTATGGCGTCCCGTTCAACGGGATGCCCCTTTTTTTCATCGTGATGCCTGTTCGACTATATGATTTTCTATTTATTCGACGAATTATGACAAAAAAATTAATATTTTGGGACTATCGAATCATTTTGGAGTTATTTGTAAGATAAATCTTCTCGTTCGACAATCTCTGTGCTAATATCAAAGCTTAGAAGATAGAATGGAAAAAAAATAATCCCCATTTTTTTGCATAAGGTAATTTCTTTCCATCCTCTTCGCATTCTTATCCATAATCTTTACGTTTCAAAGGAGCAACAAGACCTACATACATGGCAAAATGCCTATTCAACAGGATGATTTTCATCCTCACATTAACTTGGGAGAGTGAGTATTTAATGAAAAAAGTATGGGTTTCACTTCTTGGAGGAGCTATGCTATTAGGAGCAGTAGCACCCGGAGCATCCGCAGCGGAGAATTCTGTTGCCGAGCCCACTCAGTTTACGCCAACATTTCAAACGGTAGACTGGAAATCTCCTTCATCGCTATCAGGTGACAATCTGGTCTGGAGCTTTTTAAATCGACAACAGAAAAAATTAATGAGTATGGACAACAGCGGCACCAGTGCCCGTGAGCAATTTCGGATCGTGGATCGAACCAGTGATAAATTCGGTACGCAACATTATCGCCTAAAACAGTATGTGGACGGCATCCCCGTATTTGGAGCTGAACAGACGATCCATGTGAATAAGGCTGGTAAAATTACTTCTTATCTGGGAGCTGTCATTTCAGAAGATCAGCAAGCGGACGCTAAAGAAAATACAACTCCAAAAATTAGCGCTACTGAGGCCGTATATACTGCGTATGAAGATGCAGCTACACGCGTTCAATCTCTCTCTTCCTCTGCTAATACCGTTTCTGAACCTTCCGAGGACGTTAGCAGTGTAAGTAAAGACACCTACGCAGAAGCATCTAACAACGAAGGATATCCCTCTATTGACAAGGATAAGCTGGATCTGGAAAAAGAAGCTGAACTGAAAAATAGTAAATTGGAAGCGGTAGAGCCTGCGTCTGCACCTATCGCCAAAATCGCCAATCTGGAACCAAACGTGGACCCTAAGGCAGAGTTGTACATCTATCCCGATGGAGACACAACACGTCTGGTTTATGTAACGGAAGTTAATATTTTGCAGCCTACTTTACTGCGCACACGTTACTTTATTGATGCCAATGACGGCAAAATCGTGTTCAAGTATGACATCCTCAATGAAGTAATCGGCACAGGTCGTGGTGTACTCGGGGATACCAAAACGTTCGAAACAACAGCTTCCGGTAAAAAGTACCAATTGAAGGATGCGACTCGTGGTAAAGGCATCTTAACTTACAATGTTCACAATACCGAGACGCTTCCAGGCACCCTTTATACAAGTACAGATAACGTATGGAAAGATCCGGCTGCGGTGGATGCCCATGCTTATGCCATTCGCACCTATGATTATTATAAAGAAAAATTTGGACGCGACAGCATCGACGGACGTGGCATGGCTATTGCCTCGGCAGTCCATTACGGGGAAAAGAACTACAATAATGCCCACTGGGGCGGCACCCATATGCTATACGGAGACGGTGACGGCACGCTATTTGCCCCTTTCAGCAGCGACCTTGAAATTGTTGCTCACGAGCTGACTCACGGCGTGACCGAGCATTCATCCGGGCTGGTGTATTTCGCTGAATCTGGCGCACTGAGTGAAAGCATCTCGGATATTATCGGTAACGACATTGAGCGTACCAACTGGGATTTTGGCAAAGTCGCTTATACACCAAAAATTAAGGGTGACGCAATCCGCTCCCTTTCCGATCCTGTCAAATACGGTCAGGTAGATCACTACAGCAATTTTTATCCTGACCCGAATAACGAGGATTATGGTGGGACCCATATTAATAGCGGTATTATTAATAAAGCCTACTATCTACTGGCACAGGGCGGTACCTTTCATGGTGTCAAGGTAGATGGAATCGGACGTGATGCAGCCGTATATATTTACTATAATGCCTTTACTAATTACCTGACCTCCACTTCTAACTTCTCCACTGCACGCGCCGCCGTTATTCAGGCAGCCAAGGACAGCTATGGTGAAAATTCAATAGCAGTCATTTCTGCCATTAAGTCCTTTGACGCTGTAGGTGTGAAATAAGTTGAGCTTAAACAAGCAATCTTCTGGCTCTACTTAGGATGTACAAAAAGAGGGCGATATTACCATTACAAGTGTGCCCTCTTCCCCCTCATGTATACGGCTTCCCTTCATCGGGACGCCTTTTTCTTGTTTTATGCAAATTCGCAATCCTGTGCAGAGGTCTTTTAATCGTGCCCGATTGCAATCCACAGAATCAAACCTTCACAAACCGAACCTGCATGTCTGCGTTCCACAGTGAACACCGCCGAATCTCTCTGACAATTCGTTACAGATACTATTACCCCAGGCATGCTCGCATTACCTGTGATTGCATAACGTACATCCTGGAATGGCTGCTCAAACACAATGCTCACATCATCCCTGTCCGCTTCTGCGGGAATGTAAAAAGGAATGCTGCCAAACCGTGTTGAGGCCACTCTTGAATTAAATGTATGCTCACGAAGAAGCCCGTCATCATAAGTCACGTTAAGCGGAGGTTCGTCATCATCCGTAAAAGCAGCAGCAGGCTTGTCAGCGGACAACGCTACCCGCTGCTGCTTGAGGCGATGCCTGCCTTCAGCAATGTGAATACTGGTAATGGAGCAATCCAGCAACGATTCCTGCTCTGACTGACCTCTGTATGCTATAGACGATATGCCTTCTTCTGTATTATGTTCCGTATCTGCCTCAGGCACAGACAGCAGCAGTACAGACGCCCGGTTCATCAGCATGGCTTCCTCCAGTGTCTTGGGAAGCTTATGCTTCCGCCATGCTGCTTCATCCACAGTGATAGGGTCATGAGCTGGAGCATGGATATCCACCATTGGCTTTACACTTGCCGTTTCCCGCTGGATCGGTTTGCCGGATACGGAAGACGTTTTATTTTTGTCTATTCGAGGGGAGGGAACCGCGTTGGAAGGGTTACGCCGCGCTGTTCTTTTATCCTTACTATTATGGTTCATACGATGGTTCATAATGAACGCTCCTTTGGACAGGAGTGAACCAGCGGTCGCTCCGCTTCATTCACCCGGCTGGGAATTATGCTAATGCCTATACGATAGCCTATGCTCACAGCTGGGCTCATGTCACTACGTTACGCAATCCAGCATGATTTGCGCCCAGCGCTGTGCTGAATGCTGCCATAAAAATCGTTTTCGCACCTCGTTAAGCCCGGCCTCTCCCATGCGCCGCCGCAATTCAGGCTGCTGAAGCAGTCCGATGACGGCAGCGGCCATTTCCTGCTCCCCCTGAGATGGCGAAACAAGCCAGCCCGTCTCCCCGTGCCGTACAATCTCCGGAATGCCGCCTGTATGGGAAGCAACTACGGGCACGCCTGCGGCCATCGCCTCCAGATTGACCAGCCCGAAGGCCTCATCTCTCACCGAAGGAACAACGGTCACATCGGCCAACTGATATAGCGAGGCCAATGCCGGATGGGGAACATAGTCGAGAAACTTGACGTGCTTTCCCATCCTGAGCTTACGCGTCTGCCGATGCAGCGACACCGAGTAAGGCGTGAGGCGATCCTGCCCGTAATAGGCGCTGCCCGCAATGAGCAGCAGCACATCCGGGCAGGTACGGGCGATGCGCGGCAGGGCCTTGAGCAGCCGATGAACGCCTTTACCCGGTACCAGCCTGCCCGCGTAGAGTACGATGCGACGGCCTTCCCAGCCGAAATCGTTCAGCCGTGCCGCTCTGACCGCTTCCGCCGCAGGGGTCCAGCGCGGCAGGAAATCGCCGGGATGAATGCCCAGCTCATTTATAGCGATGCGTTGCCTGACAGCATCAGAGCTGTCAGCGGTCACGGCTGCCCGCATGTAGGCGCTGTTCACGATGATCCGCTCCATCGGCTGCAGAGATCGATCCACTTCCTTCCGTTTGAGGTGCGGCTCCCGGATGAAAGTGGTCGAATGCAAAGTTAGCACGACCCGGCTATCGGGCAAAGCGTTGTGAATCGCATATGCCGCAGCCGGGCGGTTGTGTACATCCACCACCGCAGGTGACCATCTTTTCAGGTCAGCAATCACCTCGGGAATATAACTTGGCCCCTGCTTATAACGTATGCATGGCACCCCGTCCACATCGGCGTTATCCGGTACCTCTTCTCCCCGTATGCCATATATCTGTACCTGAAGCTTATCGCTGGCCAGCGGTACCGTATGGGCAATAACCCGCTCCACCGAGCTGCTGCGGGGCGAAGGTATAACAAAAGAGCCCGGTGTAATAACTGCTACCTTCGGCCTCTGCATCAGCCCTGCACCTTCTTTCCTCTTTGATTCAAGCTCTCTCCTGCAAATTCTCTTCAACACTCATGGTGTATCATATCGTCCCCCTGCCTGAAAGGTGCCTGGCTCCTCACTTTGGGCAAGCAGCAAGGCTACCGTCCATGCCTGGCCGATCTTTGATACATATGATGGACTAGAACCACTGAATTGTCAGTTGGAGTCACAACAAGGAAGGGCGGACATACCCATGCTGCATGTCGGCGTCATGCTCAACCCGGCAACGTACCGGGGCATCCCCGCCATGAGGACCGGATATGAATCACTCGCCAATTACGTGGACACCGGGTTGAGCCATGAGCTAATCCCCTGCTTTCTTCGTTTGGAGGAAATTCATATACCGACCGGAACATGCCGGGCTTTTGTTAAACACGGTAACGGCTATCAGCAGATGACTCTCCCGTTGCCACGGGTCATCCACAATCGGACTCTCTATCGGCAAAACGAAAACGCCCGTGAAATCAACAGACTGGTGCAGAACGGAATTTATATCTTTAATGAACAAAACCGTTTCCGTAAGGACCACATACATGCGATATTGCAGGAAGACCCTCTGCTGCACCCCCATCTTCCGCGAACGCTACAAGGCAATCCGGCTTCGATTCGTACCTTGATGGAGCAGACCGGAGATGTCATCATCAAACCAAGCAGCGGGAGCATCGGCAAAGGAATTATGCGCCTGAGACATTCCCGTAGTGACTGGACTTTACAATGCGCACATCCCGCTGTACCCGATCGCTGGACTACACTGCGCCTGCATGCTGGAGAACTGCCTTCATTTCTGCACAAGCGGCTGTTGCATAGTCCTCATATCGTGCAGGAAACTTTACCGCTCGCTTTGTATAACAACCGCCCTTTTGATATTCGCGTGACGGTTCAACGCGGATATGGCAGCATTTGGAGCGTAACGGGCATGTTTGCCAAAATTGCTCCCTCCCACACCTTCGTTTCCAATGTGGCGCAGGGTGGCTCAGCCCGTTTCTTGCCAGAGGTGCTGTCACAGGTACAAACGGCTCAGCCAATGAACGCAGCCCGTCTAATGAATGAATTGGAAAGGCTCGCGTTGCAAATCGTCCATAGGCTGGCACAAAACCTTCGCCGGCTCGCCGATGTCGGTCTGGACCTGGGCATTACGCAAGAAGGCAAGATTGTTTTTATCGAATGCAACGGTCGCGATCAGCGCTACGGATTCAGCCAGGCGGGCATGAACAATGTCTGGAAAGAAACGTACACTAAGCCGATGGCTTACGCACGTTGGCTTCTCGAACGGATGCCCCCGGCGGACACTGCCCGTTCACTCGACCGTCCACTGTATTGATTTACGTCACATTCTGTGTCAATATAATTCAGAGCGGCCGGACATGTTCCGGCCAAGACGGCTCGGAAATGAACAAGGGGGATCTGAAATGGCAAAACAGTGGCTGCGGCTCATGACTGAGCTATCATCGCGCAAGTGGGTGTGCCGGGTTGTGGGTTCCTTCGCGCAAAGCGGTGCAAGCCGACTTTTTATCCCCACCTTTATACGTACGTACCAGATCCAGACGCATGAGGCTGAACAGGAATGGAAGGAATACCGTTCCCTGAACGCCTATTTTACACGCAAATTAAAAGCGGGCATGCGCCCGATTGATACGAACGCCGAGGTGATGACCAGCCCGGTGGATGCGCGGATTACGTTCACTGGCCCAATTACGTCCGGCACTATTTTGAATGTCAAAGGTCAGGACTATACGCTGGATGAGTTGCTTAACCGTTCGCCGCGTCTTGAGAAATACACGCACGGCTATGCCTTTGTGCTGTATCTCAGCCCGACCGATTATCATCGTATTCATGCGCCGGTATCCGGTACACTGGTGGAGAAGGAGCATTTGCGCGGCAAGGTATATCCGGTGAATGACTTCGGCTTACAGCACATGAGAGCGGTTCTGAGCCGCAATGAACGGCAGATTACGTACATAGCCCATGAATACGGCGAGGTGGCGGTCGTCAAGGTTGGCGCGATGAATGTAAGCAGCATCAAATACACCGATGATGAAGCTGTCTCATGGGAAAAAGGCGAGGATCTCGCATATTTCGAGTTTGGATCAACCGTCGTTTTGCTGACCGAAAACGGCACGTTTGATCCTGACCCTGCGCTGAAGCTGGGAGATGTGGTTAGAATGGGGCAGCGTCTCGGTTGCTTCCGGCACGATCCCAAAGTGTAAGCACGTTTGCCGTTACAGCATGACAACAGCAACATATATGATAAAGGACCCGACATCATTGCTCAGGTCCTTTTTTGTGTTTATCTTTTTATTCGTTATAGGAAATATGCTCAGAACCACACGTTCACCGCTCCGTCGCTTGGCTACAGCCTGTCCACCCGCTCATTCCTTCACCTGATCTCGGATGGACTTTTCCCCGTGTACTGCTTGAATTGGCGGCTGAAGAAAAAAATATCGCGGTATCCCAAAGCCTCTGCCACCTCAGTCACATTCATTCCGGCATGTAGTAACAGATGCTGTGCGCGCTCAATTCGCATGCTGATGATATGAGATTGAGCGGAAACACCCAGCAACTCCTTGAATTTGATTGAAAAATAGCGCGGTGACAGCCCTGCCCGTGCCGCCAAATCCTCGACGCGATGAGGAAGCCCGGGATGCTGGCGCACATAATTGGCCGTTTCCCGGATGACCTCGGTGAGCTGGTGGCTGGCCGACCGCTCCTGCGGCTCCTTGCGGTCGGCACGCAGCAGATGTATCATGAGCTGCTTCAGGATTAGCCTGCACTCCTCCTCGGCCCCGTAAGCACGTTCCAGGCGCAGACGGACGTACCTGGCAAGCATATGCTCCACCTCGATCGTTTCCTCCAGCATACGATAGCTTGCAGGTATGATCTCCGGCTGCTCGGTAAGATCAAAATGAATATAGGTAAGTATTAGCGGCTTTTGCGGGTTATGTGTAGCTCGGGTATCATCCCCCGGCTTGAACAGGAAGCAGCTTCCTTTGCTTACCGGATAGGACTCCCCGTTCAATACAACCGTTCCTTCACCGCTCCATACATAAAATAAATCATAGTTTGGCATCGGCCTTTCACGCACCTGCCATTTCCAGCCCGGCTCGCACACAATTTTGGCAAAGGCGGACAACAGGATGAACGATGACGCAGACGTATCCAGCAAAATCTGCACCTCCTTATGCTATTCTTTCGTTGTCCCTGATCCCGTTAAATTATAATATAAGCGCAGAACAGCCATTACGCAAAAAATAAAGCCTTCCCTCCCCATAGGTTTTATGCTCCAGCAGGTCAGGAGAGCTTCGTTAGATCAGCCCATGTATATTCAGCCGTTCGCCTGCTCCGCAAGCAAAGCATCCAGTCGGATCATAGATAACACATAAATCAGGACAATCTCCAGCAACGAAGGAATAGGTGACACCTCGTCCGGTCCGTGGACATTTCCATGCTCTTGAGGGAGGAAAAGCGTTTTTCTTTTTCAGGAGCGCTTTTGCGTGACGCTTACCGTGTGTGATGCTATAATATGTAATCAAAATGACTTGGAAGGATGAAACCGGAATGAATCCACTGGCAGCGCAGTTAAACCGCAACATTCAGGCAAGCAACGAGCATGTATATGAAATGCTTTCTCTTTTAGGTAAAGAGATTTATTTCCCAAAAGAAGGAATTTTGAGTCAATCCGCAGAGGCGGGGAAACTTGCCAAGAAGTACAACGCTACGATTGGTATTGCTACCGAGGGCAGCGGCCCTATGCATTTGGGGGTCATTCAGGAGAAGCTGTCCGCATACAGCCCCAAGGACCTGTACCCTTATGCCCCCCCTGCGGGCAAGCCTGAACTGCGTAGTGTATGGCGGGAAAAAATGCTGAAGGAAAACCCGTCGCTCGCTGGAAAAAGCTACGGCCTACCGGTGGTTACGAACGCGCTGACTCATGGATTGAGCATCGTTGCCGACCTGTTTACGGATGAAGGGGATGCTGTCATTTATCCGGACAAGAACTGGGAAAATTATGAGCTGACCTTCGGTATTCGCCGTCATGGACGATTGGTGAATTTCCCGTTGTTCACAGAGGATCAACGTTTTAATAGTGAGGGGTTACGTGAAGCGCTGCTGGCGCAGAAGGAATACGGCAAAGCCATCGTTGTGCTGAACTTCCCGAACAACCCGACCGGCTATACACCGGGAATCGAAGAAGGCAAAGCGATTGTTGCTGCCATTCAGGAAGCAGCAGAAGCAGGCATCAATGTTGTAGTTGTGACAGATGACGCTTATTTTGGCCTGTTCTTCGAGGATTCGCTGCATGAATCGCTATTCGGCCAGTTGGCTGGACTTCATCCAAGAATTTTACCAGTCAAAATTGACGGAGCTACCAAAGAAGAATTCGTTTGGGGCTTCCGTGTCGGATTTATTACCTTTGCTTCGGAACATCAGGACGTGCTGAGCGCACTGGAGCAAAAAACACTGGGAATTATACGGGCAACGATTTCCAGCGGCCCTCACCCGTCGCAAACCTTCGTGCTGGATGCTCTCAAATCACCGGATTTTGAGCAACAGAAGGAAGAAAAGTTCCAAATCATGAAAGGCCGGGCCAACAAGGTCAAGGCGTTACTTGATAGCGGAAAATACGGAGATGTATGGAGTTACTATCCTTTCAACTCGGGTTATTTCATGTGTCTCAAGCTGAACGGCTTATCCGCCGAACAATTGCGCACACATCTGCTGGAGCAATATGGGGTGGGAACGATTGCGCTGGGTGAGCATGATCTCCGTATCGCGTTCTCCTGTATCGAGGAAGAATATCTGGAAGACTTGTACGACATTGTGTATCGTGGTGTGCAAGACTTATTGAACGCCTAATCTAATCGGTACTGACTGGTTAGAGTTATAGCTGGATGGAGCGGTGTGCCGGATGTTGCGGCATACCGTTTTTTTATATCCCCTGCTGAACGATTCATTCACAACTCGAAGCACTTATCCCTCAGCAGCCAGCAAAGATTATTGTGCCAGCGGCAGCAAAATGATAACCTCCGTACCCGCTCCCGGCTCGCTCTCATACCGTATACTGCCGTTCATCGCTTCAATCATGCGAAAGGAGACTGCTGTTCCCAGCCCTGTTCCTACTTCTTTGGTCGAAAAAAACAAAGTGCCTACCCGCTCCAGATGTTCCGGGCTCATGCCTTTTCCAGTATCCTTGATATTCAGACATGCCTTCTCTTCCTGAACTGCCAGCTTTATGTCTACCTCGCCTCCATCTTCCGCAGCCTCAATCGCATTTTTCGTGATATGAATTAACGCCTGCAACAGTTGATTACGATCCGTATGTAGATATATATCATTCCTTAGCTCCGTCTGCATTCTTACGCCTTGCTTGGTCGCCATCGGTTTCAGGAGCAGAACAATCTGTTGAACCATGCCGGACAGATCCATCAGCTCTGTCTTCCCAATCTGCGGCTTGGATAAATTCAAATAGTCGCTAATGATTCTTTCAGCCCGATCCACCTCCGCCAGCGCCAGCGCCATATATCTGCGGTTTTTCCCTTCCAGCCCTGACTGAACCATTTGCAGAAACCCTTTAACGACTGTCAACGGATTTCGAACTTCGTGAGCCATGGAGGCGGCCAGTTCCCCTAACGTATTGAGACGTTCAGCATATTTGATCTTTTTTCTCATCTCTTCCCGCTCCAGACTAAACTCCATCCAGCAAGAGGCGGCTCCGATACTTAGAAATTGAATTATAGCAAACCAGAGAACCCCCTTGAACAGCTCGGCTTCATCCTGATCCAGTCTGCCGTTGGCCCAGGAATGCATCATAAGAATAACCAGCATAATCACATTCATCCATACACTCATGAGCAAGTTTATCCACACTCGGGGCAGCATACCTTTGAGCTGCATAAATCTTTTTCTCACCAAGAGAGGTACGAGATAACATAGCAGCATGCTAATCAGCCCCACCCCGATGGAATCAGGTCCAACATAAATGCGAGCCATCACCATGAGTGTTATATTCACCAGTCCTGCTCCGGGTCCAAAATATAAAACGGAGAGGATCAGCGGAACATATCGGAGATCCCAAAACAAGCCATACCAGCTATACGAGAAAATAAGACAAAGCACAGAAGAGATACCCAGCACCCCTCCCATGAGCAATGGGGCATGTTTCATATGTCGATGATCCGATAAAGTGCTATACACCAGCAAGGGTACAAAAACCAGAAATATATTCACGAGCAGCTTGTCTGCCAGCATCTCGTTGTTCCCACTTTCCAAGTGATAATGATTACATACTTCTTCTATTCTCGACAAAACGTGGCTTTTCCTCTCTATTCCCCCCTATCCGTTGAAAAAAATAAGGCGATCCGGCAATGTACCTCCACATTGGCCCAAGCAATACGAAAATGCGCTTCATAATATACGGTGTATCCTACATCACGATGACCGAGAGGAGAATGAGCATGGGAGCAGAAGAAACAAGAGGCGGTTACGGTGGTTACGGTGGTTTCGGCGCATTCACAAGCACAGGAACGATTCTGGTGCTGTTCATTTTGTTAGTGATCATCAGCAAAACGATTTTCATTTAAGCAGACGGACATCTGCGCCCACGGCTGACAAATAGCAGCTTCCCACGAAAAAAGGTTATTCTGCAAACAGCCCTTGCTGCTTGCGGAATAACCTTTGCTTTATCCACACAGGATTAAACTTCTTCTTCATCTTGACCGTCCAGGCGCCATTTCTTCGCCTGAGCGCCTCGTACCAGGTATACTACCAACACTCCACCAGCCAGCGTAAGCAGCATGGAGATCATCCCTTCAGTTCCTCTCAACAAAAAAGGAAGCCACAGGACGACCGCAACCGGCAACAGCAGCCGGACAACAAAGTCCAGGAAAGACGCGCGGCGGGTATGTGCAGGAAGCGGATAGAGCTGGAGCCATAGCGAATCCTTGTGGTACTGCCTTAGCGAAGTAATCTGCACGCCGATCAGGAATATAAAAAATATATACACAGCGATACCGATCCAGCTCGTATGCGTGATCCATATAATCAACAGGCCGAGGATACCCAGTCGTATCACCATCCCCACAGGCTCTGTGCGCACAAAGGTCTTGAACAGCAGGTAACGATAAGCTCCCCTTTTGTCCCACGGTATGTTACCACCCAACCAGGACAACCAGCGACGCGGAGTCACTCTCTGCGTAAGGGCCGGCACATCAACAAACCAGCCCAAGGTACGCATCACACGGGCAGCCTGAATACCTTCTGTGCGGATCAGGGTTTCCCATGCCACCAGCAGTTTGACCGGAAAACGCAGGACAAGCACGTACACCACACCTACCAGTATGATAAACGGCAAGCTGCGCAGCGGAGGCTGCCACAGCCATGCGGCTACCAGCAGCACTGCCAGCGCCCAGCGAAGCAGACGATACCCCATACTCGCGCCGCGCGATACCATGCGCAGCTCCTGCCAGCCGCCATAGCTGAACAGCAGCTTCAGCAGCACGAACAGCAGTATGGTCAGCAGCAGTGACTTAGGCGCAGTGTCGCTGCGGATATACAGCGGCCACGCGATCACAAGCAGCAACAGCAGGCCGAATATTTTGTACACTACGCCACGGATACGGCTGGACTTAAAATATTGGTGCATCGCATACTCCTGCGGACGCAGGAAGACGATATCGGCTTCATTCAAATACGTACGGAAGCTCACATGAGCGACCGGAACAGCTACAATGAGCATAATCCAGCGGATGGGCAAATCCGGCGGGATATGCATAATCAACGACGTGTACCATGCGGCAAAGGCAATCAGCGCAAAGCCGAAGACGACCGCCAGACCGCTCTGAATGACATAGCCGAGATAAGGCAGCACTTGTCCCCAGAACGCAACACGTCTTTCTTTATGTATACGTTGCAAATCCATGCTCATTCCCTGCCCTGTACCAGCTCATAAAATGCATCTTCCAGCGGCATGCCCGGCTTACCCGCCTGTGCTGTCACTTCGTCCAGCGTGCCCTGTGCAATGATGGCACCCTGATGAAGCACAATGAAACGATCACAATAATTTTCAATCGTGGACAAAATATGAGAACTAAGTAAAATGGACGAGCCCGAGCGCTTCATTTCCAGCATAAAATCAAGCAGGGAACGAATACCGAGCGGGTCCAGACCCAAAAATGGCTCATCAATCACATACAGCGGCGGCCCCGCCAAAAATGCGCACATAATCATCACTTTCTGGCGCATCCCTTTGGAAAGATGCATCGACATGCTTCCGCTCTTATCCCGCATACGGAACAAGTCCAGCATTTGGTCACTGCGGGTGCGGAAATCAGCTTCACTGACTCCATACGCTCTGGCGGTGAATTCCATATGCTCCATCACGGTCATTTCGGGATACAGCTCTGGAGACTCGGGTACAAAAGCAATGGCTCCCTGATACTGCTCGGGATTTTCCGCCTGCTTATGTCCCTGCACGCGGATTTCTCCCGCCTGCGGTGTCATCAGTCCCAAAATATGCTTCATCGTCGTACTTTTCCCGGCTCCGTTCAGACCGATCAGCCCCACCATTTCGCCCGGCTTTACATCCAGAGAAATCTGGTGCAGCACCGGGCGCTTGGCGCTGTATCCGCCTGTCAGTCCATTAATTTGCAATACAGGCTGTTGTTCCATGGCTCCCCCTCTTCTCACTTATCCGTTCGGTTTTGACCCTTTTTCCTTCAGCCATCTTGGTGCTCCCTTATTTTTACGATCACGCTCGCGCTGCGCTTTCCCTGCTTTGGACAAAGCTGCTCCTTTGCTCTTGCCTGGAGCCGAGCTATTTGCCGCAGTTCTGCCAGGACGACCGTTCTCACCGCGGGCAGGTGCCTTGCGGCTTTCCACTGGTGCTCCGTCAGAAGTAGGTCTGGCTTCGGATGGCCTTGCAGGCGCTCGCTTGGCATCCACCGGACGCGGCACGACAACCCGGCCTCCGTGCAACGCACGCTCCGCAATGTCGATGCCCAGTTCACGGGAAAATTTACGCATGATGAATGTTTCACGGTCGGTAACAACCGACGCAACCAATCCTTTACGTCCCATTCGTCCGGTCCGTCCTGCACGGTGAACATAAGCCTGACTGTCCGTAGCCGGATCAAAATGGATCACCATCTCCAGTCCCTCAATATCCAGACCACGGGCTGCCACATCGGAAGCAATCAGCACCTTGAGCTTGTCCGCACGAAACTGGGCCAGCACGTTGGTACGTGTAACTTTGTCCGCATCACCGTACAGGGATGCTGTAGTCAGTCCCATATGCTTGAGCTTGGCCTCAATCTCCCCGATGGCATTGGTTGTATTGACGAACACCAGTGCTTTTCTCGGATTAAAATGACGCACCAGTCGGCGCAGCATGTCCACCTTATCCCGTTCTTCGGATACAAAGTAGTAGTGTTCCAAACCGCTGGCCGTCTTCTGGTCAGGATCAATCCCGATTTCCACGTAATCCTGCATTTCCCGCTTTGCCAACGCTTGAATTTCGTCGTTCAGCGTCGCGGACAAAAATACTAACTGACGGTCACGCTGGGCAGTGCCCAAGATGTTCGTGACATCGCCTGCTCCCCCGAGCTGGAACATCTGATCCACCTCATCGATGACGATGGTTGTAATGTTGTGCATTTTCAGCTTCTTGGAAGCGATAAGTTCCCGTACACGTCCCGGTGTGCCAACCACAAGCTGCGGATGGTCCTTCAGCTTCTCGATCTGGCGCTTGACTGCCGCTCCACCGATCAGGCCGAGTACACGGATGCCGCGATGCTCCCCATAACGCTGACCTTCGCGTACAATTTGCATCGCCAGCTCCTGACTGGGAGCCAGGACCAGCTTTTGCGTAGCCTTTTTCTGCGGGTCAATGGCTTGCAGCAGCGGCAGCAAATAAGCCAGCGTCTTCCCTGTGCCGGTCTGCGAACGCGCCAATACATGCCTGCCCTTGATCATTTCTGGTATAGCCTGCGCCTGAACTGGCGAAGGCTGCGTAATCTCATGCTCAGCCAGCTTGGTCAACAGGTCTTGTTCAACGCCGAGCGATTCAAAATTCAATGTCATGAAAAGGTCCAACCCCTATACGTAAATTCGTTACTCTCCATTATATGCGAAAACAGCCCTGCAACCAAATGCAGATATTTAGTCCCGCCCTCCTTTGCTACGAAATAACAAAAAAAAGATGTCCCTCCACCATCACATGGCTTGCGGGACATCCTTTATTTTTTGTTCATCACGCCATGGCCCAGCCTGTCGGTCAGTCTGGGAGCAAGCTGATACAGCTTGAGAAAAGGAGATATCCACCGTGGCAGATTAACCTCCTCCTTGCGAAGCTCCATCGCTCTCACGATGTGCTGCGCCACCTTGTCCGGCTTTAGCATAAACCAGCCTACATTACGGACATATCCGCCCGAAGGATCAGCGAGGTCAAAAAACGGCGTGTCAATCGGTCCGGGATTAATCGTCGTTACCGTAACTCCGCTCCCGCGCAGCTCCTGCCGAAGCGCATTGCTGAACCCTAGCAGCGCATGCTTCGTTGCTGTGTAGGAGGACGATTTGGCTGTCCCGATTTTTCCCGCCATGGATGCCACATTGACGATCTGACCTGTACCTCTTGCCGTCATTTGCGGCAGAAACGCCTTGATACAACGGACAGCACCCATATAGTTCACATCCATCATTTGTTCAAACTCTGTCAGGTCTGTCTCATGAAAATACTCAAACTTCCCGTAACCTGCGTTGTTGAGCAAAATATCGACCCGTCCGTACTGCTCCATCACACGGGCAGCCACGGCCTCTACCTGCTCCTGACGAGTGACATCCAGAGGGATCAGCTCATGCCTGCCGCTAATTCCCGCCGACACTTGCTCCAACCGTTCCTGCGAACGCGCTGTCAAAATAGGAATCGCGCCCTTTTCGCTCAGCAACCGTGCGCAAAGGGCGCCAATTCCACTGGATGCCCCTGTAATGACAACCACCTTGTTTTGCAATGTACTCATGGTCATCCCTCCATATTAAAGAAACCTGCTTCTTTAATATTAAGAGATCATCACCTGAATATCCAGCTCACCGATTCCTTCCATCGTAAGCGGAATATAAAGGGCACGCTGAGGTACGAAGGAGGTCAAGTTTTCCGACTTCATGACCTGCGGAGGCGTAATGTCGACTACAATCCCCTGATTGGACAAAATCGTGCTGGCATTACCGCTGATCATATTGCCCAATTCCGAAATGGCGCTTTTGCCCATCTCATCAATTTCAGTCAAAACGAATCCGCCCATCATCGCCGAAACCATGCGCAACGCTACCTGTTCATTCAGGCCGAACACAATATTTCCGCTAAGCTGTCCGGTCATCCCGATCATAATCCAAATATGGTCTTCCACCAGCTCGACATTTTTCACACCGAGATCGCCGGGTGAGGGAGAGATTTGGATCAATTGTTCAATGACCCGCCGCGCCGACTCCAAAAAAGGATTTATCACTTCTGCCTTCACGATCATTGCGCCCCTTTACGATGGGCTTTTAGACACACAACAAAAGTCCCATTTTAATTAGAATTTTATTTTTCAAAATGATGCATAACGAATCAACCTTCAGTAAAATACTCTCTCTATCACTTATCGACAGCTATCCAGCAATTTTTTATAGCCGAATCACAAAAAATGTGAATAATGTCCTATTCCATTGCTTTCCATCGAATTCAAATGGGTTACTTTTGATGTATAGCAGGACTTTAGTCTTTATTTTCCAATATACCATACTTCACCGTGTTCTGCTTCGATTCATTGCCCTTCCCGCTCGAATAACCTATAATTTAATGAAATAAGCATAACGATGGTTTTACATATGCACATGTGGATTTGTGAAAAATCCTCAGGCTGTGCTGCTGCGACAGAATTAAGAAAAGAGAGGAGGAACTTCATGAACATCAGTCAACTTGAAACACTTATCATGATTTCCAAAACGATGAGCTTCCGCAAAGCCGGAGAACTTCTCAATTTGACGCAGCCGGCGGTATCCGCCCAAATCAAAAGTCTGGAGGACGAGTTCAAGACCATTCTGATCGACCGCAACCAACCCGTCACCCTGACCGACCGAGGGGCTGTTTTTTTGGAACATGCAGAGCGGATCTTGAGTGTTGTCGAGGAACTACGACAAAAATTGTACGATCTGAACGAAACGCCGCAGGGTCATATTGCGCTGGGCACTACGACGTCCATCGCCATTCAAATTTTACCACGTGTACTTTCCTACTTTCAGGATCAATTCCCGCTCATCAAAACCTCCATTCAATCCATGGCTTCCTCCATGATTTATCAACAGGTGGAAAACGGGCTTATTGATGTTGGCATCGGTTACTTGATCGAACGTAATCCAAATTTGAGCACTTCGATTTTGTATTACGATTCCTTTGAGCTTGTCGTATCGCCCACTCATCCGCTGGCCTCCCAACCGCATGCTACCATTGAAGCCCTTCGGGAAATTCCACTTATTCTGCTCTCACCCGATACGGTAGGACGAAAATTCGTGGACGATGTATTTAAAAAACACCAAATTGTGCCTCATGTCGTGATCGAATTGTCCAGCAGCGAGGAAGTCAAACGGATGGTCGAGATCAATCTGGGCGCTGCCATTATATCCAGGCTGTCGGTCACTCCCGAGCTACGTGCGGGTACATTGAAAATGATCCAGATTACCGAGCTGGAGGTTAGCCATCCGGTGGGAGTCATTTATAAATCCGGCCGATATCTGAACTCCGCTATGCAGCAGTTTCTAAGCGATCTAAAGGGTATGCCGGAAACCAATTTTATCAGTTCTGAATAGCGCACTCCGCTAGAAACACCATACGAAATACAAACCTTAAATACGAGAGGACGACATCCTATGAAATTTGATCTGCACACCCATCATTTCCGCTGCGGTCATGCAGACGGCAATATTCGGGACTATATCGAAGCAGGCATTCAGTCCGGTTTACAGGCAATTGGTATTTCAGACCACTCCCCCTTCTTATGCAGCGAGCAGGATCAGGCTTTTCCGAAAATTTATATGGCGAAATCACAGCTTGCCGAGTACGTAGAAGAGGTACAGCAGCTACAGAAGGAATACGAAGGCCGTATTGACGTGCTGCTCGGATTGGAAACAGATTATTTTCCTGATTTTGCAGAACTGTACCGTTCCACCCTGGCCCCTTATCCGTTCGACTACCTCATTGGGTCGATCCACAACGTTGAGGGAGACAGCATTTTTAATCGTAGCCGTTGGAATGACGTAAGTGATGCACGCAAAATCGAGGTCAAACAAGCTTACTATGCACTCATTCAGGAATCTGCGCGGAGCGGTATGTTTCAGATTTTGGGTCATATCGACGCGATGAAGGGGAATTTCCCGGCTTTCTCAGATATTCCTGCCGATGAAGCGATTGATGAAACCTTGAAAGTGATTGCAGAATCCGATGTTGCCATTGAAATTAACACATCAGGCAAAACCAAGCTCAGTGGCGGATGGTACCCGTCCGTTCCTATTTTAGAAAGAGCGCATCATTTTGGCGTAGAGGTCACTTTTGGTTCAGATGCCCATAAACCTGCTCGGGTAGGCGATGATTGGGACGAAGTGAAGGCGATGCTGAAGGATATTGGCTTCCGCGAATGGGTTTATTTTAAACAAAAACGTAAAATTTCGGTGCCGCTTTAAAATTTGTTTAGGGTGGGAATTGCCGCTTCGCTGCCAACCACCTTAAACCGCACGGCTCCATTATTTTAAATATTATTTACATTTTACGACATCTATGTGTGAGGAGAATTACATATGTATCTGGAAGACCCGATGGACAAGATCAAAAAGCTAAAGCACGATATCACGCGTTTTATGCTGATCTATAAATTTGCACTCGACGAAATGGAAACCAAGATTGAAATACTAAAGCAGGAATTTCAGGCGTTGCACGATTATAGCCCTATTGAGCATACCAAATCGCGCCTCAAATCCCCTGAGAGCATCATGAACAAAATGCTTCGTAAAAATAGTGAGCTTTCCCTTGCTGCCGTCAAGGATAACATTAAGGATATCGCGGGACTACGCATTACCTGCTCTTTTATTTCGGACATTTATGATGTAAGTGACATGTTACAGAGACAAAGTGATTTGAAGGTGCTGGAGGTCAAGGATTACATCAAAAATCCCAAACCAAACGGTTACCAAAGTCTGCATCTGTTGATCCAGGTTCCTGTATTCATGTCCGACTGCCAGGAGCTGGTCTGCGTAGAGGTACAAATTCGGACGATTGCGATGGATTTCTGGGCCAGTCTGGAGCATAAAATCTTTTATAAATACAACCAGTCCGTTCCTGAAAGCCTGACACGCGAATTAAAAAATGCGGCAGATTCAGCCAATGCGCTTGACCTCCAAATGGAACGTCTCCACCGTGAAATTAAAGAGATTAAAGACGCCCAAGGTGAAGAAGACTCTATTGAAGAGATTCGGAAGATTATCATTAATAATCAGCAATTTTCGGTGCCAGCCAACTTTTTGAAGCTGCTCGGAGAGTAATTGGACAGGCTTCGTTAGTGATTTCATCGCTACGCGAATGATTTGATCTTACGATCGCTGTTGCAACGGGATTCTCAGGTTTGTATAAGCCCTTTAAAGGATAGAATCCCATTGCAAAGGCGAACGCTTACGCATATTCGACACCTCTATAAAATTGATTATCAATAAGCATCTGTAGGCTGATCCAATCACCTCCAAGTGTCTTTAGAAACAGTTTGCCGTTAATTAATCTTCCCGTTCTGTACATACGCACTCCTCCTCAGTAAACAGTTAATAACCGGATACATATCGGTCGACTTCGTCCTCAGCCCTCTCAATCACTTGAATCAAAGTTATTTCAGGTTCCTCCTGTTTATATTGAATAGCCTTCTCACACGTACCTCCTACCCCTGCCCACTCCCAATACAGATGGATGTCTACGGACTCCAGAAAATATACAGATAAGGCTTCAATAGGATTTGCAACATACAAGTCCATAAATTCCTCGTCTGTAAGCTGATGATACCGAAGATATTCACCCTTCATATTGCAGAGTAGATTAAAAGTGTCTTGTTCGTTAATATAAATAGAACGGGCAATGAATTCATTGCGCCTTTCAACCGAGTTCAGTATGATTTGCATAGCGTTACGGATGTGCTCATCTTCGGGGCTGATATGAAACATTTGAATGAGATCGTTCGTGCTCAATTTGGGGTTAAACGGGGCTGGCTTTATGATTCGTGTCCACATATCAGTCTTTCCTGTCTCAAACACTTCAATAGCGTCCGAGACATTATAGCCAATCGTTTGCCATTTACGGTTCAGAGCATCAGTGATGTGATAATAATGTATCTCTTGGTCATCGCTCCCCACTTCTTGCGGCCAAACTGGTTCCATGCGAACAATGTCCAGAATGTGCTGTTTGTTGAGTTTGTTTCCTAGTGTAGTCATATGTATTTCCCCCGGTTCTTTTTGGTAAAATGGCAATAGTAAAGCCAAGGATATGATGCATATCCCCTTGTTAAGATAAATAGTATGTAAATCATTATTATACGTTCCTTAGTATATACTTTGGATAGTATAATGTCAACGGAGGTTTTAGATTTGCTGAAGGTTAAATTAAAGCTACATATTGTCATGAAAAATAAAGGGATCACTCAGACAAAGCTGTCTCAATTAACAGGAATCCGCCAAGCCACGATTTCTGACATGTGTCGTAATGCAAGACAAGAAATTAGCTTTCCCGTAATCGAAAAAATTGCTCATGCTTTGAATATTACGGATTTATCAGAATTAATCCAGTTAGAAGAAGAAAACTAATTGCTCTCAATTCAAGTTAGGAGATAAATCTAAGATGGAACTGATCATAAAACTTAAAGACGTTATGAAAGAAAGAGGCATCACTCAGTTACAATTAGCAAAAATGGCAAATGTCCGGCAAGCTGCAGTATCGGAATTATGCAGAAATGCTCGGGAAGAAGTGAATTTAGCTATGCTAACAAGGATCGCCATCGCTTTAGATATTAAGGACATATCAGAATTAATGCAATTCGATGAGACTGAGTAGAGAAATTATACAGGGATAACTGGAAGGATTAAATAAACTCCATGTGTGATGTAATTGAAGAAGCAGGCGTGTTATTAAATCAATTAAATTACTACTTTAGGATTATTCAAACTCAAATTGCAACGAGCAAGCCTAAAATGGCATTGCTCGACATTGAAGCATGAGAATCTTTTTCGGGATACTACTCAACACATTTCTTAATTGCAAGCATAGCTCTGATCTTTTACAAATCTCTTCCAGATCCACTCCCGTCATGCCCTCCGTTACTTGAGCAAAAATAGAAAACGAAACATACTCATCAGGCGCCACCAAGTATCATATTTCGGTAAAGTTAGTGAAAAATAAGTAAACACATCCAGATCTAAACAAGGATACTTTCTTCCTTTTTACTACATGTGTCGAGACGATAAAAAGGGATATATTCCTTTTTATTATATATATTACCTACACTATCAAAAGCCACTCTTTCTCACAACACCCCTTTTTCCAGATGATGCCCGTTCTCCCTTCACTTCACTTCTATTGATCCCACTGATTCCATATGAGCCTGTATTAATTTACCGGAATCCATGATCACGATTAAATCAGCCATGTTCTTGACTTTGAAAGGCAATTGCCCAAAATTACTATCAGCTTTCTACATTCCATTATTTAACATAGTAAATACACCAATAAATGGCTCATTCTGTAAACTAAATCTCTCTTTTAACCGATAAATACATATGCTGGACTGTTTAATAAATATCACCTCTTACCCTTTTGTACCTTGAATGAAAGCTTACTCGGAACATCTGTATCCGAATAAGAACGTTTTGTACCCAACAAACTCAGTGATACATATGGGTCTTAACTCAAAGTTGTATCCATCCATTTCTTCTATTCGTCAGACCCGAATTAAAAATGCTGCACTTTACTTTTGTAATCAGCCATCACATCTTAGAAAGGAGTCATGAACTCACTTGAGCGTATTGTCAGATGGAATCGGATATGAAAGCCTACGCTTTTATGGTCCCTTTCAGCCACAACATATTGAACAACTTCAAATAACACGTGCCATCAACGATCATACCTTTTTACATATCAGTGGTATGCTCTCCGAAGAACAGGGAGCCGCATGCATCGGACAAAATATGGAGCAAGAGCCGATTGTGATTCGTCAATTGGATGATCAGGGACAATCGCTGAGAAGACTGTTCCACGGGATCGTTACGCAAATGTCTGTGAATTGCACACGTGGAGTATATACCTTTGAACTGAAGGCTGCTTCCCATTCGTATCAGATGGATATCAAGCTGAAAAAACGTTCCTATCAGGATATTCACCGTACCTATGATGATCTGGTCACCGCGATGGTTCGAAAGTATCAGTATGGGGAGACGCCATTGATACCGTAACTAATTATGCCAAACTGGATACTTTTGTTTTACAATATGAGGAGACGGATTGGGCTTTTTTAAAGCGTCTTGCTTCCCGCTTTGGCTCCGTACTTGTGCCAGAGGTAACCGCAGCCTCACCCAAGGTTTTCTTCGGGATGCCAGAAGGCAAACAGCACAAAGTGGAACGGGATGTGTTTTATCGGGTACGGAAAACGTTTCATGAGCTGGATGCAGAAAAGCCCGGAGAACAACGTGCTGGCTCGTATGTCACCTATACAATTGAAAGTCTGCAATACTATGCGCTAGGAGATCTCATCACGTTACCCATCGGACAAGGCAAAGAGTTGGTCGTGGTTCGGGCAGTGACAACGTTAGCGGATGGATTACTGCGTACTCGTTATGATCTCCAAGCGGAACAGAATATTCGCTATGCCCGGTATGAAAACGATCAGGCCACCGGGATTTCGCTGACAGGAACGGTGCTCAAGATACAGCAGGATTTCGTACAGCTTCAACTCGACATCGACCCGAAGCAAGACCCTGCCAAAGCCTGCTGGTTTCCCGTGGCGACTCGATATGTGGCCGAAGAACATAGCGGTTGGTACGATATGCCTGAGATCGGGGAACAAGTAGAACTGTATCTGCCTACACACCGCGAACAGGATGCCTATGTAACGGATTCCCTCCGACAACAACGCCACGCTCATGGACAGCCGAATGTGAAGGCTTGGCAACATGTGCAAGGTAGCGGCGTAGAAATGTCTGAGCAAGAACTGACCCTTTCCACCTCGTATGGATTTTCAATTACACTAAATGAAGATGGTGGCATCACCATCAACAGTCCGGGGGATGTACAGATTCAGGGTGGTCATGTGAAGCTGGATGCAGGTGAGGAACTGTCGTTAGAAGCTGGAACAGCCCTTTATCTAAAAGGTGGAGCCAGCAGCATGGTGCTGGATGGTGAGACGGATACCCATGCTCCAGTGATATATCAGGAAGGTACAGTGAAAGCTCCTGTTTTCGTAGCTGACCTCCCTCCTGTCCCTGAACCGCCGTTAATGAGCATCAAAGCATATGAGGCCGCACAAACCGTAACAGCCAAGAGCAGCCAAGCCCCTACTCCTAAAGCAAAAGTTACGACTCCAGCAGCGCTTCAACAGGCCAATGCTTTGTTGGGTATGGTATCCAAGCTATTAGGCTCCATTCCCATAGTTGGGAACGTAGCCAGTGTAATGTTGAATACTGTTGGTGGGCCAGCAGGTAAAGTGGCGGCAACGGTGTTACAAGCAACTGGAGCCATCCCTATTCGTAGTAAAGGAACTCCTACAGTTGGAGGAAGCGGTAAAGGAAGCGGAGTTCATCCGTTGAAATATTTGGCTGGTTTAGCCCTTGAGGGACTGATTAGTCATTATGAGCATGAGCAAGCTAAACAAGCTTACTATAGCAAGTGGATTTTAGGAAAAGCATATACGAGTGCGCGTCATGTAGCGAATTCTGGAGGCCCACTGGAGCTGGTTCAGAACCTGCTGAAAGAGTCGAATGCTATGGCTCATGCCTATCAGCAGATTCCTGTGGAATTGAGACAACGCTGGAGAGCAAATTATGACAGCTACATGGCACAACAACCGAAACCACAAGTTGAGGAGCCTAAGTCCTTGTGGGATCGTTATCTAGATCATACGGGTAATGGTGAGATGGTAAAAGGCCAAATAGCCATGGAGCAGGCACATGCATCTAAAAAATCAGCAAACAGCCTAGTTGAATTATACAAAGGCATAGAGCAGGCTAATAACGTAAGGTACCAAAATCAAGGAAACTCCATTGGTGAATTTTTAGATTATTGGTCATTTGGTATACCTAAAGGATTGTATCAAGCCTATATGGAGCGTGCACGTAATCAAGGTAACTCTGGTAGTGACGCTATCAATTTTGGTACATTTGGAATAACAGAGGCTATACGTGGAGCTGTGACACCTGAAGATCCTTTGTCACCAGACCATTGGTCCAATATCATTAGTGTAGCAGCGATCGTTGAGGGAGCCGGTTCATTTTTCAAGCCGAAAACCATACTAAATTCACCAGTTAAAGAACCTGTTCATCCAGGCCCTAAAATCATAAATGAAAAAACAGAGTCACCCCAACTCTCAAATCTGAAGCCTAATAAAGAGATAGAGATTGAGGGAGTGGGGAAAATTACTAATGTTGGTCGCATAGTTAAGGATGGAAATAAGACGAAATATACAAACCCTGCTGGTAATGAATTAACTTGGGTTGACCAACATCCGAAAAATATTAATCGGGATATTGATAATGCTCTAGATAGTTCAAACGTTGGTAAAGCAACTGAGGCAAAGGTTGCAGATTTTGTAAGAAAAGAAAAAGAAGTAACAGGGTTTGGACAGAAAGTTTTAAAAGATAATGGTGAAGCTGCTGGTGACTTAGATGTAGTTACAAAAGATGCGATTATCGAAGTCAAAGCATCAATTAAAGCGGTAAAGGACGACCAATTTAATAAGTTGACTCATACAAACCAGGACTATTTCTTTAATCCCGATAAGAAAAATGTTATTTTGTATATTGATAAACCTATGACTAATCTAGGACCTGAACACAAAATAATGCTAGAAAACATTAAATCTAAAGGAGTTACTATTGTTAACTCATTAGATGAGTTGAAGGAGGTTTTAAAGTAGAATGGGAACGTCAGCCTATATATTAATGAGTAAAAAAAAATATTCGCCTGAGCGACTTTTAGCTGATTCAATTATTTCTACTTTTCATGCAGATGTGATGCTGAACTTTCATAACAGTAAAAATTTTGGAAATAATGGACAACTTCTTTCTACAACATTGAATATCAATGATAGAATGGTACGAGAAAATAATTATTCGTTTATTTTTTATGTGGATTCAACGGATAACCCAAATCTTAATTTTTACTATAACGAAGATGTAGGCCTAGATTCTAATAATAAACTATACCAAGTAGGATGTATTGAGGATGTTTATGGTGTTGAAGCGTTAGTATTCCGGTTCATTTATGAATACCTCAAATTAAACTCAGATGATTATTTCTGGGTTGCAGATTATGATTGGGTTTACAGTTGGGAGGATATGCAGAAATTAAAATCCCAACCCTATGACCCAGACTGGTGTTATAAAAATCCAAAACTAATTTTCTAATGGTCAAAAAAATGTGAGTTTTAAAAAAACAAAGAATCATTCAATACAACCAACCATACTCTAAAAAACTTGACAAGAACACTTGAGAAGCTTTCAAAAGCTTATTCCAAACTTGAACCTTAAGTGAGGAATGAGCTTTTTGGCATGCCCAAGCTCAAAGGAGGAAGAAATAACCTCAATACTCTAAAACAATAACTTGCCATCCCTCCCCATCAGAGTTAACATACACACACTTCAACAACGGGAGGGGAAATGCGCTATGTCAAAATGGCCAGATTGGTTTCAAGAAGCATTACGCCAACGTTTTTATCAGTTGGAATTAGCCAGTGAGCAACAATCTTCTTGTTCATCAGAAGATGAGTATCTATTCACCAAAATGGATCAATTCAAGATTAACCAAGACGAGGATATCCAACATCTGTTATCTGAATGAGAAGAAGCCATAGGCTATCAACTAAGTCAGGAAACGCAAGCTGGAGGATGGAGACATCGACCATCTTATTTTTTTCATGCGGAACCCTTTCTTGTACTATTATTATAGAAAAATAATCCTTTCATCGTTCCGTTTCCTTTGAGAACATTATTCCGTCTACCTTAATAAAACCAATCCCTTAAGGAGTGATTCATGAATGAGAAAGATACTTGTATTAGGTGGAACGCGCTTTTTTGGCAAAAGGCTGGTGGAACGTCTGGTGGAGGATTCCGAGAACAACGTTACGATCCTCACGAGAGGTCAAACAAGCGATTCGTTCGGTGAGAGCGTTCAGCGGATTATTGCAGATCGTAACGATGCGGAAGCGTTGGCTGAGGCGGTAGGTGAGCAGGTTTGGGATGTTGTCTACGATAATATTTGCTTTTCTCCAGATGAAGCCAGAGAAGCGTGCCGCATTTTTGATGCTAAAGCCAAACGGTATATTCTGACCTCCAGCTTATCCGTCTACGATCCAGGTCCAGAAGTGCTGACCGAGAGTATCTTCGATCCTCAGGCTTACCCGGTTCGCAAAGGCAGACAGGGCGATTTTACATATCAGGAGGCTAAACGGCAGGCAGAAGCGGTTTTCATGCAACAAGCTACGTTCCCGGTTGCCGCTGTTCGTTTTCCGATTGTATTAGGAACAGATGATTATACGAGAAGACTTCATTTTCATATTGAGCATGTTCGTGATGGAATAAAAATAGGCATACCGAATCCGGCAGCGCACATCTCGTTTATCCGTTCTGATGAAGCCGCAGATTTTCTGCTTTGGCTTGGTCAATCTCATTTGACAGGACCCGTAAATGCTTGCTCCGACGGTACTGTGAAGATTGGAGAACTCATTTCCACCATTGAGCAGGTAACTGGAAAACAAGCCGTGATTCAAGAAAAAACAACGGACGAGCATATGTCTCCATTCGGTATTACACAATCGTGGTACATGGATACAACTAAAGCCCGATCAGAGGGGTACTCCTTTCTTTCCCTGACCGAATGGCTTCCTGAGCTGATAAGCGACCTGAACTGTACCTATGAATCATAGTAGTAACTTGTAAATCGCACGTAGCTACAATAAAAACAAGACAAAAAAAGAGGACCCGAAGCTTCGGGTCCCAGCAACATATATTATTCAAAAGGGGGTCATGTCTGTATTGTACCCGTCCTGTGTTAGAGTTAGTTTGCAGTTATATTTCATCTCTGTAACAAAGTATTCCTTTTCCATTTCTATGCATAATCCCCTTGGGTAATCGAGAACACCAATACACTCGGCACTTCTCCTGAATGATCATAGGCACTGATTGTGCGCAGCTGGCGCATCTTATTTTTGATCAGCACACGCACAGAAGCCTGATTATCCTCTTGGCAACGACCCTCGATCCGCTTGAGCTTTAAAGCACCAAAACCAAATCTCAGCATTTCCTCCACGACCTCTGTAGCCAGCCCTTGTCCCCAGAAAGGACGGTCCAAAATATAGCCTAGCTGCGCCTCCCCTGCTTTTTCATTCCATTGCTGGAATGAAGCGATACCGAGCAGCGGCGAGTGGCTG
This sequence comes from Paenibacillus sp. RC21, assembly GCF_044907935.1. NCBI lineage: Bacteria > Bacillati > Bacillota > Bacilli > Caryophanales > Paenibacillaceae > Paenibacillus > Paenibacillus sp. RC21. The sequence goes on from NZ_JBIYCS010000005.1 coordinate 229,493, forward strand.
CGTTCATTGAGTTCATTAAGTTCGCCAGGTTCGTTGTTTGCTGCTGTATTTCCCCCCTGCCATTCCACCGCAAAATGCAGGGAATCCAGGGAATCCGCAGCTACTCTGATTTGCGCTACCAGACGCCGCATCCGCGCATCGGCTGGCTTGCGAATCCGGTTCACATACCGGATAACCAATGGATCGGACAGCATCCGTTCCAGCGCGGGGTAATCCCTTGCTTGTAGCTGGCGCAACCGGACACGGTCGGTATAAAGCTCCGGTAGCCCTGACCCTGAACGAAGCATTTCTCTGGTCAGCACAATGATCCCTCCTGCGGATGGATTGGCTTTTTGCAGCGAATAGGTTGCACACTCAATCCAGGTCCTGAATTCCCCGGTAAATGCCTGTGCGCAACTCACGGATATAATACGGCAAAGAAGGTACGTCTGCTTCCTCAGCCTGTCTCACCGCCAGCTCAATATCATAAGGCACACGTACAAACTGGATAGAAAAAGGGGTAGGACTCTCTTCTCCCATGTTCCCCTCCAAAATGCAGTAGGAAGCCTGAGTTACATCCAGCGGATTGCCAACACTGCCGACATTAAAAAGCGTTTTGCCCTGAAAATGCTGTATAAAGGCATTATGCACATCTCCATACCCCACGACATCCGGGGCAAAAGCAACTTCTCCACTTTCCTCGGCCAACGGGTCGAACATGGCGAGTCTTTTCTCCGGCTCATCCCATGGCTGCACGCGATGATATACACTTTGCGGCGAAGCATGCACCAGACGGATACGACGTCCACTCATCCTGAAATCATGATGAAACGGTAGCTCTGCCAAATACTGTAGCCGTTCTGTGCCCAGGCGCTCGGCTTGCCAGCTAAAATTGAGATCATCCGTAATGCTAACCAGCTCATCCCAATTGCCACGCACCACCACCTCGCAATGTTGACGGACAGCCTCCAGAACCTCGCACGGGCTAGGCCCTTTGCCGATCAGATCGCCCAAACAAAACACACGACTAATCCCTCGGGAAGCAATATCCTCCAGCACCGCCTCGCAGGCAGGCCAGTTGCCATGTATATCTGAAATGACAGCAATACGATCCATCTGAATATCACTCCTTTGTCCGAAACAGCTACATACTACACTAAACCCTTTTTATGTGAGGATTTTAAATAATCCTGATAGTAGTTACAAGCCGATGCTGATGAAGGTAAACATATAATAGCCTATTGACCGGATTTCAGTGTAATGACACTCAGCTCCGGCCTGCACAGCACACGAATCGGCAGCTTGGTCATACCAATGCCTCTGCTGACATACAGCGGCATTCTGTCGGTCCCTACATGAAATAATCCCTGAATGTACTTGCGTCCACCCGGAGGCGGCATCGGCGCTCCCATGACAGGCAAGCGCACCTGTCCTCCATGCGTATGCCCCGACAGCTGAAGATCAAAGGACATTCTCGCCGCCACATCCGCATAATCCGGCTCATGCATAAGCAGAAGCTTGCACATCTCATCAGGTAGTCCGTGGATGGCACGCCGTGGATTGGGTTTGCCCATAATGTCATCCTCTAAACCGACAATCGCCATTCGCTGTCCTGCTCGCTCCACAATCACGTGTTCATTTCTCAGCAACGTAAACCCGGTTTTCGGATATAGCTCCTGTACCCCGGCTGGTAAACCTCTATAATCGTGATTGCCGAGAATGGCGAATTTGCCGAGTGTGGCGTGCATAGAGGCCATGACCGGAACAGCAGCTTTCATAGATACGGCATAATCATCCACAATATCACCTGTAAAACAAAGCAAATCCGGCTCCAGTCCTGCAATCCGATCCGCAAGCTCCCGCAGGTCCTGCTCATCCATGTGAAAGCCCAAATGTACATCACTAAAATGCACCACCCTGATGCCGTCAAAAGCCAACGGCAGACGGGGCAAAGCTAGTGTGAAACGTGTAATCTCCAAATGATTAGGCTCCCATAAGGAAGCGTATCCTCCAGTAAAAAGCGCGGTTCCGGCTGTCGCTAAAGCGGCTTTTTTCAAAAAACGGCGGCGCGAAGGATTGGCTGGCTCATTTGAAATGGAACGCCGCGAAGAACCGGGAGGGATAGCTGCCTCATCGTGTGAGCCATCCTGACTCTCGCGGCGGGTTTGCGGCGTCTTCTCCATATGCGTGCCCCCTTGCTATCTATTCAACTATTGTACAGTTCAGATATCTCATGATTCAAATGTTCAAATATCTCACGCTTTTAGCCCTCTAGCGGTTGGTGGCTAACCATCGTTCTGCATAGTCTACCAAATCGCGCTGCCTCGCTAAAAAACAGAAGGCCTCTCCAATGTTGACCCGTGTAAAGCACGCAGGGCAATCCCGTTCAAAGTCATGGCCCAGCTGCTCAAAATCATCTGAGGTAATATTAAAATCCTGAAAAGTGACCCATGCTCTCTCCCCGTCCACCATCATCGGGGCCTGATGGGTCGATTCTTCACGTCCATTGTACGCCGTGCGGTATTCCGCCAAATGAAAGGACGTGTTGCTCTCATGTCCGCAGCCCAGCAACAGCACGAAGGCGTCTGCCTCATATAGCTTCGCCAGTGGCGAATGTTCACCCAGCCCGAAATCAGGCTCATGCCCTTCCAGCAAGTGTGAAGCCGCAGGTCCACGGGCCGCAAACGAAACATGCGGGTGTCCGCTGCGCAATGTTCCCGGCAGGCCACGGAACGTTTCCACAATGACACCCATCCCCCCGGTCAGTGTCCAGGCCGGATCATAGACGGGCATTTCCTCGCGTACAAGATCCCACCATGACTCATCCAGAGGCGGGTTCATCCATGTCGACGGATCGGTCAGATCATGGGATTGCGTCGGCGTGACCAGCGTCCCTTCCGGACCAATGGCTTCGGTTAACGATGCAAGAATGGCAGAGGCCCCGCCCGGAACAAAACTGCCGAAGCTGCGCATCGACGAGTGCACAAGCAGCGTCATGCCTTTTTGAACTCCCAGCTCCTTTAATCCCTTCAACACATCCGACCCGGTAACAGGCCGTCGCGTCATCGGTTGTACAGCCACCTGTCCAGCCTCCTTTTCTCCAAAAACGATACACAATACCATAATTATACCATAACTGCTGCCCCACTCTCCTCCCTCCACGATAACTCCGATCTGTCCTGAGCACAAAAAACAGGCTTTCTCCGGTTCAGGGAAAAAGCCTGTTTTTGTATAAAGCATTCACTGACGAGTGCTATACGGTCAACCAGCGCTTGAACATATGCTTGGTCGTTTGCTTGTTCATTTCGGCAATGGAGGTTGTCAACGGAATGCCCTTCGGGCAGGAACGTACGCAGTTTTGCGAGTTACCGCAGCCCTCCAGCCCGTCGTCCGTCATCAACGCATCCAGCCGCTCCTCCTGATTCATTTCCCCAGTTGGATGACTATTGAACAGACGAACCTGAGATATCGCCGCAGGTCCAATGAATGTCGTTTTCTCGTTAACATTCGGGCAAGCTTCCAGGCAGACACCGCAAGTCATGCACTTGGACAGCTCATACGCCCATTGACGCTTCTTCTCTGCCATTCTGGGGCCTGGGCCCAGATCGTAGGTGCCGTCAATTGGAATCCATGCTTTGACCTTCTTGAGCGCGTTAAACATCCGGCTGCGGTCGATGACCAAATCCCGCACAACCGGAAACGTGCTCATCGGCGCGATGGTAATCGGCTGCTCCAGCTTATCCACAAGCGCGGCACAGGCCTGACGCGGCTTGCCGTTAATCACCATGGAGCAGGCTCCGCACACTTCCTCCAGGCAGTTCGACTCCCAGCATACCGGGGCTGTCTCTTTACCATGGCTGTCCACCGGGTTACGCTGAATCTCCATCAACGCACTGATTACATTCATCCCCGGTCGATAAGCCAACTCAAATTCTTCCGTATATGGATTCGCATTAGGTTCATCCTGACGGGTCACAACGAACTTCACGGTTTTATCCGATTTCACTGCTTGCTCCGACATCTAATACACTCCCTTCTGTATCTTCCTTTTACTTGTTCTTGGAGTAATCCCGAATACGCGGCTTGATCAACGAAACATCTACCGCTTCATACGAGATTTGCGGTCCTTCCGGTGTCCAGTCCGCAATCGTCGTTTTCAGGAAATCCTCATCGTTACGGTCCGGGAAGTCAGGTTTGTAGTGGGCTCCACGGCTTTCGTTACGCAGCAGCGCTCCTTTAGTCATCGCTTCGGCCAGCTCCATCATATTCCACAGCTGACGTGTGAACGCCGCACCCGCATTGTTCCAGCGCGAAGCATCATTAATGTTAATGTTGGAATAACGCTCCTTCAGCTCCTTAATCTTGTGGATCGTAGCTTCCAGCTTGTCATTATAACGAACCACGGTCATGTTATTCGTCATCCACTCGCCCAGTTCTTTATGAAGGACATAGGCATTTTCTTTCCCGTCCATATGCAAAATACGCTCATACTTCTCTGTCTGCTGGTTGACCGCCGCATCGAACACGGAGGAAGCTACATCCTGCGCGGATTTTTTCAAGCCTTTAATGTATTCCACAGCCTTTGGTCCAGCCACCATCCCGCCATAAATGGCTGACAGCAGCGAGTTGGCACCCAAACGGTTCGCTCCGTGATACTGGAATTCACATTCCCCGGCGGCAAACAGTCCCGGAATATTCGTCATCTGATTGTAATCGACCCACATGCCGCCCATCGAATAATGCACAGCCGGGAAGATTTTCATCGGTATTTTACGCGGATCGTCACCGACGAATTTTTCATAAATTTCAATAATACCGCCCAGCTTCACGTCCAGCTCTTTCGGGTCCTTGTGGGACAGATCAAGGTACACCATGTTCTCGCCATTAATGCCGAGCCCATCATCGACACATACACTGAATATTTCACGTGTCGCAATATCACGAGGGACCAGATTTCCATAAGCCGGATACTTTTCTTCGAGGAAATACCACGGCTTGCCGTCCTTGTATGTCCAGATACGGCCGCCCTCTCCCCGTGCCGACTCAGACATCAGACGCAGCTTGTCATCCCCAGGAATAGCCGTCGGATGAATCTGGATAAACTCGCCGTTGGCATAGCGTACGCCCTGCTGATATACCGCCCCGGCAGCCGTACCGGTATTGATCACGGAATTCGTGGTTTTACCGAAAATAATGCCAGGTCCGCCCGATGCCAAAATAACTGCATCCGCTGCAAAAGTCTTCACTTCCATCGTGCGCAAATCCTGCGCACAGATGCCGCGACAGATACTCTCATCATCTAGTACAGCCTGTAAAAACTCCCAGTTTTCATACTTGGTCACCAAGCCTTCGGATTCCCAGCGCCGTACCTGTTCATCAAGTGCGTACAAAAGCTGCTGCCCTGTCGTCGCTCCAGCAAAGGCGGTCCGATGATGCTGCGTACCCCCGAAGCGGCGGAAATCCAGCAGTCCTTCCGGTGTCCGGTTAAACATGACACCCATACGGTCCATGAGATGGATAATTCCCGGAGCCGCTTCGCACATCGCTTTTACCGGAGGCTGGTTTGCCAGAAAGTCCCCGCCATAGACCGAATCGTCAAAGTGAATCCAGGGTGAGTCACCTTCACCCTTCGTATTCACCGCGCCGTTGATGCCGCCTTGAGCACAAACGGAATGGGACCTTTTGACCGGAACCAAAGAAAATAAATGAACGTGAACTCCTACCTCTGCCGCCTTGATCGTAGCCATTAGACCCGCAAGACCGCCGCCCACGACAATGATGTTGGATGCTGCCATTTCTGCTCACTCCTTTTTTTCAGGATTTTAGCCAAATCCCCTTTTACCATAAGAAATAGAATCTGCAAACGATGTATTGCAAACACGTAAAGTGTGCATTCATTTTTTACAGTAGCTGTTGAATAGCACTGCTTTGTATCAAGGCGGTTGCCGTTTCCTGGAATTCCGCGCTGCGGAATGCCAACAGGGAAGCGATGAAGCCGATGGATACAACCACGAACAAGGTCATGCAGATATAGGAGGACACTTTTTGTGCACGCGGTCCCACCGTAATCCCCCAACTGACCATAAAAGCCCATAGTCCGTTAGCAAAGTGAAAGGATGCCGAAACAACACTGATTAAATAAAGGATAAAATAAACCGGATTCGTTACAATGCCATGCATCACGCCGCCTAGCTGCTCATGTGTTACATTACCCAGAGCCACCTGAAAACGTGTATCATATACGTGCCAGATAATGAATACGAACGTAATCACACCGGAAATGCGCTGAAACAGAAAGCGCCAGTTACGCGAATAGCCAAAATTTTTGACATTCGGATCAGCCTGGTAAGCGATATACAAGCCATAGATTCCATGGAACAGCAATGGTAAGTAAATAAATAACGTTTCAAGCACAATAACAAGCGGTAGACCATTCAGGAAGGCCACGCTGCGATTGAATCCTTCCTTGCCGCCCTCCACCGCTGTGAAGTTGGTCACCAAATGCTCTACAAAAAACAGAGCCAGCGGGATGACGCCAAGAAGCGAGTGCAGCTTTCTGGAATAAAATCCTCTCATCTAGGTAATGCTCCCTTCTCCCAATAATAGCGTTTTCAATAGTAATATAACATATGAAATGACAGTTTCCGACAGGAAATGTCCAACAAGGTGTTCCTTAAAAGGGAAAACAAAAGTGTGAACATCTTGTGTCGCTTTCATGTTACTCCTTTTCGGCTTATAATGGAATTGCAATATACGTATTAATTGTTATGTCTTTTTTGCATATAGAGAGGAAGTGGATGATTTGTTTGAGGATTTGAACGCTTTTGCTGTCATTGTCGAGCAATCCAGCCTGAATAAAGCCTCCAAGCTGCTTAATCTGTCCCAGCCGGCCCTGTCCCGCAAAATCGCCAAGCTGGAGGAAGAGATGGGTGTGAACCTCTTTGATCGGAGGGGCAAACGACTCGAAATTACGTCGACAGGCCGATTTGTATATACCTTCGCACTGGAGCAACGGCAACGGCAGCTCCGCTTTTTGCAAAAGCTGTCCCAGCACAAAAACGAAGCCCAGAGCATGCTCACACTGGGCGCGAGTCTGACGACACTCCAAACGACGCTACCTACCCTCGTTGAAGCTTTCATGAGCAAGCATCCCCAAACCGAGCTGAAACTACTCACGGGCAAAACCCATGAAATCGTCGCTTTTGTACGCGACAAAAAAGCAGACGCCGGTATTGTCGGGTCTGCCATTCATGAGGCCGGACTGCGTTGCATTCCGCTGTTTGATGATCATTTGGAGCTAGTCGTTCCGATCGGACATGAATTAACGATGAAGACGGGAACGGCCTCGATGAAAGACCTGCAAGGACTGCCAATGATTATTTTTTCCAAGGGAACCTGGTATCGCAGTCTTACAGATGACCTGTTCCAGCGCAGCGGCATCATGCCGGATATCCGTATGGAAATCGACTCGTTCGAGGCGATTGTGCGCCTGCTGCCGACCTGCAAGGCTTCCGCATTGCTGCCCAAATCCTACTTGCGCAGCGAGCTGCTTCGGGATAATGGGCTAACCGCGCTGTACTTGCCCGATCTGAAGGAGACACGACGCACCACCTCCCTTATCTACTCGGAGACAACCGATCTGGGGCCGACAGCACGGCGCTGGATCAGCGAGACACGTGCATCGTTTGCAGGCTATCGTATGGTGTAGCTGAGAACAGCTTTCCTAGTTAACGTTAACGACCTCGTCCTCGAAGCGGCCGATATTATCATTGGAGCCGATGATGACCATAATATCGTCCGCTTTTAGCCGATCCATCGCTGTTGGTGCAATCAGGATACCGTTCGCCGTATGAAGCGCGACGATGCTGCAACCAAAGCGGGTGCGGGCATTCAGCTCAGATAGCGTTTTGCCATGCAGACATGCAGGAACGTTGAGTTCTACAATACTGTATTCCTTGGACAGCTCCAAATAATCAAGCAAATTAGGCGTGACCAGTTGATGCGCGACCCGTATCCCCATATCCCGCTCGGGATAAATGACCCGGTCCACACCGAGCTTTTCCAACGCCCGTCCGTGCAGCACAGAAATCGCTTTGGCAACGACTTTGCTCACTCCCAGCTCCTTTAGCAAAATGGCAGCCAGAATGCTGACCTGAATATCAGCACCAATCGCAACAATGCCGCAATCGAAATTGCGGATGCCCAGTGATCGTAGTGAATCCTCATCTGTAGCGTCCGCCACGACGGTATGCGTCAACAGCTCACTCATACTGTCCACAACATCCTCATTCCGGTCGATGCCAAGCACCTCGCACCCCATATCTACCAATTGCAAAGCCAGGCTTGAGCCAAATCGTCCCAAACCAATAACTACAAACTGCTGCGTTTTCATATCTACTCGAAAACTCCCTTATCTGAATCAATTTCATAAATGATTGATTCATCCTATAATCATTTTGCCTTCCGGATGACGATATAATTCCTTACCCTTTTTCGGAGTCATTGCATAAGCGAGCGTGAGCGGACCCAATCTGCCCGCAAACATCGTCAGGGTAATGACCAGCTTGCCTATAACTGTCAAGTCAGGTGTAAGTCCCATGGACAATCCCACCGTCCCAAATGCAGACACCGTCTCGAATAATATCATCAGAAAATGATGATCCTCGGTTGCCGATAAAATCATCGTCACGCCAATCACAAACAGCAGCCCAAGCAGTGTAATAGTCAAAGCCTTGTAAATTCGCCCCTGCGCAAGCCGGTATTTGAACAGCACAATATCCTCCCGACCCCGCAGCATCGAAATCACGGCTCCAATGAGCAGCGCAAACGTTGTCGTCTTAATACCGCCTCCAGTAGAGCCAGGAGAAGCACCGATAAACATCAATATAACGATGAAAAACTGCGTGGCCTGTCGCAAGCCAGCGATATCTAACGTATTGGCACCTGCGGTGCGTGGTGTTACGGACTGGAATAAAGATCCCAGCAGCTTTCCACTCCAATCCAGCGAGCCCAATGTCTTCGGATTGGTAAACTCGAATACAAAGATGACGAGCGTACCGACTACAATCAGGGCAGCCGTCATACTGAGTACCACCTTGGTATGCAAGGAAAGTCTCCCGCGCTTGCGGTATTCTACCAGGTCCGACATAACCACAAAGCCGATGCCACCCGAAATAATCAGAAACATAGCTGTAAAATTAACAATAGGATCATACACATAACCTGTCAGGCTGCGAAATTGACCGAATAAATCAAAGCCTGCATTGTTAAACATGGAAATCGCATGCCAGATTCCAAAATAAATCGCCCTGCCTACGGGCATATCAAAGGACCAGCGAATCGCGAATATCGTGGCGCACACGCCCTCAATAATTAGCGAGTACAGCAACACCCTACGAATCAATCCGACAATTCCCTCAACAGAAGTCTGATTCATCGCTTCCTGCAAAATCAGGCGCTCCCGCAAGGAAATGCGGCGCTTGAACACCAGCGCAATCAAAGTAGCCATCGTCATAAAGCCGAGACCACCAATCTGGATCAGCGCAGCGATAACCACCTGACCAAAGGTGGTAAAGAAGGTACCAGTATCCTTAACGACAAGACCTGTTACACAGGTTGCGGAGGCAGCTGTAAACAAAGCATCTATAAATGCAAGCGGCTTCCCCGTTGTATTGGAAATCGGCAGCATTAACAACAAGCTGCCTATAAGAATGATAATGGCAAAGCCCGCAACAAATATCTGCGGTGGAGAAAGCCGAAGCCATCTTGCATTGGGATTCATCTATTTATCACTGCTCCTACTAGGTGAATTATGAGCATGGAGACGCTCCGGGTGCAGATTGTTCTTCCGATTGCTGTTACCCCCGGATTTTTTTCTGATTTTATAAGCCCTTTTAATGGTTAAAATCCGGTGGTAAAGGCAAACGCTGGCGCTTCTTCAGAACAATTCTGCCCCCTCCGCTACTGCCAGCTCATAAAATCACCAATCTCTTTTCAGTTTCTTTAGTCCGTTTTTTTAGCAAACAGAAAAGTATCCGCAGAGCAAGATACTTTTACCTATCAGTACTCATCACACTTCATACCTCACTACCTCATGAAACGTTTAGTGACTTTAAGGCGGGCAGCAGCGCAGCGATCCATTTGAATCTGGAGAAGCGGTAGCGCTCGCCTTTGTCTCTGAATTTTAACCTTAACAGGGCTTATCTAATCCAATAAAATTCAGAGACAACAGCGATCGGAAGATCAAATGGAGCGCGAAGCGGACTTAACTCAGCTACGTTTTAATCGCACAAAAAAAGACACCGGAAAACCGAGTGCCTGACTTGGTTCCTGCTCACAGCCTACGAGGTTAGCTGACGGATTCGGGCAGCACAGTATGCCCTATTCACACTTCCGGTCCGAGACCGGCTGTGAAATTCACCCCAGTAACATGGTTCCCCCGTTTTCCTATGGAAATTCGGCTCAAAATGTATATCGTTACCTATGTATTTCATATCCATTGCCTCAAGATTATAATCTTTATGTATGCAGAGCACAAAACCGATTTCGTCGAAATAACGTTAAATTAGCGGTAATTTGAGAATAGGCCACCTTTAATCGCAGCTTATCTTATTTTATTGAAACTTTAAAGTGCTTTCACTCCATTTTCATGAATATCGTAGGTCTGTTGGCGGGAACCTGTGCAGTATGATATCTTTAATGGATGTTCTTATTTACAGATTAAGGAGGAAACTCATGAATCCTATCGGGAAACCGGTCGTGCTCACGGCCAACTTCAAAAGATTAGGCTTGCTGGGCGCGATTGGCCTGATTTGCTTTTTTGTCTTTCAATTGCTTATTCCCTCATTTAGTAATCCGAATCCGGAGGCACTGGCGAATGCCAAGGTCATCAGCAAGCAGGAAGCAGTCATACACGCACTGGACTTCGCCCGCTCCGAGCTGAGCTATACCGAATTACGGTCTAAGGAGCCTCTGGTGACCTATCAGGCCGAAACGGACCTGTACGGTTATTTATCCAGAGAAAAGCTGCTTCAACAGTATGACCGTACATGGAAAAAAAGTTATCCTTACGAAACCTTCCGGGTCGATTTGCCGGAACCTTCTTCGAAGAGCAAGTTGCAAATTCATGTGGATTTGTCCACTGGCAAAGTCGTTAGCTTTAAACGAATTACCTCCAGCACCAGTTACACACAAGCTGATATTTCTACGGATGAGCAAGCACGTAACAGGCTTGTACGTGCAGCTGAGGGAGACATGACGCTGGATGCGAAGGAGCAGGCAGCGACAGCTTGGGTGAAGCGCTTTGGCTTTAAGCCGTCGGACTTGAAGCTCGCAACAACCGATGGCGAGGGTGGATTGAAGTATACCGTGGACGATAAGAAAATCGGTTCCTCGGTGCTTACACTGGCTTTTACTTTTGAAGACGGGGATGTTCGCTCGTTTACACAAAGCTTTTCTGCCCCATCGTCCTATACGGATTATGTCAAAAAACAAACGTACTGGGCAAACTGGATGACCTACGCGGGTTATGCCTTATTAAGCATGGTCTTGGGCATACTTGCCATCGTATACGCCTCACTCACACGACGCCACACTTCCTTTATACGCGGCATTGTTCTGTCCATTGTATATTTTGCTGCCAGTATGGCAGGAACATTTAACATGCTACCTGTACTGCAAGCGGAAGCAGGCGTACGGGGAGCGCTTATATTTCTTATGATTTTGCAAGTTGTGGTTTCCTTCGTAATGGCTGTAGCGATCTACTTCTCCTTGGTCGGCGGTGACGGGCTGATGCGCAAGGTTGGACTGAATGCATGGCCACGCGCCAAGGAGTCTGGCTATGGGCTGTATGTGCTTCGCAGTATGTATGTTGGCTACTTGTGGGCCTTTATTTTACTTGGGGTGCAATCCATTTTGTTCTTTGTACTGGAGCGCACGCTTAATACGTTCTCCACAACAGATGCCACACAGTCTCCTTATAACATGGCTTATCCATGGCTACTGCCGATTATGGCCTGGATGGCTGGTATTGGAGAGGAAGCCGTATACCGTCTGTTTGGTATTCCGATGGTGAAAAAAATAGTAAGAAATACTTTTGTTGCCTGTCTGATCACCACATTGATTTGGGCACTGGGGCACACACTGTATCCGATCTATCCGGTCATTTCCAGACCGATTGAGCTGACCTTCCTTGGATTGCTGTTCAGTTTTGTGTTCCTGCGCTACGGCTTTATTGCCGCCATGTTCAGCCACGTTATTTTTGACAGCATTCTGATGGGACTGAGTGTGATGACGCTGGGAGATAGCGTGAACCTGTTCGCAGGTATATTCTGGATCGTGCTCCCTGCCATTGTGGCCTATATCATGTACTGGTTTAGTCCAAAGAAACCAAATCGAGTCATGTTTGAGCCCATAAAAAAAGAAGAGCCGTATTCTACGACTCCTCCTCCCGAAGGGCAGCTATAATCTGACGCGCAAGCTTATCACCGATAGAGAGAGGCCGGAAGTCTTCGACGCTGGCCTCTCTTATTTTTTTAAGTGAGCCAAAATGCTTAAGCAGCAGCTTACGCCGCTTCTCGCCAATTCCCGGAATCGAGTCCAAACGAGAGGTTACCATGGATTTGCCCCGTTGCTCACGATGGAATGTAATGGCGAATCGGTGAACCTCGTCCTGAATGCGTTGCAGCAGGTAAAATTCTTCACTGTTGCGGGCCAGTGTCACGGCCTCTGGAGAATCCCCCACCAGTAGTTGAGAGGTTCTATGCTTGGTATCCTTCACCAGACCACACACAGGAATGAACAAACCCAGTTCATTCTCCAGCACATCCACAGCGGCCTTAATCTGTCCGCGTCCACCATCGACGACGATCAAATTCGGACGCTCCAGATTTTCCTTGAGCACACGTTCATATCGACGCCGAATAACCTCACGCATCGTTTCATAATCATCCGGCCCCTGCACTGAACGGATTTTATATTTACGGTATTCCTTCTTGGCAGGCTTGCCATCAATGAACACAATCATTGCCGAGACTGGATCGGAGCCCTGTATGTTGGAGTTATCAAACGCCTCCACCCGATGCAGGCTATCCAGCCCAATCGCACGCCCCAGATTGCTTGCAGCCTTGGATGTCCGTTCCTCGTCCCGCTCAATCAGCTTAAACTTCTCATCCAAAGCAACCCGTGCATTTTCCGTAGCCATACCCGTCATTTGCTTTTTCAGTCCACGCTGAGGCACCAGTACCTTTACATCCAGCCATTCAGCCAGAGCGAGTGCCGCCGTAGCTGGTTCCTCCAGCCCGCCGGACAGTTGGGCTTCTGTCTGGTCCTGCTCCGTTGCTTCTCCATAAGAAGCACGCTCTTCGGCCACCAGCAGTGCATCCGCGGAACGCTCGAACGGCTGCTCTTCATTTGCCACATCCGATAATGTCCCTGCTTCTTGTACAGCATTGTTACTGGTCTGTGCGGTTCCCTCGGTTGTTGCAGTGTGAGAAACAGCTTCCGTCACAGCCGATTGACCGACATCACCCTGTTCCGCCTGCTTCATCAGCTTCGGTGTATCCGGCAGCAATATTTCCTGCGGCACCGCCGGGTTATCACTATAATATTGCGTCACATAGGACATAAAGTCGCTGTAGGCCTCGCCATAAAAAGGAAACGTAGACATATGCCGCTCGATCATTTTACCTTTACGAACATATAGGATCTGCACACACATCCAGCCCTTGTCTACCGAAAATCCAAATACATCGCGGTCCTTCGCATCGGCTGTCGTGATCTTCTGCTTTTCCATCATCGCGTCAATGCTGATAATCTGGTCGCGTAGCTCCTTGGCACGCTCAAAGTACAGCTCCTCTGCGGCCTCCTGCATTTTGCGTTGAAGATCCTTTTTGATTTCCTCATGCCCGCCACTCAAAAAAGAACCGATCTCCTGACCAATCTGGTCATACGTTTCCTTCGCAACCTCTTTCACACAAGGGCCCAGGCATTGATGCATATGATAATAAAGGCACACTTCCTTCGGCATCACACCGCACTTGCGTAACGGATACATACGGTCCAGCAGCTTCTTCGTCTGATGTGCCGCGTAGGAATTAGGATAAGGGCCAAAATATTTTGCTTTATCTTTCAGAACGCGCCGGGTCACCTCCAGCTTGGGGTGCTCCTCGTTCGTAATTTTCAAATAAGGAAAGGTTTTGTCATCCTTCAACAGCACGTTATAGCGCGGCTGATGCTTTTTAATCAGGTTGCACTCCAGAATGAGCGCCTCCATATTACTGCCCGTAACGATATATTCAAAATCACGGATATCGGAAACCAGTCGCTGCGTCTTGCCGTTATGGCTGCCTGTAAAATAGGAACGGACCCGGTTTTTCAGCACTTTGGCCTTGCCGACATAAATGATGGTGCCCTCGCTGTTCTTCATCAAGTAACAGCCCGATGCATCTGGCAGCAACGCTAATTTGTGTCGTATGTTCTCCAGCGCCTTCTCCTGATTCCGCAAGTCCTCCGCATAAGATTCCATTCGCCCGGTTCCTCCTTCCATTCTTATAATGACTGCTCGACTACTATATAATATACAGGAATAATACACAAAAACGCCCCCGGTATTTACAACCGGAGGCATTGACCGTTCATGGCCGCTCCCCAAGCCCCCGCAGGAGCATGGGTCACATGCGATAATTACTGGTGTTTGGTAAGCATGCTTTTCAGCGCTTCTTTGGAATTCAGACCCACCACTTTATCAACGGGCTGTCCGTCTTTGAAGACGATCAGGGTAGGAATGCTCATAACGCCGAAACGGGAAGCAGACTCTGGGTTTTCATCCACGTTCACTTTCGCGATTTTGACGCTGTCGCCAACTTCTGTGGACAGATCCTCCAGAATAGGAGCGATCATTTTGCAAGGACCGCACCATGGCGCCCAAAAATCAACCAAAACGGTTCCTGTACCTTCGACTTCTGCGTTGAAGGATTGGTCGGACACGTTAACAATTGCCATTGTATGTTCCTCCTTTATAGAAAAGTCAAGATTATTATAACCTGTAATTTCTTTTTTGACACCTTTTAATTATATCACAATAGTTTTTTAATTGTAAGATATCAAAATAGCAAATTGATTTACAATTATCCTCGCTGATTTTTCCCTTTAACGGTAATGACATCTACAAAAGGGCGAATCCGGTCCATCAAACGCTGTCCCTTGTACAATTCCTCACCGTCCTTGCTCGTAAAGCTCAGATGCTTCTCCAGCCCTTGCAACGAATAATTCGAAGTATAAAAGGTAGGTTTGCGGTTCATTCGATAATTTAAAATCGAGCCCATCACATGATCCCGTACCCATGGACTCAAATTTTCGGCTCCAATGTCGTCAAATACGAGCAGATCACAATTTTTAAGCATTTCAGTCGTTTCCTTCAGCTTCTGCCCTTCCTGAATCATGGACTTTAAGTCCTCCACAAAATCAGGCATATACACAATCACACCGTTCAGTCCGGACAGGGCCAGCTCGTGCAGCAGATATCCCATTAAAAAGGTCTTACCCGTACCAAACGTACCTTCCAGGTAGAGTCCTTTTTTGGATAAACCCTGGCTTTTCGTTTCTTCGATGTAACGGAATAGTTGTGTGACTGCGGGCATACGTTGTGCATCCTTACGTGCAATCTCAAGGGCATTATAGCCTTCCAAGAGCGCACGCTCATCCACATAAAAGCTTTTAATCCGCTGACGCACCCGCTGTTCGTGCTGTGAAGCTACCAGTTTGGCGCAAGGGGTACGGATGTCCACCATTTCGGCTGTACCATTTGGGTATTCTACGCCCAGCTTGCAAAAATGTCCCTGAAAATCGTTAGGACACTGTTCGAGTCCCGGACAATTGTCGCAATTTCGACGATCCCGGGCATACTGAAAAAGCATACTCATGTTTAATCGCAGTTGTGTTTCGTCAATATCTTGATGCGCAGCACAAAATTCCTGCACCAGCGGATCATTGAGAACCTGATCGGCCACATTGCGCGTGCGCTGGCGAAACGAAGGGTTCTGCATCTGCTGTAGCAAATCGCCCAGTGATTCCAAGAACGCTCCTCCTTTCTAAAATGTACAGAATTATGGAGGGGAGATGCTTCGCATGCAGATTGTTCTTCCGATTGCTGTTATCCTCAGATTTTTCCTATTGGAATAAGGATTTAAAGGTTAAAATCCGGGGATAGCTTATGCTTACGATGCCAGCTTTCCTTCGGAAAGCTTTTAGGCAAACGCTTCGCTTCTACAGAACAATTCTGCCCGCTCCGCTGCCGACCGCCATAAAGTCGACACATATTTGAATTGGCTTCGCTGAACATTTTTATAATACCTAATTGGTTTTGGATCAAAACCAATTGATAGTTTGATTTAGCGTAGAGCTATCCACTACACCTTTTTTTGCTTGCCGGATTGCATTCGTTCGGCCAGGCGCAGCAATTCATCCAGTTCTTCCTCGGATACCGGTTCCTCGGCAGGATGATCCTGTACGATGGGAATGGATGGCTTGGATGGGCCGTTGTTTTTGGCATACGAACGGGAACGGCCGCCGGAAGGAGAGGCAGCGGACTGCTTGCCTTTTACCTTGGCTTGGTCACGTATATATTGAACGGCCTTTTCGTAGGTACTTACCTGCTTTAACAGCATATTGGAAGCGACGGCCTCGACAAAGTTTCGGTTGATCCGCTGATCGCTTCCTGATACCAGCAGGGACATTAAATAATGGATAAGTACATTGATGACTTCACCGGGCAACTTGTAGCTGATATCAATCTTTTCGAATATATCCAGCAGGTTACCGGGAACCGTGCCGGGGAAAAAGGTTTGCAACAAACGACGATAAGGCTCGTTGCGCAGCATCATATTATATTGGTGAATGTCGCATTTAGCTGTGAACTGTGGTGGAACTTCCACATAGAACTCCATTTCCACGGCCTGCTCCGCAGGAGGCTCTTCCGAAGTGGCAGCTTCTCTCTGACGCAGAGCAACCACTTTGGCGGCCTGCACCTGCTGTTCCTCCTGACGCTTCCGATCCTGTCTGGAATGCTGGCTGGCCCGGAGTTGAAGCTCGTCTAGCAGCAAATCGCCCGCTTCGGTAAAAACACCGTCCTCATCCAGCAAGCGGCTGATGTCCTGTACAGATAAGTCAAATTTGCGAACAACGTAATTGACCATGCCTAACTGCTCGTGCTCAAAACGCAGACGCTCTACATGCTTGCGATTAACGGATTCACGCGGAAAACGGAGAATGATGTCTGCATAATTCAGCCCTTCCTCCGACTCTGCGGCCAAAGCCCCATTGTGACGGCCCGAAGACACCTCGGAAAGCGCCTGCTCCAACTCGTAATCAATGACATGGGTGTTCAGCTCAAATAACTCGTAAAACGGAATAGATATATTCTCTTTATTATAGGAAGATTGCGACCATTCCACAGATTCGCTGCTCCACAGCGATTCTCGCAGAGAAAGCACCGCAAACTTGCCAATTTTGTCTCT
Source organism: Paenibacillus sp. RC21 (assembly GCF_044907935.1). Classification (NCBI taxonomy): domain Bacteria; kingdom Bacillati; phylum Bacillota; class Bacilli; order Caryophanales; family Paenibacillaceae; genus Paenibacillus; species Paenibacillus sp. RC21. Next base: position 246,985 of record NZ_JBIYCS010000005.1, read on the forward strand.
CAACAAAAGAGTAAGATGCTGCGTCCTGAAAAAATCGGCAGGTGCAAGCGGTGGCTGCATCTCATATTCATACATATAGTCGTCCGTTTCCGGTGCATACAGCCTGGACGTCTGCAACAGACCGACAGCCTCCAGCTTGGAGGTCTGTTCAATTAGATGCTTGCGTCCCTTCTCACTCGGCTCCAGCCCTAGTGTCAGAAAAAGACGACGCTGCTGCTCCAGCGGCGAATAACCGATCTGTCCGACTGGCACATGCTGGAACAATAGCCGATACAGGCTGACCGCAAATGCGCCTACCATCGGCTGATAGACGCTTCCCAGCATCAATTCATCCAGTGCGCTCAAGCCGAATTCCCGATAAACGCAGTAGCGGTGGTTCTCAGTATAGTGCAGCAGGTTTTTCATCCGCATTCCAACATTCTTCCTTTCCTGACATAACGGTCTCCAAGATGTTTTTCTATTCTATCATACTTGACCCCAGCTGAGACCAGCAAAATAAGTCCAATTGTCCTCCTTTTTGGCAGCCTCATTCGTCCGTGTTCCCCTTTTTTCGAGAATACTAACTATTTTACTGCTTGTGACCTGCATCACGGAAAAAATAAAATTCTTCACATTTCTTTCATTGGTGAAAATCCTTTATTTGGGCTACAATATAATAGTTAAGCATTACACATTCTTTATTCGCAGGACATACTTACAACGCACATGTTTCGGCCATGCCGATGATTATTTACAGATTTGAAAAAGGAGTGACCATTGTGAACCAACATCAACCTCAACAACCCCCATCAACGCCAAATGAAGTAGCATCCACGCTGGAAGGCTGGTATGCACTTCACGATTTCCGATCCATCAACTGGACGGCATGGAAAACAGCAGACGATGAAGAACGCGCCGGGGCGCTGGACGAGCTTCAAGAGTTTATGAAGGAATGGAGCGTTACCGAGGAAGCGGGTCTGGGCAGCTCTGCCGTATATACTGTAATCGGACAAAAGGCTGATTTTGTAATGTTACATCTACGCGAAACGCTGGAAGATCTCAACAAACTCGAAAATGATTTTAACAAAACAACCTTTGCCAAATATACGACTAAAACCTACTCTTACGTGAGTGTGGTCGAGCTGAGCAACTATTTGAGCAAAGAAGAAGATCCGATGCAAAATCCGCAAATTGTTGCACGTCTGAAGCCTGTTTTGAACAAGGCTCGATATATTTGCTTCTATCCGATGAACAAAAAACGCGATCTGGATGACAACTGGTACATGCTTTCGATGGACGAGCGTCGCACTCTGATGCGCAGCCACGGTTTGATCGGACGCAGCTACGCTGGCAGAGTGAAGCAAATCATTTCCGGTTCTATCGGCTTCGACGATTGGGAATGGGGTGTCACGCTGTTCGCCGACGACGCACTTCAATTTAAAAAGCTGATCTACGAAATGCGTTTTGACGAAGTCAGCGCCCGTTACGGCGAGTTCGGCTCCTTCTATGTCGGCAGCGTCCTGAACGAAGAAACATTTGAAGACATGTTAAAGCTATAAAACGACCAAGGATTTCGTGAACTCCCGCTTTAGGGAATGCGGAATCCTTTTTATATGCTGCAAAGCCGCACAAGATGAGAAAAGGCCCCCTCACAGGCGCCTGAAAAATCATATTCTTTGATATTAGTGTAACACAGGTTCAACCACTACAGCTGCATCCTCGCTTTTTGCCAGCTTTCTTTTCTCCAGAGCAATCAGAATAAAGATCAGAAGCAACAAAGCACTTAACAGGATCAAAAATCCTCCAACCTCAGGAATGAAATACTTCAAGCTTCCGCCCTTGAATCCCATCCCTCTCAAAAACTTGAAATGCCAGGTTAATGGAAGAATGTTACTTACATACTGCAACGATGGAGGTAGCATAGCTACCGGCAATTGAGCACCACTCAGCATAAACGAAGGCAATATAAGCAGCATGAGACGCGGGGAAGCTTTTCCCGGATTAGCCGCACTCCATCCCAGAACCATTGCAAACAAACCCAAAGTAATCGTGTACAGTAGAAACGGAATACTCATTTGCCATACATTGGCCTCAAAACGGAGTCCGCCGATCTGCTTGAGCAAACCAATGGATAGAAAAAAGGATACACATCCAACTACCGCATACGGTATGACCCTCAGAATCAGACCGTATGAATGCTGCAGCTCATCTTTTAATCGTCCTTCCTCCCGTAAGCGAGGAACAATCGTCAGCGCAGCAGCACCAATCAGTGAAATCATGACCGTATTCATGAACCCCATAACCGAGGTCATCAAAGTAACATTGGTCGGATTATACAGCAGACGCTGCTGGAGTAGCATATTGGAGGTAAGCCCTGTAACCTGGCTGTCACTCATTCCCATGCCCCTTAGTCCACCACCAGCCAGCATCGCATTTTCCGTGGCAATGATCTCCGTCACCGCCGACCGCAGATTCCCTGTAGCCAGCCCGACCGTGTTATCTACATAAAAGCCGATGTTGCTCTGGACTCCCTTAACTCTATTCTCCTCCAGACCTGCCGGAAGATAAATCACTGCAAAAAACTTTTCATTATATAAGAGTAAATTCGGATCGGTTTCATTCTCTTGCACATAACGTACATCAATATACTGGGATGCATTTAATTTATTAATAAGCTGTCGGCTATAATTGCTATGATCTAAATCGACTACAGCCACAGAGGCATCATTAAGCTGATTGTTTTTAAAAACAAACCCTAAAGATGCCGATACGACAATCGGGACGAGCAGCATAACGAATACCAGCTTGCCGCTGATCAATAGCTTCCATTCTTCTATAAACGCCTTCATTTCGTCACAACCTCTATCGTCATTCCAGGTAATAATTCAGGTGTTCGCTGAACATCTACCCTTACCTGGAAGGAGCTTATATCCGACAAACCTTTATCCCGGCTCATTCTCATGTTGGTATACTGCGGAGCAGAGGTAACGTATCTCACCTTGCCCTGGATATTTTTGTCTAAAGCTACGACATGTGAAGCCACATTTCCCCCTGCTTTAAACTGTGAGATGGAATCCTCATCCACATAAATATCATAGTATAGGTGGTTGGTTTCAATAACGACGCCTGTTGCCCCCGTAGCAACGATTTCTCCCATCTTGGGAACAATGCGGGACACTTTACCGTCTGCGGATGCCTTCAGCACCGTACGTCCGCGCTGCAATTCCAAGGTTTTGAGCTGAACGCTTAATGCCTGCTTTTGTTGAGCCAGAAGATCCACGTTGTATTCACTATTTTTAACATCTTTACGTGTTTGGGAGGTCTGGGTTAGTGCTTCCTTGGCCTTTTCTGTTTTGATGCGGGCCTGTTCGCGTTCCTCTGCGGTTGCACCTGCCTCCATTTTTTCCAGAGCGGTTTGCTGCTGGGCGATACTATTTTTAGCAATGTCGGATTGTTTGCTGGCCGCAGTAATCTGATTATTGGCAATCTCCACCTGATCCCGGGCTGTATCTAGCACAATTTGTGCAGAATCCAGTTGGTTTTTAGCGTTATCCAGCTCCGCCTTGGTTCCAGCCCCAGCATCGTACAAAGCTTTAATACGGTTGTAATTGATTTTAGCCAGTTCCAGCGCCTGTTGTCTGGAGGTCACTGTCTTTTGCGCGATCTCTGCATTTCTCTTGGATGTCTCCACTCCTGTCAGAGATGCGTCCAACGATTGCTGCGCCGCTTCAATAGCCAGCTTTTGCTTCTGGATATCCTCCACACGTGTGCCTTGGTTCAACAGGGATTCTCCCGCTTGCGCAGCCTGAATATCCAGTTGCCCCTGTTTTTCTGAAGTCGAAATTTTCTCTGACTGATTTTGCAGTCCGTCTTTAGCCTGCTTTATTTTTACATCAGCCTGCGCGATATCCGTTTTTAATTTCTCAATTTGCAGGTCGAGGTCCACAGGATCGAGGGTCATGAGCACATCCCCTTTTTTCACCTGTTGTTCCTCCTTCACCTCAATGGTGTTCACTCTTCCCCCAACGCCCTGAAAGGCAGCATTTACGGTATCTGCCGTAAGCAGCGTGTTTTTTTGTGTGGCAGCCATACTCACAGCATCCTTGCCGCTCATAGCCATCAGCGTACCTCCAGTACCTAGCGCGGCAATAAGTATAACGTACACAATGATCTTCTTATTCATTGCAATGAACTCTCCTTCATGATGATTTAGCCAATAATAAGCGGAAAAATGATTGTTTTAAAAAAACAAGTACGCAATCTGATAGTACGACGTCTAACTATCGGCCTTGGGAAAGCATTTATTCCCGTTTTATTCGCTCCACACCTGTGGAAAGCTTCTGTAGCATCCCCGCGAAGTGGACATGATCTTCCTTCGTAAATTCCTTCAATAAATCGGAAAAAAGCTGAATGAACATCGGAATTCTTTCCGTCATTAACTGTCTTCCTTCCTCAGTCAAGGAGATTGCGGTCATACGGCGATCCGCCAGCGTACTTCTTCGGATGATACCGTCACGTTCCAGCTTGTCGATTACACTGGTTACGGTTGACCGTGTTACTCCTGAATATTCGGCCAGTTCAGATGGAGTCAATGCACGTTCATGCAGATACAGCGGAATTAAAATTTTCAGACTTCCAATCGATAGTCCATATTCGGACAGTCTGGAGCACACACCATTGTATACTTCATGAGCTGTCTGCATGAAAAGCGCTAGCGTACTCAACGATTGGGGGTCCACATGGGGAAATTTTTCTGCCAATAAATTTATCTTTTTGGGATCACCCTTGAAGTTAAAATCAGAATACAACGTGAAGGCCCCCCCCTCTGTAATTAATATCCACACTATACGTCGCCGTATAGTTATGTGTCAATACCCTTTTTAGGAGTACATTAATAAAAAAGGTTTCCAAGCCCCCTGGCCAGGAGTCATGGAAACCTTCTCAATGCATAAGATCTTTTGATGTCATGCTCAAGCTTAGAAAAAACGTCCCTTTTTCAGCACCAACGGAATCCCGCCAATGATAAACAGATAACGGATATCCACAATTTTTTTCAGTTGCGCGGCTATCCAGCCCTTTATTTTGCGATTGCCCACGACGGCGACAGCCTCCCCTTTTCCAAGAGAAGCAACCGTGCCTTTGTTGGAAAATACAAACTTGTGCAGCTCCTTTTTACGAAGCGTAGCTGCCAGATTCTTCGCGCAGAGTACCCCTTGCTGCATTGCAATTTGGGCGGTCGGCGGATACGGGCGTCCTTCGGGATTAAACATTAAAGAACTGTCCCCGATAATAAAAATGTCGTCATGGCCCGGTGCGCGTAGAAAATCGTCGATCTTCACCCGTCCGCGCATCACTTCAAATCCGGCTTTCTCGATCAGGCCGTTACCACGAATACCTCCAGTCCATACGACCGTGCAGGCTTCGATTTTCTCACCCTCACCAACAATGACGCCGTCCTCAAGACATTCCTTAATTGGAACACCGATGCGGAAGGTAACGCCCTTGCGCTTAAGGACATCCATCGCGTATTCTACCAGTTCCGGATCGAAGCCCGGCAATGCCGTAGGAGCCGCCTCGACGTTAATGATTTGAATCCGGTTAAAGTCAATATCATAGGCTCTCGCCAATTGTGGCAGACGATCCGCCAGCTCCGCCACAAATTCAATGCCGCTAAAGCCCGCACCTCCGACTACAAAATTCAGCCGTCCGGGGTTTCCATCATTTTTATACAAAGCAAGCTGGTATTCGACATGCTCACGGATCAAGCGGACCGAGTTAATGCTTCGAATTGTAAGCGCGAACTTATCCATCCCCTGAATACCGAAGGTTTCCGGTTCTCCGCCCAGCCCGATTACCAGATAATCGTAGGATAGCGATCCATCCTCCAGCACGATTTTTTTCTCCTTCGGTATGATATCCTTAACCGTCCCTTTGATTAGATCCACTTTGAACTCATCGATCAGCTGCGAAATCGGAATACGTGAATGCTCAATCGTATCCGTACCCGCTGCGGGCATGTGGAGATGCGTTGTTATATAGTGGTAATCATGGCGGTTAATCAGCGTGACATCCGCCTCGTTGTGCTTGAGCTCCTTTTGCAATTGCTGAGCCGTCAAAATACCGCCATACCCGGCACCCACAATGACAATTTTGGGAATACTGCTCATGCTTCTACCCCTTCCGGTTTACGTAATCAGTGATTATTCACAGCTTTGCTCTCAAAATGACTTATTTATACACGCCGGATAACCTTCATCAAATAATAATTCGCTTAAACTTTGCAAGCGGAACCCGGCAGTTTATAATGATAGACAGTGAATCATACGTTCGGTGGCTTTTTTTAACCTCTATGCGGCTGATTCAACATTTAATATTCATTATCCATACTATCCCTTTCGGAGGTGTTTTTAGAGTGACAGCTCAATCCACAGGTGCGGAGCTCCGCGATCTGATTATCATCGGAGGCGGTCCAGCCGGTATTTTCGCTGCTTTCTACGGGGGAATGCGTCAGGCATCCGTCACCTTAATTGAAAGTATGCCCCAACTCGGAGGCCAGCTTGCAGCCCTTTATCCTGAAAAATATATTTATGACGTCGCTGGCTTTCCTAAAGTGACTGCACAGGAACTGGTCAACAATCTGGTTCAGCAGATGAACCACTTTAATCCAGAAGTACAGTTAGAAGAGAAAGTCGTATCATTAGAGAAAAAGGAAGAACGCCACTTCATCGTAAAAACAGATAAAGGCGGCGAGTATCACGGTAAAGCGGTCATTATTACCGCTGGCGTGGGTGCTTTCGAGCCACGCAGACTGGAACTGCCGGGCGCAGATCGTTTTGAAAAAACGAACCTGCATTACTTTGTCAGCGACCTGAGTAAATTTGCAGGCCGGAAAGTGCTGATCAGCGGCGGCGGCGACTCTGCGGTAGACTGGGCGCTTATGCTGGAACCGATTGCAGAACAGGTTACATTGATTCATCGCCGCGACAAATTCCGTGCGCATGAACACAGTGTAGAAAACCTCCTCGCTTCCAAAGTAAACGTCGTTACACCGACCGAAATTACAGAGCTGCACGGGGAAGACTCGATTACGAAGGTTACCCTTGCTCATGTAAAAACCAAAGAAACTCAGGAAATCGAAGTGGACGATGTGATCGTTAACTTTGGATTTGTATCCACTCTCGGTCCGATTGCCGAATGGGGAATCGAAATCGAAAGTAACTCCATCGTGGTCGATTCCCGTCAGGAAACGAATATTCCCGGCATTTTCGCCGCTGGGGACATTACGACCTATCCAGGCAAGCTCAAGCTGATTGCTGTCGGCTTCGGTGAAGCGCCTACGGCCGTCAACAACGCCAAGGTTTATGTTGATCCGGACGCCAAGCTGTCCCCGGGTCACAGTAGTAACATGAAACTGTAGTCTATTCTTAGACTATGACAAAAAAGGGTATTTTACTCCAAAATTGAATTATTGGAGTGAAATACCCTTTTCTACGGTGTGCCTATTCGTTGCAGTGATTGTCCGTAAAGTCATTCGAACCCTGAATGACTTCACAGTCGCAGTACGAGAGCTTGTCCGGTCTAATGAAGGACTACGGCTGTATTCATCTCTAAGTTTCTTTTGTGGATCTCAGCCAGCAACAGTGCAATGAAGTCGCATTCAAGTTTAAGCTCGATTGCCATCTGATAGGAATCCAAAAGCATTTCATCCGTCAGCATAGCCATCCTCGACACAACCTTTCCTTTTATTTCAAAATCTATTCTATCAAAATACCAAAAACGGAACAAGCGTTCTGTTATCCACAGCATGTTGTGGAAATCCTGTGTATAAATTGTTGGTAAGTGTCGTAAAGCCTTATATGTGACAGGGGATAATGTGGACAATACTTATACACAGGATTTTGACGCTGGTAAATAAAAAAAAATTTTTTATTGTTTACACAAATATATTATATTCACAATCTACTAAATTGAATTTTATGGGATTGAATTCAAGAAAATCAAGAATTATTGGGGCCTTGTGTTTACCTCCAAAATCCATATCCGTCCATTCGGATCAAGTCCATAATCAAATCCCAATTGTCCAATCCCCGGAAATCTTTTCTCCAGTACAGGAATACACCGCTGTGTAAGATTAACGATTTCACGTCGCTTTCGGGTAGCCACCTGGCGGGGATAAATCTTCCGAAGTGCATCCATTCCCTTCATCAAAGTTCCCCCTTTGCACAGGTTCGTAATGACCAGTCCGGGACGGGCATGACGTGCAACCACCGACCGGAAAACCCATTTCTGGCCCACTTTCACCACTTTTACCCGATAGTCAACCGGTCTGCCCTGAATAGTAGCCAACAAAATACCCTGCTGAATCAAATACGGACGCTGGAGCCGGAGCTTTCCGATTCCGACAGCAAGCTCTCCAAAGCTGCTGAACCGGTATGTGCGTTCCATGCGCGTGCAGGTGTATTCCCTGCGCCCCCTAGCCACACGCATGACTCCGATTCCACCGCCGCCCTTCACAGGCTTTATGAACACAAAAGCTTGCCGCCGCAGCATCATGCGCAGTTGATCTTCGCTATACAGACACGTTTCCGGTATATAAACGGCGGTATACGGATGGCGGAGCAGCGCCTTCGTCTTTAACCACTTGCTTGCAAGTTGTCTCATGAATCCTCTCTCCTTTCGCCGTCAAACTATACTTATACATACTCAACACGGATGCTCTATTCTTGGATGATTGCCCGAGGAACATATCCATTTCGACAAGATCAATGCTAACGGTAGCATGCACGGGACATCACTGGTACAATGACAATAATCTACTTATATTTGCACGGAGCAGCGGGTTTGCCGGCAAATTGTTTTTTCGACAAGGAGGTCAACTCATGAACAGCAAAATCGGCATCATGGACATTGGCTCCAACTCCATACGTCTAGTGATCTATGAAATAACAGAGACAGGAGCCTACCGGATTGTCCAGGAATGCAAAGAGGCTGCCCGACTAAGTGAAAAGGTTGGAACCAACGGCCGTATGGAGCGGGAAGCGATTCGAAGCATCGCTCCATTACTGCGCCAATTTATAACGGTATGCCGTATGCACGAGGTTGTTCGTATGCGTGCAGCAGCGACAGCCGCTATCCGTAATGCGGCGAATTCGGATGAGATTGTTCAATGGATTGCGGAGGAAACAGGCTTAACGCTGGAAATATTGAGCGGGGAGCAGGAGGGCTATGCCGGTTTTCTGGGCGTCGTCAATACCATGAATGTAAACGACGGCATTATTATTGACATCGGGGGCGGCAGTACCGAAATTACGCTGTTCCGCGAGCGACAGCGGCTTCATACCGTATCGTTTCCTTTTGGCGCGGTCAACACGAATTCGCGCTTTGGCCAGGAAGTCAGGAATGGTGAATGGTCCTCTCAGCAGATCGAGGAGATGGAGAGCTTCGTCCGTTCTTCCCTGCAAGACCATGATTGGATCTTTTCCAATCCGGGCCTGCCGTTCATCGGTTTGGGCGGTACCTTGCGTACCTTGGCCAAAATCAATCAGAAGCGGCAGGATTACTCGTTGCCCGTGACGCACCATTACGAAATGACGACAGAAGATGTCGATTATTTTTATGTCAGTCTGCCCCATCTTCCCTATGAAAAACGCAAAAAAACAGCCGGCCTGTCCAAAGACAGAGCCGACATTATTGTACCGGGGCTAGTTATATTGAAAACGATATTCGAGGCCGCTCATGGCTCCACCTATTTGGTCAGCGGAGCGGGCTTGCGTGACGGTTTGTTTCATGAACTGGTCAATTCCGAAAAGCCTGTGGTCGACAATCCGCTCATCGCGTCGATCCGCAATATACTTTCATTCGCTGTTCCGGTTAGCGAAGAGCACGTCAAGCGGGTTAACGAGTACGCTGTCCGACTCTATGACGAACTCGTTGACGTATGGGCTGACGTATCATCCTCAGCGATGGACAAACGTCTGCTGCTTACCGCCGCAACGCTGTACAAAACCGGAGCAGCCTTAAATTACTATCATTTCCGCCAGCATTCCGTGTTCTGGATCCTACATGCGGGCATCGGAGGTTTATCCCATCAGGAAACGGTGCTGGCTGCGCTGATCGCAGACTACCATCCCAAGAATCGGACGCCCCGACTGTTGCGCACACATGCCGATATTCTGGAGCCTTCCGACGAAGAACGTGTACATCGGTTGGGCTCCCTGCTCCAGCTTGCGATCGGCATGGATCGGAGCGAATCCGGCATCATCACCAGCATCAATCCCACCACAGGTGACGATGCGCTACATCTTCGTCTGGAAAGCATGAGTGAACCGATTCTGGAACAGCGGGAGCTGGAGGCTGTCGCCAAGGATTTTCAAAAAGCATGGAACCTTACGTTGTCGTGGTCCATTCTTCCTTCTTCCAATTTCTAACCTTCATGGCTTCGGATTGGCTCCGCATAGGGGCCTCTTCGTCGTTTCTTGCCACAAACTGATAACTGCCATTGGACAGAAGCTGCCGCGCCTTCACATTATCTCTCAAGGACAAATGCAAAATGTCCGACAGCATTCCCTTGATCCGGTCATCGTAAATCGGGCACATCAGTTCAATCCGGCGTGTCAGGTTGCGAGTCATCCAGTCCGCGCTGGACAGGAACAGCTCCGAAGCCCCTGCATTTTCAAAATAAAACAGCCTGGAATGCTCCAGAAAGCGATCCACAATACTAATGACGCTGATATTCTCGCTGAAGCCTTCCACACCGGGACGCAAGCAGCAGACCCCTCTAATGATCAAATCAATCTTCACACCCGCCTGAGAAGCTGCATAAAGTTCATCAATCATCTCCTGACTGGATAAGGAGTTGATTTTGGCAATGATACGGGCTGGCTTGCCTGCAAGTGCTTGCTCCGCTTCCCTGCGGATCAGCTCGAACAGCTTGTTTTTCATTCCCGTCGGAGCCACCGTAAAAGCTTGCAGCGTCTTGAGTGCGGAGAAGCCCGTGATTTCATTAAACAGCTCGGAGGCATCCTCGCCCAAGACCGGGTCTGACGTGAATAACCCGATATCCGTATATACGCGGGCCGTGCTTTCATTGTAGTTGCCAGTCCCCACATGCACGTATCGTTTGAGCGCGTTACGCTCGTGGCGTACCACGAGAATGATTTTGGCGTGCGTCTTCAAACCGACTAGCCCGTAAACCACATGACAGCCTGCTTTCTCAAGCGTACGCGCCCAGGCAATATTACGTTCCTCATCAAAACGGGCCTTTAATTCCACCACCACCGTGACCTGCTTGCCCGATTCAGCCGCACGTGCCAGTGCCGGTATCAGCTTGGATTCCCCGTTGACCCGGTACAGGGTCATTTTGATCGCCATCACATCCGGGTCCTCTGACGCCTCAATGATAAAATCCGTTACCGCATCGAACGACTCATACGGATGATATACCAGCACGTCCCGTTTGCGAAGTACGTTGAAGATATCCTCTTGCGGGGGCAGCTCTTCCGGATACACCGGTTTGATTGCCGGAAACTTCAAATGCGAATGCCCTTCCAATTGATCGGCAAAGGACGATAGAAACGTCAAATCCAGCGGCCCGTCCATCTCAAACACATGATCGAACAACTTGAATTCGCGCTGAAGCTCCATCAGAGCAAAGGGATTAATCCCTTTTTCCACTTCCAGCCTTACTGGCGCACCGCGTCTTCTTCGACGCAGTTCTTTTTCAATCTCTTCGAGCAAATCTTCGATTTCTTCTTCATTAATGGACAAATCGGAATTGCGCGTGACCCGAAAGGCTTGGACCGATTCCGGCACATAACCTGTGAACAGCGTTTGAATATGATGCTTGATCAGCTCTTCAATTAAAATGAATGATTTCTTCTTGCTATTGGAACGTAGCGGCACAGACACGACACGCGGAATATTGGAAGGCACCTGCACAATGGCAAAAAACGGCTTATCCTCCTCCGTATCCCCTTGACGTCTCAGTACAACTGCCAAATATACATATTTATTGTGAACTAGTGGAAAAGGACGGCTCTGATCGACCGCCATTGGCGTTAGCACCGGAAATATAATTTCATGAAAGTAGGTATCCAGAGACTTGCGCTGTGTCGCATTCAAGCCCTCATATTCAAGCAGCAAAATCCCCTTTTTCGTCAACAGGCGGGAAATTTCGCGATAGGTTCGATACTGCTCCGATACCATTGAGACCGTGCGCTTGATCAGCCGTTTGTACAAACCGGAGGGAGTATATCCGGTAAAATCCTTTTGCATAAAACCAGCCTTAATCTTCTCGCGCGTCTCTGCCACCCGAACAGCCATAAATTCATCCAGATTGCTGGACACAATCGCCAAAAATTTGGCTCTCTCCAGCAACGGTGTGTCTGTATCCTGAGCTTCCTGAAGCACACGACGGTTAAATTCAATCCAGCTCAAATCCCGATTAAAGTAGCGTTCTGACCCGGCTTTATCTTTATCCTTATTCTGACTCTCTATCAACATATGGCCTCCATCAATCATGCAGTATAGTTATGTTTTATTGTACTATTAGATGAAACGCACTAGCATCACGGCTGTGTAAACACAATGTAAAATGTGTGTAAAACGCAGCCTGTTGTTGAAAAGGTCAATCGGATACTTTACAAAAATAGTATTAAAGGGTACAGTGTTTACGTCTGTTTCATTGAGGTAGATTGTCGAATCGTACTTTTTCATCGTTTTTTTATATTTATCACGCTTTACTTGTCACATACCAGCCACTTTCAATTGTTTCATTTTCAAATGGCATCATATAGGGAGGATTTACGTTATGGAACCCAAGAAAACGCCACGCGTACTGCAAAAAAACATCGAATTTTTTACCGCAGCGCTGTCTCAGCATCTCGTTTCAGTCTGGCAGGAGGACCCGACGGGCGTATACTGCGAGATTGGCAGCGGATATATCGAATTGTTCAGCAGCGAGATGATTCGGGTGCGCAATCAGGATGGGACCCAAAGCCATTATGACCGCAATATCACGATGTTTCAGTTGATCACCAAGGATCAGCCGATATAATTATTATATGCTATGCCTGTACTGTTCTTCCAGATTAGAAATGCTTTTTTTCTTGAATATAACTGCTATCTAACTGTTACTTATAGGCTAAACGTTATTCTTTAAGGCAGCGATGCTGCTGGCTTTCGGTCTGTGAAAATATTACAGGTTTATCCAAAAGGCGCCACAGAGCGCTTTTTTTGTCGTTTTTTTTGAACATCGTTTCAAAAAGCAGTATGATAAAGTAGCATAAAATCTAAATTTAAAGGGGAATCAACCGATGGAGCCTACAACATCAGACGGACGCATCCTGATCATGACCGCGGTTGAGGGCGAACGGGAAGCCGTGCTGCGCGGGCTGAACGGCGACACCCGCTTTGCAGTTGAGCTGGCTGGTGTGGGCGCTCCGTCCGCAGCGGCTTCGACTGCTCTGGCGCTGGTTGGCGGCGGCTACCGCCTGGTCATCAGCGCCGGAATCGGCGGCGGCTTCGTGGATGTAGCCGCACTGGAGAGCGTCGTCGTCGCGGACGCGATCATCGCCGCCGACCTCGGGGCCGAGACGGCGGAGGGCTTTAGCAGCGTGGACGAGCTGGGCTTCGGCTCCAGCCGAATCGCCGTGAACGGCGCAACCACGCAGCGACTCGTTCAGGCGCTGCGTGCCGCCGGACAGACAGCCGTCGCCGGGCCGATCCTGACCGTCACGACGGCGACTGGTACGGCGGCAACCGCAGAACAGCTGGCTGTGCGCGTTCCCGGGGCTGCTGCCGAAGCGATGGAAGGCTATGGGGTAGCCGTAGCGGCGAACAGGCTGGAGCTGCCTGTGATGGAGATCCGCACGATCTCCAATGCAGTTGGCCCACGTGACCGCGCCGCCTGGCGGATCAAAGAGGCTTTGCAAGCGTTGGAAGCCGCATTTTCTACATTAACGGAGGTTATATAGATGCAAATTGCTTTTTCACCTTGTCCCAACGACACCTTTGTCTTTCATGCCTTGGCGCATGGGTTGATTCCGGGCGCACCCTCGCTGGACATCACATTCGCCGATATCGACATCACCAACAATCTGGCGGTAACGCCAAACGGGCTGGATGTTATGAAAATCTCTTATGCTGCACTCCCTTGGGTGCTGGACGAATACGCCCTGCTGCCTTGCGGCGGCGCGCTAGGCCGGGGCTGCGGACCGCTCGTGCTGACCAAGGAAGATACCACGGCGGAAGGACCGGAAGCCCTGTCCGGCAAGCGCGTAGCTGTGCCGAGCGAACGCTCCACGGCCTATCTGCTATTCCGCCTGTGGGCGGCCAAGCATGTGCCGGGAGGGGTCGGTGAAATTGTCGTGATGCCGTTCGACCAGATCATGCCTGCTGTCCGTGACGGACATATGGATGCCGGGCTGGTCATTCACGAGGCACGTTTCACGTATCCATCCTACGGTCTCAGCAAGCAAGTGGATCTGGGCAACTGGTGGGAAGAAGATACGGGTCTCCCGATTCCGCTTGGAGCCATTATTGCCCGCCGTTCTCTGGACCTCGATGCGATCGCAGGCTGGTTACACGCCTCTGTCGAGTATGCTTGGAAGCATCCCGAGGCCTCGCGCGAATATGTATTGTCCCATGCACAGGAGCTGTCTCCGGATGTGGCCCAATCACATATCGACCTGTACGTGAACGACTTTACCGCCAATCTGGGCGACAGTGGATACGCAGCCATCGAAGCACTGCTCGGACGCGCCGCACAGGAAGGACTTGTGCCTTCGTTTGATTTAGCCAAGCTGCGCCTTGCGTCCACCACCCGCTAATGGACCGACATTGCATGTTTTCCAGCTGAATAGAGCAGTTTAAACATATAAAACCTCCCGAACGAGCACATTGCCTAGCCATGCGCCCCATTCGGGAGGTTCTATGATTTCATATTGCGAATCATCATTCAGACTCGCTTGATCCTTGTCCTTAGTTCTGTTCCTGCTCCACGACCTCGGTCTTAAACACGTTATCCAATTTGGTACCCAATCTTTTGACCAGTGGCACCTTAATATCCCGGCTCAGCTCCTTGAAAAAAGCGTCCATGTCACAATTAATCTTATCCAACACGACCTTTACGGTGCCCTCTGCCAAGATCTGCTCATTCAGATCTTCCGGTACGGTAACCGAGATATCATACTTCTTGCTTAACGTTTTAATGTAGCGGGTAAAGATTTCGATAAGCTCCTCATTGTTGAACTTCTCGACTGCAACTTGCCCTTTGTTCGTAAATTTCAAATTCACTCTCACGTTAGCATTTCCCCTTTTCCTTTTGACCATTTATTTTGGATAAACGTTGAACCTTACGAGGTTCTTCAAAGAAAGGGCCTTACCGGTCGTTTTAGACTCTTGTCCTTTGATATACTAAGTATAACACATTAAGTCCGTTTTCATTTCCCAACTTGTCGTTTTATGATAAAAAATGATACAATTTGCGCATTTTCAGCATTAATTCTTTCTTTTCATGCCAATCATTAGGAAGATTTTATACATAAATACACAAAAAAACGCCTATCTCGCAAAAGAAAGACGTTTCCGTATAGATGCTTATGCAGTATGGATTTACAAAGGTTTTGTACATTCCCAACCATGTGAACGATACTCACGCACCGCATCCCGTACATCCTCGATATCATCGGTATGCAGCAGAACCGCAGGTAAAATCACCCAATATTCGTTCTCTGCCAGATCAATAAACACGTCCTCGACATCATAATATTGCATATCGCCAAAAGCCGTATCCCTGATTTTCTGTCCAACCAAAGGTGTAAAATGGGAATCAAATGTTTTAATCACCTTCGTATATTCCTTCACGCCCGTTGCTGTAATCTGCTGTGAAATAATGACGCTCAATGCTGTTTACCTCCCTGACTGATAATGCTCATTATAACCTCTTATCAGGCCTTCCACAAAACCTTGTGCTGCAAAAATAATAAAAATCAACAACCCGATGCCGATCCCAACGGAGCTTAAAACGATAATCAGGATGCCCTGTGTATTACGTTGCTCTATCCGTTTCGTCAAAATGCCGAAGACTAAACCCAGAATAGCCGACAGATTACCAATGACGAAAATACTTAATAGTAGCCCCAATCCTGCAAAAATCCAGCCAAACAAAGCAAGCACCCAGCCCTGCGGCTGCGGCTCACTCTGTCTCATCTGCCAGCGTTCCCTCGCTGTAGACGTGTACCTATCCATTCTTTAGCTCCCCCGCTCTTTAACCAATACTCAAGAAAGAAATTCGCTCGCCTTCTCCCGGTGGGCAGGCTTGATATGCATGTCCAGCACTTTTAAGGCCGCCAGCACGACACCCGCATCGTCCGTGAAGCCCAGCATCGGAATGACATCCGATATCGCATCCAATGGAGAAATAAAATACGCCAAGGCCCCGAAGGCCACCCCTTTGGCATAAAGAGGCGTTTCAGGATCTATCGCACAATAGTACATGGCCACCGCATCCTTCACAAAAGGAACCTTTCCGGCCGTGGATTTCACCTTTTTGAAAAATCCCTTTTTTACCTGTTCTTCCTGCTTCGGATCATATTTGGCTTTAGTTACATCAAAATCCTTCATAAGGTACCTCCTATTTCTGACTGGCAAGCTTGAAAATTCCACCTTCCCGCTTTCCAAGTTCATAATTTTGTACCGTCATTTCCACCTTCGTATTTTTATCCCATACCGGAAGCTTGTCCGACGTACCATACTGTTTCATAGCTATGTCTATGACTTCCTCCGCCTTCTTCGTCAAAGTAGAAGAAGCCATATTATATTTACCATAACCTCGATAAGCACCACCCAAACCAAGATTCGGTTGATTGTTCACATTTAAAAGCACACCCTTCAACGTACCATTCTCTGCTACATCAAAGGTCGCTTTTTCCAATACAAAATCATCAGTAACGACGGAAGTCTGCTCCAATACATGCGATATGGACGACAGGTTGGCTGCTAATCTAACCCGTTGCAGCAGGGCCTCTGTATCCTTTTGTTGCTTTGTCAATGCTTGCGTTGTCTTGTTGAGTGAAGCATTCGCTGTAGTTAAAGTATTTACCTTTGCAGTCAGATTATAATTCCATAACGCCAAGGTAATACATCCGAGTACAGCTATTCCTGAAATGACCGTGGCTACAACTGCGAGCTTACGAACAGCCTGTGGTTGCGGCTCCAAAGACTGAGTATGACTGCTTAATTCCCCCATAGCAAACTTCCTCTCTATTTACATAGTCATATTTTACTATGACCCCCTTTTATAATCTAGTATATTCTTCCTGCTTTCTCATTCTCTATTTATGGGTACAGGATTTCGTTTCATTGGCCCTTGAGCTTGGGTTGCCTCGTTTTCCCGGTAAAGCCGTATTCACCAGATACACACTGCCCGCGATCAGCACCAATCCCACCACGAATGTCAGAGTAAGCGACTCCTTGAGCATCACCATACTGAAGATCGTAGACAGCACCGGAATCATAAATGTATAGGAGCCGACGGTTCCTGCTTCTCCGTTGTCGATCAGTTTAAAATAAATCATCCAGCCCATCGCAATCACGAATACCGATATAAACAGCAAGATACCGATAAAGGAGGGGGTCCAGTGAATATCGCTCCATTTCTCCGTCGTAAGTCCAATCCCATTGAGAATAATTCCCCCAAAAATGAGCTGCATCGTCACCGCCCAAATGGAGTCCAACTGCTTGCTTTTTTTCTTCATATAAATCGTTCCGAGTGCCCAGCACAGTCCAGAGGCCAGCCCCAGCACGATACCCAACACGGACAAATGCCCTGCCATCCCGCCGGAGCTAATCACGATCACCCCGCCAAATCCAAGAACCAGTCCAATGACCTTCATCGGAAACATGCGCTCACCCAACCACAACCAGGAGAACAATCCAAGCAAGATCGGCTGGAGGAATACTAAAGTGGAAAATAACCCGGCAGGCAAATACCGTAGCCCCACCGTCTGCAAGCCATAGTAGCCTGCAATATTAAATATCGCCAGAACGAGATACGTCCACGCATTCTGTCTCAAGCGTAAGGTTTCCCTGTGACGCATAGCGAACAGAAGCAGGATTAGCCCGCCCAGCAGCGTACGGATGCCTGAAAATAAAATCGGCGGTGTATCTGGCAGAGCCAGCTTGGTCAACGGCCAGTTAATTCCCCACACCATCACTAATATCAATACAAGCCACAGCGTAGCTTTAGGTGTTAATGTTTTCATAGCTGTGTTCCTCTCCCCTAGCGATGGTCATCACTCATTTCATACAGCTATAATCATTTACAGACATTTGCAAAGCTTCACTTTACTAGCATATACTGTGAGCTTTAATAAATAAAATGAATGTTGTCAGAAAAGAGTTCGGCTATTCTTACGAAGTCTGGAACCAGCGGTTATTAGCTCAGCACGTTCGTAAATACGCTTTGGCTGAAGGTCATGAATGTCTTTTACGTTATTTCAGGATCGTTCTACTAGGCTGGTGAAAGTGTTTTACTTCTAAGCCATTTTCCCGGGGAGCAGTTTTTCGTAAATCGGTAAAGTTACAAACCATGTAAAAAAAAGCTTCCCTGGTCCCAGGCTGGGCCCAGCGCTTTTTCGTCGTTTCGGATTACGAACTTTCGTCAGGCCGAGCAGGCCGGGTTGGCGACTTATTTCCTAAAATGACGCATTCCCGTCCGTTCGCCTCTCTTGTTACTGGGCCGTTAAAATCAGTGGCCCGTCCGGCGTGACTGCGATCGTATGCTCATATTGCGCCGACAACTTGCCGTCGGCCGTTCTCGCCGTCCACTGATCGTCGTCGATCATGATACGGAACGTACCTTCGTTGATCATGGGTTCAATCGTAAATACCATGCCTTCCTTTAACCGAATGCCTTTGCCGGCTGTGCCGATATGCTCGTAGCTCGGCTCTTCGTGCAGGCTCCGCCCAATCCCGTGCGCCAGCAGATCGCGTACGACGGAATACCCATTCGCCTCCGCATGCTGTTGAATTGCTGACGTGATGTCGCCGAGCCGGCCCCCGGGGAGCGCCCGGGCGATCCCCAGATCCAGACATTCCTTCGTCACCTTCATTAATTGTTGCGCCTCAGGCCGGATATTGCCCACCGCATAGGTCATGCACGAATCGCCGAGCCATCCGCCGTATTCCGCGACGATGTCGAGCTTCAACAAGTCCCCGTCCATAAGCGCCCGATTGGAAGGAATGCCGTGAGCCACGACATCGTTGATCGAAATACAGGTTTCGGCGGGGAAACCGTTGTATCCTTTCGTAAACTGCTTGCCGCCCAGCTTGGTGATGTGTCTGGCAACAAAGTCATTGATTTCCTGGGTGGTAATCCCAGGCTCGATCAGTTTGGCCACCTTACGGTAGCAATCCGCAACGATTTGGCTCGCCGGCTTCATCTCTTCAATTTCCCTAGGTGATTTTAAAATGATCATCTTTGTTTATTCGCTCCTTATCCATTCTATAATTTTAAAAACCCGGCGATATCCCTGGCCTCCTCGTGCAGCTTTCCGCGGCGAAGCGAAAGTGAGGCGCAGCCGACCAAGGCGGCCAGCAGCATTTCCGCGCGCTGTAGCCGATCCGGCGGCTCCGCTGCGTTTCTGCCGGAAGCGGCAGCCCCGTCCGCCGCACGCCCAGTTTCCAGCAGCGCGGCAAGCGGCGCGAGCACCTCCCGGCGAAAGGCGGCCGAGAGCGGAGCCGACCGTGCTTCAGGCAGCGAGGCAAAGCCCTCACCGGCCAGCTTATGCAGCAGGTACAGAGCGTGGTCCTCCGCCCAAAGCTGTAACAGCCGGACCCCAGCGGCGGCGACGGGGCCAAACTCTGCGGCAGCGGCCGTTTCGCGACTTCCGCTTCGGGAATCCGCGGCAGCCGCGTTCCCGGTGTCCGCCGCAGCAGCCAAGCCGAAATGCCCGCCCGCCGGCGCCTCCCCCGAAGCCGAAGCGCAAGGGACCTCCAGCGGGGCCTCTAGCGTGTCCTTCTGCCATCCCCCGGCCCGCTCCAACGCGTCCCATAGCAGATCGTGGAGCAAATCGCCCTTATTGCTGTAATAATGGTATACCGTGCCATAGCCGAGTCCCGCCTGCGCGGCCACATCGCGCATTTCCAGTAAAGGCCCTTTATTCAAAAACACATCGGCAGCGGCTTTCCGGATTTGCGCCAGACGCCGCAGCCGGATCTCTTCGTTTTGTTCCTTCGTGCGTGGAGACATCTCGTCCGTTCACCTCTTTTATTTTTGACCTACTCTTATGTCAATATAAAACATCGGCTTGCGAATAACAAGGAATTAGCTGGAGAATTTACGGCTTACCTAGAAATCGGAGCTGTTTACGGATGCGAAAAAATAGGAAGCAATAGTAACGAGATTTTGGCAGGTGTATAATGTTCCTTAAATACTGATTGAGATCGTTATTATAAGGGGTGTCTTTTCAAAAGTAGGTGGTTTTCCTGTCTTTACGTGATGTGCTTAAAAATAAAAAAGAGTTTTCCATGAACGGAAAACTCTTTCGCTATTTATCTTTTGGGTTGAGCCATCATAGACTTAGAACGATCCCTTTCACCGACATACCGCTCAAGGTTTTCGGCATGCTTATATAGTTTCGTCAATGACGGACCAAACCTCCAGCCAAATCATCCCAGCGCCAGGAAACCTCATGTCCGTGAAGATGCAGCCCCCCAAACCACTCGTCGATCCCTTGAACTGCAATACGGTCCGCTGATCCATTTAGTACCTCATTACCCAACTCAGTCAGAATTACCGGGCGGTTCAGAAACTCCGGGATTTGCCTGAAATCCAAGCCGTCCTCAGCCCCGTCAATAATCAGTAAAGGATGCTCACCTTCCACCAAAGAACGAATAACTTTCCAATATTCGAGATCGCCCATGCCGAGCACATGCAGGACGTCAGTTACCTGACGGAACAATTCCAAAGGCGTATCCACTCCGTTGCGAACGGCCTGAAGCGTGGTCTGTTCCACAATGCCAAGACCATTCCGTTCCGAGGGCAACCGTTTGAGATGCGCTGTGAAGGCCTCATAGGCAAAAGGCAGGCCGGATGCTGCCAATGTTGCCTTCTTGTCTTCCAGAAGATTAGCCATTTGACCAGGATCAGGAGAAGCATACGCCTGCCAAAGCTCGCTTCCGAGCTCCATTTCTTGCCGCCCAATGGTCCGCCAGGTCCCGGATAATGTCTGAAGCTGTGCCGGAGTGAGCTGTCCCAGACCATGAAACCGTTCAATTCCTGGAAACTCCCCAATACAGAGCAGACTCAGCTTCGTGCAGCCCAGTTTCTGTCTTTTGAACCAGTGGAGCAGATAGGCGAGCATACTCTGATCAAACAGGTCATGCTCAAACCACAACACGACTTCATCGTACTTGGTATATTCACGAAGTTTCTGTTCTTGTTCCTCACAGCCCGTTATGTATTCGCTGGCCGGAATACCCATCGTTTCTTCCAGAACCCGGGCCCGCAGTGACCGTTCTTCAGCCCCTGCTGGATTTGCAAATATCGGCCCTGATGGATAAACCTCTCTCCATACAAGCACATCACCCTGTACAACGCCCTGCTTCAACATCTCACCTACAACATCACCGTTAACAATATGTAGCATGTTTTGCCCTCCCTCATACAAATGATTGAACACGGAGACGAGGTCGGCCACCGGGAGTGTACCTTTCAACTTTCGGCGGGCATCGTGCAGCCGCTTCTTAAGCGTCGGGACCGGAGTGCCCAGATAATCGGAAATTTCCTGAAGAGAGTAGCCGTAAAAATAAAATAGCCGCAGAGGCACGCGCAGCTTGGCAGACAGTGCCTTCACCGATTGTTGCAAAACTTGACTCTCCTCCCTACGCTCCGAAATTTCTGCCAAATCCGGTACTCCTCCCGATACCTGCACCGCTTCATCCAGAGGAAGCACCGAATGATGCTTGCGCCGCAGCGTCCGCTGGGACTGTCTTACGACAATGGTCTTGAACCAGCCTGGAAAAGCGGCCGGGTTCTGTAGCTTCTCCAGATTCTGATAAGCCTCTATGAACGCATCCTGCACGGCATCTTCCGCGAGATGGACATCCTTCAGCATGTCATAGGACACCGCATAGGCCATCCCACGAAAATGCAGCACCAGCTGCCCAAACGCTTCCGCATCCCCTAGCCGCGCCTTTTCAACCCACTCCCTCATACGTCCCTAGCCTCGTTTCTTTCGTGTTCTTAATCTTAAGTGCCAACTCAATGGGGGAAGGTTACAAATTATATTGATGGAAAAATGAAATGATTGATACATAGCGTCACCGAACACTGCAACAATATGAACAGATTCTTTCTCATAGGAGCATACTGTAGTTACAGCTGATAGTTTCCAACCGAAATAAATCACCCTTTATTTTTCACGAGGTTAAGTTCAATGTGACTTCTACCATGTAGCCATAGCAGTTCATCCAGTAAAAATGCTAATCCATCCTTACTGCGCAAACGCTCGATCAGTTCTGTGACGACCTCCATGATCTCACGTTGCACATTCTCCGCTAGTTGTAGTCCCCCGCTTTCCCCGTCCACATAAAGATACGGATGATCCGGTTGTTCTACCTTTCGTACATATCGCAGACACAATATTCCATGTTCAAGATAAAAAAAATAGCTACGATCATACAGGACTCCCTCAAATAATTCATACATATGAGGATCATCATCAAGTCCATATACCATGGCAACTCTTTTCAATTCAACAGATTCGCTCATAAATAATTCCCCCTACCTTATAATATTACTGATTTATTTATGTATTGATATCCAGCATAAGCATGATTACTGTATGAATGATCTGGAAAACATAAACGACACGCCCCTTCACTCCCTAAATCATTGTTATAAGAAATTTTTTATCAATACTTAAATTCAGTATCCAGTACCGTTCTACTTTAGAACCAAGTACCAAGTGATCAAATTAACAATGTTGAGAGAAAATAAATTTAATACTTATATTCGTATATTCGTTTATTAGTATAATATATACGACTTTTAGTATAGAGTCAACATCAATTTTACGGATATTCGTATATTGGATATAATGGGCTAGAGGATGGTGTACATATGAGAACGATTCGGCTTAAATTGAACGAGGTTATGACACAACGGGGACTTACGCAAACTCAACTTTCCGAACTATCTGGTGTTCGTCAGGCGGCTATATCAGAAATGTCACGGAACATTCGTGAACAAATAAATCTAAAAACACTTATCAAAATCGCGGATGCACTTGAAATTGATGATATATCTGAACTCATAGCAATTGAAAATTCTGAAAAGGATCGCCTATAAAAACGGTCCTATTTTCGTTAAGTACTTTTCGTCTGCACTGGCTAAACTTAAATAATGTACAAGAAAAACGGAGAAGACGGATTGGTGCTGTACAAGCCAAGCGGTCGCTTCGGAAGCACCATCCGTCTGCGAAGTGGCAGTTCCATTTATATATTCGATCTTTTGATCAGTTCCTCCACGGCTTTATAAGTCATGTCAAGGTAATCACTTTATATAGTGTAGTGATTATGATCATTTAACACATTCAAAAAGGCCTCCATAGCAATATAGTATTATACGACTATACCGCTATAGAGGCCTTCATTTATAGTTAGATCATTTCTTTGCTTTCGTCTGATCCTATTTAAAAATCACTTCGATTGCTTTGTGGCTTCGTACAAACGCTGTAAAATGGTAACCGCCTCAGCCCGTGTGACTAGCGCTTTGGGGTGAAGGTATCCATCATTGGCGGTAAGGACGCCCATATTAGTCAGGGTGTAGAATGCTTCTCCTTTTTGATCTTGGGAATCTCCATCATAATAGGGCTCCTCTTGAGTCGTGTCGATGTATATTACTGGATAGCTGAACGAGTAATTGTCATTGTAATTCGCCTTACGAATTTTTATATCCTTATACTGCGCAGCTGCAGAGATTACTTCCTTGATCTCAGGATGAAGAGTCTGATTCGTATAATCCGTCCGAACGGAAGCAATCATCATAACATCCCAGCGGGTCAGCGGTTTGTCGGGATTGATATAGAATTGATAGTTTGGATATTTGCCTCCTACTCTTTCAGTGAAGCCCCAAACATAATCCCCATTGAATAATGCTGCAAAATCTTTATTCGCCCAGTGCTTACGCGCATCAACAAATTCTGAAGCTTTTCCGGACGAATGATTGATCTCTGGAAAAAGCTTGTGAAACATATTTACAAATTCCGCTTTCGTTATGGTTTTGCCTGGCTTGAAGGTCCCATCCTCATAGCCCTTGACAACGCCTTTGTCGACCATCGAACGAATAGATTCAGCAGCCCACTCATATTTTGTCCCGTTCACATCAGTAAACGTATTTGCCGCGAATGCGGATTGGCTAAAAAACAGTGCCACCGCAACCAGCGGAGTGATAAGCCATTTCTTTTTCAACATCTCTTTCCACTTCCTTCAGGTAAAATTTATGTAGAAAATAGTTCTTCAGAACTCCATGTTATATCGGCATCTCAAAAGCAAATGATAATAATAATCAGAAAAAACAACACAAAAACGACCTCGCAACGAGTAATTCCCGTCACAAAGGCCGTTATCCGCATTCCCTAACAAACCTGACATTTAGGCTTCTATAATTCAGACCACCACTCGAAAAACATTAATTAACAAGGCTCTTCGTTCGGCTTCCCTGCATCCGTAGCTGTACGGAAGCTTGAACCGCAACCACAGGTAGCGATTGCATTCGGATTATGAATGGTAAAACCGCCTGACATACCAGACTCTTCAAAGTCGATTTCCAGACCGTCCAGGTAGCGGATGCTTTCCTTTTCCACTACAATCTTCATATCCTGTACGTTCATATATATATCCTGATCCGTCTCGTTGTCGTCAAAGCCCATGGCATACGAGAATCCGGTGCAACCGCCCGGCGTAACACCCAGACGCAAAAACATATTCGGCGTTTCCTGCTGCTCCAGCATATCTTTCAAGCGCTCGGCAGCGGAATCGGTGATGTTAATCATGACTCCATCCTCCTCTTTTACTTCATGTTCTCCTTTAGTATACTCCACTATTTGCAGGTGCTCAAGTCATGGAATGTCCTTCCCTTACAGGCTAAAAGACCTGTTTTTCTATTCGTTTGTATTGAACACCTGTGAGGTGAGGTTTATAATAGGTGAAGAGTGTGTAAAAGAAACTGTCGGAAATTTGTCATTTCACAGATGAAGTTCTGAGACATTCATCATTGTAGCTTGTCATTGTAACATTTTTCACATATCACATATCCGCGCTGCCGGATTCGTACCGACGGAACGGGACATCCTGTGTGCATTAAGCGCTTGTGCCGCTTATCAGGCGGACAGCCTCGCACAGAGCAACTTGAAGGAGGAATAGGCATGTCCACATTAGTTACACCCTTTACAGACCGCAGAATGGCGGAGATTGTAGAAAAGGTACAGAATGGTATTCGTTTGAGCCTTGAAGACGGTATATATTTGTACGAAACTGACGATATTCTCACACTGGGTCAGTTGGCTAACGAAGCGAATTTACGCAAGAACGGAAAAAAGGTTTATTTTATTGAGAACATGAGCCTGTACTTCACCAATGTATGCGAAGCGCGCTGCGCGTTCTGCAATTTCCGCAAGGATCAGGGGGAAGAAGGCTCTTATACGTTGTCCGGGCAGGAAATGATTGATTATGTTGAGCAGCATATCCATCCGGGCGTCAGAGAATTCCATATCGTCGGCGGTCATAATAATCATGTGCCTTTCCAATACTATGTAGACTCATTGAAGGCGCTGAATGAAAAGTACCCCAATGTTACACTGAAAGCCTATACTGCGGCAGAGATTGATTTTTTCACACGCATTAGCGGCTTGAGTATCAAAGAAGTGCTTCAGGAGCTGCAAAAGGCAGGGCTGCAAACACTGACCGGCGGTGGCGCAGAAATTTTATCGGATGAGTATCGCCAAAAAATGCGTGTCACCAAAGCGAATGTAGATCGCTATCTTGAGGTTCATCGCACGGCTCACAATCTCGGCATGAGAACTCATACGACGATGTTGTACGGTTCGGTTGAATCCTACGAGGATCGTATTGAACATATGCTGCAAATTCGCGCATTGCAGGACGAAACGAACGGATTTATGGTATTTATTCCACTGTCCATGCAGCCGAAAAGCAAAAATGCCAACATTATGCGCCGTAACTCCGCTTACGAGGATCTCAAAACGATTGCGATCAGCCGCCTGATGCTGGACAATATCGATCATGTTAAAGCTTACTTCATTAATATTGGTCCGCAATTGACGCAGGTCGCTCTGACCTTCGGTGCATCGGACGTCCACGGCACGATTGTGCGCGAGCAAATCAGCCATGCCGCAGGCGCACTGACCCCGGCCGGATTGACCCGTAAAGAGCTGATCTGGCTGGTCAAAGGTGCAGGACGCACCCCGGTTGAACGGGACACCTTCTATAACGAAATCGAAGTTTTCGAATAAAAGCCATATCGGATTCGTATTTTCCCGCGTGCATTTCATCCCCATACCTCACACCATGCAGCGTCAAGCTGCCTCGGAATTTTCTGGTCTGCCTACAGGCGGGCCGGGAAGCCGGGTTTTATAACAACAAAAAACTTGTGTCTGATCGGAAACATTGAATTTGCATGTCGCCGGGATAAGACGTAATTTGAAGGCGAACAAGGTTTCCTGATGAGGCACCAGACCATTTGCCGGGGACACGGCAGCGAAAGGACGGCGGATTTTGATGAAAAATTTCGTTATTCTGGGAGGCGGCTACGGTGGCCTTACCATTGCCAAGGAATTAATCAATAAATATATTCCCGATGATGTACAGGTTATTCTAGTGGATCGAATGCCCTTTCAGGGATTGAAAACAGAATACTACGCACTCGCGGCGGGGACGGTATCTGATTTTGATTTACGGGTACATTTTCCCGATGAACAACGGCTCATTCGCAAATACGGAGAAGTCACCTCGATGGATTTGGAAAATAAAATTGTACATTTCCAGGACGGCGAGCCTTTGCCCTATGAACAGCTTGTGATTGCACTGGGCTGTACGGACCGTTTTCACAATACACCAGGGGCTGAAGAACATAGCTGTACCATCCAGTCCTTTAACAATACACGTCAAACGTATCTGCGCCTGAATGAAATCAAGCCTTACGGACATGTGCATATTGTAGGTGGCGGTCTGAGCGGTGTTGAGATTGCGGCGGAATTGCGCGAAAGCCGCACGGATTTGAATATTACCATTATGGATCGGGGCGAGCGGGTGCTGTCGGCATTCCCGCAGCGTTTGTCTGCCTATGTGCATGCCTGGTTTAAGGAGCATCAAGTCGATGCGTTAAATCATGTGGGGGTTTGCCGCATTGAGCCGGGCGCTATTTACAACCATGATGAAGAAATTGTGACGGATGCGGTTGTATGGACTGCCGGGATTCAACCCGTGAAAATCGTGCAGGATTTAGCTGTGCCCAAAGATCCTCAGGGCCGCATTGTACTAAATGAATATTACCAAATTCCGGATCATCCCGAGGTGTATGTAGTTGGAGACTGCGCCAGTCTCCCCTACTCCCCAAGTGCTCAGGCGGCCGAGGTGCAAGGTGAGCAGATTGCACACATTGTACACGACCTGTGGAAAGGCCAAACGCCTCACCCGCATCCTTTGAAGCTGCGTGGCACATTGGGTGCGCTTGGCAAGAAAGCCGGATTCGGCTATGGTTTTATGGGCAGCACCTCGCTGCGTGGTCGTGTACCCCGCCTGCTCAAAAGCGGCGTGCTCTGGAAATCCAAACGCCATTTTGGCTAATCTGTTGGTACAACACACAAAGAAAACCTGCTCTGGGAGCGGGTCTTCTTTGTATTAAACATGTATGGACGGTGCGTATATCATAGATAGAACGAAGAAGGCTGACGAATGATTAACATCTTAGTCCAGATCAAGGTTATCCCATGCCTCGGCTTCCTTGATTTTGTTCATAATCACTTCGTACAGCAGCTCGGCTGAATCGGCAGATACAATCTCACCGTTGACCATCGCATACGGTTCTGCGTTACACTGACCACAATTGCTGAGACAGCCGTATTCAATGACGTCGTAATCCGGATTTTGCTCCAGTCTGGACATCATTTCATCGGTGCCAAAATGCATATTGCTGGTGCAAAATTCAATGATGGGTCTTAACATTTTTTCACCTGCTTTGGTCGACGGGCATTTTAATTTGGCCCGCTTTGTAATATAATAAATAAGGTATAGGAAAGGAGTTGAATTCTAATGAGCGAAACACAAAGCGTTCAAATGTATGATGAAGTAGCGGATGTACTGGATAAGCTTCGTCCGTTCCTGCAACGCGATGGTGGCGACGTTGAACTGGTTGATGTAGAAGACGGCATCGTTAAGCTGAAGCTGGTAGGCGCTTGCGGCAGTTGCCCAAGTTCCACAATCACGCTGAAAGCAGGGATTGAACGCGCTCTTCTCGAAGAAGTCGACGGCGTCCAAGAAGTGGTACAAGTATTCTAATGCTTGATGCATAATGATCATGAGAGTCTTGACTTCGGTAACGAAGCTCAAGACTCTTTTTTGTGTGACGGGATGTACTGATCTTAATCCCTTATATGGTCGGCCGAATCGGGTCCAGTCCTCCCGACACATCCATAATATTACCCGTGATAAAATCCGAATGCTCATCACACAAATAAGCAATCACACGCGCAATATCCTCTCCACTCCCCGGGCGTCCGCGCGGTGTCTCTTTATCCTGCAAGCCGATGACGTCGGCAATTGACTTTTCCTTGTTCGCACCCCGGATATCCCCGGGACAAATCATATTGACCGTGATACCATAAGGAGCCTCTTCCACAGCCAGTGACTTCGTAAAAGACACCAGCCCCACCTTGGCGGCTGCGTACACAGCACGATGCGGCCAAGCCCGTGCTTCTCCAGCATGACCGAAGCCAAAATGAATAATACGTCCCCATTGCTGGTTCCGCATATGAGGTAATACCAGATGATCCAGCAGCATCGTACCAACCAGATTCCCCTGAATCATAGTATGGATCTCAGCTACACTGTACTCCGCAAACAAGCGACGTTCCCGGATGAACGGTCCGGCGTTATTCACCATAATATCTACGCCGCCCAGCCGATCCTGTACTTCGCCGATCAGCCTTGTAATATCTTCCTGAATCGAAATATCCCCTTGCAAAGACAGACAGCGTACTCCCTTGGCTTCAATCACCTGCCTAAGCTCTTCGGCTTCCGTTTGGCTATGCACATAGTTTAGTGCAATGTCACAGCCTTCATCAGCCAGGCGCAGAGCGGTCATTTTACCTAATCCTTTGGCACTGCCCGTTATAAGCGCGACTTTGTGTCTCAACAGTTTTCCTCCTCTTCACAGAGAACGGTCACCCCCAAGTATAAAATATTTACGCTTCGCCTACAACTCCAAGCAAAAAGAAACCCCAAATCCTCTTGTTCAAGAGAATTCGGGGTTGGGGTTCAAAGCGTTCTTGTGTCCAGCTTAAAATGCCGGGATAATCGCGCCTTGGTATTTGTCTTCGATGAATTTTTTAGTTTCCGGGGATTGCAACGCTTTGATCAGCTTTTGAATCGCTTCGGAATCCTTATTATCCGGACGTGCTACCAGAACGTTAGCATATGGAGAATCTTTATCTTCCAATGCCAGTGCATCCTTCGTCGGGTTTAGCTTCGCTTCCAGAGCATAGTTCGTGTTGATCAGAGCAATGTCGACTTCAGGCAACTGACGTGGCAGCATAGCCGCTTCCAGCTCCTTGAATTTCAGGTTTTTCGGGTTTTCTGTAATATCTTTTACTGTAGCTTCAATGTTGCTTGCGTCTTTCAGCTTGATCAGACCTTGTTTCTCCAACAACAACAATGCACGACCTCCATTGGTTGCATCGTTCGGGATGGCTACGGTAGCACCGTCCGGAATTTCATCAAGCTTTTTATATTTTTGGGAGTAGATACCGAATGGCTCCAGATGAACCGCGCCTACAGATACCAGGTCCATTTTGCGCTCTTTGTTCATAACATCCATGTATGGTACATGTTGATAGAAGTTAGCATCCAGTTGCTTGTCGAACAATTGTACGTTCGGTTGTACGTAGTCGTTAAACTGAACGACTTGAAGACGAACGCCCTCTTTTTCCAACTGAGGCTTGATCGCTTCTAAAATTTCCGCATGTGGCACAGGAGAAGCGCCAACTTTCAGCTCGACTTCACGTGGTGACCCGCCTGTATTTTGGGTCGCATTGTTTGTATCGGATGTTGTGCTTTTCGTGCCGCAAGCAGCCAATACCGCAATTAATGTCAAGCTTAATACGGCCAATACCCATTTTTTCATGTGATTACCCCTCCAATAAATTGTAGTGTTCAGGATTCAGACTTCCTGATCAATAAGGATATCTATATGGTTTCCCTATTTTCGAGTATAATGCCGCACCAGACGGTCTCCCGCCATTTGCAGCAATTGCACCAGTACGACCATCAGTATGACCGCAACGATCATTACAGCCGTTTCATAACGGTAGTATCCGTAGTTGATAGCCAGTGTACCCAAACCACCGCCCCCGATCATACCGGACATTGCTGTATAGGATACGAGCGTAACGACGGTAATCGTTAATGCGGCGAGCAGACCCGGCAGTGCCTCACGCAACAGCACCCGCCTAATAATCTGACCTGTAGAGGCGCCCATGGCTTGTGCAGCCTCGATGACACCCTTGTCCACTTCGCGCAATGACGTCTCTACGAGACGGGCGAAGAATGGCGCAGCGCCAATGACCAGCGGTGGAATCGTACCCAGCACCCCGGTAGAGGTACCAACCAACGACCGCGTAAAAGGAATTAGTGCAACAATCAAAATAATAAACGGTACGGACCGCAAAATGTTTACGATAAAGGAAAGTACAACGTATATCACCTTCATCAGACTCCATGAAGAGCGGCTTGCCAGAAATAATAAAATCCCGAGCGGTAAACCAATAATAAGGGTGAACAACGCAGATGCACCGAGCATCTGAAGTGTCTCTAATGTAGAGTTACCTAGTTCTTCCCAACTCACTTGCGAAAAATCAAGTTCACTCATTGTCCGATCACCTCCACATCAAGTCCCTGACCGGACACTTCGCGTAGCGTATGCTCAATATCCTCCTGATTACCTTCAAAACGGACGATAAGCTGTCCATACGGTACGTTTTTAATCGTGGAGATGGTACCCTGCAAGATCGCAAAATCAACGCCGGTGCTGCGGACTGTACGTGACAGAATCGCATCATATGTCTTGCTGCCCAAAAATGAAATCCGTACAACATGCGCTGATTCCCCGCCCCCTGCTGCTGCTATGGCTGCTTGCAGCTCCTCGGGATGCTCAGACTCCCGCTGGATAAAGTCCTTGGTCACCTGATGCTGCGGCTTGAGGAATACTTCTGCCACCGGACCTTGCTCCACGATGTCGCCCTGATGAATGACGCCGACACGATCACAGATGCTTTGAATGACATGCATTTCATGCGTAATCAGCACGATGGTCAAATTAAAGCGCTGGTTAATGTCTAACAGCAATTTCAGGATGGACCCTGTCGTCTGCGGATCAAGCGCTGAGGTCGCCTCGTCGCACAGCAGTACATGAGGATCACTGGCAAGCGCCCGTGCAATACCTACCCGCTGCTTTTGTCCACCCGAGAGCTGTGACGGATATTTAGCGCTGTGTTCTTCCAGACCGACCAGTTCCAGCAATTCACGAACCTTCTGGTCCAGCTTCTGCTTGGGCGTGTTCACCAGACGCAACGGAAAGGCAATATTGTCATACACCGTCGCCGAGGATAATAAATTAAAATGCTGAAAGATCATTCCGATTTTACGACGCTGTTTCTGTAACTGGGATTGGCTCACGGTGGCGAGGTTCACACCATCTACCCATACCTCACCCGAAGTCGGCCGTTCCAATAGATTAATACAGCGGATCAGCGTACTTTTTCCCGCCCCGGAATGACCGATGACTCCAAAAATTTCACCACGCTTTATAGAAAGATTCAAACCGGACAGCGCACTAACGCGTCGGATGCCTTTGCCATAATGCTTGGTTAATTGTTTAAGCTCTATCAACGTGCTGCGACCCCCTTCACTCTTCCTTACCCTTTTAAGCAACGTTCATCTCTATGATGATACAAAAAGAGCCCCTTTCACAGAATGAAAAGGGCCCCGCTATGCGAACCTTTTCTCATCTGTCAAAACTGCTATAACTCTAGCGGTTTTGTAGGAATTAGCACCATCATGTCCCCTCCCGGTGTGTTACACCGGGAAAGAACGGGTTGCCGGGCTTCATCGGGCCAGTCCCTCCACCTCTCTGGATAAGAAAAATATGTTAAACTCCAGCTTTAGCTGTCTGTTAAGTTTATATTTAAAATCATAATTCAATCATTTTTCTGAAACTAGATTTCAGTATAGATAGTTTACATAGCTTTGTCAAAGGATATTTTCTCACATAATTATGGGCGAGCTTCCCTGTTCTCCCATTGTTTCACCGTATAACGAAAGGCAGTTGTCAAGGAACGGTTCACCATCTCCAGGCCTTGCTTCAAATCCTCCAGGTGATGATCCAAATCCTCCAGTTGTATCTTGCCGTACAAAGCACGATGCCGTTGCCAGAGATCATCCTGCATTTCCGTATTCATATAGTGTATTTCCGTGTTACGCCGCTTGCGCAGCCGATTGATCGCGTCAGTGTATGAGTCCTTGATATCATTCAGATCGTCGGTCATTACAGGATGCATTTTCAAATACTTGAATTGCCGTAGCACGGTAAAATAAGAATAATGCGGCTTATACTCGCCTGTTTTCAGATCATACAGATCATTGAGCCAGTTCCCGAGCTTATCCAAAATGGAAAATACCCTCACAAACCCATCCTTATAAAAGAATACGTACAGCGCATAATCCGATTTTTCATCAACGCTCATATCCTCGGCATATCCGGCCTTCACTTTCGTTCGGAAAAAGGCGGCAGCATGATGGCTCTGCTCCAGCTCATCCAAAGATGACATCAGGCCGCGTGTCAAAATATCCGCCTTGCGAAAATCATGAGTCGGATCTCCACTGGCCTGAATATGCCGCTCCAGTACTTTTAGCATGTCTGACATGCTGTTCATAGCATTCAGCAGGATGCCCTTGTCCACACGTGGCGGCTCGCCTAGCAGCTTGCGTATCATGCTCACGCCTCCTTTTATGAATGTAAATCCGGTTGTTGGGTTGACTAGGGCGTCAAGCGAAATAACTCGTCCATCGTTGGTCTACAAGCTTAACAATATCCTCGCGCGGCAGCACTTCATCCGGGTACCCCGGCTTCATGCGTGCATCCACCACAATTGGCAGCTTGTAGTTCAGATGATGCAAACGCACCTCGCTATCTGCATACATATCCGTAGCCGGGTTAAATCGAGTAAACACCGTCCACAAGAATGATGCTTGTGAGCGAACGACTTCCTTGGCATCATCTACAATAAAGACAAGTGGCCATTCCTGCTCACCCGCAGCCAGACGCTCCAGCACCCGCGCCGCCAACTCAGGCTCCTGCTCAAAGGTCGCACCGGATACGATGAGACAGCCTCCGCAATACGGCTCAATCTCGCGAATACCCGGCAGGTCGCCTCCTTCATAGGCTCGAGGCAGCTCACGTATAGGCTCACCTACACCCATCAGGATCGCTTTACTGCCGTGATTCAGCTTACGGCCCGTATAATCAAGTGTATCGTGAGACGTATGATTGAAAATAAACAAATCTGTCGCTGGATTAAATCTCTCCAGAATGGTTTCCAGCAGCAGGTTAAAGTCGGATAAATCAATGACCCGATCCGTGAGCATCAGGAATTTGGTTAACGACAATTGGCCCTGTCCCAAAATGGTAAAGCCTGAGACCAGTGCTTCACGGGAATAGCTTTCACGCACAACTGCCGCTGCCAATGCATGTACGCCCGTTTCTGCGTAAGCCCACAGCGACTTGACGGAAGGCATCACAAGCGGATA
This sequence comes from Paenibacillus sp. RC21, assembly GCF_044907935.1. Classification (NCBI taxonomy): domain Bacteria; kingdom Bacillati; phylum Bacillota; class Bacilli; order Caryophanales; family Paenibacillaceae; genus Paenibacillus; species Paenibacillus sp. RC21. The sequence goes on from NZ_JBIYCS010000005.1 coordinate 281,068, forward strand.
GGCAGGTGACAGAAGACGTTGTAAAAATTCTCCGAGATAGTAATCCTCCTGCCGTGGTTTACCTACAATGGTCGCTGGATAAATGGCATCCTTGCGGTGGTACATATGCTTGACATGAAATACAGGGAAATCATGCTGTAAGGAGTAGTAGCCAAAATGATCGCCAAACGGTCCTTCCGGACGGCGTTCATGAGGCGGCACGTAGCCGCTGATTGCAAATTCGGCCTCTGCCGGAATCCGGTGACCGCCGAGCGGGTCCTCAGTCATCGGCAGCTTGCCGCCCATAATGAGCGAGGCAAGCAGCAGCTCAGGCAGATTTTCCGGTGCCGGAGCAATCGCGGACGCAATCAGGGCTGGTGGCCCGCCGATAATAACTGTCGTCGGCAACGGCTCATTACGCAGCTCAGCTTCATGATAATGAAAGCCGCCGCCTTTATGAATTTGCCAATGAATCCCGGTCGTCTGATCATCATAAATCTGGATACGGTACATGCCCAAATTATGATCCTTGGACTGACCCGGCTTCTCGGTATATACGAGCGGAAGCGTGATAAACGGCCCCCCGTCGTCCTGCCAACTCGTCACTCTTGGGAGTGGAGCCAGCGGAGCATCCGTACGGCGAACTCCCAATACAGGAGCCTCGCTATGAGATACCGTTTTCAGTCCTACTTTTAGCATGTCCTTAATCAGCCCACGTTCATTCCACAATGCCTTGGGTGTAGGTGGAAGCAATGTTTTGGTCGCCCCTACAATCGCATCCATCAATTGCTCCGGGCGAGGGCCAAAGGCCATGTCCACACGACGGTTTGTGCCAAACAGATTGCTGGCTACAGGGAACGGGGTACCTTTTACATTGGTGAACAGCAATGCCGGTCCCTCTTCCTCAATAACTCTCCGATGAATCTCGGCCAGCTCCAAATAAGGATCGACGGGTGCTTCTATAATTTGAAGATTATTTTCTTTACGCAGCGCTTCAATAAATTGGCGCAAATTCTGGTAGATCAACTGGACGATTCCTCCTAAGCAAATCAAGCCCTCGAGAAACTCGCGGGCCTGGTTTGTTTCTTATATACTATTATACGTGCTTCAACGCCACTTGGGCAAAATATCCGTTTCACCAACCATACATGACTACTTAAGTGCGCTGTGAATGCGTCCGAACGATGTTGCGATCCGGTGACAATTGCCACACACGGTAGCTCATGTAGCACAAAATGGAGAACAGTGTTGCAATGGCCAGCATGTGTGCCAGTACCACAAACATGTAAATTTCCGGTCTGGTGACGTACAACAGGCTAATGCCAATAACAACCTGAAGCATAATCAATACCACCGCAACGACACCCAGTATACGTATATCCCGATGATTTGGGTGATAGCGATAAGAATAGTGCCCCACAGCCAAAATGACCACGAACAGCAGTCCCGATGAAAGCTGGTGAAGCAACAACGGAGATATAATACCGCCGAGATTTACAACTTTTTGAATTACCGAGTGACTGAGCAGTGCGCCCGAGTATACCGCAATATACGTATAGATCGTCGACAACCATATAAAATTACGAAAGCCCCTGTTGACAGGCACGGTGGCCAAACGCGGGTTGAAGCGCGAATCCGCATGTTCCTTCCAGGCTCCCAATGTCATCATAGTCGCGCTGGCAAAGGCGATCAGGGCAAAGCCAAAATGCAGCGCCATGACCGGAGCGGATTGGGAGAAGACCACAGCCAAGGCCCCCATCGCTCCTTGTATAATGACAAATACTAGCGTCAACAACGAGAACAGCTGCAAATCCTTCCGATGCTTCATATACAGCAGAAAGCCAACAAAAGAGGCGATAGAAAGCAGACCGGCCATCGTGCTGACGGAGCGGTGAGTAAACTCAATAATGGATGCGACCGTATGTGCCGGAACCAGCTTACCATTACAAAGCGGGAACTCCCGACCGCAACCCAGTCCCGAATCGGTCCGCGTCACGACACCTCCGCCAAAGGTAGCCAAAAACATGACAATACATGTTACGAGTGCAAGCCACTTTAATATTCTAATTTTGTTGTTCAACGAACTCACCATATCCTTCCAGATAAAATATTTATTATCCTTATATGTTGTGAAATGATCACTTAAAATAATTATAACTGATATATCGTTCCTTGACATACGCGCTTTGTTGACAAAATGTGAACGTGTCCCGTTAGAAAGCCGCCCCCTTTGGAAGGAAGCGGCTCTCTGAATACCCTTATGAATAATTTCCCTCGGAACCCTCATACCAGCATAACATCAATTATTTAGCCAAGCTGGCGTGTACTTCCACAGCCCGGTCCAAAAACTGCTCGATTTCCTCACGGGATTTACGCAATCTGTTCACCAAACGCACCAGCTCGCGGCCTTCACTGTAAGCGATAAAGCTGGGAATACCCAGTACATTTTGCTCCTGGCTAACGCTCTCCGCCTGCTCTACATCAATCTCAATTAATGTAAGCTTGTCTGCATATTGCTGCTCCACATCAGGCATAAACGGATCAATGAAATGGCAATCCCCACACCAGTCCGCCTTAAACACAGCCACCGTTACGCCAGAAGCGGATATTGCCTTATTAAAGTCTTCATGAGAGACGATCTTTTGCATGGATGAGTCCTCCTTCAATTCTGTTTGTATAAAAGAGCTTGTGCTCTCTATTGTAACGCCAAGTGGCGCTTTTGCACACTCCCCTATTATTCTCGTATCACCGATTGGAAGCCCTGCCATCGAGACATACTAATCATATAACTTAAGAACACACTTTGAGCATCCCCGTATACTTAACGGGTACGGAGTGTACTCATCATTGAAAGGAGGTTATCAAGTATGTCTCTAACCGAATGGTTCCATGTGGCATCACGTCAGCTACAGGGTGGGCTAAAGCTGCTCGGTTCCGTACCACGTGTTGCGGAGGAAGCGTGGGAAGGCAAGCGGGCGGCCTGGACCGAGTCCCGCAAACTGCGCTATCCGCTACGTGAGTTACCATGGGATTATCATACCGCACAGTCCGCCATGGATGAAGCCGAAGCGCTGATGCTGGTAAATGGACCTGCATCCCGTCCCTCTTCTCTGAATATGCCCTTATGTGAAACGGACTGCGAGCTGGTCGAGCGGATCAAGAACGATACGGCACAAGAGAATCGCAGCAACATCACCCGTACAGCCGCTTACCTGGAGTGCTATCATGGCTACCCCGAGTTGCATTGGGCGCTGCTGGCTCACCTGGTTTCTCGCAATGGTGGCTATAACATGACCGATTTGAAGGGCGGTCTGATCGACAGTCTGTTCGGCGAACAAGAGAAGGAATGGTTATATCGGCTGCTGGAGCGCTGCAATGCCCTTATTTTTCAGGACGCCTACCCGCAGCTGCAGCTATACATGCACAGCCGTCATTTGGGCCGAAGCTGTTTTCATTTGCTGCCCCATTTTCATGTATCACCATTCATGAGACCCTTCTGGGAACGTTTCTGGGCTTGGCGGGACAGCTCTCTCTTAAGCGTAGCCCTCATCATCAATGAACAAAACTATATTGAAGGCCGGGTGGTGAAAGATCCATATTTCCAAAAATTTGTGACGCACAAGCCAGGCTTTTATTTGCATGATTGGCTCCAGTTGAATCAGATCATATTTCCGCTCGGATTAAACGGGGGGCTCGCCGGACTTATAATGGAGCGCTTTGGCCATCTGGATGAACGGATTGGCTTTGGTAAAAGCCTGTATGCCATGCTGTTCGGACACCAGCAGGTGCTGGACCAAGTAACAGCATTCGCTACCAGCGTGCCCCACACTGGCTCACGCAGCGACTATTGGCCGGGACTGTTCACTCCGGACAAACAAAAAGCGCTGCGCTCCCCTGAAGAGAGTGCAGCGCTCCTGGCGCATGAATGGCTACCGCAAGGACAACGCCTGTACAGCCCCGAGCTGAACGCCGTCTGGTCGGATACCGCTTATGATCCGATCCCCCGTTACGACTGGTTTCAGGACGGATCCACACTTGGGCATCTCAGCGAACCAAAGCGACCGCTGTTATTTGCCATGCGGCATGAGCACCGCCATGGCATCCAAAAAACAGCGATGGCCCATGACGCTCATGCCAGCCTGCGGCCTTTCCACTAAAAAAGCTGGGGGGGCTGCCTTTACTTCTTTTAGCCTCGTTGTCCTGTGGACTCACGCTGGAGACGCATCAGTGGACGCAGTACCTTTTGCAACACACGCGGGTAGTTACCCAGCTCGTCCCGGCGCAGTACGCGTAGTACGACCAACAGCACCAGATAGCATACCAGTACAGCCGCACCGGCAGTACAGCATGCGATGAAGAAGGCCACACGTGCAGGCATGATATGAACCAGCAGAATACAAGCCTCATTCACACCATATCCAATGACTCCCGAGAGCACGACTGCAGTCAGAAAGCCTGCCCAGCGACGGCCCATGATGGAGAAAGATACGATGCCTTTGAGCACACGCAAATTCAGCAGCGTAATCACGAGGAAACATAATCCGGTTGCGGCAATGATGCCGTAAATTCCAAGCCAGCCAGCCAGCAGCCAGCTCGCCAGAAACTTAACCACGATACCGACCATAACATTAACCATTGAAATACGTGGTTTGCCCATACCGATCAGAATTGAGTTGGAGGTCATCATCGTGATCTGGAATATCGTTCCGAGTGTCAGAACAGCGATAATCCCGCTGCCTCCAAGCGAGCTAAACAGTAAACCATTGATGGAATAGGCGGTTACACACAAGGCCAGCACAATCGGCATTCCGGTCAAAATAGAGATACGCAAGGCCAGCGTCATCTGATTTTGCAAATGCTGTTCATCCTTGCGGGCAAAGGCTGCCGAAATGATCGGAATGAGCGATTGACTGAGCGCGATAGCCAAAATCGGCGGAATTCCCGCCACACTCTGCGCACGTGCTCCCAAATAACCCAACTGGGTCGTTGCCTGATCCAAGCCGATTTGGACGGATAACAGTCTGACCACAATCGACGTATCAATAAAGTTAACGGCCGGAACCGTCAAAGAAGACAATACAATTGGAATAGACAGCGTAAAAATGTCTTTGTAAATGCGCATCATCGGCAGTGCGGAGCTTTCCTCATGGAATTGCTCTTGTCGATCCTGACGATCCTGGCGACGCATTTTCACCGTGTAATACAGCATGACCGCCAGTGCGCCAATGCTTCCCATGACACCCCCGAACGATGCCCCGGCCGCAACCTCGCGATCTCCATAACCGAGCTTCAAAATAATAAAGGCGAGCAAAATAGCAGTAGCCACCCGTGCGACCTGCTCCACAATTTGTGAAATACCACCTGCGGTCATGTTACCTCGCCCCTGGAAGTACCCGCGCATCATGGCAATGGCGGGAAACAGCAGCAAGGCAGGTGCCAATGCCTGAATAGCCAAGGCCGACTGCGGAACTCCCGCCACATGCTCGGCAAAATAAGGCGCGCCAAAATACAGCACCACCGTAATGATAATGCCAGCCGCCGCCGCAAACAGCAACGCCGCATGGTACACACGTCGTGCTTCTGAAGGCCGATTCAGCGCATAACGCTCGGAGACCATTTTGCTCAACGTGCTTGGAATACCTGCTGTAGCCACCGTGAGCAACATCAAATAAGCATTGTTCGCAATCGTAAACGAGGCGTTCCCTACGGAACCAAGCAAATGCTCTAACGGAACTCGCTGCACCAGACCCAGCACTCTCGCCACCAAGGCGGCTGCGGCTAAAATAAGCGTGCCTCTAAGAAATGTTTCTTTATTGGACAAAATGCGTTCCCTTCTTTCTTGCTGTTGACACGCATGCAAAAGCTCCGCAAAGCAGTCATGGCCTGAGCCATCACCGGTGCGGAGCCGCATGTCGATTCTGTCTCTGCAAATCACAAGCATAGGATGTTAAACTAAAACACCCAAATCAAGAATACAAGAATCATGACAAGCTGTAAAATTACTTTCATCACGGTGCTGGTAAACAGCCCTAATACAGAACCAAAGCCCACTTTAATCGCTCGATCCAGCGGGGCCTTGTTAATTAGTTCACCCAGCACAGCGCCAATAAACGGCCCTAGAATCAGACCAAATGCCGGAATAACAAAAGGGCCGATAATAATCCCGATGGTACTAAGGATCGTGGACAGACGCGAGCCGCCAAATCGTTTGACCCCCCACGCAGTGACGGCATAATCTGCAACAAATAGTGCAACGACGATAAGCGTCTGTATGATCCAAAACCATGCGTTATAAGGAGCAAACGAGAAAAACCAGCCGTACACAAAAAATGCAAAATAGATGGCGAGCGCCCCTGGCAATACGGGGTATACCGCCCCTGCCATGCCAACAATGAACAGCGCCACAATAATAATCCAGCCTACAACGTCCATTGGCTCCCTCCTTCTCGTCCAATTATTATCCTATATGCTTCATTATTCGTTCTCTTAGACAAGTACATAATCGCGGATAACTTCAACGATGCCATCTTCATTGTTCGAAGCTACGACCAGATCAGCCGCTTCTTTTACCGTACCCTGTGCATTACCCATCGCAACACCCAGTCCAACCGCTTGAATCACAGCCAAATCATTCAAACTATCCCCCACTGCGACTACCTGTTCCATTGTAATTCCAAGCAAATCGCATACTTCAGCAATCCCACTGGCCTTCGATATACCAGCCGGGTTGATTTCCAAGTTCGTCATGGATGAATTGGAAATTTCAAGTCCACCCATGTCCTGAAGCTTGAGCAAAATTTGATGACGAATTTCGTCATTTTCCGTATTATAACCAAATTTTAGCCATTCCTGTGTATCCAATGTATCCGGCCAACGATCTCTGTTAAATAATTCCTCAGTGGAGTATGCCCAGAACCAGGACCCGGTTTCTACAGCAATCCGGTGCATTTCCCGAACTAGCTCCTTATCAAGCAAATAACGGCGCCACAGTTCATGCGGGGATTTCCATACCTCGCTGCCGTTTACCGTTACCATAGGCGTATCCAGGCCGAGCTGTTGCCCGTAAGGCAAGGCATGCATCGCCGCCCGCCCGGTAGACAAGCACACGTGAATCCCCTCTTGAATCGCCTTGTTAATCCAGTTGATCGTTTCCAGCGTAATTTCATGATTGTCGTTCAATAAAGTTCCATCCATGTCGAGCGCAAGCAGCTTGTATTTATATCGGTTTTCTCCCATGGGTTCTCTTCCTCCTGTATGTCCCTTATGTCCAACGACATTTTACCATGAAAAAGAGAAGCCCACAAAAGAATTCAAGTCCTCATTTCGCTGCCTGCGGCTTTTTTGGTGTACCATCCAACCCGTAAACCTCGTCATAAGCTTCAAATATTTTACGTGCCACAGGCCCGGCGCTCGTCGAGCCAAAGCCCCCTTCAGGAATAATGACCGCGACGGCCAGCTTCGGATTTTGACGCGGAGCAAAAGCAATGAACACCCCGTTATCTTTAACCGCACGTCCCACCACCTGCTGAGAAGTCCCCGTTTTACGGGCATAATCATACGGAAACCCGTTAAATGCTTTAACATCCGTAGCCATACCGCGAATCACCGTATTCCAGTACGTATCTGAAAAAGCGACCTCATTCAGCACCTTGGGCTTGAACTCACGCACGAGGTTGCCCTGATCATCCACAATTTTACTGACCAAATGCGGCTGCATGCGCTTGCCCTTTGTTGCCAGTACAGTTGTATACTGGGCAAGCTGCATCGCCGTATATTTCCCCTGTTGACCAAAGGATGCCTGTACCAAGCGTGTCAGCGCACTTTCATGCTTGCTCGTATACTCAAGTCTGCCTGCCCACTCGCCCGGCAGATCGACTTCAGTCGGTACGCCTAATCCAAATTCTTTCATATACTTGTCCCATACATCAATGCCCTGATGCACCCCTGCATTACTTCCGTATTTGTCATACAGCGGCTTGCCAATCATATCCACCATGAAAGTATTCGACGAGAACTCAATTGCCTTGCTAGGTGTCAGAGGACCATATACATGTCCACTCGAATTACCGACCCGGCTTGATCGATTTTTACCATAGTATGCGCTCCCCGTATCCAGATAAGTTTGTCCGGGAGAAAATAAGTTTTCCTTCAACCCGATCAGCACGGTTAGGGGTTTAATGGTTGAACCCAGCAGCACCGAGGATTCTGGATGCGGACCCGCTTTTCCACTAGGTACGGATTTAATCGTTCCATTCCCCATTTTATGCTGAATTTCGTCATATACCGAAGGCGATGTACTTCCCGTTTTCCATACATTGGAGTCATAGTCCGGCATACTGGCCATCGCTACGACATTCCCTGTCTCGACCTCCATCGCTACAGCGAAGCCGGTAGTGGCATCGCCGTGGAGCTTACCCGATACCGGATGGGTATGAAGCCAACGAAGCTGATCAACAATCGCTTGTTCTGTTTTTTGCTGAATTTCCTTGTTAATGGTGGAATACAGATGGTATCCTTTTTTCGGAGGAGTAATGGATTCAATGCCTTCTGGCATGCTACGCGGATTTACCTCTATCGTTTTATAGCCGTTTTTTCCTCTCAGCTCATCCTGATACTGAAGCTCCAAGCCATCATATCCGACGGTCTCACTTTCCGAGTAAACCTGTTCGGGTCTTAGGACCTCCGAATTGGCTTGATATATCTCCTTGTATTTTGGCCGATTGGTACGTGCTCCTTTGAACTTGTACATATATCCAATCGTTTGCACCGCCACCCGATCCGGGTCATAATGGCGCACACTCTCCTCCACAACTTCTACTCCGGGAAACTCCTGCCGATGCTCCAGAAAATATGCGATTTCCTCCCGATTCAAGTCAGCTTTGACCAAGCGCGGAGTAAAGCCCCTGTATTGAGTGTAGTCCTTGTCCAGCCGTTCCTTAATTTTCTCTACATCAAGCTGCTCGCCCTCTGTACTTCCTAACTCATTCAGCTTGACAGCAAGCTTTTCAGCAAAAGTATTAAACTCGGGGAGCAGCTTTTTTCCCGGCTTACGGTCTTTTTCTGCTCGTTTGCTATAATCCTTGGGTAAGGTCACATACAGCGACTGTACCGGAGTTGAATACGCCAGCTTGACGAGACCCGTAGAGTCATAAATCGTGCCGCGTCTCGGGGCTAACGGGACATTTTTCGTATTTACGGATTGCTGCTGCTCCTTCAGCTCTGCCGATTGCACAAACTGTAAGACCGCTAGTCTGGTAAAGATAATGGCAAATAACACAAAAACACTGAAAAAAAGAAGATTAGTCCGAAAAACCGTCCGCTTTTTTTGTGCCTCTTCATTTTCTTCATGGCTTTTCTTTTTGAATGAAAACTTCTTATCCAAACTGCCTCTGTCCATATTAGCAGGTCATTACTCCTTTCACCGGGTTATCATATCCCTGATCCTACCATAATAGTGGTAAATAACGATGAATTTAGTGGTTACAATTTTGTAAGAAAACATATAAATATCATAAAAAAAGCTCCTCTCAGCACAAAGGCCAAGAAAAGCTTAAATAAAATTATACGTAGTACGTTATTATGGCTGTTTGATTGCATTGGAATTGGATGTTGTAGCATCCTTTTTCTTAGGTACTCCGTCCAATCCATAAACTTCATCATAGGCATCAAAGATTTTACGTGCCACAGGTCCAGCGCTCGTCGCGCCAAAACCTCCTTCGGGAATAATGACCGCTACGGCCAGCTTCGGATTCTTTCGTGGTGCAAATGCAATAAATACCCCGTTATCCTTCAGTTTCCCGCCTACGCTTTGCTGAGATGTACCTGTTTTGCGGGCGAAGTCATAAGGAAAACCATTAAATGCGCTGACATCTGTAGCCATCCCGCGTATAACTTCATTCCAGTAAGCATCCGGGAATTTCACTTCATTCAGCACCTTCGGCTTAATCGTTTGGACTAAATTGCCGTTGGTATCTTTAATTTGACTGACCAAATGCGGCTCCATCCGTTTGCCCTTGGTAGCCAGCACGGCTGTATATTGTGCAAGCTGGAGCGTTGTATATTTCCCTTGCTGACCAAAAGAAGCATACGCCAACTTGGACAGTGACGACTCCTTGCTTCTAGGTCCATACTCTCTTAACCCAGGATATTCCATTGGCAAATCTACCCCCGTAGACACACCTAGTCCAAACTCCTTCATGTAACGGTCCCATACATTCACACCTTGATCTTCCTTGGCATTATTAATGTATTTGTTGTATAGTCTTTTGCCTACCATATCGACCATGAATGCATTCGAAGAATGTCGAATAGCAGATGCCGGGTCCAATCCGCCATACACATGACCCGAAGAGTTACGTACCCGAGACGAATTGTTACGTCCAAAATAAGCAGCACCCGTATCCTGATAATAGGACGATGTACTGAATAGACCTTCCTCTAAGCCCACCAACACAGATAGCGGTTTGATCGTGGAACCGAGCAATACAACCGACTCTGGATGTTGACCCGATTGACCGGAGCCGAAGGAGCGTATAGTACCATTCAAATATACATTTTGAATTTTCTTGTAGTTATCTGATGATATATTTCCGGTTTGCCAATAGTTCGCATCATAATCCGGCATACTGGCCATCGCCACTACATTCCCTGTATCCACTTCCATGGCTACAGCAAAGCCTGTCTTGGCATAAGGATGAGTCTTGCCAGATACAGCATGGGAATGCAACCATCTTAATTGATCCATAATGGCGGTTTCTGTTTTAATCTGAATCTCTTTGTTAATGGTGGAATAAATGTTGTTTCCCTTCTGCGGAGGAGTAACGGAATCTACACCCTCCGGCATATTACGCGGATCAATCGGGACCGTTTTGTAGCCATTTTTCCCTCGTAGCTGCTCCTGATATTGAAATTCCAGTCCATCAAAACCAACAGATTCGTTATCCATATAGATGAGTCCCGGATCATTTTCTGCTGACATGGATTTTTGAATGTCTTTATATTTTTTCAGGTTTTCACGGGCACTTTTATAGCTTTTAATGTAACCCACTGTTTGGACAGCCACCGTATCAGGATCATAATGGCGTACAGTTTCCTCAACAACATCTAACCCTGGAAACTCGCTTTTATGCTGCATGAAATAGGCAACTTCATCTTTATTAAGATTGGTTTTAATCAGGCGGGGCGTAAAACCGCTAAACCGTTGATAGTTCCGGTCCATAGCGTCCATAATTTGCTCTGCCGTCATTTTCGGCTCATCTTTATTGCCATATTGAGCAAATCGATTTGCCAGCTTTTGTGTCATCTTTTCCAGCTCAGGCAGCAGCTTTTTATCTGGATTACGCTTTTCTTCCACGCTGTCACTATAATTCTTGGAGAGCGTGATATACAGCGATTGTACAGGTGTAGAATACGCCAGTCTGTTCTGCCCGGTTGAATCATAAATTGTTCCGCGAATCGGCGTAAGCGGTACGTTTTGGGTAACATTACTGGCCTCCTGCTGCTTAAGCTGAGGGCCCTCCACAAATTGAAGTATCGCCAGTCTTACGATAATGACCGTAAATATAATGAACGAGCTGAAAAAGAACAGATTGATCCGGAAGCTGAATCTTTTTCGGTCGGACGTCTCGTTGTCTTTTCCTTGCTCGTTGTCCATCTTTCTCATGTGCCCTTTTCCACTCCTTTTTAAATCACTTTATCCTTGATATGTGTTTGGGCAAAACCAGGCGGATTAAACCAGTCTCCACTCTGTGCCCAGGTCGGGTCTAACGGTACCCACTGATGCTGCCCACTCAAGTACACTTCATTCCAGGCATGTGAACCGTAGCCTCCCTGCCCGTTGTAACCAAGCCCGGTCACCACCTTGACCTGAAGTCCCTGAGAACGAGCCATCACCGCATAGAGGCGGGCATAGTCAATACAGACACCCTTGCGTGTATCAAACGTATCTCTGGGAGTCTGCTCATGCCAGTCACCACGCTGCTCATAGGCGTCCACCTTGCCGTAATCATAGCTAATACGCGTGCCTACCCACTGATACAACGCTCTGGCTTTTTGCTCATCGCCGCTTGCCCCCTCTGTAATCTTGGTCGCGGCCTGCTCAATATCGTTCGGAATATCCCGGTCAATCATTTCATATTTACGCTGCAAAATGCCGTTCAATTCCTTCGTGACGGCCTGCGTAAATACGGGCAGTTTATCCTTAATCAGCGTACCGGACAATGGTTCAATGACCGATTGCGCCCCTTGTTTATAAATCGGTGAAGCCTGAACATAGCTGCTAAACCCGCTGTCCGGGTATAAGCTTACACCTATAAACAGTAACGCTATGACCATCACAGCACGTGCTCCACCGATAAGGGTACCAATCCCGGCCCCCGCCAGCCTGCTGAAAAAGCCCGATTTCTTTTCCTGCTCACGTAGAGAGTTATCCGATCTGCCACCCACCACCATCACATAAATCGCGCGCAGCACAAATTGCGCGACAGCATAGCTGAGCATGAACAATACGGCAAAACGCAGCAGCGGAAAGCCCTCAAGCCCTGCTACAAGCGTATAATAAAATTGCTCAATTCCGCTCAGTCCACGTTGTGGCAAATGCTCCATATAAGCGGCCAGCCATTGCTGCACCTTCGGTGAAAGCCACATAGCCAACCCTAATGAGCACAGAATTCCGGCAACAGTCAGTATGCCATCCACAATGAGACTGAATAGTGCACCTACAGATCTGGAAGCTCCCCGCCGCCAGCCCTGTATTAACGACAAAAGAACGATAACGATCAACAACACCGTCACGCCATTCCAATGAAGGACAGGCTCCAGCCAGGATGGTTTCATCATGCTCCCCCTGTCTTTACGGCGACTGCGGCGACTGTTGTGTTACAGTCGAGCCTTTCGCACTTTCGATATATTTCTTGACGGTGTCGCTCATGCTCCACTCGCCCAGCGGCATGCCTTGAAACCATACCTTGACCTTATCACCATCGAACGGGCCTTTTACCTCCAGGTTGGAGCTGGTTACCGAAAACGTACCGTCTCCGTTAGAGGTGTATTTCGCATCCCGTCCTTCCTTGATCATCATGCTCAAGGCCTCGCTCTGAAACTTGTTAATCGCATCATCCTTCGCCTGGGTAACTACCTTGCCGACCTGATCAAAGGAAATACCGCTGTAGATTAGCAAGCCCACAACCACCACAATGACAAGCAGCCATTTAACAAGGGTTCTCACAATCTTCAATATGACAAGCAATAGGACAAGCCCAATTAATATATATAGCCAGTTATCCTGAACGATCTGCCAATTATGTTTTAAAAATTCTGTCCAGACACTCTTATCCATTTCACTACACTCCCGTTTTCAACTGCATCTTTCGAATTGTAAAATCGTCTCTGTAATTATACATGATTACATAACGTCCTGTCAGCTTAGCTCTTTTCCGCCCCTTGTCCGCACAAAAAGGGTCTATGTTCGTCCACTCCAGCGTACAACTTAGAATGAGCTCATGCCACATAGCAGCATAGAAAGTCTATCTAGGGAAAGGGGGTCATCCACTTGAAAACAGCCCTCTGGCTGTATCTGTTTTTGTTCATCGCTTTTTTTGATCTGCACGCACAATATCCTATTCTCACACCATTCGCCATCTCTCTGGGCGCAGCGCCCACCTTTATCGGCTGGATGTTGGGCATATACTCCCTGACTCATCTGCCTGGTAATTTAATGGCGGGGCCAAGGGTAGATAAACACGGCAGCCGCCGATATATTATGTTCAGTCTGACAGCTGCAGGGCTCATCCTGATTATTCAGGCATATATTCATACGCCGTGGGAGCTGCTTTTTCTTCGTGCCATCAGCGGCTTTGTGCTGGCTTTTTTGTCCCCGGCTTGCATGACTATGCTCGCCCAGCTATCCGATCACCCGGTTACGCAGGGCAAATATATGTCGGGACATGGCGTCGTTCACACGCTAGCCTCTGTCCTGTCTCCAGCGGCAGGCGCGTTCATCGTAGCCAGCTTTGGCTTTAGCGAGACATTCCGTTCCCTCGGCATCATTCTGGTGATCACAGGACTCATGGCTTATTTTACGTTACCCAAAACGGCACCCGCTCTCCTAGCTCAACGATCTGACGGACATACGGCACCCGCTCCACTGACCGGGGCACAACCGCTTCTACCCTTCAATTGGCGTTACCTGCTTGTGCCTTTTGTTTTGGCGTGCGCACAAGGCATTTTATTTTACGTAATCCCGTTGCGCAATAACGGTACTGCGTCCATGATGTCTACGGGACTGCTCTTTTCCATTATCAGTCTGGGAGCGCTCTGTACACTCAGTCTGCTTTTTCTAAACAAGTATTCACCGATGATACGGCTGATTTGCGGCATCATACTGATGTCGCTGTGCTTTTATGCCCTCGCCACCTTGCCCGAGTCCGTGATTGGAATCGTACTCTTTATACTGGGAACAGCCAAAGGCATTACTTTTCCAGCACTGGCCTCACTCTTTATACGGCTTGGAGGTGCACGCTTGGGCAAAACCTTTGCGATGCAATCCATTGCAACGTCTCTCGGCTCCTTTGCCGGACCGGTGCTGGCTGGCCAGCTCCCCGTTCATTTTTCACCTTTTTTTATCGCTTTTCTGATTTTGATGACCGGCCTGCTGTTCATTCCCATTCAACGGTTATTCCCGGCACCGCCGCTGTCTACTTCAGGGCCGTATCATTCCTAGATCGTTTGAGATGCTCCCCCTGTAACGCCCAAAGAACCTTACAAAAAGGCGAATGCACAGTACCTAAATCCCTTATCAACATAGACTGGTTTGACTGAACATTTATGTATGAAGGGAGGTGCATTCCGTGAGCCACTGTCATCCTGTAAGCCCTGTTTCTTGTGGTGGATTTGGGACTTCGACCGGCACCATTCTCGTTCTTTATATCCTGCTCGTCATTATTCTCCGTACTTGCTGGATTTAATGTCTGAATTGCCCTAACATGCCGCCCTGTACCCATGCCTGCCACTCCCGGCAGGCTGTTTTGTTGCTTTTTTGCATGAGAACCCTGTTTGGAGCTACACTATACACATATTCTTTCATTTCCCGGGGAATTTCGAGCACAGGCTTTAAGCAGGGGGTGAGCAAGATGACGATTACCGTTATCGTTGAAGGGAAAAATGACCGCAGTAAACTTCGTCGTTTACTTGATCCCGAGGTTCATATCTTATGCACCTTCGGCACGCTAAACTCAGTAAAACTGGAGTCCCTCCGCAAGAAGGCCAAGCATGAAGAAATATACTTATTTATGGACAATGACAGCTCAGGCAAAAAAATACGTGGTGTGCTTGCCGACTCTTTTCCAGATGCGCATCATATGTATACCCGCAAAGGATACGCAGGAGTAGAAGGCACACCAGATGAATATGTGATCGCCCAATTGGAAAAGGCAGGACTGGAAGAGTATATTTTATACCCGCCTGTTCTATAGTTATGAGAACCCTAGTCATGAAAACCATCCACAAAAAAAGCTGTCCGCCAGGCCGATTTATGCCTGATGGACAGCTAAATTTTACACAGCAATAAAATTTTAAAAAATATCTTGTCTTAGAACTTGTGAACCGTATCCACGATCATCAGCAGAAAGCTGAGTGTCAGATGGTTAATGGAAAAGAAAAATACTTTTTTAGCCCAGGAATCCGTCTCTTCTTCTTTAATGGTAAAACCTTTAAAGGCATAAAAGGCCCAGAGCACGGACAGCAATACGGAAATGATCATAAAAATCATGCCAGCATATCCATAAGCATACATCAGGATCGGTACCGGAATCAGCAACACGATATAAGGAATCATTTGAATTTTAGTACGGTGAATACCTTTCACGACAGGCAACAACGGAAATCCTGCTGCACGGTATTCTTCGACCCTGCGGATTGCAAGTGCCCAAAAATGTGGAGGCTGCCATAGGAACAAAAGGGCGAATAAGAGCCATGCGCCCAAGTCAATACGACCCGAAGCGGCTACATAGCCGATCACAGGAGGCATTGCGCCCGAAATACCGCCAATGGATGTACTCCATGTGGATGAGCGTTTCAGCCAAAGCGTGTAAATACCGACGTATACGAACATGCCGAGTATACCGAGCAATCCTGCCTTGACACCAGAAAAAAAGAACAGTACAGCCAGCCCGACAACACCCAAAATAATAGCGTATGACAATACCGTTGTGGGAGTCAAACGCCCTGTTGGCAGTGAGCGATTGCGTGTACGCTCCATTTTCAAATCCAGTTCACGATCAAAATAGTTATTAAAAACACAAGAAGACGCCATAACCAGCATTGTACCTAGCAACGTCAGAATCAGCTTTATATAGTCAACGTCCCATTGTGAGGCCAACCAAAAACCACCAAATGCCGCAACCAGATTAGTGCGGAGAATGCCTGGCTTGGTGACTGTTATAAAATCTTTCCATGTACCCGCCTTACCGGGTGGTTTGGATTTAACCGAATAGGTAGCCGTATCTGAAGTAGCCTTATAACTAATATTGTCCATAGTGAGTAACTCCCCCTTAGAGATATATGAATTCGGGAGTAAGTTGAACTCCGATATAAATTTTATCATATAGTTTCCGTAAAAAGTTTGACAGAAAACGCACAAAACGTTCACAATTTCGATAACGAATCGAGCTTGCTGATCGTTTACAGTAAATTGGGGTAGTAATAAGTACAGGATACAATACAAAAAGGAGCGACAGATATGGATACAGCCACACACTTTGTCATGGGGATCGGGTTGGCCGGGCTGGCCTACACCGATCCTGCCGTCGCCGCAGATCCTAAGCTGGCGGGAGTCATACTGCTCGCCACGGTCGTAGGGTCACAGGCACCAGACTTTGACACCTTGCTTCGATTAAAAAACAATGCAGCCTACATCCGCAATCATCGTGGACTGTCGCACTCCATCCCCTTCTGGTTGATATGGATCTTGTCCATAACGGGATTAATTGGCCTTATTTTCAGGGATGTACCTATCGAACATGTCGCCTTGTGGGTCACGATTGCTGTCTGCCTGCACGTGTTTGTAGATTTGTTCAATACGTACGGGACACAGGCATTTCGACCGTTTACGCCCAAATGGATATCATGGAATATTATTCACATCTTTGATCCCTTTATATTCGGCACCCATGTTGCTGCTATTCTACTGTGGGTCACTGGACTGGTTTCACCAGCTCCCTTATTTATTACGTTGTACATCATTACAGGCCTGTACTATATTTGGCGCACCTGGAGTCATTTCCGTACCAGAAATGCGGTAGGTGATATGGACACCGAGCGTCAGCCGGACGATATCTATTATATCATTCCCACGGTTTCATGGAACCGGTGGCATGTGGTAAAAGCTCATCAGAATGGAAGTTATGACATTGGTGGACTGAACGGAAAGCATCTTTTTTGGACAAAACATGCGGTTCCGTCCACACATCCGGCCGTAGAAGCATCCAAATCCTACCGTGACGTGCAGGCATTTCGCTATTTTTCTTCCTTTGCTGTTGCGGAGGTGGAAGAGCTGGAATGGGGCTACATTGTACGCTGGGCGGATGTTCGGTATCGGCATCGGAGGCAATATCCCTTCGTGGCCGTGGTCGCCATGGATAAGCAGTTTGGACTGATCAACAGCTATATCGGCTGGCTCAGCCATGAAAAGATGCAGAAACGCCTCTCCCTGCATACGAATTAAAAAAGCATATCAGCAAGCAACGCGAACGACAAAAGAACAGCAAGTCTCCCCTGACCCTGGAGCTTGCTGTTTTTTGCCATTCACCGAAAAAAACATCCCTCCATAAATAGCTGCATGAAAGCGCCCTCTTGACGAAGCGGACTTGTGTGATTCACAATGGTCATAAGCCATGCTCGCAAAAAATCCGGAGCATGATTGCTCCGGATTTTCTTCATCACAGTTGCTCATAATACAGCTTCCAAGATGGAGTGTTTATGTGTATTACTGCATACGGCCACTGCCCGACAAGGATTGCTCTGCTTGTTGGACCAGCTTTTTAGTGATGTATCCCCCGAGAGAGCCTGTTTCGCGGGAAACGACGTTACCGTAGTAACCATCCTGAGGGATTGTGATGCCGAGTTCTTGAGCGGCCTCATATTTTAATTGTTGTAAAGCGGCGTTGGCCTGCGGTACTTGCAGGTTGTTTGAACGACGTCTGCTCATATTTGAATCTCCTTTCAGTTCTTTGTGAGTGAGGTTCATTGCAAGCTTGCAAGATTATTATGGCTCGCTTACACCTGCTTATTCCTAAAATTCAACATTCGAACGCTGGAGGTTTTTTCCATGAGCAAAGGTCTATCACTGTGGTTCGCCGTTTCATCCATTGTCCTGCTGACGGCAGCCGCCATATCCATCAGTTATTCCGCTTGGCTTGCCATTTTACTGGGCCTTCTCTCTGTTGGCAACATCGGCTGGGGCTTTGTTATCAAGGCCAAACAACGTCGCTCCTGAGACATTCACATTCCTGTCAAACGCCTAATTGCGTTGGCCTGCGTTCTTAGCGCTTGCGGGGCAGAAACCCCATACGTTCTTTGACCGCAGCCAGCGTGATTTCAGCCGCTTCTTGCGCCCGCTCTGCGGATTGGGCCAAAATGCGTCCAATCTCACCGGATTCCCGGATGTCACGATAACGCTGTTGAATAGGCTCCAGGGTGGCTACAACCGCCTCTGCCAGCTCTTTTTTGAACGTACCGTACATTTGACCTTCATAGCGATTCTGTACTTCCTGAAGCGACAGGCCCGTACACTGGCTGTAAATTCCCATCAGATTGCTGATCTCAGGTTTGCTTGCCGGGTCATATTTAACCTCACTGCCGGAATCAGTGGTAGCGCGACTGATTTTCTTGCGAATGACTTTCGGTTCATCCAGCAGAGCGATATAGCTGCCAGCATTCGGATTGCTTTTGCTCATTTTTTTAGAGGCATCATCCAATGACATAATTCGTGCGCCCACCTCAGGGATATACGGGTCGGGAACAGTGAAATAATCTCCGTAGCGGTGATTGAAACGACCTGCCAAATCGCGTGTCAGCTCCAGATGCTGCTTTTGATCTTCACCTACCGGAACCAAATCCGCATTGTAAAGCAAAATATCAGCTGCCATCAGTGCTGGGTATACGAACAATCCCGCACCTACCGAGTCCTTACCCGCCGATTTGTCCTTGAACTGGGTCATACGTTCCAGCTCGCCCATATGGGTCAGGGTTGTCATCAACCATCCCAGCTCCGCATGCTGAGGTACATGGGACTGTAAAAAGACGTTGGATTGCTCGGGGTTAATACCTGCTGCAATAAATAATGCCGCCACGGCCTCCGACTGTTCACGCAATTGAGCCGGTTCCTGCGGCACCGTAATGGCATGAAGGTCTACGACCATAAAGTAACAGCGATGATCCTCTTGCAACTTGACAAAGTTTTTCATTGCACCGATATAATTGCCCAAAGTAAGCTGCCCGCTGGGCTGAATGCCTGAAAGAACAGTTTTCATATTCATCATTCCTCCTGAAATTTATTGAAACAATTGAACGCAAAAAGGCCCCGCATCCTCAAGGGACGCGAGACCGTGGTACCACCCTTATTCATTGCCTTCAGCCTGTTACTTGTCGGAGTCATGCCCCGTGGCTGCTTGCAATCTTATAGCTCCGTTAACGGGGAGCAATCGGCCGTCATACTGAGGAAGAATGCTTCCTGTTCTGTACGGCACTCCAAGGTCCATTCAGCAGTGCAGGCTCACCGGTTCGCATCTACCACCGGCTTTCTGAAGAGCGTATGCGAAGGCTTACTTGTCCTCATCATCGCGTTATCCATGTCATTACATCGTAAACTACATTTATGATAATTCCGCATCCTGTAATTGTCAAATGACGATTGTACCCTGCGAGCAAAAATCTGTTATCATAATGACACGAAGCTTCAACCGATTATAGTGGACAAAGGAGCATGGATATGAAACAAGTGACCAAAGAACATTGGAATGGTTACGACACGTATGTTTTACATAGCCCTGAGCTGGAAGTTACGATGATCCCCCGTCTCGGGAATAATATTATCTCGGTGCGTGATCTGAAGCTGGATCGGGATATCGTACGGCGTCCTGGCGAGGAAGAACTGGCCTTTTATTTGCAAAAGCCGTATCATTTTGGCTTGCCGATTCTGATCCCTCCCGGCCGAATCCGCAAAGGACAATTCGAGTTTGACGGTGTTCCCTATCAGTTTGATCGGAATACGGCCAACGACAATCATATACACGGGCTGCATCGTAATCAATCCTGGCGTTGCAGTGATATTGAAGAAGATGAGGAAGGTTGCAGCGTGACCACTGAGCTGTTGACGGAAAGTGATCCGCACTGGATGGAGCAGTTTCCTATTCCCCTACGGCTGGAGATGACTTATCGCTTGCAGGGACCTGTATTGAGTCAAACGCTGCGTGTAACGAATCTGGGTGACAAAGCAGCCCCGTTCGGCTTGGGATACCACACCTGGTTTATGGTGGACGGAGAGCCTGAGCGCTGGCGCCTGAAGCTGCCTGTGAATGGCATATATGAGCAGGACGCTGAACAGCTCCCAACAGGTACAATCACCCCTTTGAATGACTTGGAGCCGCTCTCTACGGGACTTTCCCTGAAAGGAACGAATCTGGATACGCTGCTGCGAGCATCGGAAGGGCCTGCTGAGGCCCTGTTGACCCGTGATGACGGTTATCAGATTCGCTACACAGCAGATGAACAATACTTTAAGTATTGGGTGTTGTATACCAAGGGTGAATGCGATCAGTATCTTTGCATCGAGCCTTATACCTGGCTGTCTGATGCACCCAATTTACACGATCCTGTGGGGGCAGGCGGGCTGATTCGTCTGGAGCCTCAGCAATCCATTAACCTGAAAACTCAGATTCATATGATATATCCGTAATTTCCCTCTATTCATTTTCCTTCCTTCGGCGCATATTTTCATAACTCTGTCGCATAATAACCTCATCACAGCCGAAGGAGGTGACTACACATGGCTAATGGAGCTAATCAAGGCAGAGGACGCCGCAGTAACAACCTGGTCGTACCTCAGGCCACCAACGCACTGCAACAATTGAAATATGAAGCAGCACAAGAACTCGGCATCACCATTCCGGCAGACGGTTATTATGGTGACATGCCATCCCGTGAGGCTGGTTCTCTGGGAGGTTATATCACTAAACGCTTGGTACAGCTGGCCGAACAGCAATTATCAGGTCGTTCAGGTCAATAAGCGTCATTATTCCACATGAAGCATTCCGTTTATCGCTTTTAACCAAAATGCGATAAGGCGGGCATATAACAAAGGCGGTCTTCCCCAGGAAGGCCGCCCTTTCTTTACTCTTTAATATGGATGATTATTCCGAATTAGCCGCTCGGTATGTAGGCTTGTTATAACGGATCATGAGATTCGCCATGTTATAATTCGATTCCAGCGTAGCATCCACCAGAATGGTTCCCTGTCTGACGGCAAAATCAAAAGCAATTTCACCATGAGTCCAACTACGCTTGTGATTTAGTGTATCCAGCGCCATACGACGGAAGTCCGCCCGATGATCTACAGACAGCCCAGGTTCCACCGCTCCAAATGTACCACCTTTACCTGCAATCGGATTATGACGGATACCAAATTTTCCAACCACGTTGTTACGTATTTGAACAAATACAGTTCCTGACGATAAACCCGCCAGTTCATCATCCAGCTCTTTAAAAACGATATCCATCTGCCTTACTAACGACAATTGACCTACTTCACTCATTACAAAAATCCCCCTATATACCTGTTTCAAAACCATTAATAGGTCTTATGACTCAATTATATGCGAAGCTTTTTAACGTTACAATCATAAACAACATAAATGGGCATTTATAACTAATTTCTAAGTATATCCATCAATTTAAATTTCGCCAACAGGTAATACCAACTCTAATTCGACATATTACGACTTTATCCCTCATCTTCTGCAGGAATTGCAAAAAAGGCCCCCCTTGCGGGAGACCTGATTGGAGTGTATATCCGTTATTCCGTCATTTGCAAAAATTGCTCAATATCCTGAACTGTGACTTGCGCGGCATTACGCCAGAAGTCAGCCTGTGTTAAATCGGTCCCCAGATGCTTGGAGGCCAATTCTTCCACCGTCATGCGACCCGTATCACGCAGCAAGGCATCGTATTGATCGGCAAAGCCATCTGAATTTTTCTTCGCAAAGGCGTAAATCCCGGCACTGAACATGTATCCAAACGTATATGGGAAGTTGTAGAATGGAGTGTTCGTAATATAGAAATGCAGCTTGGATGCCCAAAAATGAGGGTGAGCCTCATCCAAAACGCCGCTGAACGCTTCACGCTGTGCTTGCTCCATTAATTCTCCCAATTGTTGCGCTCCTACGACCCCTTTTTTCCGCAGCTCGTAAAAACGGGTTTCAAACAGGAAGCGGGCATGGATATTCATGAAAAAGGCTACGCCGCGCTGAATTTTATCCTCCAGCAATGCTACCTTCTCCTGACCCTCGGCAGCCTCCAGCAAAGCATCCGATACAACCAGTTCTGCCAACGTCGAAGCCGTCTCGGCTACGTTCATCGCATAATTTTGATTCAATGGATGCAATTCATTCATCACATGCTGATGATAACCGTGTCCAAGCTCATGGGCCAGTGTCGAAACGTTGGAAGGCGATCCGGCGTAGGTCATGAAAATACGGGTCTCTTTACTAAGACGAAGGGAAGTACAGAATCCACCAGGACGTTTGCCCGGACGATCTTCTGCTTCAATCCAGCTTTTCTCAAAAGCCATTTGAGCAAAATCAGCCATTCTTGGACTGAATTTACCGAATTGCTCAACAATTGTTACGGCTGCATCGTCGTATGGGATTTTAGTAGTAGACGTTCCCAGTGGGGCCTCAACGTCATGCCACGACAGTTTCTCCAGGCCCAGCAGCTTCGCCTTCCGCTCCAGATATTTAACCAGCACAGGCTTCGTTTCATTAATGACCTGCCACATTGTATCCAGCGTCTGTGCCGACATGCGGCTGATCTCCAGCGGCTCCTTGAGCACGTCCGTCCAGCCCCGGTTTTCATACAGCTTGAGGCGGAAGCCTGCCAGATGATTAAGCGTATCCGCACAATAGTCCTCAACCTTGGTCCATGCTTCTTCCCAACGTGTGAACACTTCTTGACGCACACTACGATCCGGTTCATCCAGCTTGTTGGCAGCCTGCCCTACGGACAGATTTACGATTTCTCCATTCTCTGGAACAGGGATCGTCATATTTTTGACAATCGTGTCATAAAAATCACCCCAACCGTGGTAGCCGTCCACAGCCAAATCCAATGCCAGACTTTCCAGCTCAGGTGCCATTTTCTCACGAGCCTCGTTCCGGTATTCATTCAGGACAAAAGAGATCGGCTTAATCGCTTCCCGTTCCATCCACTTCTGCCAAATGTCTTCACTCGTTTGTGCAAGCAAGTTCTGGAATGAAACCAAAGCACTTTTCCCCTGTGCATACAGCGTATTTATGCGTGCGCCCAGTTCAACAGCCTGCTTGTCATGTTGGTTCTGAGCAGTCAGACAGGAAACAAAGGAACCTGCTTGCGATGCTCCGTTAAACAGCTCTTGCATAGCGCTCAGCACACTATCCAGACGCTCGGTATCCAATACCGTTTGCGGTACCTTGGCTGATTTAAGCTGGGACTGCAATTGTTGAACCTTGCTCTCCAGTTCCTCCAAAAATGCTTTAAATGAGGGAGAGGAAGACCCCCCACTAAATATGGATTCCAAATCCCATGTTTGCTTCAATGGTGTTTTCATAGCAGTTCCACCTTTCTTTTTGGCGAATCATGTGGTTTCATATACAATAAAGCTACATCGTGATGGTAAAATCACTACAATTGGGAGGAATACAGGATGAGACCTTTACAAATTTCGCCGGAAACGGCTGTGAAATTATCCGAAAAGCTCGGCATTCCGCTGGAACATCTCATGCATACACCCCAGCATATTCTGATGCAAAAGCTGGCCGAACTGGCCAAAGAAGAAACCGCTAACCCGAACGGCGGTGAATCGGACAAATCATGATTCCTTTTCACAAAACCTGGCCTTATGACATTGTCATGGGAGACGTTTATGTACAATATTGTCCGTTTTGCGACCATGAGAACGTCCTGCTACCCCTAAAGCCCAAAGAGCTTAAGCTCATACATGAAGGTATGAAAAAGCTGCTTGTGTTTCCATGCTGCCACAGCAGGATTACTTTGGTGGATTGTGACAACGATTATCTGCTGTCAGATACCACCCTGCGCCATCATTAATTCATGAGGCAGTATTGAGAAAGGTAACCTTTTTTATAAACAAGGTGTGAACCATGAGCCTGAACCGGCCATAGTGCACACCTTTTTTATCAGGAGGAGCTTGCGTCCTGCATTTCCTCCGGCAGTTGAATATCTTTAGCCAGCATTTGTTCTCTCAATACAGCCCATTGTTCACGGGAAGCCCGGATCATAGCCGCATCCATAATTTTCTTGTCATTAATGACACGTGAAAACCAGCGAACCGCTTCGTTAAAGTTGCCTGTACGTCGATGCAATTCTCCAATCAGATAGAGAAGCTTGGCATTATTCGCCCCGACACCTTCCAACTCATAGACTCGAATATAGGAGTCCAGACTAAACTTTAGAAACCGAAGCTCCTGCTCCTCGTTCCCCTGGTATCGGTACATCCACGCGATATGCTGTAGCAGGCTGGCTATCACCCGTTCCTTTTCCCCGATGACCTGCGCACACAGTAAACCCAGCTTGTACGTTTCCAGCGCCTCTTCCCAGTTGCGATGTCCGCTATACTCACGGGATTGCCAGCGATTACCAATTTTGTCCTTAAACAGCTTGTTCTGTTGATCGCTTAACTGAACGGTAGAATGCTCTGTCGAGGTAAATCCGCAATGAGGACAAACCCGTACGACATAAAAATCGGGATTTTCATTCTTGTAATACGCGCAGAAGTCTGAATCCGTACGAATTGCCTTCTTTAGGCTCGGTCTGACACGAGATGTCTGAAATTCTTCTTCACAAAGCGGACAAGAGATTTTAATCTGATATAACGGTTCAAGTTCCAATGTTTTTACAACCCTCTCCAAAATTCGGCAATCCCCGCAAGTTTACGGGGTATTTACAAAATGATGCGCAGGACCGGACAATCGGTTAAGTATAAATGAACGAAGCGGCTCCTCAATGCCTGTATCCGTTAACGCACCCGCCATGCAGGACAACCACGCCTCTGCTCGCTCCTCCGTTACGGGAAACTTCATATGTCTGGCACGTAACATCGGGTGACCATAGGCATCTGAAAACAGGGATGGTCCGCCAAAAAACTGGCTCAGGAACATATACTGTCTTTCCTTGACCGACTCTATGTCTTCAGGAAACAGCGGACTTAACAACGGATCTTTATAAACTCTCGGGTAGAAGGCCTCAATAATAGCACGAACGCCTTCCGCACCCCCAAGATTGTCATAAATGCTCAGGCTAGGATTCACTTTTCCCCCAACTTTCTGTGCTATGGTAATAAATATACACCCGTATTATAACAAAAAACAAAAAATGACGCTAAGAATAAGCGTCATCTTATCATTTCACATATACAGACAGGCTTGCACGACTTACAAACAGGTCCGCCATTCTACAAACACAGCTAATAACTCCGCCAATCCTCTTCACCGGGATGGACGAGAGAGGCACGAATAACATACACAAAAGCACATACGAGCAGACCGGCAACGATACTCATCCTGATCACTCCATCCTTAAGGTTATGGATCGTTGTTTTTTTAATTTTAACATAATCTTTACAAAAATACAGCATTTCGCGCAAACGCTTTCTTGACTTTTTGGTACTCTTTGTCCATCCTCGTCCATAGAAATAGTAGTAGAACTCCAAAGGAGGGGCCTCTATGCCGCTGTACCGCCGTTACTCACTCCCTTTGCTCATTCTTATGCTGCTATTCCTATTTATACTTATGGCGGCGCACCCGCAATCTTCTCTGAATGCCGGACTTCGTGGTCTAGCCATTTGGTGGGACGTGCTGTTTCCGTCTTTGTTCCCGTTTTTCGTTATTTCCGAGCTGCTGCTCGGTTTTGGCATCGTTCATTTTATAGGTACACTGCTGGACCCGCTTATGCAGCCTTTGTTCCGTGTACCCGGTTGCGGAGGCTTTGTTGCCGCTGTCAGTTGTGCATCCGGCTACCCGATTGGAGCCAAATTAACGGCCAAGCTGTGGGAGCAAAAATGGATCACCCGTATCGAAGGAGAACGGCTGGTCGCCTTTACAACTTCCTCTGATCCGATATTCCTGATCGGTGCCGTTTCCGTCGGCTTCTTCCATCAGCCTGAAATTGCAGTCGTGCTGGGCGCTGCCCATTATGGTGGCGTGCTGATCATCGGCCTGCTCATGCGCTTTCACGGTTCCCGCTCGGGGGACGATGATACTCACGGCAACCGTCCCCCGTCTGCTGTAACCGCAGCTGGCCACACCGGGCAGCCAACACCAACATCCCTCGCTGTCGCTCCAAATGCCAAATTAGATGCGTCTTCTGCGCAACGACGCGGACGACTGCGCCAAGCGTTATTTGCTATGCATACAGCACGCTTGGAAGATGGCCGTCCGTTTGGGGAGCTGCTCCGTCAAGCCATTGCTTCCTCCCTCCGTCTTATTATTGTCGTAGGAGGACTGGTTGTATTCTTCTGCGTCATTCTGGAAGCTTTGACGAACTCCGGTTTAATGAGTGGGCTTCGTCTGCTTACAGCAAGCTTGTTGTCCGCCTGCGGCCTTCCTCCTACGTTAACAGATTCCATTGTAGGTGGTATTTTCGAAGTCACTTTAGGGTCACAAGCCGCTGGTGAAGCCACAGGAGCGGCTTTGCCGTTCAAGGTAGCCGCAGCAGCCTTTGTGCTCTCCTGGGGCGGACTATCGGTTCATGCACAGGTCGCGAGTATTTTGAATACGACGAATCTCCGGTACCTGCCGTTTTTGCTGGCTCGGGCTGCGCACGGCATCATCTCTGCTCTGCTGGCTCTCGTGCTATGGCGTCCGCTCATGGGTGAGGGAAGCTCGCCGGTCTTTTCTCCGATATACGTTATCACCTGGTCTCCCGGCTTCTCATCCACTGTGCTGTGGCAAAGCCTGCTATTCCTTACCTGCCTGCTGATAGCCATGCTCTGTCTCTCTTGGTTGAGTGCAGGCACAAGCCGCTTATTCGCACGTCTGAGGGGAGCGTCCAGGCAATGAACGATTGTGTTCTTGCTCATAATTGATTATGATCGGTATATACCCATGACAAAGGAGCTTTTCATCTTGAGATATTATGTTCTGGATCGCGGGGATCAGCACTCCATGGACTTGAGTCAGCAGTTTCACCGTCTTGCCCAAGAAAAGAATTTCAAGCTGGATGCCGAATCGCCGGAAATCGTCGTGTCTATTGGAGGCGACGGTACTATGCTGCATGCGTTTCATACCTTCATCGACCGACTTTCGGATATAGCCTTTGTTGGTGTACATACCGGTCATCTGGGCTTTTATGCCGATTGGCGTGCGGACGAGCTGGAGGAGCTAATCCACCTGATGAGCCAAAGCGGATCAGAGGGACCCCTTAAACCGAGAATCGTCAAGTATCCATTGATCGAGCTGGAGATTCACAAGAAGTCGGGAAATGCTTCTTTTATTGCGTTGAATGAATTTACGTTAAAAGGGGTCGATGGCACTGTCGTTGCACAAGTGGATATTAACGATGTCACTTTCGAAATGTTCCGCGGAGACGGAATATGCGTTTCTACCCCTTCAGGTACGACTGCCTATAACAAAGCACTCGGCGGAGCTATGGTTCACCCCACCATTGAAGCGTTGCAATTAACCGAGATCGCTTCCATTAACAACCGGGTGTATCGGACACTTGGATCGCCATTGTTGCTGCCCAAGCACCATCATTGTGATATTTTTTCGAGAAAAGATCAGCGTCTTCTGTTGACGGTAGATCATCTGAACTTCCCTGTGGATGATTTGATTTCTGTTCGTTGTCAGGTCTCCAGTCACAAAGTCAGCTTCGCTCGTTATCGTCCCTTTCCATTTTGGGATCGGGTACGCATTGCCTTTCTTAATTAGGCAAGCTGCTTTCGAATACACATAGAACTTAAAAGTACTAGTACAAGCAAAAAGAGCCAACCTTGGCTCTTTTTGCTTGTATGATAGGACCAACTCAATCCATAGTTGATCTTTTTACCAGTAAACAAAAACGGCTCCTGAAATTCAGGAACCGTTTTGTTGTGGAGCTGTGAATGTTTTATTCTTTTTGCTTCCCTCAGCTCTTTCGGCTTTGGCAGCAGGCTGCGCCTGACGCTGGCCTCCAGAATCACGTGAGACGCGGACTTGCCGTCCCTCCCGGTTTTCCTTCGGTTGACGCTCATAGCGTGGGCCACGGGATTCCTTTTTCTCGAAATTCCCTTGCTGATTACGCTGTTTCCGTGGTTCCCGGGCTTGCTGCCCTTCACCGGAAATTCGTCCATCCTTCGCCTCACGTGGTTCTCTCGGCTGACGCGAATCACGTGCTTCTCGTGGCTCACGCTGTCGATTCCCTTCACGTCCTTCTCTGGACGGACGACTTTCACGGAATTCTCGTGGCTGTCGCTCACGCGGTTCCTGGACTTCCCTTGGTTCCCGTTGTTGCAACTCCCGTGAGTCCCGAATTTCCTGAGCTTCACGCGGCTGCTCCACTCGCAGCTCCTCGGTTTCCCTGGACTCGCGACTTGGCTCCGGCCATTCCCGTTCTTCTCCGTCTGCGCGTTGCAGCACTTCTTGCGGCTCTCCGGCTCCAACCGTTTCCATTGGTTCCGCTTGAGGTTCTGCCAACTGTTGATGATCCGGGGAAACGGATTCATCATTGTTTTCATTCTTGCTGAGCACTTCGCGGCTCTTAAGCAGCACAAAATAAGCACAACCGAAATTACAATATTCATTAATGTAATCGTCCAGTACTGCTATGGATGTATCTTTGTTGGCCTTGGGATGCCCGTCACGGTAAAAACCCTTTAGACGTAGCTGATTGTAACCCCAGTCACCAATAATATAATCATAGCGCTCCAGCACTTCACTATACCGATCACGAAAAGCTTCGGGATTCCACCCGTTCTTGTGATCCTGCAACACTTCATAGTTTTTACCACCGATATGAAACAAGCTAATCTGACCGCCTTTCCCGGATCAAGCCTGCGAAAGGGCGCCTTCTTCCTTATGCTGAGCGGCAGATTTCACCTGCTCATGCGCTTGGTAGGAGCTGCGGACCAACGGACCAGATTCGACGTGGCTGAACCCCCGTTGTAATCCCTCTTCCTTTAACTTCGCAAAATCTTCCGGTGGGTAATATTTTTGCACATACAAATGTTTCTCGGATGGCTGCAAATATTGTCCAATTGTCATAATATCGCAATCGACTTTACGCAGATCATCCATGGTTTGTAAGATCTCGTCCCACTCTTCTCCCACACCCAGCATGATACTGGATTTGGTAGGGATGGACGGATTTAATTGCTTTGCACGTTGAAGAAGCTCCAGGGAGCGACGGTATTTGGCCTTGGCCCGAACTTTATCGGACATCCGCTCCACCGTTTCAATATTATGATTCAAAATATCTGGCTTGGCATCCATGACAATACGCAGCGATTCGATATCGCCCATAAAATCGGGAATCAACACTTCTACGCTGCAAAAAGGCAAACGACGACGAATCGCCCGCACCGTTTCTGCAAATATAGTGGCTCCCCCATCCTTCAAATCATCGCGGGCCACACTGGTTACGACACAGTGTTTCAAGTTCATGTTTTCAGCCGCTTCCGCGACGCGTTCAGGCTCCTGTAAGTCCAGTTCCGTAGGCATTCCCGTATTCACTGCGCAAAAACGGCACGCACGCGTACAAATATCACCCAAAATCATAAATGTAGCTGTCCTGTTGGCCCAGCATTCATATATATTAGGGCATCGCGCCTCCTCACATACGGTATGTAATGTCTTGGAACGCATCATGCTCTTGATTTCCTGATAGTTATCGCCTGTCGTGAGTTTAATACGAATCCAGTCGGGCTTGGCTTCCTTCACTTTTCTAGACAATGGCATAGACCTTCTTTCTGATAAGCTTGGGCTGTCATTGCCATACATTATAACATGAAAGCCATGGAAAAACCTCCATTCATTGTTCCCTTTTTGATATGACTTTGATGCCGGAAAAGTAAAATCCTTATATGGATAAAAGCGACGGATATGGCTCAATCTAAACCAAAGCGCCCGTACCGATGCCGTTGGATGCGGGCCTGTAATCTACGGGGGCTGTCAAGCTCCCTTATGAGGAGGTTGGTTCACGTGCCTTACCCTAAACGTACAGTCCGCGCTGTTCGCCTG
This sequence comes from Paenibacillus sp. RC21, assembly GCF_044907935.1. Taxonomy (NCBI): domain Bacteria; kingdom Bacillati; phylum Bacillota; class Bacilli; order Caryophanales; family Paenibacillaceae; genus Paenibacillus; species Paenibacillus sp. RC21. The sequence continues at coordinate 311,526 of NZ_JBIYCS010000005.1, forward strand.
TTGCCGCTGCTGTTATGTGCTACTACATTAACAATGGCCTGTCCGCTTCCTGCTCAGGCCTTGGCCAAACCTTTACAAACATCATCCCAAAGCATTCAGCAAGCACATGTGGCTACTCCAAATTCCCAGTCATCATTGTATACGTTCAGGCTTGCTCTATATCGTTCCGTCGAAGCCTTGACAGGGATTCCCTGGTACAGGCTGGCCGCTATCGACCAGTATGAACGTACACTTACGATTGCGCATCCCAAGGATCGCAAGCATGCGGAGCGAGTCACAGGTATCTTTGTCACCGCCCCCGTCTGGTCGGGTCTGATGAACCCTGATCCCGAGGATCGGCATCCACGTTCCATTTCTTTTTTTTCCGGATTGGGACAGGACGGTTCGGGTGACGGAATTGCTAACCGTGATGATGACAGGGACTTGCTGTTCAGCATCGCCTCTTATCTCGGTAAATATGGAAGCACAGAGGATGAGTTTTCCATTGCGGTATGGGAATATTACCACAACAGCCGTGCCGTTCAAAGGGTACAGCAGTTTGCCAAGCTGTATCGGACATATGGAAAGCTGGAGCTTGGCAAACAAGCCTTCCCGCTTCCCTTGGGCAGCATTTATAGCTATCGCAGCACTTGGGGCAGTCGTCGGAGCTGGGGCGGTTACCGCATTCATGAAGGAACAGACCTATTCGCTGGCTATGGCGTTCCGGTTCGCAGTACCTGCTACGGCGTAGTGGAAATGAAAGGCTGGAATCCATTCGGTGGATGGCGAATCGGGATTCGGGATCTCAGCAACCGCTATCACTACTATGCGCACCTCTCTGGCTTTGACAAGACCGTTCACAACGGGGACATTGTCAAGCCAGGTCAGATTGTCGGCTGGGTCGGAAGCTCGGGTTACGGCAAGCCCGGTACCCAGGGTAAATTCCCGCCACATCTGCACTACGGCATATACCGGGACAACGGTTGGATGGACTGGTCCTTTGACCCGTATCCGTTATTAAGACAATGGGAGCAAACGGAGCGTAAAGCGCTCAAAACCAGTAAAGTAAAAGGGACCTCCACATAAGGTCCCTTCACATTCCACTTGCCTTCGCTTATGGCGTTGGAGATGAAGTGGTGGGTTCGTCTTGCTGCATCTGTGGAACACTCTCTATGCCGGAATCCGCAGCGCCTCTCTCTATCGAATGGGGTGGCAGCGCCAAATTAGGGGCGATGGCTCCATTTTTACCAACGGGCTTACCCTGATTATCATAGTAGTACATCGGGACATTGCCCACCACGAGCAAATAAGACACCGGAATTTCCGTCTCCACAATCTGAGGCTGCATTTCAAAAGGAATCACGACGGACACCTCCGTCGTAATCCGAATATACACCTCCACCAAAATCATGTTGATGCCCGCATCCTGCTGACGTGTATTTAAATCTACCTTGATTGCTCCATGCGGCTCCACCTTGAGTGGAACCTTCGGGCCATAGGCTGCCAACAGCGGACTACCCAATGCCTGACCGATTGGAACGCTCTCATCAAAATGGCTCATGCTGTCCATCGTTGCCTTGACTGCCTTGAGCGTATCCGAAGTAATTCTCATATGCTCCGCATAATTCAGAACAAAGCCGGAGGTTTTCCCTTGCGCATCCGTTCTCCATTCGATCAGTTTATCAGCGGTCTCCCCCTGCTCCACCTGCGCAGTAATCGCTGAATTAATGGCCTCCGTCGCCATTTGCTTGACCCGCACTTTTGCCAAATGCATCATAGGCGGTTTCAAATGCTGCTCCACATAAGAGGCAATCTGTACGATTCCTACCAGCAGTATCAGCCCCACAATGAGCCATACTCTGCGTCTGCCTTGTCTTCTTCTGTTGGGCCGGCTATGCCAATGCGGTCTTCTCTTCATCCCGATCCCCCCGCAGCGATGAGCTTACCCTACAAGGATATGCGAGGGGTACACGAAAAAGAAGCTGCCCGTCCGGCAGCTCCCTTGGGTGTGCTAAAAATATATAATTCCCGATGTGACTCTTAATTCAGGATTTCGCAAAATATTTAAAAAATACGGTCAATCTTTTCAATATCCGCCTGGCTCAGTTGAACATCCAGCGTTTTCAGATTCGCCAGAACCTGCTCCGGCCCCTTCGCCCCTGGAATGAGGGCATCAATCGAATCGCGGGTCAGATACCATGCGAGCACAACATGAGCGACCTCTGCATTCAACGCATTGGCAATCTGCCGTACCTGCTCCACTTTGTCCAAATTACGAGCAAATGCCTCTCCCTGGAATAATGGACTTTTCGCTCTGTTGTCTGTGAAGGTTGTGTCTTTCGTATACTTACCGCCCAGCAATCCGGAAGCCAGCGGGAAATAAGGCACAAACGAAATGCCATTGGCCTTGGTGTAAGGCAGCAGTTCCTTTTCCGCTTCCCGTTGGAGCAAATTATATTCGGATTGAAGCACATCTACATAGCCGTCACTATTCGCATCCTTAAGTTGTTCAATGGAAAAGTTAGATACGCCTATGGCCTTGATTTTGCCTTCGTCCTTGAGCTTCTTCAATTCTCCGACAGCCTCTGCCTTCGGCGTAGCTTCATCCGGGAAATGGATATAAAACAGATCAATATAATCGGTCTGCAATCTTTTCAGACTGGATTCGACGGATTCACGTAAAAAAGCAGGCGAGTTGTCAACAACAACCTCTCCGTTCACAAATTTGTGTGCCCCCTTGGTCGCAATGACAGCTTCCTCACGTTTACCGCGCTCCTTCAGCACCTCACCGATCAACCGCTCTGAGTGCTCAGGTCCATAAATAAAAGCCGTATCCAGAAAATTGATGCCGTTGTCCAAAGCTGTGCGAACGACTTCTTTGCCCGTTTCATCGTTCAAACCGGAAAAAAGATTATGTCCTCCCACCTTATTTGCACCCAAACCGATTTGCTTTACATATAGATCTGTTTTGCCAATACGCACTTGCTCTGCCAATTCACGTCATCTCCTTTTCGAAAGTTACTTCCATTTTAATATTAAATTCCAAAAAAATCAAAGTGCGTACCTGGCAGTGGCTCTTATCCTTTAATCCCCGTTAAGGCAATCCCTTCCATAAAATACTTCTGTCCTATGGCAAACAAAATAATAGCAGGCAAGACAACAATTAAAGAAGCTGCCATCAAAACGCCCCATTGAGCCGAATATATTCCCTGAAACTGCTGTAGCCCAATCGCCAACGTAAATTTGCTCTCATCATTAAGATAAACCAGCGGTCCCATAAAATCATTCCATGTATTCAAAAATGTAAACAATCCGATAACCAAAATTGCCGACCTCGACAAAGGTAAAATAATGCGAGTAAAGATGGTAAAATGGTTGCCTCCATCCACAAATACAGCTTCATCCAGTTCTCGCGGAAGAGTCATGTAAAATTGTCTGAGCAAAAAGATATTAAAAACGCCTCCACCAAAAAACGAAGGTAACACCAGTGGAACGTACGAATTGACCATGCCTAATGCCTGCCAACCAATAAAAGACGGTATTAGCGTAACCGCAAACGGCAGCATCATGCTGCTTAATAGCACGGCAAATACCTTATCCCTTCCCTTCCATCTCATTCGTGCAAAGCTATAAGCAGAAATCGTACTCGACAGAAGTACACCCGCCAAAGTCCCTGCAACGACGATAAACGTATTCACAAAATAGCGCCCAAACGATAATTCTTCAAACGGCTGTAAAAAATTCTCGAATACAAAAGGCTCGGGAATCCATTTTGGCGGGATCAGGAAAATTTGGCTTAAATCCATCATGGAGCTTCGCACCAGCCAGTAAAAAGGAAACATGCAAAAAAGTGAGCCCACAATGAGAACTGTGTATAGCAACACCCTGCTCCAGCTCCAACCACGTTTTTTCATCCTCAAGCCCCCCCGCCTTCGTAATACACCCATTTTCGGGCCGTCTTGAACAGAAAGGCAGTGAATATCAAAACGACAATAAAGAGCACCCAGGCAATAGCACAGGCATAACCCATATTCGAAAACGTAAATGCCTCACGGAACAAATAAAATGTATAAAACAAGCTGGAGTTGTTGGGTCCGCCCTGTGTCATGACGTAAGGCTGAACAAACACCTGAAAGCCTCCAATGAAGCCCATAATCGTATTGAAGAAAATAGTGGGCGATGTCAATGGAATTGTAATATAGATAAGCTTGTGAAGAGCATTCCCACCGTCAATTTCAATGGCTTCATAATAATGTCTAGGTATATCCTGCAAGCCCGCCAGAAAAATAATCATGCTCCCTCCAACGGTCCATAAACTCATTAAAACAAGAGTAGGGACTACCGACCCTTCGCTATAAATCCATTGACTTTCGGGCAAATGCAGCGCACGCAGGACCACATTTAGCAAGCCAAGATCCGGATCAAACAGCCACATCCAAATCATAGACGATGCAATAAGTGGCACAATGGTCGGCAGGTAAAAAACAGTCCTGAAAAAAGCCAGACCTTTTACCTTTTGATTAAGTAATATCGCCAAAAAGAAAGCTACAATAATTTGAAGGGGCACACTCAGAAACACATAATAAAACGTAACCCCAAGCGATTTATAAAAAAACTGATCCGTTCCGTCAAATAATTGGATGTAATTATCCAGACCAATAAAATGGGCCTGTGAAGCAACCTTATAATCAGTAAGACTGAACCACAGACTGGCGATCATCGGTCCCAGAACAAAAATGACAAAGCCGAGAATAGCAGGGGCGGCAAAAAGCCACCCCAACCCATTTTCTCTCTTGCGAATAGAAGATAATGATTGCATTCTATCCCTCTCTTTCTGTCAAAACATTCACCCTATTCTTTCGGATACGTACCCTTAAATTCCGCGTTAGCCTTTGCGGAAACCTCCTTGAATGCTTGCTCCACCGTTTTCTTGCCTAGCCATACCTGATCCAACGCCGGGTTAATGATAGCATTGATTTTTTCCGAGTTTTTCAGATAATAGTCGTAAGAATTGACACCGTTATGCAGCGTTTGGTTCATGACAGCATCACGGTACCCATCCGCATGACCTGGTTTAACATCCGCCCATTTGCTAATCAAGTCTGGTTCGGTGTACCATTTTTTCATGACAGGCATCCACAATCCGCTAGAATGCATGTCAAGTCCGCTTTCAGCATCCAGCAAGAATTTATAAAACATCCATGCTTCTTCAGGATGTTTGGTTTTGGCAGAAATCACTTCCGGTTCGCCAAACAGGATCGTTTTGCTGCTTTTCAGTTTAGGTAACACGCCTACACCGAAATTCACCTTCGATTCTCCAAGATCCAGTTGAACCCACTGCCCATCCAGATCCATCGCTACACGTTTACTTTGCAGTGCTACGGCTGGGGAAGGTATATTTTTGGACTGCGTCGGCGACGGTGCCACATGATAAACGTTGATCAGATCAGCCATCTTCTGAACAGCTTCAATCACATCAGGATTCTCAAGATTAAGCGAGTCCCCTTTGTCTGAAATGACACTTGCGTTATTGGAAGGCACAAGCAGATGCCACATCCATGTGTCAAACCGAACTCCATACTGTTTAATGTTACTTGCATCGAAATTGGGACTGAGCGCATTATTTCCCGCTTTATCAATGGTGAGCTTTTGTGCGGTCTCTAAAAACTGCTCCCATGTCCAAGCCTCCTCAGTCTTTACTGGCGGCAAAGCAACACCAGCCTTATCAAACAAATCTTTATTGTAATAGAGCGCGAAGGCTTCCTCAGTTACCTTGATCCCTGCCACTTTGTCCTTATCCCAATAGATGACTGAATTAGGAATGAGACTTTCCTTCGTTAGCTCCTTATCCTCCTTCAAAAATTCATTTAAATTATATAGTTTGCCTTGTTCGGCCCATTGCAGAGCCTGTGCTTTATAAATGGGAAATACATCGGGTGCCTGATTGGCAGCAAACATCGTCGTTAATTTGGTAACGTAGTCCCCGGGGATATGCATATAGTTGATTTTGATCCACGGATATTTCTCTGTGAATTTTTTGGCGATTTCCTGTTGAACTTTCTTTTCATTGGTGCTCCCCCAACTGGCATAAGTCAGTGTCACTTGCTCGTGACCCTGCAAATCTACTGGCTTGCTGCTGCTCTCATTTGAACTACAGGCTGACATAAGCCCAACGATCAAGCACATGCAGACGATCCATAACTTTCGTTTTAACATGAGTAACGCCCCCAAACCGTTTATTTTTTTATCCTTTCGTTTGTTACTTCGTCACTAAACCCATTTTAGCAAACGCTTACATTATTAAAAGTCGTACTCTCATTGGATTGGTGTCATTTGATTAGATCTATGAATTTCTCCGATTCGAATCAGGACAAATGTCCCCTTGCCTGCTGGCGAGTGGAGCGTAACCCCATATTCCATCCCATATAACAGCCGTACTCTTCTGTCTACATTTTTAATGCCCGTTGAACGGATTTCTCCAGCTTGAATTCGGCGTATATGATCTTCTTGAATTCCTAATCCATTATCCTCGACTTTAAAACACACCAATTGCTTCTCGATCCAGGCTGTGATCCTAATCCGACCACCTGATTCCATTTCGGCGAAGCCGTGAATAATTGAATTCTCCACGAAAGGCTGTAAAAAAAGTTTGGGAACTTCCATCTGAAGCAAAACCGGATCAATATCATATTCCACCGTAAACTTGTCCTCAAAGCGATTCTGCATAATATAAATGTATTTTTCCAGCCAATTCAGATCTGTCTCCAAGCTCCATGTGTCGTTTTTGTTTCGGGTCGTAATTTGCAGCATTTCCGCCAGACTAATGATCATCTGCCCTAATCCTTGCTGTTTATGTTCTAATGCAATCCAATACATGGTCGTTAAGGTGTTATACAAAAAATGAGGATTAAGCTGTAGATTAAGTGCCATTAACTCCGACTCTTTGGCTCGCAGGCGTGATTTGTAATTTTCCTCGATTAAATCTTTAATTTTTTCATTCATTTGATTAAATCGGATCACCAGATCCCCTAGTTCATCATAGCCTCGTTCAGGAATTCGAATATCAAAATGCCCCTTCTCCATCACTTTCATCGCCTGTTTCATATCCGTGATGGGCTTGCTGATGTATACAGACAGTAAATAAGCAAGGATAACGGCAATGAGCATCATAAAGCCTAAAAAAAACAACGTGTAGGTGCGAATCGTCGACAGATGTTCCAATACATCTTCCATGGGAATAGCTATATAAGATACCCAGCCTGTTGTCTTCATCGCTTCGTAAACAAGTAGGATAGTTTGACCCTTAACGTTTACCATTTTCATCCCTTGTTCCGAAGTAATGGCATCCTTAAGCCAATCCGCCACGGGCTCTCCCTCTTGTTGCTGTAGGTCTGAACTAATGACCATCCCGTTTTTATCATGAATCATACCGTAGGATAGATGTGCAAATCCGCTACGGGCTGCGTAATCTTCAAAACCCCCTTTTAACAAGTCAGGACGGAAATTCAATATAAGTATTGGCTTTTCCTTTCCCTCCGGAAGCGTGTGGAAGGTTCCCGCATCATCTATTGCAGTCAAGTGAAGCTGCTTCACCACAGCAAATAAAGAACTAAACTCATAGGAGCCTCGTTTTAAATCCTGCTGATGAAATGTATCGGCATACGAATAGGCGGGAATCCACTTGGTAGCCCCCTCTGCTTCCACCGCCGTTGTCGCCAAGGGAGAAGAATAAAACGGCTGAACGGGAATATACATCCGATTGGTGCTTCCGTATGCATAATTTCGCGTCATAATCTGGGAAGCGTATACTTCCTCCATATTGCCAAAGTATCTGTACAAAATTTTCGTAATGCTGCGATCAGCTCGTAAAAGCGATGAAGAATCCGAAATATCCACGTCCGTAATGGTCTGAAGAAGGTCATGGTCGATCGGAATCATATCTACGGTTTTTTGAATAGCAGTTAGCTTGTTATCCAGCAGCTGGTTATTACTACGCAGAACGCTTGTAACGCTATCTGTTACGTTTGTAGTAATATTCCGTGCGCTCGTTTCGAAGTAAACAAAACCCAGGATCAAAACCATAAAACCAGACAACAAAAAATAGGACAGCATCAATTTCGTACGAAAGCTACTGTCCAAAAATTTTTGATACATATATTTAACTTGGCGCATCGTACCTTCCTTTCCCCTAACGATCAATTAAATTTCCTACGAAATTCTTCCGGTGTATGCATTACGTTTTTTTTGAAAACTTTAAAAAAATACTTGATATCTTTATAACCAACCTGTCTACTAATTTCTACGACCTTGGCGTCTGTATGCAGCAGTAAGTGCTGAGCCTTTTGCATCCTGAGCTTCACCATATATTCTGTGAACGAGAGTCCAAAATAATTTTTGAACAGAATACTAAAATAGGACGCATTATAGTGGAAGCGCCGGGCCACAATCTCCAGACTTAGGTCTTCATGTAGGTGCGTGTCCAGAAATTCCTTGCACTTTTTCATAATGGGTTCGCCTTTGGAACCGCTATGAAGCTCAAGGATCAGTTCTTTAAGCCATGATGCAACACGATCCTGGAGGTCCTGAAGACATGTGGCTTCCAAGACAGCTTTGTTCATCTGCTCCGAATGACGCGAGTAAAATTCTTCACTCCACCCTATATTTAACCTTTGTAAACTAACCAATAGGAGCTGTATCAATTTCGTTTTAAGCGCTTCAGGTGCAGGATACCCTTGCGTCATTCGTCCAATGAAATGTTGCACCTATCCAATAGCTGATCGGTCTCTTCATTCGAGATAGCGCTTTCAATAAATTTCAAATTGGTCATTTGTTCGTGTGCGCTCATTTCCTGTACCGGCTGTTCATCATCTGAAACGACAAGGTCCAAACATCTGATGTGAGGGGTATAAAAACGCATGGAGATGAGGCGAACGGCCTTTTCGAGAGATTGGCTTATTTGCATCTCATCAAAATCAAAAGGTTGACCCCAAGCAGACCAGATCGAAATAGATTGCTGCTGCCCCATCTTTTCCAGTCCAACTTGAAGTGCACTTTTGGCCTCCTTACCTTCAACCCTGTCCTTCCAATTTACAACTGCGACCACATGCTCTTTATGGGATTCGAGTGGAAACACGACAGATGACGCCCAAGGCCGCAATATTTCAGCAACCGTATTACGGAGTAGGGAATCCCACTCATGAATATCCTCCGGGCGGGAGGCAGATGCTCCCAACGCGAGAACCTCTCCTAGCCCCTGCCATCCAAAGTGACTCTTTAACAGGCTTTTCTCGTGAGCCTGTAACTTGTCTGTCACCCATTTGCTAAACAAATGCTCCAAAAATGCAGGCATACTCTGCTCGATCTGGTTCAACGCCGTTCGATTTTCGCTGAGTGCTTCCTGTTCTTGTACAATTACCTTTTCCATGTGTTGAATCACTTCAATTAGCTTCTGCGATTGCACGGGTTTCACCAAATAATCATTCGCCCCGTACCGCACCGCCTGCTGTGCATAGCTAAATTCCTGGTAGACTGTCACTAAAATAACTTTGGTCTCATGCTGACCGGATGTTCTCAATTGTTGGAGATATTCAAGTCCATTCATAATCGGCATTTGAATATCTGTAAAAACGATCTGGATCGGTTTGGACAACGAAATGGTCAGAGCATCTTTCCCGTTCTTGGCTTCCCATACCTCGTATTCGGGACGTAAATCCCTGACCATGGCAGCCAACCCTCGACGCTGTCTAGTTTCATCATCTACAACAAGCACTCCCAGCGGGATCGAATTCACTGACTCCCCTCCTGTCGTTTTCATACACGCATGTTTTTTTCAGTATAACACTTACAGGTGGGGTCCAATCCTAATTTCTTTTTCGCTTCATACTGCGAATGGTTGTTTTCGTTTCCTGATCCACCCGGTATGATTCCGTGATCTTTTGCAAAGCTTTATTGAACGTAAAATCATCCAGTGTATTGTTTTTCAAGTAATTCATCGTCATCTCAGGCAGCTTGATATAACAGATAGATATTGCCCATGCGACCGCCATTTGTACATAATAATCCTCACGGTGGGTTTGATCCATCCATTGCAGTACCCGGATGATATACTCTTCCTCAATATAAAAATTCAGAAGGATGACCACTCCAAACCGAATTTCATATTCTTTTCTGGATGACAGATACGGCTGGATAAAGTCCCATACCCGTTCCTTATGATTTTTCGTACATTTTAATCCGGCGCAGAAGCTGTCACACACTGACCAATTATCAATTTTAGGAATAAAACTGGCGACGTAGCCCAAAACTTCCTCTATATCTGCTTTCACATAGCCAATCACCATACCTTGTAGCATTACTTCTTCGAAATGTTCACTTTCAGCGGTTTCAAGGTAGAGATGCCAATCGCCCTTGGCAATATCCTGAGCCAGCTTACGTAGTACCGGCAGACGTACGCCCAGCACATTATCAATATTCGGAAGCAATGCCGCCGTAAATTTTTGAAAATCTGAATCGACATATAATAGTATTTGTTCTCTGATTGTTGTTTTCACAATTCCCACTCCCTGATCCTTAACGAAATGAAATACTCCATAAATAAATAGAGGCCACCGAACCATAAGGCGAATAGACTCGACAGTACTCCTCGAATTGCTCCCTGGTAAGTGTATCCAGATTGTACAGCTTCATCATCCCCCGCCGAATAGCTATATCGCCCCAACTGACGACATCCGGACGTTCCATGGAATTAATCAGCATCATTTCAGCCGTCCACGGACCTATCCCATGCAGCGAGGACAGTTTTTGAATCACTTGTGTATCGGAGAGTTCATATAATTCCTGCAAATCCAACAAACCCTGCTCTATCGTTTGGGCTATATTCAGGATACAAGCCGCCTTTTTCATCGTTATACCACAGCTTTGAATAGCTTCAACCGACTGGGTCGCTATATTTTCCGAATTCATCGCACCCAGCTTCTCCTGCATTCTTGCCCATATGGTTTGAACCGCCTTGGCAGAAATAAGCTGTCCCACAATCGCATGAACAAGCGCAGCGAACAGATCGGGAATAATCACTCGTTCAACCTTGCCCATTTGCGTCATTGCTGTACCGAGTACGGTATCCACATTTTTCAGATAATTGATTTCCTTCTCCCCATAGTCAAAATTTCTCGTGATCACAGTTTGCAAACTCAACTTCCCCCTCTAAAACCCTTATACTGTCCCACCCACATTCCATTGGAATGAGGTCTATTCCAAACTCAGGGCTCAAATCCTTCACGGCTCACAAAAAGCTGTTCTTCAGGAAAAACGTTGCGAAATTGTTCGTAGACCGCCTTGTAGGCAGCCGGATGATACCAATCCTCCAGCCCTAACGGCTCGTACAGCGCACCGATATTTAAGCTTCGTGTACGCCTTCCTCCACTGCCGTCTCCCATAAAATAATCATCAATACAGATACGGTTGACCAGTGGCAAAAGCTTGTCCGCAAAATGTTCGCTACTTGGAAGCATCGGAGCGATTGTGGTTTGCGTCGGTACTCCTGCCTCTTTTAACAGTTGCAGCGTCTTGAAACGGGCCTGAATAGGGGGCGCATCCGGCGTAAAATGTTTGCGTATATCTTCGAGGTCTGTTTCTACCGTCATGCTCACCCGTACGCGATCCTCTAGTTGGAGCAACAGGTCGATATCCCGCCGTACAAGCGGACTGCGAGTCTGTACAAACAGGAAATCCGGCGGATCTTCCACCATCACCTCCAGCAGTGAACGGGTCACTTCTTCCTTGTACTCGACAGGTTGATAAGGATCTGTGCTGGAAGACATAAAAATAGTGACTTTCCCCCTGGATTTGGCCCGCCGAAGCTCCTTGCGAAGAATATCTGCCGCCTGCTTTTTAATATCAACCCATGTTCCCCAAGCTTCCTTACGGAACGTGGAGACTGGCATTTGGCGCACATAGCAATACGAGCAACCAAATGTGCAGCCTGTATACGGATTTAGCGAGTGCGTATACCCGGACAAGAAGCCTGTTCCTTTATTCAGAAGGGTATTGGGGGATTTGTATATATGATGTGCTTCCATTGTTAACCTCTTTCAAGCTGCAAAAGCTTTACTTTCATGTCCAAACCACCGCGATATCCGGTTAAAGCACCATTTTTGCCGATGACCCGATGGCATGGGACGGTGACCAGAATCGGGTTAGCACCGATTGCAGCCCCCACCGCCCGAACAGAGGCAGGCTTTTGGATAGCGTGGGCAATGTCTGAGTAGGATTGTGTCTCTCCATACGGAATGCCACACAGCGCGTTCCAGACCGCCATTTGAAACGCAGTCCCCCGAAAGTCAAAAGGAACGGTAAAACTTGTGCGTTTCCCTTGAAAGTATTCCATTAGTTCTGTGGCATAGGGCTGCAAGACCTCATCATCTTCAACCAATGGACTGCCAGGAAATCGGCTTCCTGCCCACAAAGCCAATTCCTCTAAAGGTTTATCGGGTGAGCCTACATAACATAATCCATCCGGTGTAGCTGCAATATATAAATTCCAATCTTCATGGGTTAACAATGACCAATAGATCGTTTTAGGGGTTTGGGTTAACATGATGTATACCTCCATTTTGTAATTTTTCTGATTTAAGGTGGCGATATTGCAAAGGCGTGTAGCCTGTATTCTTTTTAAATAACGTAGAAAAGTAAGGGGTATTGGACAGACCTACGCTCTCCCCTACTTCCGCAACTGACTTATCCGAGTTCATTAGCTGTTGCTTGGCTTGTTCCAATCTGGTTTGCTGTATATATTCCATCGGGGTTATATCCATGACCCGCTTGAAGGTACGATGTAAATGGTAAGGGCTCCCATGACTCATTTCTGCAAGCAAGTGCAGCGTTAAATTTTCCTTATAGTTAGAATCCACATACTCTGTAACCAACGCAATCCATTCATGATCAGGCAAGCGTTGCCCCGTCGGTTTACACCTTTTGCATGGTCGAAAATGCTCCGCTAAAGCCTGTTCTGCTGTTTTGAATAAGCGGATGTTTTCTCTTTTGGGAGGGCGGGATTTGCAGGAGGGGCGACAAAATATTCCTGTTGTCCTCACAGCATAAAAAAATTCACCATCATAAGACTTGTCGTTCTCCACAATAGCTTTCCACTTCTCGCTAGTTATGGGCAACTCGGATTTCTTCATTACATTCACCTCTCATTTGCGATGTAGCCTCCCACATATCTATGTTTAAATTATAAACCAAACAGTGAACATATGTACCCCTCTTGGAATGTAAAGGCAAGATAACGAAAAAAGATGACTCCATCGGAGCCACCTATTCATAAAAACCAGCTAACCTGATAATACGCAAAGCCGCCTCTTCGGTTATAGGTTTGTATCCTACTAACCCCGAAAAGAGCGGCTTGTTCAACTCACTAAATCACTTATTCTGGTTATTCAACAGACGTATTCAGGCAATTCCCTCTTACTCATTCGTACCGCCGAACAGTTTTAACAGTGGGTCCTGCATCTGCACCTGTCCTTTGGTGGTTGGAAGGATTTCTGAATAAGCGGAAGAATTCGTAACGATAATCGGCGTAATCGTAGGGTAGCCTTCTGCCCTGATCTGCTCAACGTCAAATTCGAGCAGAAGGTCCCCCGCTTTTACCTGGTCGCCTTCTTTGATATGGGAGATAAAATGTTTACCGTCCAGCCTAACCGTGTCTACTCCCACATGAATCAGAATTTCTGCGCCTTGGGGCGAAACAACCGCAAGCGCATGTTTTTTCTTGAACGCCACGGTAATCGTCCCGTCGAAAGGGGCTACAACTTTGCCCGATGTCGGTTCGATGGCGACGCCTTTACCCATAGCCTCCGACGCAAATGCGGGATCGGGAACTTCCGAGAGGGAGACAACGGTTCCTTCAATCGGACTAAATACCTCTTCGTTAGAAACATCTGTTGTATGAACTGGTTCTTTAGTCGAATTTTCGGGTGATTCTTCCGCTTCAACCGGATCTTCAAACCCTAAAATATAAGTCAGAATGGCTGAAACCAGAAACGATACCGAAATTCCTAAAATCAGTCCCGGGAAGCCTTGTCCGCCGGGGCCGTAGAAGATGGGCAAGGTCAGCAGTCCCGGCGCGCCGGAAGCGAATGCTTGCGTTCCCGCTTGGCCGATAATTGCACCACCGATAGCACCGCCGATAATACCTGCAATAAACGGACGTTTCAGCGGAAGCGTGACTCCATATACGGCTGGTTCTGTGATACCGAACAATGCGGTAAGCGTAGCGGAACCCGCCAAGGTCTTCAACTTTTTATTTTTTGTTTTAAGCATGACACCAAACGCAGCACCGGTTTGAGCGAAGATGGAAGCCGCAGCGGAAGGTTTGATTCCGTCTCTTCCGTTCACAGCAATGTTATTAATAAATACAGGTACGAGACCCCAATGGACGCCGAAAATAACGAGAATTTGCCAGCAAGCACCCATGATTGCGCCAGCCAACAACGGGCTGAAGCCGAACGCGGCAATGAGTCCAGTTGCGATACCGTTGCCCACGTAGACCCCGAATGGACCAAACACGATCAAAGTCAGAGGAAGCATAATCACGAGCAGGATCAATGGCGTAATAAAATTTTTGACGCTTTCATGGATCAACCGGTTACACCATTTTTCCAGCTTGCTCATGACAATGATAGCAATAATAATGGGAATAACCGTAGACGAATAACTCATCATGACAATTGGAATACCGAAAAAGTCAGTAGGTGTACCTTCCGTTTTCAACGTGACGATGGACGGGTAAAGCAATCCTCCGGCAATCGTCAGGGCAACGAAGATGTTACCTTCAAATTTCCGGGCCGTTGTAACCGCTAACAGGAGGGGCAGAAAATAAAACAGACTATCCGCGGCAGCCAGCAAAATAATGTAGGTAGTGTCCTTTGGTGTCAGCCATCCAGCGTTGCTGGCAATAAGCAGCAGGCCTTTCAGAATACCGGCTCCCGCCATGACTCCGAGTAGCGGTGCAAAAATACTGGAAACAACGTCTATAATGGCACCGAAGCCTTTGTTGGCTTTAGCAGGTTTTTCATCTTTTTTGGACTCGTCCAAAATGTTGGATACCTTGCTGATAGCACTGTATACTTCCGGTACTTTGTTACCGACTACGACCTGAAACTGACCACCGCTCTGCTTAACCGTGATGATCCCATCGGTTTTTTCCAGTTTTTCTTTGTCCGCTTTCGCCTCGTCCTTTAGCACAAAACGCAAGCGGGTGGCACAGTGTACGAGGGATACCACATTTTTTTCACCACCTACCAGGTCAACAATTTCCTTAGCCAATTTTTCATAACTCATGCTAGACACCTCCATGTTCTAATGGGCATTTTACGTATTTAGGCACACAAAAAACCTAAGCCTTGAAAAATGGTGGGCGCTTTTTGTCCCGCAATTTTTCATGACTTAGGTTTTGCCTGCATAACCAGTAACAATCCCAGTTAAAGCTGTATTAAATTCCTGTTGTTCTCATAATATAATTAATCAACCATATCTGTCAATAAAAATATTTACCCATATATTCTCTATCCTGTTTGCAGGAAAAATCCAGCTTATCTGTTAACCACCCGCTCAATATGCACGGTCAGATACAGCTTTTCTTCGTTCGTCAATTCGTGGTTGTATTCTTTTTCCACAAAAGCTCCGATTTTCTCCGTGCAAGCAGCCGCGTCTCTGTGCTTTTCCTTGATCATGTCATACAAATGATCGTAGTTGTTTTCGTAGTGATTCCCCTTAAACACACGCTGGGCGAAAAATTTCAGATGCGTAATAAAGCGGAAATAACTCAGAGAGTCCTCGTCAAAATCGACCTTAAAATGATATTTTGCAATATTGATAATTTGCTGCATAAATTTTGTAATACTCATTGTGGTGATAACTTCCTCGTTCATTTCGGCATTCACGATGTGAATCGCGATAAAAGCCGCTTCGTCCACAGGCAGTTCAATATCGAGCTTTTGTTTAATTTGTTCTAGCGTTTTCAGACCGATCGCAAATTCTTCTTTGTACAACTGCTTGACTTCCCACAATAACGCGTTTTTGATCTCCAATCCTTCCTGGTATCTTTCAACGGCGAAATTGATGTGGTCAGTCAAGGAAACATAAATATTTTCGTTCAGCTTTTTGTTTAAATTATGCTTGGCATCATTAATGATCTCTTCCACAATCACAATCAGTTCCAGCGGAACCTCACGCAGCAGCATTTTGAAGTTGTCGGACGTCTGCTTGTTTTTCAGGGCAAATACTTTCTGAATTCTGGTTTCATCTACTTTTTCTCCAGGCTTTTTCTTAAAAGCAACCCCGCGGCCCATCACCACGAGTTCTGTACCGTCCGTCTGGTAGACACTAATTACATTATTGTTGATGACCTTTGCTATTTTCATCTCGATCCCCCGTTCCATATGCCAGCAAGAGCCACACCTATTCCATCCTGTTTCTGACAAACAGAAAAAACCAAAGCTCAACAAATAAACAAGACTGTAATATCCGCTTATTCGTGGCTTAGGTTTTGCCTGCCTATGCAGTAACAATCCTAAAAATGATGGAATTGCGTCAAGTATAGCCCGAAGAGGGTCGATTGTCAACGCTTTCAACCAAGAAACGAAGACCGGACATCCCCATACTTACGGGATGTCCGATCTATTTTCTTGTGGGACGTTACTCTCCCAGATTCTCGCCATCGGAATGAATTACGTTTTTGTACCAGTGGAAGCTTTTCTTTTTAATCCGGTTCAGCGAGCCGTTGCCTTCGTTATCCCGGTCCACATAAATATAGCCGTAGCGTTTTTTCATCTCTCCAGAGGAAGCGCTGACGATGTCAATAGGACCCCAACTCGTATAACCGATAATCTCAACCCCATCCTGAAGAGCCTCGCCCATTTCCGCAATATGCCGCTTCAAATAGTCGATCCGGTAATCGTCGTTGACTTCTCCTTCAGGAGAAACCACGTCGTTGGCACCAAAGCCGTTTTCCACCACAAACAGAGGCTTTTGGTAGCGGTCGTGCAATTGGTTTGCCGTGATACGGAACCCCTTCGGATCAATCGTCCAGCCCCAATCGGACTTGTCCAGATACGGGTTGGATACGGAGCCAAACACATTGCCGCTCGTCATGTTTTTGACAACTTCCGGGTCTGTGCTGGTCGTCCGGCTAGAATAATAACTGAATCCGATATAGTCAACGGTATGATGCTTCAAAATGTCCGCGTCGTCCGGTTCCATCTCGATGGAGAGTCCATGATCCTTGAAGAAGCGCTTCGCATAACCAGGATATTCCCCGCGTGACTGCACGTCAATGAAGAAGTAGGACTCGCGGTCTTTTTCCATTCCTTGATAAACATCTTCGGGATTACACGTATACGGATAGAAGCTGCCGGCAGCCAGCATACAGCCAATCTTGGCGTCTGGAATGATCTCGTGGCACGCTTTTACAGCCAATGCACTTGCAACAAGCTGGTGATGTGCAGCCTGATACTGAATTTGTTTGACGTTTTCACCTTCTTGAAATACAAGCCCGGCACCAATAAACGGCAAATGGAGCAGCATGTTAATTTCGTTGAACGTCATCCAATATTTCACTTTATCTTTGTAACGGGCGAATACTGTTTTGGCATATGTTTCAAACAAAGCAACCAGTTTTCGGCTTCGCCAGCTGCCGTATTTATCAATCAGATTTACCGGTACGTCAAAATGAGCGAGGGTAACCACTGGCTGGATGCCATGTTTAAGCAATTCGTCGAACAGATCATCGTAAAATTGTAACCCGGCTTCATTCGGCGTGGCGTCTTCTCCCGTTGGGAAAATACGGGCCCAAGCAATGGAAACACGCAGCGCCTTGAAACCCATTTCCGCAAATAACGCAATATCCTCGCGATAGCGATGGTAAAAATCAATCGCTCCGTGAGAAGGATAGAATTCGCCTTCGAGCGGAATGAGCGAGGGAACATTCCCCTGCATGATACTTCTTCTTTTCTCTCCAGTCGGCAACAGATCCACCAGGCTCAATCCTTTGCCGTCTTCCAGATAAGCACCCTCGGCCTGATTGGCAGCAAGAGCACCACCCCATAAAAAGTCTTTCGGAAAAATAAAGCTGGACATAAACGTTCTCCTTCCAAATGTGTGATGGGGGAAAGCCGAAAGGGGTTGGAGAAATAAAAAAACCCAAACTAGCCCAGATACACGTGTAGTGTAGACAAGCCGGTTCAGGTTATGCCCTAACGGTAACATCCCATGAAAAGGTTATACGTATTTGATTGAAACTCTAACAAAGATTTGGAAGCCTGTCAAATTGATTTGATGCTACAATCGACAAATATATAGTTATTTCCACTAGTTTCGCTGTCTCATCGCCTCAAAAAGCAGCACCGTGGAGGCCATCGCTGCGTTCAGCGATTCCGCCTGCCCCTGCATCGGGATGAACACCGATTCATCCACCATACGTGCGGTAGCAGCGGAAATACCTTGGCCTTCGTTCCCAATCACAAACCAAGTAGAAACACGCAAATCAACGGCATAGCACGACAGACTTGCGTCCAGCGAGGTGCTGATCAGTCGGGCACCTTTGCTTTTAGCCTGTGGCAAAAGCTCCTCCAGACTGCCCTCAATCACGGGCAGGTGAAAAAACGATCCCATCGTAGAGCGGATCGTCTTCGGGTTGTACAGGTCGGCGCAGCCGTGACCCAGAATGACGCCTGCGGCTCCGGCGGCGTCGGAACTACGGATGATGGTGCCTACATTGCCGGGGTCCTGTACCCCGTCCAGCACCATCACCAGCGCATCCGGCTGCTCCAGCAACGCCGGGAATGCGCCGCGCTCCTCCTTGTGCACGATAGCAAAAACGGACTGCGGTGTCTTCGTATCGGTGCATTTGGCAATGACCGCCGCCGACACGGGAACCCATTCCACCGGCTGGTCTGCTTGGTCCAGGCCATTCAACTCGGCAGGAATGCCCTTGTCCAAATCATAGGCAACGCTTTCGACAACCGCGTTCGAACGCAGCGCTTCCTGCACCAGATGAATGCCCTCGACGATATATTTATGCTGCCGGGTGCGATGCTTTTTTTCCAGCAGTTGTGCCCATTCTTTTACACGTGTATTGTTTGGTGAAATGATTTCCATTCGTTATCCGTCCGTTCCTTTATAAATAAATGATTTATCATCACACTGCAAAAGCTAGCTCCAGCTTGGTTAAATCATCCTTGTGGCCTACAATAACAAGCACATCCCCCGTCTCCAGCCGATCTTCAGCATAAGGGGAGATATTCATTTCCTGATCTCGGCGAATCGCCATCACGTTACAGCCAAAACGAGCGCGTATATCAAGTTCCTTCAAATTTTTTCCTATCATGGAATCTGCGGCTTTTATCTCCAGAATACTATAATCCTTGGACAGCTCAATATAATCCAGAATATTCGGGGACGTCAAATGATGGGCTACTCGTAACCCCATGTCCCGCTCAGGATAAACCACCTTATCCGCGCCTATTTTTTGCAGCACTTTCCCGTGCAATTCATTTTGCGCTTTTACGATCAGAGCTGGCACCCCCATATCCTTGAGGATTAATGTCGTCAATATACTTGCCTGTATATCTTCGCCAATCGCCACCACAATGACATCAAAATTACGGATGCCAAGTGCTCGTAACGCTTCCTCATCCGTCGAATCGGCAGATACTGCATGTGTCACAATATTCGACATTTCCTGTGTGCGCTGCTCGTCCGAATCAATCGCCAGCACGTCAAAACCCATTTCGCTCAATGCAGTGGCAACACTGGAGCCAAAACGACCCATACCGATTACCGCATACTGCTTCTTAGCCATTCCTTCCTTACCTCCCGATCACCATACTGTCCGTCATAGTATAGCATAACCCGCCAAAAACATAAATTTGGCATGCTTATGCCAAATGCTTCTTCATGTATACCGGGCAGCAGCCCAAGCCATAATACATCCGACAACGATTACAAACATACGGGAGGTACACATGCCCATTACACTGGATTTACGACAAGCCATTGTTCACAAAGTTCACGGCAAATCAGAAGCTGATCTTACCGATATGATTATCGGGTCAGTGGATGGACCAGAGGCCGCTTTGCCCGGATTGGGTGTCATTCTTGAGGTGGCATGGAAGCACATGAACCAGACCCAGCAACAAGAGTTTGTCCACCTGGCACATGAGCAGCTTGATAAAATCAAGCCCGTCCCGCTAACCTAAGTCCTATATTCAAACTTTTGTTCAATCCTGCTTCATCCTACTGGCCGTATACGAGAATAGTCCACTCGCCGTAACACCGAGTGGACTATTCGTTGTACAGATCAAATAACAATTTTCATTCCTGTCCTGCTTATCAAATCCTAATCTTATGGAGCCATCTCCAAAAACTTAGCTGTAGGATTTTTCTCTATAGCTGTCCGCATCGCATACTCATTTTCGAACAAGGCAACATAATTGCCCTTCTTGTCCTTCACCAACGTAGAGTTAATACGGAATTTGCTTGGATCAATCTGATCATCCACAATCCAGCGTGCAAACTGGAATGGCATACGCTGAAGCTGTACATCAACTCCATATTCACCCTTCATGCGGTACTCAAATACTTCAAATTGCAGTTGACCGACAACGCCCAGCAACGTATCGTCAAAGCTTACCGTACGGAACACCTGAATCATACCTTCCTCGGTCAACTGGTCAATACCCTTCAAATACTGCTTGTGCTTCAAGGCATTTTTCACCGTTACCTTGGCAAAAATCTCAGGCGAGAAGGTTGGCAACTCATCAAATACAACCTCTCCACCTTGACTAAGGGAATCCCCAATACGAAAAATACCCGGATCAAACAAGCCGATAATATCGCCCGGGAAAGCTTCCTCGACAATATCGCGGTCCTGCGCGAGAAACTGCTGTGGTTGGGACAACTTAATCTCCTTGCCCATCCGTACATGCTTAACACTCATCCCCCGTTGGAACTTACCAGACACAATACGCAGGAATGCGATGCGGTCACGGTGAGCCGGGTTCATGTTTGCTTGAATTTTAAATACATAGCCGGTAAATTTCTCGTTCGTCGGCTCGATTTCCCCCGCTGTACTGTGACGCGGCTCCGGCTTAGGGGCAAGCTGAAGAAAGTTTTCCAAAAACGTTTGAACTCCAAAGTTATTAATCGCACTACCGAAGAATACAGGCGTTAATTCCCCGCGCTGTACTTTCTCCATGTCAAAAGGGTCACCCGCAACATCGAGTAACTCCAGATCCTGACACAATTGGTCATGCAAATATTCACCCGCCATTTCGCGAATGATTGGATCATTGTAACCCTCCACTTTTTGTACCTTGATCGTGGAATGGTCGTCTCCCTGAAACAGCTCGACCTGATTTTTGACACGGTCATAGACACCACACAACTCACGTCCTGTACCAATTGGCCAGTTCATAGGCACCGAACGGATGCCGAGCACCTGCTCCAGCTCCTCCATCAGATCAAAAGGACTGCGTCCCTCACGGTCCAGCTTGTTAATGAAGGTGAAAATCGGAATGCCACGCTTGGCACAAACCTGAAACAGCTTAATCGTTTGCGCTTCCACACCCTTCGCTACATCAATCAGCATGACTGCGCTATCCGCTGCTGTTAATGTACGATAAGTGTCTTCACTAAAATCCTGGTGACCTGGGGTGTCCAGAATGTTAATGCGATGCCCATTATAATCAAATTGCATAACTGAGGATGTGACCGAAATTCCCCGCTGCTTTTCAATCTCCATCCAGTCACTCGTGGCGTGCTTGCTTGCCTTACGCGCTTTAACTGAACCGGCAAGACGAATCGCGCCCCCGAACAGCAGCAGCTTCTCCGTCAGTGTCGTTTTCCCCGCATCCGGGTGAGAAATAATCGCAAACGTGCGCCGTTTGTCGACTTCCTGTTGAAGTATATCCAGTGTTTTACTCATTTCACATATCCCTTCATGATCAAATCCATTGCGTTCCTGCTCAAGCTATTCATAAAAAGGCCATGATGCACGCCTGTTTTCGTAATTTCATCGGTGCTATCGGTTTCTTTACCGTTAGATCCAGTATTCGACGTACTCCGTTACCATATTCATTATAAATACGATCTATTTACATGTTTTAGCCTGCCTTTAACGTATAATCAGTTGCAAACTGAAAACCTGAGACTAAGTTATTATAGCACACTCCGAACGCAAAGCATCCCCTTACATCCTGAACAGGACGTAGGGGGATGCTGAACAATTATCAGGATTACTGAGTGCCGCCTACCCGCCAGATGACATTATCTTCATCCTGGCCACTGACTGGCCACCATTTGAAGCCATCTTGCTCCAGCAGCTTATGAGCTCCTTCCGGTCCCCATGAGCCTGCAGCATAGGTTTCCAGCGTATCCGGGGCTTGTTGCCATGCTTTGGCGATCCGATCCACGAATCTCCATGCTGTCGCAACCTCATCCCAACGCGTGAAGTACGTAGAGTCCCCTTCAATCGCGTCCATCAACAACCGTTCATAAGCCTCAGGTGAGTTGATGCCGACCATACAGCTTTGGCAGAAATCCATAGCCAGCGGTTCAATATCCGATTCCGAACCCGGCTTCTTGGCATTAATTTTGATGTAAATGCCCTCCATCGGATTAACCCGGATCACGAGCAAGTTCGGTTCCAGCTTATGCTTTTGACCAAGATATACGTTCGTAGGCATGCTCTTAAATTCCACAACGATTTCGGTTGTCTTTACAGGAAGACGTTTGCCAGTACGAATGTAGAAAGGAACCCCTGCCCAACGGAAATTATCCACAAATACGCGTGAAGCAAAATAAGTCTCTGTGCTCGACTGTGGATCAACCTTGTCCTCTTCACGATACCCCGGCAACTGCTGACCGCGATAGCTTCCTTCCGTGTATTGACCACGTACCACATTAGTCAACACATCCTCTGCGGATTCAAAAGGACGCAACGAACGCAGCACTTTCACCTTTTCATCACGGATATCCTCAGGGAGCAAACGACTCGGTGGTTCCATTGCAATCATCGTCAGCATTTGCAGCATATGGTTCTGTCCCATATCCCGCAGAGCGCCGGAATGATCGTAATAACCTCCGCGTTCCTCTACGCCCACGGTTTCACTAAGCGTAATTTGCACATTGGAAATATGCTTATTATTCCACAATGGTTCAAAGAAGGCGTTTGCGAAGCGGATGACTTCGATATTTTGCACCATTTCCTTACCAAGATAGTGATCAATCCGATAAATTTCTTCCTCTTCAAATACTTCGCGTATTTCAACATTCAGCTCTTGCGCAGATTCCAGGTTATAACCAAACGGCTTCTCAATGACAAGACGATTCCAGCCCTTGCCATCCATCATACCGCCTTCTTTGAGGCTCTCCGATACGCTTCCAAACAGTTCAGGGGCCAAAGCCAAATAAAACAAACGGTTCCCCGGAATGCTGAATTTCTTCTCTATGGTCTCTGTCTGCTGTTTCAGTTCATGAAATCCTTCGACATTGTTGATATCCAGTGATTTATATTCAAAATGCTCGGCAAATGCCTGCCATTCTTGATCGTTTTCTGCCTTGTAACGGCTAAACTCCTGTATCGAAGCGTACAGGTCATTACGGAATTCTTCCTCTGTGCGAGGGCGTCTCGCTACGCCAATAACGGCAAAATCCTCACCCAGCTTCCCTTCGCGGTACAAGCTGTAGATCGCAGGAAAAAGCTTGCGGCGGGCCAAATCGCCCGTAGCACCAAAAATAAATAACACAGCGCCTTGCATCACAACAGATTCATTATTAGGTATGTCAGCCATGAAGTACCTCATTCTTCCCATGACAAGATTCCGCTTCCACAACCCTCGAAATCCGCATGTAGTATTGTGTATATTTATTCAAGATCATACTTGATTTTCGACAAACATGGAACTGAAGATTTGATGACATTTTAGCATATTCAGCATGGATAAGCTATCCGATGAATCATAAATTTACCTTATAAGTCAGTATTCTATCGTAATCAGCGGAAAACCGATCGTAATACGAGTATCCTGATGCTCCTCATCTTCATGCACAGCCATCTGCATATGCACCTGATGCTCACCACTTTGAACTGTCAGAGGTAGCTTCGGTGCTTCATAGGATACAGCTACCGTCGTCGCATCTGTATATCTTTCTTTTGCTTTCATGGACAAGCTTCCTGCTAAACGTGTCTCTGTCAGCTTCATCAGTTGGTCCACGGGCTCATTTGATTTCAGCGAATGCTGAATGGACGTATTCCATACTGCTTGTACTCCCACAGCCGCCAATTGTTCAGCACAAAGTTCATGCAGTCGGATTAACTGCTCACGTCCTGCATTGCTACTCTCAAGTTGAACGACCGTATACCATTGACCAGCTAGCTGTTCCATCACATTTAAGCGGATTTTCAGTTCTCCGCTACTGCCAACAGATCGATACACCGTGTGTCCATTTTCCTCAACCTTGCTTACGGCGGGAATATTCAGTTGATCGGCTATCCGGGCCGCCATGGCTGCTGGATCATCACCGTAAGAAGTCCAGTTACCTTGCCATTTCACAACCAGCTTATCCAGTGTACCAGGAGCCTGATCCGAGACGGTCAATACAGAGCGCAAGTCCGTTCCTGCCTTGAGGGAATCATATCCGGTAGCTTGAAACGTCCCGTAACGCCAGCCTACCAGTAACAGCAACGTTCCGAACACCGCGATAGCGACAATCCCTTTTTTGATGACCTCTGCTTTTAACATCATGGTTCCTCCCGCTCCACAAGCATCCGATTCCTGGAGGCACATTCTGGATGTTTTTTTCGGCTGGCTTGGATTCTATCAATCTATCAATAGCTTTCCCGTTGCAAGAGGTTTTATACACGCTAGAAGCAGAAGAACATCTTTTAAAAATATTCGTTCACCTGCTGGGTGTTCGACCATACATTATAGGCAGCGTGAGAATAGACTATGATCACAACGTATCTTATTCAGAAAGAGGTGAAATCATGTTTCCCATATATCCTGTAAATGAAGCCAATGTGGCACCTCACCGTGGACGTCTGGTCTGTGCTGTTCTGCATGACGGTACACGACATGTTGGCATTCTCAGCGGGTGTGGCAAAGGTAAGCTGATGCTGAACGGATATCCATCCTCCTTTTCTAATAGTCTCTACGCCGGAAACTATAATAACAAGGGAAAACAAGAAGCCAAGAAGATATCCTCCAAAAAGAAAAAAAGAAATTCTAAAAACAAAGCAAATTCCTCTGCCAAAATAAGCAGTTTAATCAAACCCACTAGGGAGCCCCTCAGTCCATCCCCTCCCTATGACACAGGTGGATATGGAAATGGTGGACCAGGCTATGGCGGCGGATATGGTGGATATGGATACGGAGCCGGACTTGCGCTGGATTTGGCCTTAATCGCCTTTCTGTTCTTACTTATTTAAATACCGTTTAAGGATCGAAAAAAAACCGGAGAACTACTACAAGTCTCCGGTTCGTTGTATTCACCTATTTAATTTGGAACCTGTTCAGCAGCGTAAAATGACTCCATTCTTTTGTATTTCATAGTATCAGTCCGTTCTACACGCTACTCCGCTAATCCGTTTTTGTAGGCATAGATTGCCGCCTGTGTGCGGTCCTCTACCCCCAGCTTGGCCAGAAGGTTCGTGACATGAAATTTCACTGTCTTGATCCCGATGATCAGCTCATCTGCAATATCCTGATTGGATTTACCCTGTGCCAACAGCCGGAGTACTTCCATTTCACGATCCGTCAGTTCCGCATGCGCAGGCGCTTCAGCCTGCGGCTGGCGAAATCGATTCATCATCTTGGAAGCCACCTGCGATTCCAGCACGGACTGTCCGCGTGCCGCTGCACGGATCGCATCCGCAACCTCGGATGCACGGGAGGTTTTGAGCAGATAGCTGAACGCGCCCGCTTCAATAACCGGATACATTTTCTCATCGTCCAAATAACTCGTCAGTACGATGACCTTCGTCTCTGGAAGCAGGCGTGTCACTTGGCGAGTCGTCTCGATTCCATCCATGCCGTCCATAACCAGATCCATTAAAATCACGTCCGGCTTGTATTCCGTAGCCAGTCGTATGCCTTCTTCCCCGCTCCCGGCCTCGCCTACCACTTCAATGCCTTCTTCCGTGCCCAACACCGCCGCCAGACCAATCCGCACCATTTCATGGTCGTCTACCAGCAGTACGCTAATCGGCAATTCCGTTTCCATGATCATCGTTCCTTCCGCTTTCATCATTTATAACCGGCACCGATACCTCAATTCGTGTTCCTTTCTCCGGAGCCGTTATATACTGTATAGCTCCTCCAATCTCGCTGACCCGCTCCTGCATCGTGGACAATCCATACGAAGTCTGCTTTTTCTCGTCCAGCTCGAATCCAATTCCGTTATCCCTAATCGTTAACCGAACGGAATCCGGGCGTTGCACGATACGAATCTCCATGCGGCTTGCTTTGGCATGACGCAACGTATTAGACATAGCTTCCTGAACGATGCGAAACAAATGGTTCTCAATGCCTTTAACCAACTGTACTCCGCTCTCCATCTCAAAATCAATCTCCATGGGAACCTTGGCCTGCAATTCCTGTATTAAATCACGTAATCCCTGTTCCAGCCGCTTGCCTTCCAAATAAACAGGTCGTAAATGAAGCAGTAACGCCCTCATTTCGGATTGCGCCACCGAGGACATTTCTTCAATCAATGCAACCTGACGCTGCGCCTTATCAAAATCCTTATCCAGCGTCCTGCCTACAGCCGTCGCCGTCATCGAAATGGCGAACAATTGCTGCGACACTGCATCATGTAGCTCCCTCGCCAATCGCTGCCTTTCCTCGACAATCGCGGTTACTCTGGCCTGCTCTGCCAGCTGTGCATTGTTGGTGGACAGGCGTTGCAAAGAAGTAACCTGCTCTTGCCATTTGTGCCCGATTCGCTCCAGTTGCTCACCCAGCCTGCCCAACTCATCATGACCCAGTGGCGGCAGCTCCCGGGCAGGGGTCCCCTTTTCCCACATCAGCAGCGTCTCCCGCAGCTTTTCCAGCCTGCTTTTGAAGCGGTAGCTCTCATAAAAACCGTATATTGCCCCGGTGCCAATCAGTACCATGACGACGGCTCCCACAAATTTCAATATCATTCCCCAGGTTGGGAACGACTTCACATATCCATATGTATACAGCATATAAAAAACAACTACGCCCACAACAACACACAGGAGGATACCTTCACCCATACTGCGGGTTACCATGTTGGACGTTTTTTTATGATTCATCCCGGCTCCTCCTGATCAATAAAATCGGACGCGCACATCGCCCGCCAAATACGAAATGACAAACTTCACTTTATATTCACTCTGTGCATAATTGGGTGACTTCCAAACCAGACGATTGAGCATACCCGCCTCATGATCACGGTCAAATTGAATCTGCCCGAACAACACGAACATTTCCACCTCTACACCGTAATTATCCGGTAGCGTGATGTCAATATCACCGAAGATCCCCTGCAAAAATATAACGGGTTCACGTTCTTCCGGAAGTGCCAACGTCAAATCAGCATCCACATCCCCAACCACATGCCATATACTTGTGCTGCGCAAGCTCCACGGCACTTCGTCCCATTTATGATTGGATATAAAATTGTGCTTGAATATCGAGCTTTGACCCTTATGCAGCTTTCTTGAACGTGAATAGAATGCAGCTAGCGACCCTAGAGTTACTACCACAAAAAGAAATAAATGATCCAGTACGAGCAGCCCTGCCCCAATTGCGAGCATTGTATAGCCCTTTTTGATTTTGGAATTACGAATCTTATATATTCCGGCCAACATCAGGATCAGTGCAATCACGGAGAGGAAGCCAATCCACTGACCGAATAAAATGATAATCCCGATTGCGATACCTGCCAGTGCCAAGACTGATTTCCTTTTCTCCATGCTGCACCCCCTTTATTTATACAGGAAGGAAAAGCCATAGTGGCGCGACATTCCGCCATATGGCTTTCCCGAACCATACAGATTGAGCACTATAATTGACCAGTGTCCATTCCATACAGCATATCATAATGTCTTATTTTCGAGTAGTCAGTCCTTCTTTATATCTACTGGTTTAGCACCCGTTTGAATTTTGGATTTGAGCTGTTGAAGCTGCTCATTCACTTTGAACAGTTTTTCAGCCTCTGCCGGATTGACGTACGCTTCTCCCGGAGCTTGACGGTAAGGGGCACGCAGTACGTCAGCTTCTGCTTCCATTTGCATGATTTTTTCTTCCATGCGGTGAAAGCCCAGCGAAGCAGATCCGCTTTCAATCGTGTGCAGACTGTTGATTTGCGACATTTGTTTTTTGGCTTTTGCCATTTGAGCGCGGGATACCAGCTCATTGCGCTTGTTGCGCATTTTGTAGAACTCATCCTTCATGTCGTGAAGCTGTTGCACCAATTCTTTGGCTTGAAGCTCGGCTTGCGTGTGCAGGTCGCGGTATTCATCTTGTTTTTGTGTAAAATAGATCTTTTCGCCCAGCAGCTTGCGCGCTACTTCCTCCTGGCCGTTCCGCAATGCGGATTCTGCTTGTTGTTCACGCTCATTAGATACTCTTACTGCTTCCTCCAAGCGCTGTTTCATGCGACGTTCATTTGCCATTTGCTTGGCAACCGTTACTTCTGCCTCGTGAATTTCCGCTTCCATATCACGCAGATATTGGTTTAGCATAATAATCGGGTCTTCCACTTTATCCAGCACTTCATTCACCGATGCTCTTGTCATATCCTTCATTCTTTTAAAGATTCCCATTATTTACGATCTCCCTTCTCGAATTGCTCTACTTTTTTGCGTAACTCTGCCAACTCTTTTTTCATTGCTTTTCTCTCGATATCTTCCATCATGGAATCCAGATCACTGTTAGGACCTGTGTTAAATTTGGATGAATGACGGGCATCTTGACCAAAAGATTGGCTCGGATTACCGTATGCTCCGCCCTGATTGTAACCAGTTCCCGGTCCGTACTGTGAACCGGTGCTGTTCCCGCCATAATAGCGTGAATCCTGTTGATTGTAAGGCCCACTGTTGGGACCAAATCCTCCATCATAAGGAGATCTCGGCTCCTTGGAGATAACCAGCGCCGCAATTACATACAGCATAAATGTGGTTCCTGCTGTTATAAAGAAACTGATCACAACCAGAATACGAATCCAAGTTGAGTCCATCCCTGTTGCGTCAGAAAGACCGCCGCATACACCTGTTAATACTCTATCCCGGTTTGATCGGTAAATTCGGGTCATAATCAACTTACTCCTTCCCGCTGTTGTTCAGCTTGCTCTTCAGTCTCGCCCACTCTTGTTCGAGCAGCGATTCGCCGCCATGGGCATCCTGCGTGTGACCGCCTTCTCCCCGCCGCAAATCACGCAAGCTCAGCGTTTCTGCTTCCATATCGGCTACCCGATCTTCCAAGCGGTTGAACATTCGGGGAACATTTCGTCCACCGTATGTACCTGCCCGTTCGTTCATCTGCTGCTGGAGTCTCAACGTTTGTACACGTGCCGCATAATACTGGCGCTTACTGTTTACCGTTTGATATTCCGTTTTTAAGGTATCTAGCTGATGCTCCAATTCACGTAGCGATTCACGGCTCTGCTCCCACAGCTCTCTATACTGCTCTTCTTTTTCTGCATACAGCATTTTTTCCTGAAGGGCCAGCTTTGCAATGTGTTCTTCATCTGCCTTTAAAGCCAGCAGCGCCTGTTCCTCCCGTTTAATCTGCATGGACACTGCGTGATCCAGCTGTTGCTTCATCTGTCTTGTGTGCACTGCATATTGCTGATGAAGCTTTTCCGCTTCGGCAATATCCTCGCGGGTGTTATACAAGAACTGATCAATCAGTTGTATCGGTTCTTGACTTTGTTCCAAATGCTCATTGAAGGTCGCTACGGTAATATCACGCATTCTACGAAACACACTCATTTGCGTCTGCTCCTTTCACATTTCGTATTTTCATATCTTCATACTTCGTTTCTGTAATTCACATTACCCGCGAATCCATCAATCTCAGTAACGTCTTCTGCGGTCACTCAGCAGTGAAACACCAAATATGATTAAACCAATTGCCAGCAGCGGCCCCAAAAGCCATGACAGTTTGCCGAGTAAAACCAGTACCCCGATTACAAGTACGATCCAGCCGAAGACCACATTTCCTCTTTTCACACCGTAGTAACCTAGCATGATCATCGCTATCGGGATTAAGTAACCGATCAAGTGTCCTATAAAGTAACCGAAAAATGGAGTAAACTTACCGAGCAGCATAATCGAACCCAATACAATCAGTACAATAGCCAACCCATTCCCTTTGTTAACTCTCATCATCTCTCACCGCCTTTCACTGTGTCTTGCTTATGTCCTTATTGTACGCTGATCCGGAGTTCGCCAAAACGGACCCCAGACGGTTTTTGAACCTAGACCTAAGTCGGGGGTGCATACAGACCTGCGGCTATCACCCTCTATGTTGTTCTGCCGCACGGGCTGTTGGTTGTTGCTCACCCGCTTGCTTGGAGCGTAGTGAAAGGACGAGACAAGCCAGTAACGCTATAGCTGCAACCATATAAGGCAAGTTAATATGAACATCGAACAGCAGTCCTGCAATCAGTGGTCCGATCACATTACCCAAACTTGTATAAGATGAGTTCATTCCAGCCACGAACCCCTGCTCGTCCCCGGCCTGCCGTGATAAGGATGTGCTTACCGCCGGACGAAGAATGTCCATGGCCAGAAAAATGATGAAGGTCGTCAGCATAATCATGGCGTACTGCTCGGCAAACAGTGTCAGAAAAATGAATAGTCCCGCAACTGCCAGACAGATATGAATGACCTTTTTCTCGCCAAAACGATTAATAATCCAGCCAAATATAGTCGCTTGGACAACTGCCCCCAGAATGGAACCTGTGGTTATAATGATGGCAATATCCACTGGCGTAAAACCATATTTATGATCTACAAACAATCCGAACACCGTTTCAAAGTTAGCCAGCCCAAAAGCAACCACAAACACAATGACCAATCCCATGAAATAAGGAGAACGATACGACTTGGCAAACTGCTGCAAAAGGTTTTCCTTTTGCAGCGGAAGCTCTCTATTATCCCGTTGCTTTTCCTTGCTTAAGGATTCGGGTAGCACTAGCAAAGACAAGATAGCGGCTATCCCCGCAGCTCCTGCGGCTGCAAAAAAGGGAATACGTATGCCGTACGTGGCCAGCAAACCACCAATGCCTGGTCCGATAATAAACCCAGTGTTAATCGCCGCGTTAATCATCCCCATTCCCTGGCCTCTTTCCTCGAATGAGGTCACGTCAGCGACATACGCCATTATAGAAGGAGTAAGCAGCGCGGCCCCCGCCCCACCCATGATTCGAGCTACAAACAATGTAGGTACAGAACTAGCCAGCCCAAAGACAAGCTCGGATAACATAAAAATAAACATACCCGAAACAATCAATTTTTTACGTCCATAACGATCAGACCACTTGCCCGCCAATGGTGATAATAAAAGCTGTGTCAGGGCAAAAGCCGCGACCATCAGTCCCATCGATGAGCCATTCATTCCCAGCTCGCTTATAAATTTAGGTAATACGGGAACAACCAATCCAATTCCCATGAATGCCAAAAAGATGTTAAGCATCAGTAACAGCATAGCTCCCCGATTTCGTGTCAGCATAGACATGTTTCAACCCTTCCTTTTCCTGTGTATCTTTTATTATTTATCATTTCTTAAACTTGCTTACCGTATCTTCGGAAACAATAAAACTTAAATTGTTTTATTAGTTTTCTTATGACGGATTGTCAAGCTAAGTGCGACAATTCCTGTGTGAAAGATTCGTGAGCAGTTTTCCACCCCAGACATTTTCGGGGGCGATGGTTGATTAAATCAAGCGAAAGCTCCAATGCCCCATCGGATACTTGGGCAAAGTCTGTGCCTTTAGGAAAGAACTCTCGAAGCAAGCCGTTCGCATTCTCATTCGACCCTCTTTGCCAGGAAGAGTATGGGTCAGCAAAGTAGATCTGCACGCCATGTGTGGCTTCCAGATTTGCATAACAAGCGAACTCCTTTCCACGATCGGCCGTAGCGGTTCGAAACGCTCCAGCGGGGTACTGTGAAGCTGCTACGCCAAAGGCAATCTCCATCGACAAGGCTGTGCGATCCGGCATTTGAATCGCAGTGTACAGGCGGGTCTTCCGTTCAATGAAGGTCGCCACACAGCCTTTACTTTTTCCTCGACCAGACACCACCGTATCCAGCTCCCAGTGTCCAAAGGTTTCCCGAGAACGCACCTCCTTGGAGCGTTCGGAAATCGACTTGCCCACGGCAAACTTCCCTCGTTTTTCAGCAGGCTGTTGCCGTTTACCTTTGTGCCGCAGCACCTTCACGTCCGCTTGGGCAAGGCGACCGGCATAGATCCAGCGATAGATGGTTTTGCAGCACACGGTGGGCTCGCCTTCTGTTCTAAAACGCTCCACGATCTGCTCCGGAGACCAGGTCGCCTGTAGCTTTTCTTCCAGCTCTTTGGCTTGTTCTTCTGTCCATTTGCCTGGGGGTACAGAAGCTTTACGGCGCTCCTTGTAAGCGTGTTGGGAGCTTTCTGCTTCGTAGGAGGGTAGCTGAGCATTCCGGCGGATTTCACGGCAAATGGTCGCATGATGTCGTCCCAACTCCACGGCAATAGCTCTTGCACTTTTCCCCTGCTGATGCAGGATTTCTAGCTTGCTTCGTTCGATTATGCTAAGATGTGAGTAGCTCATGGTGGATTCTCCTTTGTAGAAGGTGGTGTGGTAACTTCATTCTACACGAATCCGGCCATGGGCCCTTTTTTATTTATTTCCAGCGGGTGTCGCACTTCATATTACAATCCGTCTTATAAAAAAATGACCTCTTCAAATATGTAACATATTGTTGAGGCCATTTTCTATTTTTCGACCAGTCCAAATAACAATATATCTACAATAGAATAAATAGCATCCTCTACCGTCACGCTGTTATCCAGAAAAAATCGCTGATCAAGCGTTAAATTTATAGAATCAATAATAAGTCTCATGATGAGAGCCTCGTTTTTATTTACAATAATCCCTTCCTGGATGCCCTGCTGGATTAATGTTCTGATCTGGGGCCAATCATTCAAATCGGTATACATCCTTTTCCAATGCTCAGGATAATATTTTTTCATTTGATCCAGTATTCGCAAATCATAAAACTCATAATATTGCGGTATGACCCTGATCGACTGCTTAATCTTCTCTAGCAAGGTTAATTGATCGTTTTCGACAATTTGCTCGGTTTTTCGAATCATATCATCATTCGTACGCTCTATAAGCGTTTCTAAAATGAGTGTTTTGGACGAAAAATGCTCATATAAGGTGCGCTTACTAATAGCAAGTCTTTTCGCAAGATCATCCATGGTAAATTTCAAACCGCTTTCATGCGCCTCCTCCACAAAAGCTTCTAAAATCCTTTCCTTCATATTCATCCCTCATTCCTTTATACCAAATAAAACTATAAACGTTTTTTCAGTACCAATATCCTACTACATAATTAAAAAACCCGTCAAATTTACATTGCTCTAAAACATAAATATAATAAAAAGGAGGGGCCCTGAAGCCCTTTTCAACCGCTTTGTAAGTCAAAAGTTTAGAGCCCGTTACAGCATGTTATCAAAAAAATATCCCTCCAAAATTTTGAATCCTGAATTAGTCAGGATCTAAAAATCGGAGAGATTTTTTTAATGGCAGACTTTTGAATGCTGAAATATGTTGATTCATGCTTGGTATTATTAGCTCCCTTTCCTTCAACAAAGAAATTCGTAAAATCACCTTAGGTTAGCTGTGGGTATATCGCGGCAACACCGCCGGCAAGACCGCTTTGGACAGTGCGGCTCACGTTGTCGGCGATAATTTCAAAACTATCGGATTCTAAACCATCGATAGCCAATTTTGCAATATCCGCAGGATTGGATTTGGGAGCTTCAATGCCTGCCGTCATGTCTGTGTCCATAAATCCCACATGCAAGCTAGCTACCCTCACTTTTTGAGGATACAGATTTAAGCGCAGTGCGTTTGTCATTCCCCACTCTGCCGCCTTTGCAGCCGTATACGCGCCTTCACTTCCCATACTAACCCAAGATAATACGGAAAGAATATTCAGAATTGAACCCCCGCCATTCTTTGCAATAATAGGCGCGAAAGCACGAACCATGGATAATGTGCCAAAGACGTGTGTATTAAACTCCAAGTGTATTTTATCGAGATCTCCGTCAAGCAAAGAAGCGCCTGTAGACGTGCCTGCATTATTGATCAGAAGCGTAACATCCTTAGCTGCCAGAATAGCTGCAGATACCTCTTGAGGATTGGTAATATCAAGTTTTACAGGTGTTACACCGGGAATGTCAACGGAATCCGGATTTCTTGCACCAGCATAAACCTTAGCCCCTCTGGATAGAAGTTCAAGTGCAAGTTGACGACCAAGACCTCGGTTCGCACCGGTGACAAAGGCGACTTGTTCAGAAATATTCATTTTTTTATGCTCCTTTAGTTGTTTTTGAGTATAACAGAACATCTTACTCTTCTGAGCTATTCATCATGCCATAAATGCAATTAATGAAGTTAGCTACTATAAACAGATATATAGAACGCTCATTCGTTACATGATATAGCTATAGGGAAAAGAGGAGGTTCAACTATACAAGAACGAACATTCTAATAAAGAGAAAAAATAAATACTACCCTCGAAATCAGAGGAGAATTCACCATTCTGCTGCCTCTAATATACTTGAGTAAAACGAGCCTTTTCCCTTTATCCAATGGCTCCTTGCCATTCCATTTCCCTCCCATCACCAATATACCATATTGAGAACGATTGGTAAAGAATTTACTTCTAGCATAAGTCATTGTTAAAGTACCACTGATCTTCGCTATTCAGATCAGCGGCTTTAAGACTCATATTATTTCCTTTTCAATCTAAAATGCTCAGTGTGGTATTAATAATACCGAATAACTTCTCTTGACTGGTTGCTGTTTTGACCATCGTACGTAACCCTAACCAAGCATTCATGAAGTAATGAGAAAGGGCTTCAGGGTCAAGCTGAGCTTCGAATTCACCTGTTTGTTGACCAATAAGAATGAGATTATATAACAACTTCTCCGTTTTTGAATAGCTATCTTCAACTAAGGAGGCAACTTCTGGATCTAATAATCCCAGCTCCACACCCGAATTAACGATGAAACACCCTTGGGGGTCTCCTTTTTTCTGTAGAGTGGACTCAAAAAATTGTCGAATTAATTCCTTAACCGGTTCTTGCTTGTCAACCAATAATCTCATTTTGTTGTTTTGAATAGCCTCGTATCGTTTGAGTGCATTCATAAATAAAGCATGCTTATCCCCAAAAGTATCATAGATGCTTTTTCTGTGAATTCCCATAAAGTCGACTAATTCTTGCATCGAGGTTTTCTCGTACCCTTGCATCCAAAAGAGTTGTATCGCTTTATCTAATACTTCATTAACTTCAAATTCTTTATATCTTGCCATTTCCATCACCTCATGCATTCATTATACATTTAAGTAGATGATCAGCAAACGTGAGGGTAAAACTCGAAAAAAATCAAGCGTGCGCTTTCGAAGCCTTGAAGTATATTCGAACAACCGAAAAACAGTTCGATTTATCAACTTTATGTTGTTGTTTCTCCCTCTTGTATAGTCATAAGAATCTTTCCTTGAGCTGTCCCTTTAACGCCCGCTACATATGTTTTGATCAATACTTGATGTTTGTTTATTCCAGGAATAGGCAAATCGTTGATGTGAGCTTCTAGCTTTTTTGAGTAGCCGTATATTTGTACTGCTTTCATCATTTTCTCCTTAAAAATTAATAATCACCTTCCCTTTTGGACGTCCATTTGCGACTAGTTCTAGCGCTTCATTAACGTTGCCTATGGTAAATAGTGTTGGATGAATCGGTGGAACAATGTTGTTTTTTTCAATGATTTTGGTAATCTCTTTTAGTTGTGCGCCGTCAGAACGAACGAAGATAAAGCGGTATTCCACGTCGTGTTTCTTGGCTTTGTTGTCATACTTTGCGCCAACAACAGAAAATAGCTTTTGTTTCCACCATGGAAAGTTATTGTCTTCTGCGAAACGTTTATTGGGTCCTGTACGAAGAGAGAGTAATCTTCCGCCCGGTTTAATGATTTTTAATTCATTGTCAAATTCTTCGGCTCCCAAGGTATCAATCACATAATCGACATTCGACAACAAGTCAACATAGTTTTCTTTCGTGTAATCCAAATATTGGTCTGCACCAATTTCCAAAGTGCGTTCTCGCGCTTGTGCGTTGCCACTAACAATGACATTTAGACCCATTGCCTTTGCGATTGGGACAGCCATTTGACCAAAGCTACCCGATCCACCTGGAATGAAAACAGATTTACCAGACTGTGCCTCAAGTTCTTCATGTAGACCTTGATACGCTGTGAGTCCAGTCAGTGCTGCAGCAGCGGCTTCCACATAGGATAAATTTTTTGGCATGGGGGAGATTGCGGCAGCGTCAATTGCGGCATATCCCGCAAAAGCACCAATTTTTTTTAGTGGGAGACGTGTATAGATATCGTCTCCTACGTAAAAGTTTGTCACATTTTTTCCGATTTTTTCGATAACGCCTGCCAATTCATTACCAAGCGTTAATGGGAAATCATAATCTTGAATCAGTTTCACGCTACCTGTGATAACCAACATTTCAAGTGGATTGACCGCTGCAGCTTTGACCTTTACCAAAACTTCGTTGTCAGCAATCTCTGGAATTGGAATGTCATTGACTTGGGCGTGGATTTTTTTTGAGTACTTGGTGATCTGAGCTGCTTTCATGAGTGTTTTCATTTTTAAATCAGCATCCTTCCGTTGAGTTACCTTCATTGGGTTTGTTCACCTTATTATTTTCACTTTCTAAATACCATAATCTAAATGAGCTTGTATTTTTTCAAAGTAGCGATAAGACAATAGTTTTCACTATTTCAATAGAAAAATGAGCACGATACTATACAGATAACCAAACTAATCGTTTCATGAATGCTATTGCTAGCTTCGGGTGCAGATGGATCAAAACACAAAAACCAGTGCTTGACAAAAGATATGGATTTATACGAAAAGCCACCTATTTCTATAATGTTGTAAGTCCTACCCAACACTGATGCGAATCCATGTGTATCATGAGCTGCGTGAACAACCGTTAACGAATATCCAGAGGCTGTCCAATAATTCCGAAGTTCTTCATATAGAAGCCTGGGCTAGAGGCACCTATCCCAAACCCTCCCAACTTGCCATTCCAAAGTTTATATAACTCGCAAAGGTTGCAACGACTCCAGAGTCATCTGGAACTTGACCGCTGAAGCCGGTGTTCCCGTACTCAATCGGTGGAACAGGCATTAAGATCTACATCGGCCCATAGCGTCCGAATGCAGTAAAAGCCTACCAGTACAGTGCAACCCATGCGTCAAGCACTGATTTTTAGATTGATCCAAGAAACTATACAAATATAATTTTATTTGACCTGAGGTTTTTTTCTCATAACATTGATGACTCACAGATAAATTTATGGCGTACAATTTTTTAGTTGTACGCCATTTTTAAACACTACTGTCTATATTGTAGTTTAAGTTTAAAACTACTTTGTTATTTCCTCTATTTCGTTTAAAAAATAGAGAATCACTTCCAGCTTCAAGCTGGTTGTAAAGCGTTGATATTTGCCATATAAGCTATACTTACCCCTTCTGAGATTCTAATTCTTTCAATGTAGGATAATCCGTATAACCCTTGCTTTCACCACCATAAAATGTTGCAGGATCTGCTTCATTTAATGGAGCGCCTGCTTTAAGCCGTTCCACAAAATCTGGATTAGCCAATGACCATCCCCCAATAGGTGCTAAATCAGCAAGACCACTATCGATATCAACGCTAAGATTTTCCAGTGCCCGTCCAGCCCGATTGACTAACAACGGATTCTTCCATAGAGATCGAATGTCTTGAAGCAGTTCTTCGTTTCCGAGGTGCATAATATGAAGGTAAGCCAAATTTAATTTAGCTAATTCTTGCGTCAGGTAACGATAAAGATCAGGACCTTGTTCACCATCTTGAATCCCACCAAGAGGAGTTCCTGGAGAAATACGGAAGCCAGTTCTCTCTGCCCCAATCTCGTCAACGATGGCTTTTGCTACTTCAATCGCGAAGCGAGTACGATTTTCTATAGAGCCACCATATTCATCCGTCCGTGTATTCGAATTTTCTCCGATAAATTGGTTAATCAGATAACCATTTGCTCCATGAATTTCAACACCGTCAGCTCCTGCTGCAATAGCAGCCGCCGCAGCTTTACGATAATCTGCAATGGTCGCTTGAATATCTTCTTTACTCAACTCACGTGGTACGGGGATATCCTGCATGCCTGTAGCCGTAAACGTTTCTAATCCTGGTGCAATTGCAGAAGGTGCAACCGGCTGCCGATGATGAGGTGTATTGTCAGGGTGCGATATACGACCGGCATGCATTAATTGGATATAAATATACCCGCCTGCTTCATGCACTGCATCGGTAACCTTTTTCCACCCTTCAATATGCTTTTCCGTATAGATCCCAGGTGTCCTTAAGTAACCTTGACCATCATCTGAAGGTTGTGCACCTTCCGTAATAAGAAGTCCTAAGGATGCACGTTGAACATAATAAAGTGCAGCCAACTCTCCAGGTGTACCATCTTCTTGCGCTCGACTACGTGTCATTGGTGCCATCGCTAATCGATGAGGCAATTCAATGTTACCAATTTTTGTTTTGCTCCATAATTTCTCCACTTTTATTCCTCCTATTTAAATGAGTTGCACGGATGTACAATTGGATTTAAAATTCTGAAATTACCGGATAGATTTGCCCTCTCAAATTGAAATTATAGTTCTGGTCTACAATTCCTACCACTTCGTTACTATCATAAAGATCCACCATGAAGCCCGCCATTTGCTTCGCAGTGTGATACTTAGGCATGTTTGCTTTAAAATCAAATTCTTCAGCATCTATTGATTTTTTCGCAAATTCCGTTTCCGTTATGGCTGGTGCTAAAACTTTTGCCTTCATTTTCGCACCTTTCAGTTCCAGTTCTTTTGCAAGCCCTTCGGTGAAGGCACTAACATAATATTTAGTTGCAGAATAAGTAACACTGCTAACGGCAACAGCATAACCAAGTGCTGAAGATACGTTAATTAACTGAGTTCCTTCTATATCAGCATAATCGTGTGCATATAGAGTAGAGAGAATTGTTAAGGTTTCTATATTAACACGCAGCATAGCTTCAACTTTATCTAAATTCTGATCCACTACAAAAGAGGATTCACCAAGCCCGGCATTATTAATCCAAGTCTCAATTTGATACTCCTTTAAATCGTTATACAGGGT
This sequence comes from Paenibacillus sp. RC21, assembly GCF_044907935.1. Taxonomy (NCBI): domain Bacteria; kingdom Bacillati; phylum Bacillota; class Bacilli; order Caryophanales; family Paenibacillaceae; genus Paenibacillus; species Paenibacillus sp. RC21. Next base: position 351,023 of record NZ_JBIYCS010000005.1, read on the forward strand.
ATAGGCCTGATCAGTAACCGACAGGTCACTTGTAAGAATTACAACGTCTAAATCTGAATTTATTCCTTGAATTTTTGATTTAAGCTCTTCTAATTTTTCCAATCTTCTAGCTACAATAATCAAGTTTTTGCCGCGAGACGCAAAGGCCAATGCTGTCTCATATCCTATTCCTGAGCTCGCTCCTGTAATAACTGTGTACTTCATACGATTCTCTCCCTTTTAAAAAATATTATTTAGATAATTGAAGAATGATCATTCTACTTTAGTTAAAAAAATAAGAGTTAGATCTAACTTGGTCTAAGCATAGCATTTTTAGAATGATCAGTAAAGTATTTTTAATAAGAGGTGACCAATAGACCGTCAGCAGATTTAGCATTGCTTTGGATGTTATAGAAAATCAGGTCAATGCCCTGTTCTGTTTTGGGTGAATCTAACCATACGGGTCACCAATTTGCGTGGCAGTAATCGTGGAATGAACTTCATTAATCGGTTGCGAGCCCCTGGCATTATGAATGTCTTGCCGCGTAAAAAGCCTCGATAACCTTCCTCAGCTACCTGCCCGGCCTCCATGATAGCCCCATTCTGGAACAGTTTCGAGGCCCCCATACCCGAACGATCAACGAAGCCGGTTGATGTCAGACCTGGACATAGTGCCGTCACAGTCACGCCCGTTCCGTTCAATTCGTTTTCAAGAGCCTCGGTGAACGACAGCACATACGCCTTCGTTGCGTAGTAAACTGACATCATAGGTCCCGGAAAAAAAGCCACCAATGAAGCGACATTCATCACGCCTCCTTCGCCGCGTTTAACCATATCCGGCACGAACAACTTTGTCATAATCGTTAGGGCCTTTATATTGACGTCAATCATATTCGTCTCTTCCTCTAACTTCGTCTCCAAAAATGTCCCAAATAAACCAAAACCAGCATTATTGACAAGATAGTCGACGACGATCCCCTTCTCCTTGAGCTCCGCGAAAATCTCCTCCGGCACACCGTGCGACGCGACATCCTTGGCGATGACCGTCGCTCGGGTGTCATATTTTTTTTTGTATTCTTTACCAAGCTCCACAAGCTTACTCTCACTACGCGCCACCAGCACCAAATCATATCCATCCTTGGCGAAACGATCTGCCAATTCTTTTCCAATCCCGCCAGATACTCCAGTGATAAGTACAGTTTTTCTCATCTTACAAGTTCACCTCTATTTTTTAGTATTAACCGTTTTTCAGCATTCAATAAGATTATTGATTTGAATGTTCGTTCTCCATATAAAAGACCTCTAATAAAGAGCGGCATGGAGAGATTGTACATACGAGAACGATTATTCTAGTAATGTGAAAAAAATATTAATCAAATCATTTTTCTAAAAACTGCATTGATATGTTGGCTATACGGTGAAGTTTCTCTCTGGGAATCGAGGTTCTTGCCATACTCCTTAATCCAACTCCTACATTATGCAGATACTCTGCCAATTCCCCAGCGTCGTAATCAGAGCTGAATTCACCGTCTCGTTGCCCCCAAAAAATTATTTCCTTGAGTAGTTGCTCTTCTGTTGTAAACGCCTCAGTAGACTTTTTATTAACATCGGCATCGCGCGCTGCCAATTCGACCGCCGAATTTACCATTAAGCAGCCGGAAGGCGAGTCCGTTTCCCCACTGATCAGGATGCCAACAATAAATTGTAGGGCTTCCGTTGCAGTCTTGGAACGTTTAACTCCTCCTGTAAGAGAGGCGTTGACTTTACTTTCATAACGATCCATCGCCTTTAGAAAAAGCGTATGTTTGTCGCCAAATGTGTCATACAAGCTTCTGCGATGGATGCCCATATGCTCAACCAAATCGGACATGGATGTTTTCTCGTAGCCCTGTTCCCAAAAAAGTTGCATCGCCTTATCCAATACCTTGGTCTCATCAAACTCCTTGTTTCTTGACATTTCAGTTCCCTCCTTCTTAAGAATTTAACATATCGGGAACGATCAGTAAAGAAAAAGCATGTTAAATACGTTTGCAGCCTCCCCACCATTATGCTCTCATGTGGATCAAATCAATCTCACAGCTCAAAATAATGGAGCAATCAAGCTGAAGAGGATAGTTTGCGAAGACTTCAAACCGATTATATCCATTTGCATCAACTACACCGACCTGATGTTCATACCAATATTGAAAAAACTCTTGATGCGCTTACGTATCTGGTCAGAAAAGGGAAGAATACTGCCTTACATTATACAGGTAGCAAAATTAATTCTTTCATCAGTCGAATGAATAATTCCATAGAGGAGCTTATCCACTTGTTTTTATGATAAGCACAAATTGCTGTGATTTTTTGTGTGTCAAGCTCTGTTTTGAGTTTTATCAAAGATTTATTTTTCAATTCTTCTTCGACTGTAAATTGCGGTAGATATGCCACCCCTAAATTACTTATCACACTTTGTTTAGTTGCTTCAATACTTGATAACTCAAGGGTGTTGTCAAGTACAATACCTTTATCTTTCAAGTATTGATCAAACATTTGCTGGAAAATGCTATCTGGATCATTAATGATCAAGCTGACCGATTTTCTTTGGTTTCCTTGCAAAAAATCCCTTTGATTGATTGGTAAGTTAGGCGAAGCAATTAAGGCCATGCCCAAATTGACAATAGGTTCAGTTAATATTGTTGGAGAGTACCCACCCACATCATAATGCACTGCAATATCTGCTCCACCGTTAATGATTTGGTCTCTTATTATATAACAATTTAATGCTTGCAACGATAACTTTACGTTAGGAGCCCGTTCTTTAAATGCTCTAAGTACAGGCTGCATCTTATAGATTAATAGCGACTCGGGCATGGCTACCTTTAGTGTACCGCTCATTTCGAGAATGCTTTTACCATAATTACTGATTTGCTCGGAAGATTGAATAATCGTATCAATGTACGGTAAAATATCCTTCCCCGCTTGTGTTAGGATCATTTTTCTCCCAATTCTTTCAAATAATTTTACTGATAGTTCTTGCTCTAATTGTTGTATCTGGAAGGTGACTGTGGACTGCGTATAATTGAGTTTACGTGCAGCATTTTGAAAGCTTCCAGTCTCCAAAATTGTTTTGACAGTGTTAAGATACTTTAATTTCATAGTTAATGACCCCTAAACATAATTCGATTTAATCGAATTTTAATATTTGCAATATCGATTTAATTAATATTTAGTTCGCAGAACTCTATCATAAGTAAAACAACCTGTCAAGGGGGATGTAAGGAGTAAATACGCGAGCAAGTTGTTTGAGATAACATTCAAAAATATAACAGAATCTATCCATTGCTTAATGGTGTGCCGTCAGTCCATGGCTTGGTTCTCGCAGATCTCCTTTCTATAATTCAATAATACTGAATCATAAGTTTTATTATTTCGATTTTTTTAATATTTTTATTTGTGGTATCGTTTCATAAAGTGGAGCAACCGATCCAGGAGGATATACGGAATAAAATAGATCTTTACTTTAAATGATATTGAAAGAAGGTTTATTTAGGTGAGTACAGTAATGTGGGTATCTTTCTTGTCTTATGCAATTACAACAGCTCTTTCGCCGGGCCCTAATAATATATTAGTCTTAAATGCAGTTAGCAACAATGGAATGAAGCGAAGTAAACAATTGATATTTGGAGTCTATTTTGGTTTTTTTAGTGTGATGGTCATATGTGGAATGTTTAGTGTAGTCCTCGCAAAGTATATACCTACTGCAATGCCATATATGAAGTACATTGGGTGTGCTTATATTTTGTGGCTTGCTTATTATACGGCAATAAGCAAGCCATCCAGCTCCGATGCCGAGGAAGGCTCTACTTCATTTATGCGTGGCTTTATTCTGCAATTTGTAAATGTAAAAATAATTTTATGGGGAATTACGATATTTACAGGCTATGTTCTTCCGTATTATTCATCTTTTGCAGCGGTAGCCGGTTTTATTGTTTTGGCTACTATTATTGGTGATGGAGCAACGCACCTATGGGCGATAGGCGGGGTAATCCTGCATAAAATCATAAATAAGTATTGGCGCCCAATTAATTTAATGATGGCATTGCTATTGGTTTACAGTGCATTAAGTTTAATATGAAATAAAAGGAGATTGGATTATGTCATTTGAAAAGGTTCGAAGCTATTTCGAAAAGCTTAACATGGGAGACAGAATCAAAAATTTTGATAGTTCCTGTGCCACGGTCGAACAGGCGGCAGAAACAATAGGTGTAGTTCCATCTCGTATTGCAAAAACACTGAGTCTAAGAAAAAACGATGGCTGTATGCTTATTGTGATGGCTGGAGATGCCGGTATTGATAATAAGAAATTCAGACATTTTTTTGGACTCAAAGCAAGGATGTTGACCGCTGATGAAGTGATGGAACAAATAGATCAACAGGTTGGTGGTGTATGTCCATTTGCAATTAAAGAGGATATACCAGTATATATCGATATTTCTGTTAAGCGTTTCGACTCCCTTTTTCCCGCTTGTGGAAGTCCGACAAAAGTCATCGAACTTTCTCCTGATGAATTATTTACCTATGGACACGCTATTGCATGGATTGATGTGTGTAAAGGCTGGGATTTATACCATCAGTAGTAAGCCATAAAATTCATTATGCATGGTTATATTAGCAGCCTATTTTTTTGGGGGGTGGCTTCTCAAAGCGTACGCTCTCCTTAAGCAGCATACCAGGGGGTTCGTGCACCATGTCCGGGTATTCTCAAGCTTTCTCAAAGTGATTTTCATCCAAGCGACCACGACATTCAATCTGTTACATGTGACCTGTTTCGAATGTCCCTCCTGAGACACCTTACACCTGCCATTCTTATTACCAATGCCAAAACACCTCCAAAGTTTGTCTGGGAAGTAATCTTTTGAAGGTGTTTTGGCTTATCTCACACTGAAGGTCATTTCCTCAACCTAAAACTTGCTCTCTTCCATAAAATTATTCCCTTTTTGCTGCTTTCAAATGTTCCATGACGTGTTTACCCATTGATTCTACGCTTGTCTGCTTGTAACCAATCGGGGGTCCATCCTTTTTCCATCGCATCCAGGGTCACTCCTGGCGGAACAATCGCATCTATCGCATCAAGTACATCACTGCTCAATCGAACGTCACTGCCCTTTAAAGTTTCCCGGAGCTGCTCGATCGTTCTAGCCCCAATGATGGCTGAAGTTATGGAAGGATGAGATTGTGTAAAGGCCATGGCCAGATGCGGTAAAGTTAACCCCGCTTCATCTGCAAGTGTTTGAAGCTTTGCTATGATTTCAAACTTGGTCCGGTTTTCTTCCCGATTAGGGTCGACAACAGATTTTAAGCTTCCCGCAAAGGTGGCTGCTCTTGAATCGGAGGAGTATGATTCCCCAAATCGGTATTTACCAGTTAATAGACCACCCGAAAGTGGACTCCAAACCAAAACGCCCATTCCGTATTTTGCTGTGGCAGCAAGCAAATCGAATTCGATACTTCGGTTTAAAATGGAATACGGGGATTGCTCAGAGACAAAACGTGCTGCATTTTTACGTTCGCTAGTCCATTGAGCTTCTGTTACTTGCCATGCTTGAAAGTTCGATGTGCCAATGTAGCGAATCTTCCCTTCTCTAACCAGATCCGTAAGCGCATCAAGAGTTTCTTCAATATCGGTGTTAACATCAGGCAGGTGTAGTTGATACAAATCGATATAATCGGTTTGAAGTCTTCGTAAACTATCCTCTACTGCTCGTTTGATCCAATATTTCGAGCTACCAGATTGATTGGGTCCACTGCCCATGGGAAAACCACCTTTAGTGGCCAAAAGGATATCCTCCCTGCGTCCTTTTAACAGTTCACCTAAAATTTCTTCTGCTTGACCACTTGAATAGACATCGGCTGTATCGATCAGGTTGACTCCTGCAGCCAGAGCTTCATCCAGAATGGGTTCACACTCTTTCTTCGTGTTGTTTCCCCAAAAACCAAATGTACCTGTACCTAATACAAAACTGCTTACTTTAAGACCTGTACTGCCTAATACACGATATTCCATCTTCACCCATTCCCCTCTGCTCGTTAATATTTAAACGAAAAATTTTTTCAGTACGGCAACCTCATTAATTTTCTTTTACAAACCGATTAACTAGATATTAAATTGAATAAAGGTTCCTCCTTGTTTAATACTCCTGCAAAATTAAAGAATGATCATTCTAAAAAGAATCGAGGTAGCCATTACATGTAGGGGGCAACTGTGTGCTCTTTAAATTCTTCACTTCTTGCCGTTGCATTTCCCTAGCTTGCATCATCAGTATAACATATCTAGAACGCTCGGTAAAGAAATGGTTTTTTATAGTGCTTTGTTCATCAACTAGACTCCGGCCAAAAAAAAGACACTGACTTTAGGCTGGTTTACTTCCTTGTTTCGCAGATTGTATTAGCCTTAAGGCAACGTCACTTGAAGATGTAGATTTATCTTTTTCCCGACTTTCTGCCATATGCATAATATAGCTTCTTCCAATCCATTGGCAAAAACAGTTGCTCCATGGTATATTCCGTGTACAAAAAAAGCGAGTCCTTTGTAAAAGGTTGCTCGACACTTCCATTTTACCAAGGACTGGCTTCTTTTTGTGTTACATTTTTTTGAAGTGGGCCGTCCCTCATTCATTTATGACTTTTGAGACAGCCCCGTCTTCATAAGGAGTATTCGATATAGAATGTCTTCTTTACATACTCGACGACCTCTTCCGAGGTTTTCAGGGAAAGAACGGCCTCTTTTATGCTTTTTGCCTGTTCTCCGGTCAGATCTCTGAGTTGCGTACGTACCGGAAGGATCGAGGTTGCGCTCATGGAGAACTCATCGAGTCCCAAGCCAAGCAATATAGGAACGGCCAGTGGATCGCCAGCCATTTCTCCACACATCCCAACCCACTTTCCTTCTTTGTGCGCTGCGTCAATAACCATTGAAATCAGCCGTAAAACCGCCGGGTTGAAGGGTTGATACAAGTAGGATACGCGTTCATTCATACGATCGACAGCCATAGTATATTGGATCAAATCATTGGTTCCGATGCTAAAGAAGTCAACCTCTTTGGCAAATAGATCAGCCATAACGGCCGTAGACGGTATTTCCACCATCATGCCGATTTCAATTTGCTCTGCTACTTTTACTCCTCTTTCCGCAAGCTTTTCTTGTTCTTCCATAAGAATAGTTTTTGCTTCCCTAAATTCAGATAATGTTGCAATCATCGGGAACATGATTTTCAAGTTTCCATAGACACTCGCACGTAACAAAGCGCGTAATTGCGTGCGGAAAATGTCCTGTTCTTCCAAGCATAAACGAATCGCCCTAAAGCCTAAAAACGGGTTCATTTCTTTGGGTAGTTTCAAGTAAGGCAGTTCTTTATCGCCACCGATGTCCAACGTACGGACAACCACCGGCTTCCCTTGCATTTTTTCCAAAACGGTTTTATAAGCGACAAACTGCTCATCCTCTGTCGGAAGCCTGTCTTTTCCCATGTAGAGAAACTCTGTACGGTAAAGCCCAACCGCTTCTCCTCCATTTTCCAACACACTTTTAACATCAGCCGGTGTACCAATGTTTGCGGCCAGTTCGACATGCACGCCATCTTTAGTTACCGTCGGCTCATGAACTAAATTCGCCCACTGTGCTTTTTGCGCTTCGTATTTTACTTTTTTCGCTTCATATTGAGCAATGACTTCTGATGATGGGTCAATGATGACTTCACCTTCCAAACCATCAACAATAACCACTACGCCGTTTTCAATCCTTGAAATAGCTTGTTTTGTTCCGACTACAGCCGGGATTTCCATGGAGCGGGCCATGATCGCCGAATGGGAAGTACGGCCACCGATATCCGTCGTAAACCCTTTCACATATCGGCGATTTAGCTGTGCGGTATCTGATGGTGTCAAATCCTCAGCGATGATGACGACTTCCTCGGAAATCAGGCTTGGATCGGGAATTTGCACCTCTAACAAATGCGCAGTCACCCGTTTCATTACATCGCGGATGTCTTTGGCGCGTTCCTGCATATATTCGTTTTCCATCGATTCAAGCATGGAAATAAACCTGTGGGCTGATTCTTTTAAGGCATATTCCGCATTTACGCCTTCCATACTTATGTTTTCGAAAACCGGATTTAATAGTTCCGGGTCATTTAACACCAATAACTGAGCAGCAAGAATTTCTGCTTTATCGGCGCCAAGCTCACAGTTTACGTATTCCGTAATTTTTTCAAGCTCTGCTTTTGACCGGCTGATGGCTTGCTCCAATCGCTGTTTTTCAGCTTCCTTGTCAATGACATTGTTCTTTAAAATTTGAAGCTTCAGTTCCTCCAGACGATAGGCTTTGGCGATCGCTATACCGGCTGACGCGCCGATTCCCTTTAAGCGATTCCCCATTACTCACCAAGCCCCTCGTTTTTCAATATTTCTTCAATCCCATGGATCGCCTTATCCGCATCGGAACCAACAGCAACAATTCGAAATTGTGCTCCTTGAGGAATACCCAGAGACATAACACCCACAATCGATTTCAAGTTGACACATCTGCCATTATATTCGATATTTAGCTCTGCATTATATTTGCTTGCGGCTTGAACCAGGATTGAAGCCGGCCGCGTGTGTATGCCCACCTCATCAATAACTGTAAATGTTTTTTCCGTCATAGTCTCCTCTTTCTATATAAGTTGAATCTTTGGCGTAACTTGCGCTTTTTTTCAATTCACCTTATACAATCTTCCTAATTTCAATAGCATTTTTTCTAGCAGCATGGTTCCCGGTCCGGTTAAAGCAAACGCTATAACCGTTCCGATACCCACGATCCCCCCGAAAAAGAATCCGGCGCTTAAAAAGACGGCATCTACGCCGATTCTGCCGATATCATACCTTAATCCGAGTTTTGACTCCGTATATCGCAATATAGCGTCTAAGGCATACATGCCGTTGCCAAAATTCATCAACAACACATAAGTGATGGAGAAACAAAAGTTAGCCAGGATGACAATGACGATTTTTATGAATAACGATAAATTAGACAGCTCCATATTGGCAATAAACGGATGAATCCAATTAATCAAGGGTCCTATCAAAAAGGAATACATAATGGAAGAAAAACCAATTGATTTATGATTTAACAAAAGACCCGCAGCCAGAAAAACAATACTTACGCAAAAGCTTGCAAGACCGACACTAACTCCGAGACTTTTATGCAATCCATCCAATAAAACCGTTAATGTATCGGATCCTATATTGCACTCGATAAATAAATTGACGGCTATAGCGCTTAACAAGGTGGCAACGGCCACAATAACCAATCGACCGCTAAATTTCGCAAAAGACGGGTATTTACACAACCTCAATCCAGATTTTCTCCATTAGAAGCGATCACTTTTTGCATCCAGTAAAAGCTGTCTTTCCGGAAGCGCTTTTTACTGCCCTTGCCGTAATCATCCTGATCCACGTAAATAAATCCGTAGCGTTTGCTCATTTCCGAGGATGAACAACTAACGATATCAATCGGTCCCCAAGCATAATAGCCTCTTAGATCCACCCCATCCTTAATGGCTTCTTTCATTTGCTCGATATGAGTCCGATAATAGTCAACCCGATAAGGATCATGGATCGAATTATTCTCTTCTAATTTGTCATGGTAGCCAACCCCATTTTCCGTGATATAAATAGGACATTGATACCGGTCATAAAACAGGTTAAGCAAGGTGCGAAGACCAATCGGATCAATCGTCCATCCCCATGAATTGGCCGGAAGTTCAAAATTGCGGTAAGGTCCTGTCTTGTTTTTCAAACTTTCTTCATCAAAAATGCGAGTATAGTAGTAGGAAAATGACATAAAGTCAGCCGTATTTCTCAATGCTTCTTCGTCGCCTTCCGCGAATTCAACGGTAATATTGTTGTCGTGGAAATAACGGAAAGCATAGCCAGGATAATATCCGCGCATTAACACATCGGAGAAAAAGTACTCCATTTGATTATTGCGCACGGTGGCGAATACATCTTCCGGTTTGCTGGTAGCCGGATAGGACGGTCCCCCGCAGAGCATCATCCCGATTTGCAAGTTGGAATCCAGGTTTTTGGCATACTTCGTGACCAAACCGCAAGCTACCATTTCATTATGCACACCTTGATATTTGGCGGAAGCTAAATCATCTACTACATCTTCCGCAATGCCCAGATGGTTAAAGGATTCATGAACAATCAAATTGATTTGATTGATAACAATCCAATATTTCACCTTTTTATGGTACCGATCAAGAATCACTTTGCTAAAGCGGACAAAAAACTCGATCATTTCTCTGGAGTACCAACCTTTATAAGCCAAGGTCAAATGCAGCGGCATTTCGTAATGGGACAGGGTGATCATTGGCTCCATCCCGTTCGCTATAATTTCGTCGATCAGGTTATCATAAAATTTCAAACCTTCTTCATTCGGCTGCTCTTCGTCACCGTTCGGAAAAATTCTTGTCCAATTGATCGAGGTGCGAAAGGTTTTGAGTCCAAGTTCGCTCAACAATTTCAAGTCTTCTTTATAAGAATGATAGAAATCGATTCCCCAACGTTTTGGAAAAATTCGCTCTTCATTTTGCATAGCTTCCTTAATATAGTCCATAGTCAGTTCTGTATTGTACTTTTTATCTAAAGGAATTTCATCCGTATATTCATTAATATCCGCTACGCTTAACCCTTTTCCGTTCACATTGTAAGCGCCTTCTGCCTGATTAGCAGCGATAGCTCCTCCCCATAAAAAATCGGCTGGAAATCCTGATGGAATATTTTTCATTTTTATTACTTCCTCCCTTTATTTATTGGTCATTTCTAATTGGGTCAGCCTCTGATTAAAACTCTCAAAAATATCGATTAACCGCTTGGCAATATTAATTTCACTATAGACCGTCATGAGCGTGTCTTGCGCATGGGCAAATAAAACCGAGTACTCTCCATTTGCTCCTTCTGTTTCTTTTTGGATGCAATTCGTTTGCACGCGATGAGCGATCACAATTTCCGCGTTGGCTAATTTCATCTTTTCCTTAGCGCCGTCAAAGTCGCTTTTTTCAATATCCTTTAAGGCATCCGTACAATGCTTTCTTGCTTCCCCTGCGTGCAAAATGATTTGCATCGCCTCTTGAGCTACTTGTTCCGAAGTCATAATAAAATCTCCTTAACAGATTAATTGGTTTGCGGCAATTCTTTTTCAAGTTCTTGTTTTTCGTAGGTTTTGAAAAATGGGTACCAAATCAGCGTAGCTACCCCGACGCAGATTAGCATCAAAATAATGCCTGTGATCGTTCCTGTCGTAATCCACGTGGAGATTGGAAAAGGAGCATACCACAGATCGAAGATCACTTTCGGGATGGAGCCGAAAGGAATGACTTTGGTCCCGATCCAAACGATCGCCGGCAAGATGATCCCCGTGATCCACATCGGCAGCATCAATATGGGGTTCCATACGATCGAACCGAATACCAAAGGCTCGTTGATATTAAAGATGGAAGGGACTAAACTTGCGCGTCCCAGCGCTTTTAGCTTGGTGCTTTTAGAGAAGACATGCATAATAACCAGGGGTAACGTACAGCCTACGCCGCCTACAAACAAGTATGCCGAAAAAATCGTTTCGGCCGTTACGAGATTATGCGCCCCCATGGTCGCGTTTGAGGTAATGGCCGCCAGAAAAATCGGTTTGGTGACAGGGGTTAACACCCAACTGGAGATCCCCATGGAATATAAGAAACAGTATAAAAATATAATCAGGATGAATCCCCAAGGCGTCTCTACCACGTTGGCCAACGGCATAAAAATATTTAAAATGATGTTGTATATATCAACATGAACGATATCGACCAACACCCAAGCCATAACCAAAGTGATACCGATGGGAAGCATGGAATCAAACCAGGCTCTGACAAAGTCCGGGATGACGGAATCTTCCTTGAAAAAAGAGAATTTTCCGAAAAGACTCATGATATATCCGGTGAAAAGAGCGGCGATGATGGCAACGAACATACCTCCGGTTCCCAAAGAACTATGGGAAAAGCCAACCGCACCGTCTTTGACGACCTGGGGAGTAATGATGATCAAGAAAACAATCAAACTGGTGCAACCGGCGATAAACCGCTGCTTTCTTAACTTCTTTTTCTCCATCAAATTGAACGGAATCAGGAAAGAAACCAAGAGCGAAAGCATGCCCATCGTCCATCCGAACGGAACCCAAAAATTAGGGTAGTTTTTGATTTGATAGACATCGCCGGGGATGGTGAGCAGGCAAAATACCGATCCCAGAAGAATGAAAGGCAATAGTTGCATGACGGAATCCTTGAGCGTGACGATCCATACATTGTTATTGACTTTATTCATCTTCGGAGAGAAGTCGTTTTTCAGCCATTCCATTAATTTGTTCATTTTCCTTATCCCCTTTTTAGCTGTTCAACTCATTCATCATATCATCCAAAGCCGCTTCCCCATCCAAAGTGGAATAATAAGAAGGCTTCATTAAGAGCACTTTGACATCTGTATCTTTGGTAAGCTCGTTGATATCATCCATAATATATGCTAAATGTGGACCGACTAATAAAGCATCAATATCATGAATGTAATTTTCGATTTCCGCTTCCCCTCTGGCTTTGATGTCCATGTTCAAGTTTCTTTTTTTAGCGGCTTTGCGAATATTGGCAGCCATAAAGCCGGAGCTTGCTCCGGATCCGCAAACTAACAACACGTTTAACATTTCTTTTGTATTTCCCATGGTAATCCTCCTTGCTTTTATTTATAATGATTTGACAGCGCTATCTTTGTTACAACCAAACTATAATACAAACCCCAAAACGGGCTCAAATAAAAAAATGCACCCCTAGGGTGCAACATTTTAAAGCGAGGGATCATACCATGAAAACGCAGTATATTGATTTGATTCAATATTTAATCTCATATAACAATGAATGGATTTCATCGCAAAGTTTGGCGGACAAATATGATGTGTCCAAACGGACCATCAAATCTTATATAAGTGAGATTAATGCAATTCACCACGGGTTAATCCTATCTTCGAATAAAGGTTATAAGGTCAATACCGATCAAGTAAATAGGTTTCTAACCAGTGAACAAAAAGCAATCCCGCAAACCCAATCCGAAAGAATGGCGTATATTCTGAAAAAACTGGTGCAAACCAATGAGCCCATTTATATTTACGATTTAAGCGACGCTCTGTTTATCAGTGAGTCAACACTGAGACTGGATTTAAAGCTTATTAAAGAAAAGCTTACTAAAAACAACTTGGAATTGAGTTTGGTTAAGGAGCATCTAGGTTTACGAGGCAAAGAAAAGGACAAGCGCAAATTAATGAGTAGTATTTTGTACGAGGAGGCCAACGGAAGTTTTATTGATATCGATAAAATCAAAAGATTTTATCGGGATTTAAATGTGGATTATATTCGGGAAGCTGTCATTGAAACCTTTTCTTCCCATCACTTTTTTACCAATGATTTTTATTTAACCAATGTGGTCATCCATATTACCATTGCTCTGGACAGAATGAAACATGATTTTCAGTTTTTAAATAAGACTGTGAATTATACTACCAACAACACTACTTATTTAATCGCCAAAGAAATTGCCTTAAAATTGGAGTCTTATTTTCAAGTACAATATTCAGAAGACGAAATCGCTGATTTAGCGATCTTAATTTCATGCAATGGAACAAACGTTAACTTTACCCAAACCGAAATTAGTGACCTGGAACGTATTGCCGGAACAGATTGTATTGATTTGGTCAGTGAAATCGCAACCGACTTGGATAAATATTACTACATCAACATTATTGATGCAGATTTTATTATGCGTTTTACGCTGCATATTAAAAATCTTTTAATGAGATTAAAAAATCATTATTCGACGAAAAATCCATTAACGAATACGATCAAAAGAGAATGCCCACTCATTTATGATTGCGCCGTTCATGCTTCGCATGTGATTAAAGAAAAAACCGGCTATAGAATTAGCGATGATGAAATTGCTTATCTAGCTTTTCACCTGGGGTATGCCATTGATTTGCAGCGGCAAACGAACGTAAAAATCTCATGCACGGTACTGTTTCCACTTTACTACAGTATGAATGTGCAAATGATCAATAAATTACAGCAGTATTTTAGCGACGATATTTCGATTCATTCGATTGTAACCGATGAGAGCGATTTGAAATACGCAACAAGCGATTTTATTATTTCTTCCGTCCAATTACACAAAATTCCTGAAGTCCCTTATGTTGTGATAACTCCGTTTTTTGTTGAAAGCGACCTAAAAAAAGTATCGAACAAACTATTTGAATTAAAAGAGCAAAAAAAGAAAAATCAATTTAAGCTTTATTTAAAATCTTTTTTGGACGAAAGACATTTCTGCAACTCCACGGAAAGATGCGAGAAAGAAGACGTTTTACGTTTTATCTGTCACATCATGAACCGGGATGGTTATACGGACGAAGATTTTTTCGCCAAAATTATGGAACGGGAAGCGATGTCCTCTACCGCGTTCGGACAAGTTGCTATTCCTCATGCGATCAAAATGGAATCCCGCAAAACGGGCATGTTCATTTATTTGAATCCGAATGGCATCAAATGGGATAATTTTAACGTGAAAATTGTATTATTAATCACCGTCAGCGGGGAGGATCGAAAAATATTCCGCGACGTATTCGATGCACTCGCCACTATATTGACGGACGATAAACATGTGAATCTGTTATCTTCCGTTCATAGCTTCGATCATTTTATCAATCAATTAATCACCTGCTGGGAATAATTTTTCGACAGTATTACCACATTCTCGTATAATGAATGATAATCATTCACATTCAAGTAGGAGGGTAATGAATATTGGCAAATTTCTCTGATGGGAAATACAATCTCATTTTAAACGCGGCTATTGAGGTCATTACGGAAAAAGGATATGATAAGACGGCCATTTCAGATATCGTAAAAAAAGCAGGCGTTGCACAAGGAACGTTTTATTTATATTTCTCATCCAAAAAAGCGTTAATCCCAGCGATTGCAGATAATCTTCTGACCATTACTTTTAGTAAAATCAAAGAAAAAGCACAAGATAAAGAAAGCTTTTGGGAGGTGCTGGATATTGTAATAAACGAAACCTTCAACATAACCGATTCATACAAAGAAATCCTTGTCCTTTGTTACTCAGGTCTTGCTATCGATCATTCCCTGGAAAAATGGGAAGCAATCTATTCTCCTTATTATACTTGGCTTGAGGACATATTATTGAAAGCCATTAACAATAATGAGATCATCAGTGACCTTCATGCAAAATGGACTGCCAAACTTATCATAAATCTGATTGAAAATGCTGCCGAACGATTTTACATTGGCCTTGAACAAGAAGAACCCCTGAACGTATTTAAGACTCGGGTATTTAATTTCATAAAAAGATCATTATGGAGAACATGAAAAAGAGTACTGGAAAATCTGCATTTATTTTTTTGAAATAATATGACTGATGTTCATTCATTAATAGTCTGGTGACTTTTGTGAATTTCGGAAAGGAAAAATGGTCTATGAATAAGGGTTGGATTTTTGTCATTTTAACTTCTCTATTCGAATTATTTTGGGTTTTTGGATTTAATGTTGCCAACACTTGGTGGCACTGGATTATCATCATTACTATTATTATCAACAGTTTCTTTCAAAAGCATGTGAGTCATTGCCGACAGGTACCGTTTATGCCATTTTTGCAGCAGCAGGTACAGTAGGTACGGCTCTAATGGACATTATTATTTTTGAAGCGGAATTCAGTGTTGCAAAAGGTCTGTTTATGGGGATCCTGGTCATTGGAGTTATTGCATTGAAACTATTCGATAATAAGCCAGAATCTAGATCAGCAAAAGGAGCTCGTTGATATGGGTTGGCTATTCGTATTTATTGCTGCTCTATTGGAACTTATTGGAGTCATCGGTTTAAAAAAATTCAGCCAAAGGAAATCCATTTTGAACATACTGATGTTCTTTGGTGGATTTGGAGGTGCTCTTGCTTTTCTATACGCTTCCTTTAACTATCTTCAACTCAGCATTGCCTATGCTGTTTGGATTGGAATAGGAACTTTAGCTGCCGTTCTAGTAAACATGTTTTTTTTCAATGAATCAAAAAGCATTGGGCGCATTATAAGCATCATTATCATTGTTGTTGGTGTTGTTGGACTCAAAGCAGTTTCATAATGCCTGCAAAGCTGTATAAGCCATTTACAGCCCGGTTTATTTAAGGTTTATTATCAAAAAAGAGAATCAAATGCCGTCTCTTTCTCAGCTCGTGTACGGGAAAGTTTTTCTGAGGAAGGAATGCAGCGGTTTAAGCCTACCTCTCTGCCCCTAATAACAGAAGAAAACCCTAACAATCATCTGGCCCATTTCATTCACTTGTTTAAGCCAGAGAAGATGGGAAACGTGTATGTTCTGGAAGGAAATGAACTTTATATGACGGAGGAATTGAATCTGGACTACAACATAATTGTTATGGATTGCAGAGTTTTTGGAAAATAGCGCATTCAGGAAAACTTCGCAGGGGCGGATATTCACCTTCTCTGCGGATCTGCCATGCCCTATGAGGTGGCAAGATTTTATCGGGCAGTAGAGCAATGTAAGAGTCTCTCAGTGTGGTCCTTGGATTGTTTAACCCGCATGTAAATGATAAGGTTTATCGAAATTTGCTCGAAACTTAGATCATCGGCTGAAAAGATAGCGAATGAACGAATAATAGCAAGT
Source organism: Paenibacillus sp. RC21 (assembly GCF_044907935.1). Lineage (NCBI taxonomy): Bacteria > Bacillati > Bacillota > Bacilli > Caryophanales > Paenibacillaceae > Paenibacillus > Paenibacillus sp. RC21. Next base: position 367,785 of record NZ_JBIYCS010000005.1, read on the forward strand.
AGGTGTCAATCATCTATGAACCAAGAGTATTTTGTCGCCGTGACTAAGAGGACAAGATTAGAACCAGACGGTTTGCTTAGGGACCGCTACTCCTAACATTGCGTCTTTTTTGACATAGCACCGAGAGTCCCCATTTATCCGCATAGATATGTTGCATTTCTGCCCCTTTTTAACCACAGGGTACGGCTTTGTCAATACATGCCACGACCAGAATTATCATATCCATTAAAGGCTACCTCTTCTTATTTGATATAGACGGGCAAAGCACAATTCGAACTAGGATCGAGCTTTTGCAAAGCTATCCCTTACCTCTTGGCTATGGCGCCATCAATATTAAACAGAATACGAGCGGCCTTCTCCTTCTAAGATTTACTAGCTTCTATCTACTAAGAGTATAGCTATTATTGGCAGGTAATAAAACATCCAAAAACAAAGCCGAAATCTTGCTCCAGGAAGCCAGAAAGAATTATCACATGGAAGAACAGGCACTCGCGGAAGAAACCGAAAAAAATGCTGTAAAAGCAACAGAGGCTGTTCTGCTCTTTTCGGTTATAAGGGGCAAAAAAATTGAGCTAGCTGTGATACTTGCGGCTTTTTACGGACTAAGGAGAAGCGAAATCGTTGGACTTAAATGGTCAGCCGTTGATTTAACCAATCGCACATTACAATCAAACATACGGTTACATCTGGCAACCTCAATGGGAAGTACATTGAAATCGAGAAGGATCGAACAAAGAACAAAGCCAGTCGTCGAACCCTACCGCTGGTAGATACCTTTTATGAGCTTCTGGTTCGCATGAAGGAGCAACAAGAAGCCAATCGCTTATCTTACGGCAACGCTTACTGCACCGATTACCTGGAATATATTTATGTGGACGCATTAGGAGAACGCATCAAGCCGGGTTACCTGACACAGCAATTCCCGTATTTTCTGGAGAAGCACAGCTTCAGACGTATTCGATTCCACGATCTTCGGCATAGCTACGCCAGTCTATTGTTAGCCAGCAGTGTGGGCATGAAGGAAGTTCAGGAATGGCTGGGCCATAGCGATTATTCAACCACAGCCAATAAAATGAATGAGGTCATAAAAATATAAAAAAAGCTCATTAGAAAAATCTAATGAACTATCACGAGTTTTGATTGGTACCGGCGAGAGGACTCGAACCTCCACGGTTTCCCACTCGATTTTGAGTCGAGCGCGTCTGCCATTCCGCCACGCCGGCATATTCAATTATGGAGGCGCCACCCAGATTTGAACTGGGGAATAAAGCTTTTGCAGAGCTTTGCCTTACCACTTGGCTATGGCGCCAGAGTATTACAAAGCGGACGACGGGAATCGAACCCGCGACCCTCGCCTTGGCAAGGCGATGCTCTACCGCTGAGCCACGTCCGCATTAAGATGGCTGGGGATATAGGATTTGAACCTATGCATGACGGAGTCAAAGTCCGTTGCCTTACCGCTTGGCTAATCCCCATTAAAGGTAAAGGGCGACCGATGGGGCTTGAACCCACGAATGCCGGAGTCACAGTCCGGTGCGTTAACCACTTCGCCACGATCGCCGCAAAGACAAAAAAAATTTGGCAGGGGCAGCAGGAATTGAACCCACACCAACGGTTTTGGAGACCGTTGTTCTACCTTTAAACTATGCCCCTATAAAACTGGTGGAGGATGATGGATTCGAACCACCGAACCCGTAAGGGAGCAGATTTACAGTCTGATGCGTTTGGCCACTTCGCTAATCCTCCAAAAATGGTGCCGGCGAGAGGACTTGAACCCCCAACCTACTGATTACAAGTCAGTTGCTCTACCAGTTGAGCTACACCGGCACATAAATTATTCAATTAAGAGTGGCTCGGGACGGAATCGAACCGCCGACACGAGGATTTTCAGTCCTCTGCTCTACCGACTGAGCTACCGAGCCTTATTCTAAGCCTCTTCGACAAACATTGTATTACTAAAATGGCGGAACTGACGGGATTCGAACCCGCGATCTCCTGCGTGACAGGCAGGCATGTTAGGCCTCTACACCACAGTTCCAAGGGTATTTCCTAAGGGAAATTAATTGCGGGGACAGGATTTGAACCTGTGACCTTCGGGTTATGAGCCCGACGAGCTACCGAACTGCTCCACCCCGCGACAATAATAAGTATTCAATTTTCCAAGTGGTGGAGGCTGAGGGGCTCGAACCCCCGACCCTCTGCTTGTAAGGCAGATGCTCTCCCAGCTGAGCTAAGCCTCCACAACGCAACACTTCACATATTATACCATTACAAGCTTTTTATTTCAAGCTCTTTTATAAAATAGTTAATGACCCGTAGGGGAATCGAACCCCTGTTACCTCCGTGAAAGGGAGGTGTCTTAACCGCTTGACCAACGGGCCACACAATAAATAATATCTGGCGGAGAGAGAGGGATTCGAACCCTCGAGACGCTTTTGGCGCCTACACGATTTCCAATCGTGCTCCTTCGGCCAACTCGGACACCTCTCCATATGGCTCCCCGAACAGGACTCGAACCTGTGACAACTCGATTAACAGTCGAGTGCTCTACCAACTGAGCTATCAGGGAATAATAATCATTTATTCAAGGTTACACCCTGAAAACTGGATCCGAAACTCCATTGCGTCCTATACTTTAGGATAAGCCCTCGACCGATTAGTATTGGTCAGCTCCATGCATTACT
>NZ_JBIYCS010000006.1:0-290572 GCF_044907935.1 Paenibacillus sp. RC21
CCACACGTACCCATCCCGAACACGACCGTTAAGCCCTCCAGCGCCGATGGTACTTGGACCGCAGGGTCCTGGGAGAGTAGGACGTCGCCAAGCAATGTCCCTTTAGAGGATAATGAAGACATACATATTAGGGCCTTTAGCTCAGCTGGTTAGAGCGCACCCCTGATAAGGGTGAGGTCGGTGGTTCGAGTCCACTAAGGCCCACCACTTCTTGATTAACACAAAATGACTGGGGCCATAGCTCAGCTGGGAGAGCGCCTGCCTTGCACGCAGGAGGTCAGCGGTTCGATCCCGCTTGGCTCCACCAATATTCCCTGATAGCTCAGTTGGTAGAGCACTCGACTGTTAATCGAGTTGTCACAGGTTCGAGTCCTGTTCGGGGAGCCAAATCTTGAATATTTTTCAATTTTATATATAAGGTGGCGGCGTAGCTGGTTGAGGACTACAATCCATTCCAGTTAGGTAGGGTTTAATCCATATGTTGCTTGTTAGAGAGATACCCAAGTGGATATAAGGGGTTAGACTGCGAAAGTGGTGCAAGGGTTTGAATCCCTCTCTCCGTCATAAAGTTTGAAAATTTCAAGGATTCTTTTGTAAGGCCCGTTGGTCAAGCGGTTAAGACACCTCCCTTTCACGGAGGTAACAGGGGTTCGATTCCCCTACGGGTCATAGTATGGAGGCTTAGCTCAGCTGGGAGAGCATCTGCCTTACAAGCAGAGGGTCGGGGGTTCGAACCCCTCAGCCTCCACCATTTATGTTATACAAGTATTCCCTTTTAATGTCGCGGGGTGGAGCAGTTCGGTAGCTCGTCGGGCTCATAACCCGAAGGTCACAGGTTCAAATCCTGTCCCCGCAATTGATTTTCCTTAGGATTATCTATGGAACTGTGGTGTAGAGGCCTAACATGCCTGCCTGTCACGCAGGAGATCGCGGGTTCGAATCCCGTCAGTTCCGCCATTTTATGAAATATATAACTGGCATTTTTGTGTATTCTACATATAATGTGGGTTTGTATATTACAGCTATAAAACAACATATGGCTCGGTAGCTCAGTCGGTAGAGCAGAGGACTGAAAATCCTCGTGTCGGCGGTTCGATTCCGTCCCGAGCCACCTTTCAAGTGGGAATGAGTAATGTGCCGGTGTAGCTCAACTGGTAGAGCAACTGACTTGTAATCAGTAGGTTGGGGGTTCAAGTCCTCTCGCCGGCACCATTTTGGAGGATTAGCGAAGTGGCCAAACGCATCAGACTGTAAATCTGCTCCCTTACGGGTTCGGTGGTTCGAATCCATCATCCTCCACCAGTCTTTTCATAATCATTATGGCGGTCGTGGCGAAGTGGTTAACGCACCGGACTGTGACTCCGGCATTCGTGGGTTCAAGCCCCATCGGCCGCCCTTTATTTTCATTTAATGGGGATTAGCCAAGCGGTAAGGCAACGGACTTTGACTCCGTCATGCATAGGTTCAAATCCTATATCCCCAGCCATTAAGAGCCATTAGCTCAGCTGGTAGAGCACCTGACTTTTAATCAGGGTGTCGAAGGTTCGAATCCTTCATGGCTCACCATTTTTGTTTATTTTGCGGTCGTGGCGGAATTGGCAGACGCGCACGGTTCAGGTCCGTGTGGGCTAACCCCCGTGGAGGTTCGAGTCCTCTCGACCGCACCATATTTTGCGGACGTGGCTCAGCGGTAGAGCATCGCCTTGCCAAGGCGAGGGTCGCGGGTTCGATTCCCGTCGTCCGCTCCATTATCCATTCGGCGCCATAGCCAAGTGGTAAGGCAAAGCTCTGCAAAAGCTTCACTCCCCAGTTCAAATCTGGGTGGCGCCTTTACTGCTCATTATGGATTATATTATGCGCCCTTAGCTCAGCTGGATAGAGCGTTTGACTACGAATCAAAAGGCCGGGAGTTCGAATCTCTCAGGGCGCGCCATTTTCTTAAAAATGTATAATATCGGGATGTAGCTCAGCTTGGTAGAGCACCTGGTTTGGGACCAGGGGGTCGCATGTTCAAATCGTGTCATCCCGATACTGATTTGCGGGTGTAGTTCAATGGTAGAACTTCAGCCTTCCAAGCTGATAGCGTGGGTTCGATTCCCATCACCCGCTTTTTGCTATAGCGGATTCTTGTTGCCTCAGTGGTGACACCTTATAAATAAAGAGAGCCTGTCTGGGGACAGCGCTCTCTCTTTTTTTATTTATGCTGTTGTATCTTTACACAGGAATGGTCAGTTGGATGGAGGTCCCCTGTTCTGGTGAAGAGGTTACGCTCATCCATCCTCCTACGCCCCTGGCTCGTTCCTCCATGCTGAACAGTCCCACGCCCTCCCCTTGGGATTGCTCGGAGAATCCAATACCTTCATCCCAAATAGTCACTTGTATGGTCTCACTCTGATCCTCTACGTTGACATGTGCCTCTGCTACGTCCGCATACTTGGCTACATTCGTCAAGGCTTCCTGTACAATCCGATAAATCGCTATTTCTTTGCGGATATCAAGGCGTTTACGTAAATTACATTGAAAATGTACCTCAATTCCGTAATGAGAACAATAGTTTTCAATATAGGTTCGTATGGCCGGTACGACGCCCAAATCATCCAGAACCGACGGACGAAGTTCCCATGCCAGTCCACGGACATCCTTAATAATGTCAGTCACCTGTGAACGCAGCTTTTCCAGAGCAGGACTAGGCTGTTCAGCAAGCTGGCTATCCAGTTGAATAATCAGCGCAAACAAGCTTTGCCCAATTCCATCGTGAAGCTCTCTTGAGAAACGCTTGCGCTCTTCCTCCTGTATTTGCATCACTTGCGTCATCATCGTCTGAAGCTCAGCCTCTACTTTTTTTAGTTTGGTTACCTCATTACGGATCGCCAAATACTGATAGGGCTTACCTTCTTCGTCCATGGACGGAACGATGGTGGTATTCACCCAATAGTAGGTGTTGTCTTTGGCTCGATTACGTATCTCTCCCTGCCATACCTCGCCTGAACGAATTGTGGTCCACAGGTTTTTCATAAAGGCAGGGGTATGATAGCCCGAATTAATGAGGCGATGATCCCGACCGATCAGCTCTTCGCGACTGTATTGCGAAATCTCGCAGAACTTGTCGTTGACGTACTGAATAATGCCCCGGTGATCGGTCAAAGCAACGATAGAGGACGTATCCAACGCAAATTTCAGATTGGATAGCTGGTGAAGTGAGTTACGCAGTGCATGGAGAAAAGGGGATTCCGGTATATGCGCTTCCAAATTATCCAGCAGCTTATCGGCTGACTCGCCAAAAGCATGCTGGAGCAAAGGATTAGAAGGTTCATTCATAATGCAGCAGCCCCTTTTTTAATGCAAATTTGACCAGCTCGGGCCGTGTTTTCAGGTTAAGCTTCTCCATCAGGTTACTTTTGTGGGACTCAACAGTTTTGACGCTGATCACCAGACGCTCGGCAATTTCCTTGTTTGCATATCCCTTGGCTACCCACGAAAGGATTTCCTTTTCACGTTCAGAAAGGGACTCATACGGGCCGGCTATGCCTTCCTTTTTGATCTTATCCAGATATTCACTCATTAGCCGTTTGGTTGCATTCGGGTACAGATAGGCGCTACCTTCGGCCACAGACTGAATGGCAGCAAGTAATTCCTCGTGAGGTGCGCTTTTTAAAATATATCCGGAAGCTCCGGCCTGAATGGCCCGGAACAGATATTCTTCATCGTCATGCATCGTTAAAATAAGCACTTCCGTATCGGGCAACTGTTTTTTCAATTCAGTAGTTGCCGTAAGACCGTCTTTGCCAGGCGGCATACTAAAATCCATGAGTACAACATTGGGCTGTAACTCTATCGCCTTGCGAATCGCTTCATCCCCGTCCGCTGCATCTCCTACCACCTTAATACCGTGTTTGCCGTCCAATAGGGCCATGAGGCCGGAACGTACGACAACATGATCATCCACTACAAGTATACGAATCAATTTGTCATCCCCTCGAACGGTAGAACCGTACGTTTTGTCATCATCATAGCAAATTTAAGGGATTCCAATCAACATAAACAGTTAGATACAATTATATTTCGTAATATATATCCGTCTCATTTTCTATAAAAATGCCATTAATCTTATAGAGTAAGAGTGTGGGCACATAGCTGACCAAGCTGCTCGGCGACTTGTGTGGCCCCTGCGACGTCGGAATCGGTGAACACTCTCACATCACGATTACCGAGAAGCAATACACCGTTCGGCAGATCCCCTGTGCTGGAAAAGGGAATAGCCACAGCAGAGTGAAGCTGCTCCGCCAGCATCAGCGCACATTCCTGACGTAAACGGATGCTGCCGGAGAGCATAGCACTTACGGTCACGGTACGCCCCAGACGAACAGCCATCCCGGCAATACCATGTCCTACCTTAAAAGAAATACGCCGATAGCGTTCGCTACGGCTGCCAGAGGCATAATACCATTGCAACCTGCCGCCCGGCTTGGACATGAGCGCAAGTGCTGTGAGATCCCCATAGATACGATCTCTCAACTGATCCAGTGTTTTGCGCATTTCATCCGTTATTTCTAGCATAGAAGACACATCCTTTTCCGTAACAAAACTGTAGCTCTAACTTATTGTAGTCCCGGCAGTTACAAAAGTAAGTCAGGGAACCCCCTGATCTATAGGTGCAGGAAACACTGACTTTTGAACATGCGGGGCAAGGAGTAGGAGGAAAGCCGTTAAATTAGGCTCTGCTTGATGGCAGGAGTGATATTTATCACAGCGAATCAGGGAGTAGGAAGGTGTAAAATCAGGTGTTCTCCTGATAACAACTGATGCGTCAAAACATTATGATATAGATATCAGGTAAACACGAGGAGGACACTAACATGCAAGCCACTTGTACGGAACGGTTTGGGGATGAAGTGGAACGCACGGGAATTCAGCTTTTTTTGACTGAGGAACATTTTGGGCTGCTGAAGGATATCATGTCCTGGAAAAAGGTAAAGGCGGGTATTACGCTTTTTAGAGAGGGCGAAGAATCGGAGCAGCTATATTATATACATTCGGGCCATGTTAAGCTTCGCAAGTCGACAGAAGACGGAAAAGAATTGATTTTGACCATTCAGCATCAAGGCGACTTGATTGGGGAGTTCAGCGGGATAGATGGAGAAGAGTATAGCTGCACTGCAGAAACAGCCGATGCCTGTGAGCTGGGCGTCGTGCGTGTTCAGGACCTGGAATCGCTTCTGTCCAAAAATGGAGCGATGGGGCTTCAATTCATTCAGTGGATGGCTATGAAGCAACGGATTATGCAATCGCGGTTTCGGGATTTGCTGCTGTATGGTAAAACAGGTGCATTGGCCTCTACGCTAATCCGGGCGAGTAACACATGCGGTGTAGCAGTGAAGGATGGCATTTTACTGAATATGAAGCTGAGCCACTCCGAGCTGGGCGAAATGATTGGAGCGACGCGGGAGAGTGTGAATCGGATGCTAAGCTCGTTGAAGGAGCAGGGGACGCTTGATACGCGGGATGGCAAAATAGTCATTCATGATCTCAAGGTGCTGCGCATGATGTGCTGCTGCCCTTCATACGGCCAATGTGCGCATGAAATTTGCCGACTCTAAAAAATATGAACATAAATAAGGCGGAGTCCCTGAGGACCCGCCTTGATTTACGTTTTCTGACAACCTGCACTTATACATCAGCATTTTGCATAATTCGATTCCGAACGCTTAAAAGTACTATATATAGACGAAATAAACCATTTCGATCTTTATATTGCTGATTTGAAATCGCTCTTGGGATTTATGTAAAATGATCACATTTATAACACAAAAAAAGCTAATCAACGCCGTATAGCGGTCAATTAGCTGGGGAGACGATTATTGATCTATTTCAACCTGTTCTGTCTGGAGGACACTTAAGGCTTGAAGTTTACGTGTAATTTCCTTTTGCCACTTTATATCTCCGACTTGTACCGCAAGATTGAGAAGATCCAAATAATCATCAATATGCAGGGAGGTTCTACTAAAAGCTTCTTTCACTGCGGTCCTGCCTCCTTTGGAGTCCATGTATATTTCCCTTTTAATAATGAGAATCATTATCAAAGAATGAGCTTATTCATATTATGCCTGTGTTCGAGATAAATTGCAAGTTATGATATGAATGAATTTTGAAGCGCACGAATGAGGGCTTGAAAAAACAAACCCTTCTCCTTAAGTTCACACATTGTTCACTTCTTTTCTATAGAACATAATGAAAAAAACAAGCGGGCATTGAGTGTTCACAGACGGGAGACAATTCGCGCAATGCTTCAACAAGAGGAGGAAAAAGATAATGGGCATAACAAAAATGAAAGCGTTTGCTATTTTGATGGCGAGCGCCTTGGCATTGACGCTGACAGCTTGTAATAACGGACAGAGCGCAAGTCCGGGAAACTCGGGCAGCAAGGGTGGAGACATTGCAAGTAAAGAAGTGACGATCACCTTCCAGAACATTAATCCTGATCCTAGCACTCCTTCATACAAAATGATAAAGCAAATTGTAAGTCAATATGAGCAGAATCATCCGAATGTCAAAATTGAGCTGGATTCGCTGAATACAGATCAACAAAAGCTAAAGCTGAAAACACAGGCGGCGGCGAAGGAAGTTCCGGATATTACGATTGTAAACCCGGCCGCACAGATGAAGCCCTTCGTAGATGCCGGGCTGCTGGCTCCTCTGAACGATGTGGCGGATAAAGATGGGTTGAAAGATACATTTCAGGATGGACTGCTCAATTATTATAGTTTTGATGATAAGCTTTATGCTTTTCCCGACGGCAACAATATAGAAGTAGTGTTTTACAATAAAGAGCTGTTCACGCAGGCGGGAATTCAAAAGCTGCCGACCACCTTTGATGAGCTGATAACGGCGGTTAAGGCGCTGAAGGCAAAGGGGATTACCCCGATTGCGATTGGGGAAAAGGATTCGTGGACCGGATCACTCCTTTTCATGAATATTTTGCTGCGTACGAATGAAGGGCCGAATTTCCTCAAGGATGTGCTGGACGGCAAAAAGACGTTTAATGATCCGGCCTTTGTGGAAGCAGTGGATGCATTTCAGGAACTGGTGCAGGCAGGGGCTTTCCCGGATGGAGCTACATCCATTGACTATAATGCGGGCGGCAATATTTTTAAAACAGGAAAAGCCGCTATGTATATCATGGGCACATGGGAAACAGGGTCTATTGATGCTTCTTCGGTAGCAGGCAAAGTGGGCGCGTTCCAATTTCCTACGGTGAATGGCAAGGGAGATGTGAATGAGTATGTGATTGCGCCGGGCAGTGCGTTTGCAGTATCGGCGAACAGTGAGCATTTGCAGGAGACGAAGGATTTTCTGCACTATTTTATTACAGAGATGCCCAAGATTCAGTTTGATCTGAAAAATGCGATTGGCAGCGGCCAGAAAATGAAAGGCGATCTGAAGGAGGCGGGCTACTCCGAGCTGGCAATTAGCCTCAATGAGCTGTTCAAAAATGTGAAAGGCGGCGACCTCGCATTTGATAATACGATGAATCCAGCTATCGCGCAGGCGCATCTGAGCAGTATTCAAAACCTGTTCGTGCAAAAAGAAGACTCCGCACAAGTTGCCAAGGAGCATCAGAGCGCTTTTGAAGCGAACAAATAGTTTCAGCTTAACAGGGGAGGGGCGCATTAGTTCCTTCCCTGATTTGGGATAACCATGAGCTGCCCATTCTTAGAAGATGTTCAGAAAAAACACAAAAGGGGATTGGAGCATGAATGTACTGAAGGTGCCGGCACGCACCATTGCCGTTTTCGTGCTGCCCTGCCTGCTGCTGTACACCTGTATGGTGTTTGTTCCGATTCTGGTGTCGGTGTACTGTGGACTACTGGATTGGAACGGAATATCTGAGGCGAAGTTTGTAGGGCTGGCGAATTTCGAGCGAATATTTACAGCCGATCCGGTGTTCTGGCCGTCTGTGAAGCGGACGATGATGTTCGCTTTGTTTTCCATGCTGGAAATTCCGTTCTGTCTGCTGCTGGCTATTTTGCTTAATCGCTATGTGCGTAAGGCGAATACGCTGGTTACGATGTATTTTCTGCCAGTCATTCTGTCGGTGGTTATTATCGGGCAGCTGTGGAAGACGATCTATAATCCGGCCTCAATGGGTGGGATGCTGAACGGTATTTTGATGTCGGTCGGGCTGGAAAGCTGGACACGCTCATGGCTGACAGAACCGCAGATTGCCATGTACGCTCTCTATTTTGTGTCGTTGTGGCAGTATTTTGGCTATCATTTGCTGATTCAGTTTACCGGGGTGCAAAATATTCCGAATGAGTTGTACGAGGCAGCCAAAATGGATGGAGCTGAGGGTTTTAAAGCAGACCGGTATATTACGCTACCGCTCATTGTGCCTATTTTCAAAATATCAATTGTATTGGCCTTTATTGGTTCTCTGCAATCGTTCGATCTGATCTGGGTGATGACGGGTGGAGGGCCTGCTCATGCAACGGATACGGTGTCCACGTATATGTACAACATGTCCTTTTTGTCCATGAAATATGGATATGGCAGCGCATTGGCTTCGTTTCTCGTGATTATCTGTTTGTCATTTACAATTGTGATAAATTTTGTTTTCAAACGAATCGAAAATAAGGTAAGCTAAGGGGGATGAAGCTGTGAACACCATGAAAAAAACATTGGTCTTTTCCTTGCTGGCGGTCTTGATCGTCACGCAGCTGTACCCACTCTTCTGGCTGCTGACCTATTCGTTGAAGACGAATGAAGAGATTTTGAGCGCAAGCTTCTTTGCACTCCCTCAAGTGCCCCAGTGGCACAACTATCAGGAAGCTTATGAATCAGGGAGCTACTTGCGCTATTTGGGAAACAGTGTGCTGGTGACCGGAGTTACGATGCTATTCGTCATTTTGTTAAGCTCGATGACTGCTTATGCGATTACGCGTTTCCGCTGGCGCTTTGGGGCTGCTGTGCTGACCTTGTTTCTGATCGGAATGATGATTCCGATGCAGGCAACGCTGCTGCCGCTGATGGTGATGTTCAAAAACATCAACATTCTCAATACGTATTTCTCGCTAATTTTACCCTACATTGCTTTTCAGACACCGATTGCGGTTTTCATCCTGTCCGGCTTTATGCGGTCCATTCCCCACGAGATTGAAGAATCCGCTTACATTGATGGGGCGAGCATTTATCGTATTTTTCGCAGTGTGATCTTACCCATCTCGATTCCGCCGATGATGACGGTGTGTATTTTGACCTTTATTAATATCTGGAATGAATACATTATGGCTGCCACCTTTATCTCGTCAGAGAAGCTCAAAACACTCCCTTTCGGCGTCTATACATTCGTCAGTCAGTATTCTGTGAATTACGGCAATATTGGCGCTTTTCTGGTCATGGGGGCCTTACCGGTCATTATTATTTATTTTGTCCTGTCCGAAAAGATTACCAAGGGCATGGTAGCGGGGGCGGTTAAAGGGTAGGCGAGCGATTCGAAAGGAGCGCACGGAGGTATGATGCGCCGTTTTCAGTCTATTCACCACCGCTTGTTTATTCTATTCCTGTTGAGCATGTCCGGTATTGTGCTGGCGATCAGTTTGTTATTTTATAACCGTACTACAGTGCAGTTCCATGATAAGGTCAGTGAGCTGGCTCGTAAAAATGTTTCCCAAACGGCAGGACTGTTCGAATTACTGCTCAGCAGCTATAACAGTCTGTCCAAATCGATCAGCAACAATATGGATTTGGTTCGTCTGCTAACGACGGATACCAGTGATTTACCCGCCGTCAATTACATCAATGAACGTACAATTACCAATATTCTGGGAGCTATCTATTATTCGCGGGAGGACCTGATAGGCATTCATGTCATCACAGACACAGGCAAGGTATACAACTACGGTAATTATATGAATGTTATTGATACCGATTACGAACACACTGAATGGTATAAGGAAATTCGAAAGTCAGCGGGCAAAATCGCATGGCTGGGCGTTTATCCTCACTCTGTCATTGACCAGGTGGAAACCAGACCGGTGTTTGCGTTCGGGCGCCAGCTCTATGATCTGGATGAGCATAAGCCGATTGGTATCGTCCTGTTTGAAGCTGAACCGCGCTCGGTTCTGTCCGCCCTCCACAATTTACGGCTGGGTACCAATAGTCAGGTATATCTGGTAGGCAATGAAAATCGGATTGTGTCGGCTACTTCCTCTGAACCGCCACCGGATCTGCAAAGTCTGGAGCAGCAGGTACCTGAGGATGATGTCATTGTAAATCGGAGTAATGAGAAGGTTGTAATCGCTTCCAAGTTGCCGTTTGCCGATTGGTCGGTCATTAGTGTGACACCCAGCGGGGATTTGAACGTGGAGCTGGTGCAAAATCAAAGGTATTTGCTCATCGTGGTGCCTGTACTCATTATTTTATCCGCGCTGATTGCGTCCATCGTCTCCAGACGTATTTCGCTTCCGCTGAAGCGGGTCATTCGGGAAATGAAACGGGTAGAGACGGGGAATTTCCGCCATACGTTGGAGATTGAATCGTATGAGGAAATCAACCAATTGGCGACATCCTTCAACCATATGGTAAGACGGATTGCCGAGCTGATCGAGCTGGTTCGCATATCATCGGTCAGTGAAAAAAATGCCGAGCTGCACGCGCTCCAGACACAGGTCAATCCGCATTTTCTGTATAATACGCTGGATATGATCTATTGGATGCTGGATGAAAAGGGGCAGGATCAGCTCGGGGAAGTGGTGCTTTCCTTATCCCATATGTTCCGCTACAGCAGTCATTGGGAGGAAGGGACCGATGTCAGCCTGCGCGAAGAAGTGGAGCAGATCGGGCATTACCTCACGATTATTCAAGCACGGCTGGAAGGCAGGGTATCCGTAGACATCAGTATTGATGAGCGCTGGATGGATATCCGCTTGCCGAAAATGACCTTACAGCCGTTGATTGAAAATGCGGTCAAGCACGGACTGGAGCCTCTTCATGCAAATACAGGCGGCAAGCTGCTCGTCAGGGCAGAGGAATATGACGGTGTTTTAAGCCTGCATATTATGGATAACGGCGCAGGGATGGAGTACGAACGATGGGAGGTGGTTCAGGTTGCTTTGGCAGAACCCGGCAAGCAGACGGGCAGCGGGCAGGCGGGAGGCATCGGCCTGCAAAATCTAAATTTACGGCTACGGCACATGTTCGGAGAAGAGTACGGCCTACGGATCTCCAGCGTACCTGGGGCCGGAACGACAGCCACTGTAAGTGTGCCTCTGCCACAGAAGGAGGAGAAACATGAATATTCTGATAGCTGACGATGAAAGTATGATTCGGCAGGGGATTCGGCGCACCATTGGCCAGGCTCTGCCAGCCTGCGGCATTCATCTCGCTGCTTCCACCGAGGAAGCAGCAGGCATTCTGGCGGAGCATCCCGTGGATATTGTATTGACCGATATCCTGATGCCCGGTATGGATGGTCTGGAATTCATGCGCATTTCCAAGCGAAAGCATCCTCATCTGCAGTGGGTTGTTATTTCGGCCCATTCCGACTTCCAATATGCACAAAGAGCAGTAAAGCTGGGTGCCAAAGACTACCTGTTAAAGCCGATCGGCAAAAAAAAGCTGCTGGAATGCATTGAAATGCTGGCAGCCGAAGCACTTGTCGCTTCACAGCAGGCGAACGAGGGCAAGCTTCTCAAGTCCAATATGGTCTATTTGCGTGAAGCTGTTTTTCAACGCTATGCACTCGGACTGGATACTGGGAAGCTCGATATACAGCCGTTTGTGGAAAACTATCCGGAGTTTCATCTCTTCATGGTTCGTATGGAACCTGATCACAAGCAGACACACCTGGAGCATTTTATGATTGAAAATGTACTATCCGAGCTGGTTGAGGCAGGCGGCAGTGGCTTTGTCGTCAGTCTCGACCGCCATAGCCTGCTGGGTATTGCACGGCTGCGGGATGAGGCAGAGGCGGCACGGCTGGAAACGTTGCTCGAATCCCACTTGAAGCGTTATGTGAAGGTACCGTTACAAATTACGCGTTCGGGGGTTCACCACAATTTTGCGTCCATTCCCGAAGAAGTGGCACGGCTAAGACGAACGCCCGAGGAGATTGCAGCGGCGGCGGTGGACGCCGGAGAATGTTTGCGAAAAGGCATGCATACGGTGGATGTGGCGTTGCAATATATTCGGACACATTTTACAGAGGAATTGTCGCTGGAGAAGGTGGCTTCGGTCGTCTTTTTGAATCCGGTGTATTTCAGCCAGTTGTTCAAGCAAAAAACCGGACAAGGCTACAAGGATTACGTTATTTGCTTGCGGATGGAGGAAGCGAAGCGGCTGCTCGGTGATCCTCATCTTCGGCTGGCTGATATTTCCGAGCGGATTGGCTATCAGGACATGCGGCATTTTACACAGGTGTTCCGGCGCAAATGTGGAATGACTCCGACCGAGTATCGGCATCAGGGAGTCAAATAAGGCGGTATCAACGAAGGAATGATGGAAGTTCCTCCAGCATAAGGCTGTTTCATGAGTAGAGCTGTAGAGCATCTACTCGGGAGCAGTCTTTTTCGTGTCTCCAGCCTGTAGCTGTTCAACCAATTTGCGAGCTGCATTGGATAAATAACGATCCTTGCGCCATACGACGGCAGGCCGTGTGAAGGGGAACGGCTCTTTAATGGAGAGTGTGCGAAATCTGTCCCCGTATTCTTGTCCCAAGCGAGTGTCTGGAATGATGGTAATCCCCATGCCTGTGGATACGAGCGCGAGAATGGTCGATATTTCAGGACAGTCCAGTACGACGCGCGGAATAAGATGGTGTTCCTGAAATTTGCGGATGACGGTTTCGTATAGCCCGTGTCCTTCTGTTCGGCGTGCCAACAAAAGGTCATAGCTGGCTGCTTCCTGTAACGTCATTTGTCCACTCGGATGACGATCTGCCCATTCACACGGAAGTACCGCAACAAAAGAGACGCCCTCCAGTTCAATCGTATGGTAAGAGCTGTCGTCTACCGGAAGCAGCAGCAGAGCCAGATCGACTTTATTTTGATGCAGCAGTTCCTCCAGATGATGTGTGTCTCCGTGTCCTATTTTAACGTATACCTCTGGATATTCCTGGTGAAAGCGGCTGAGTTGTTCGGTAATCAGAGACATACAGACCGATGAAGTGCCTATGGACAGGGTGCCGGTTACGTTGCTTTCGAACTCTCCAATTTCTCTACAGGTATCCTCCATTTCAGCCAATAATCGCTTGGCGCGGGTGTATAGTGCGTATCCGGCCTCGGTGACCTCCCACTTCTTTCCTTCACGGTAAATCAGCTTTACGCCAAGCTCATCCTCCATATTTTTTAGCTGTTGGCTCAGTGGTGGCTGGGCCATGTTAAGCATTCGGGCGGCCTTCGTGATTTGTCCTTCCTCCACGATGACGCAAAAGTAATGCAGCTGCTTCATATCCATTAGGGGATTCCACCTCATTTCTGAACAACCACTTCGATTTGAATACTTTTAAAGTATGCATTACATATATTATATATATTTTTCGTGTGCAAGGAACAGGCGTATAATTTTTGACAGTGATGCATTGGTGAACATAAAACGATGGGGTGGAAGGAGGGAACATATGAAAAAAATCATTGTAGGAATATCGGGAGCGACAGGGTCTATCTTCGGTATCCGTATATTGCAGCAATTACGGGAGGCCGGAGCCCAGAGCCATCTGGTGCTATCCCCGTGGGCTATTGCGAACATTCCCTATGAGACAGGCTATACGGTGAAGGAAGTGGAGGCCATGGCGGATGCAGTTTATTCGTATAAGGATCAGGCTGCGCGTATTTCCAGCGGCTCCTTCCGGGTAGACGGCATGATCGTCGCTCCTTGCAGCATGAAGACGCTCGCCTCCATTCGTATCGGTATGGCGGACAACCTGCTCACCCGATCGGCGGATGTGATGCTGAAGGAGCGAAAGAAGCTGCTGCTCATGACCAGGGAAACACCATTAAGCAGTATTCATCTGGAAAATATGCTGGAGCTGTCACGCATGGGCGTGATGATCCTGCCGCCGATGCCTGCTTTTTATAATCATCCTGCAAGTATTGAGGAATTGGTGGATCATATTGTTTTTCGCGTATTGGACCAGTTTGGTATCGTCACAACCGCAGCCAAACGCTGGGATGGAATGAAGCAGACTGACTCCAGACTGCACCAGAATTGAGAAATCGGAAGACGAAGGAGAATGAAAGATGGCTTATAAAGACTTTCGCGATTTTCTGCATACCTTGGAAAAGGAGGGGCAACTGCTCACGATCAGCGATGAGGTAAAGCCGGAGCCAGACCTCGCAGCAGCTAACAGAGCGTTAAACAATTTAGGTGATAAGACGCCTGCTCTCTTTTTCAACAATATCTATGGATATAATGCTGCTCGTATTGCAATGAATGTGATGGGCTCCTGGCCCAATCATGCCCTCATGATGGGAATGCCCAAAAATACACCGCTCAAGGAGCAGTTTTTTGAGTTTGCCAGACGCTATGAACAATTTCCAATGCCCGTGAAGCGGGAAGAAACCGCTCCTTTTCATGAAGTGGAGATTACAGAGGATATTAATTTGTTTGATATTTTGCCATTGTTTCGTTTGAACCAGGGAGACGGAGGGTTTTATCTGGATAAAGCGATTTTGGTGTCACGTGATCTGGATGACCCCGACACCTATGGCAAGCAAAATGTAGGCTTGTACCGGATGCAGGTGAAAGGCAAAAACCGTTTGGGTATCCAGCCTGTACCGCAGCATGATATTGCAATCCATATTCGTCAGGCAGAGGAGCGCGGCGAAAATCTGAAGGTAGCTATTGCCCTCGGATGTGAGCCTGTGATTACCACAGCTGCTTCTACGCCGCTGCTGTACGATCAATCGGAATATGAGATGGCGGGCGCCATTCAGGGTGAGCCTTACCGTGTGGTCAAAGCGAAGGATGCGGATCTCGATCTGCCTTGGGGAGCTGAGGTTATTCTGGAAGGTGAAGTGTTGGCGGGTGAACGTGAGTATGAAGGTCCATTCGGTGAATTTACAGGTCACTATTCCGGCGGCCGCGCGATGCCAGTCATTCAGATTAATCGTGTATATCACCGTAAGCAGCCTATATTTGAGCATTTGTACATCGGGATGCCTTGGACGGAAACGGATTATATGATCGGTGTGAATACAAGTGTACCGTTGTTTCAACAGCTCAAGGATGCATTTCCTAATGAAATCATAGCCGTTAATGCCATGTATACGCATGGGCTGGTCGCTATTATTTCCACGAAAACCCGTTATGGCGGCTTTGCGAAGGCTGTGGGGATGCGTGCGCTAACGACTCCGCATGGATTGGGGTATTGCAAGCTGGTGATTGTGGTGGATGAGGATGTCGATCCGTTCAATCTGCCGCAGGTCATGTGGGCGTTATCCACCAAGCTGCATCCGAAGCATGATGCTGTCATTGTGCCGGGCTTGTCTATTTTACCTCTTGACCCCGGCTCTGATCCGGCAGGTATGACGCACAAAATGATATTGGATGCGACGACACCCATAGCACCGGATATTAGAGGCCATTATTCCCAGCCGCTCGATTCCCCGCTTGGTGTAGCAGAATGGGAGAAAAAGTTGAGTCACATGCTTCGTTAAATATGTTTGAAAATAAAGAAAGATTAAAGGAGTGCTGACAGATGCATATTTGTCCCCGTTGTGAATCTAATCGTTCGGAGGTCGTTACCCGTTCGCCAGTTAAAGGCGCCTGGGAGGTCTTGCTGTGTCCTGTATGCATGTTCACATGGCGCACCTCGGAACCAGATAGCATTACTGATCCGGCAAAGTATAAATCGGCGTTCAAGGTTAACCCCCAAGATATTCCGAATGCTACCCATGTCCCTCCTATTCCAGAGCGGGTACAGCGTCGTTCGTAACCAGATGTAAATTGTGGTACTTTGAAGATATAGGCCAAATGTAAAGGGGAGTATACTTCATGCAGACACCAAGGATCGGCAAGGAGCTGTTCACGCTGTTGGACGGCAAGGCATTGGAGAACAAGCAGCATGAAGCGATGATGCTGCTGACGGTCACTGAGGATCAGTGGCCGCATATTGCAATGATTAGCGTAGGCGAGGTTGTAGCGCTGGATGAGGGAAATCTGCGTCTGGCACTATGGCCGGGCACGACTACGACGGGCAACATGATTCGTACCGGGAAGGCGACACTCGCGGTGTTCATCGGCGGGAAGGCGCATTATGTCCGATTGTCGCTGGAGCATTTGCCGATGTTGCCCGGAGCCAAGCATGTACGCGAACGGTTTGCGGCACAGGTATTCGCAGCCCGAGAAGATTCGGCCCAATATGCGGATATTGTGACAGGTGTTACGGTCCGACTCAAGGAGCCGGAAGCAGTGTTAAATCGCTGGAAAAAAACAGTGGCAGAACTGTTAATGTAAAGCCATTTGGTTATGAAAATAATCTTTGTAATTACTAATTTTACCGTTAAAATAAATGCGAGGGGATAAGCGCTTACAAGAAATTCAGGTTGGGCTTGTTGTTACAGGAAATTAGAGCACGAGGGAAAGCTTGTTTCTTTTGAAAGCAAAACAGGAGGAATGAATATGTCTCGTTTTGAAAAGGTAGATCAGTTATTACAACAATTCATAGCGAATGGGCCAGCAGGTTGTGGTTGTGCCATTGCGCAAAATGGCCAAGTGTTGTATGAAGGGTATCACGGATATGCTGATCTGGAAGCTCGAAAACCAATCACTGAAGATACCGTGTATCGCTTGTTTTCCATGACAAAGGTTATTGTATGTGCGGCTGCACTTATGCTGTATGAACGCGGACAATTTTTGTTGAATGAGCCTTTGTATGAATATTTACCCGAATATCGTAATTCGTATGTATTCAAAACCGCTCCTAACGGACATACCTATATGGATAAAGCGGAGACTCCCATTTTAATTAAGCATATATTCAATATGAGTGCGGGTCTTCCTTACGCTTCCGAGTATTCAGATACAGGAAAAGCTATGCAAAAGGTCATTACAGCGTTAAAGGACAAGCAGGGGAAATATGATCTGCGCGCAGAGATTAAAGCGCTTTCTGAAGTTCCGCTTGCCTTTGAACCGGGAACACGATGGTTATACGGATATGGACATGATCTTGTTGCAGGTCTTATTGAAGTCATTTCAGGAAAATTATTAGGACAATTCCTAAAGGATGAAATTTTTGATCCGCTTGGAATGAAGAATACAGGTTACCGTTATCGTGGAGATATTGAATCGCGTATGGCCTCTTTTTATCAACGGACAGACACCGGAGAGCTTGAAAAAATTGAGGGTTTCTTGGATGAGCATCATCAGCCGGACGCTGTATATGAAAGTGGAGGGGCAGGTTTATATTCGACAGTTAAAGAGTACCTCACATTTTCACAAATGCTGTCGAATGGCGGTACGATAGACGGTGTGAGGCTTTTAGGGAGAAAAACAATTGATTTAATGCGCACCAATCATCTGAGTACAGCCCAATTATCCGATTTTACGAATTCATATCATACAGGTTATGGTTACGGATTGGGCGTGCGCACGTTAATTGATAAAGCGGCTGGACATGCAAACAGCTCTATTGGAGAATTTGGCTGGTCGGGAGCAGCAGGTACTTGGGTTTCTATAGATCCAAGCGAGCAGTTCTCGGTCGTTTATATGCATCAGCTGGCCCCAAATATGGAAGAATACCACCATTTGAGGCTTCGTGCAGCAGCTTACAGCTGTTTGTAAAAGTGAGGTTATATGTAACGGCTTAATCTTTGTCAGTACCGATTCTAGTTAATAAGGACCAAATTTTCTTTAAAGCCTAAACTATTCTTTTCCACATGTCGACATAAAACGTAGGTATAAGGATTTTGCGAAATCCTTAATTTTAAGTTTCGAAATGGGAGGGAATTAGATTTTGAAGAATAGATGGTCCGGTTTCTTGGCGTTGGTCATCCTGATCTCAAGTTTTACATCATACGCAGGGTTTGCATCCGCAGCTGATCCGGTGCTTTCCAAGATTGTCCTTTCCTCTAACGAGGTGACTGTGCAGCAGGGAGATACGGCTGCGTTGACGGCTACGGCTATTTACGCCGATGGGACGACTTCAAATGTAACTGTAAGCACGGATTGGAAAAGTGATAATACTGCTATTGCTACGGTATATAACGGTACAGTTTCTGGTAAGGGCGAAGGGGATGCGACTGTGGTTGCAACCTATAAGGATAAGATACAATCGGTTCAGGTACATGTAACGAAAAAGGTTAAGGCGCTCACATCCAGTGTACAAAGCTTGAGCTTGCGTTCAAGCGGCACAGGACAGATCAATCTGACAGCGACTTACAGTGATAACACGACAGCTCAGGTATCGGGTGATGCTACCTGGACCTCGGATAACCAGAAGGTAGCAACCGTAGTTAACGGATTGGTTACCGCTCAGGGAGCAGGTACAGCCAACATTAAGGCCGTATACGGTCAACAAACCGTAACGATTGCTGTGCAGGTAGAACAGGTTAAACGTTTGGATGTCAGTCCATCTGAGGTTTCCCTTTTGCTGAAGGATACCGAGAAGGTCAAATTGACAGCGACCTTCCCGGATGGAACCGTGCAGGATGTTACTGAGTCCGCCGAGTGGAGCTCCAGCAATGCAGCCGTGGCGGATGTACTGAAAGGCACGATTACGGGCTACAGCGCAGGTAAAGCGACGATTACCGGTAAATACGGTACGATGTCTGCTACCATTTCGGTGGATGTCGATCAAACGAATAAGCTGAAAGCCAGCGAATCCAATATTTTTCTCCGTTTGGATGAATCCAAAAAAGTACAGGTTTCTGCGGTGTACCCGGATGGAACGGTAACGGACGTCACGGATAAAGCTACATGGTCCACAAGCGATGAAAAAATTGCGACGGTGACCAAAGGAACGATTATGGCGATTGGAGCGGGTTCGGCTACGGTGACCGCGAAGTATGGCGATAAGACGGTTTCGATTAAGGCAGACGTGGAAACGTCCAGATATCTGGATTTGAGCGAGGACAAGTTGAGCCTGAATGCCAAGGAATCCAAGAAGCTCAAGCTAACCGCGACGTACGTAACAGGTACGGAAGAAGATATCACGGATAAGGCAGAATGGAAATCCAGCAATGAAGATATTGCTTTTGTCAGCAAGGGTGAAGTGACGGGCTATAAAACAGGTGAGGCAACGATCACTGCTTCTTATGGCGGCAAAACAGTCACAGCGACGGTATCTGTGAATGTGCCTGGTGACCTGTCCCTGTCCTCCAAAACAGCAACGATTGATATTGATGAGGATTATGTTGCTACTCTGACCGCTACGTATGCGGATGGTCGTAAGGAAGATGTGACACAGGATGCAGAATGGACTTCAAGCGCGGAAGATGTTGCTTCGGTGTCCAAAGGAACAATTACGGGTAAAGCAGCGGGTAAGGCGGCTGTTACCGCCACTTATAATGGCAAAAAGCTGACCATTAATGTACAAGTCGGTCTCGTAGACCGTTTGGAAACAGACACACGCGTGATTGCGCTTGGTGCCCAGGAAACGAAGCAGTTGAAAGTAACAGGCGTCAAGAGCAGCGGTACAAAAACAGATGTAACCAAGGATGCCACCTGGACTACCAGCAATGTGAAAGTGGTCGAGGTTAGCGAGGGCTTGATCAAAGCGAATGGCAGTGGTAAGGCTACTGTTACAGCTTCTTATGGCAAGCAAAGCATTACATTTACAGTAGAAGTGGATGTAGCGCAACAGATTGAGGCGGATGCTATCGCGTTATCGCTTAAATCAGGAGATCAAAAAACCATCGCAATTGTGGTCAAATCCAGTGATGGCAAAGAAAAGGACGTTACGGCCCAAGCCGAATGGAAAACGTTAAATTATAAGGTAGCTACAGTCAAAAAGGGCCAGGTTACCGCGGTAGGCTACGGTAAAACCAATATTCAAGCGAAGTTTGGCGGGAAATATATCACCGTACCTGTGGATGTCGATACGCTTAAATATTTGCAAACCGACGAAGTCTCGCTGAATTTGAAAGCAGGACAGGTAGCTAAGGTTACGGCTACAGCTACGTATAAGGATGAGTCGGAGAAGGATGTATCCAAGCCGGCAGTCTGGTCCTCGTCCCGAATTATTGTTGCCACGGTCAAAGACGGCAGCATTAAGGCACAGGGTAAAGGTAAAGCTGTGATTACCGTGAAATATGCAGGGAAAACGACGAAGGTACAGGTGAACGTACAGTAAAAAAAAGAGCAAGCATACGTCTAAGGACGACATGCTTGCTCTTTTTTTATAAGGCGACTGTTCTCTCCCCATGTGTTATTTGGGGTGGCAGTCGCCTGAAAGCTACGACTTATCCTTCTTGGCTGGTATGTTGCGCGTAAGCGACTCCGTCAGACGCTTGCCGGTCGGCGTTTGGGCCAGGCCGCCCTTGGCTGTCTCGCGGTGCTTGGACGGCATCGCGCTGCCGACTTCTAGCATCACGTCGATGACTTCGTCAGACGGGATGGCGCTGCGCACACCCGCCAGAGCCATATCCGCGGCGGCAAGCGCGGTCACGGCTCCCAGCCCGTTGCGCACGATGCACGGAATCTCCACGAGTCCGGCGACGGGGTCGCAAATCAGGCCGAGCGTGTTCTTGAGCGCGAGGCCCACTGCATGGATGGCCTGCTCTGGCGTACCGCCGCGCAGCTCGACCATGGCCCCTGCGGCCATCCCGATGGCTGAGCCAATCTCGGCCTGACAGCCTCCCTCCGCACCGGAGATGAAGGAATTGTTGGCGATGACGTAGCCAATCGCTCCAGCGGCGAACAGTCCGCGCACCATATGCTCGTCATCCCAGCCGAACCGCTCCTGCGCGCTGATGAACACACCGGGGATGACCCCGCATGAGCCTGCGGTGGGTGTGGCGACAATGCGACCCATGGACGCATTGACCTCTGACACGGAAAGGGCGTACGCCATGGCGAGTGCCGAGGCATCGCCGGAGCAGGTTTCCCCTGCACGCAAATATTCCGCCAGGCGTTTGCCGTCGCCGCCTGTCAATCCGCTGCGGGATACAGTGTCCTGTGTTTGTCCGCGATGAACGGCCTCCTTCATGACTTCATAATAATCAGCCATTTGGCGGAAGATTTCTTCCTCCGGTGTGTTCGTCTCTTGTACCTGTTCCTTGATCATCAGGCGACCAATCGTAGTGGATTCCTCGGCGCACAAGGCACCTAATTCATGCAGATGGCTAAACCGCATCGGATTCAGCTCCTTTTTTCAAGTTAATCATTTTGATTCCATACATATGAGGCAAAGCCCGCAGCTCGGCAATTAATTCAGCCGGAGCGGGGCTATCGGTTTCAATAGCAGTGAGCGCTTCGCCATCCCGGCCTTTGCGATCCACGTGCATATAGGCAATGTTAATGTCAGCCGCGCCCAGCGCTGAAGTCACCGCGCCCAATGTTCCGGGCTTATCCGAGTGAAGAAGCACCAGCGTAGGCAACTCTCCGGTTAGATTGACCCGGAATTCGTTGAGCTGTTGAACATGAATGTTTCCACCGCCGATGGAGGAGCCTAGCAGCGTGCGCTGATCTTCACCCTTCCATAGCTCGAAGCGGACCGTGTTCGGATGAGGGGCGGGCAGTCCGCTGACAGCGAACTCTACTTCCATCCCGGCCTGCTCTGCACATTGCTCAGCATCCGGAATCCGGTAGTCGTCTGTATCGTAATTCAGCAGTCCGGCAATGAGTGCCAGGTCTGTGCCGTGTCCCTTGTACGTATCGGCAAATGAGCCGTACAGCGTCATGCGGGCACGGTCAGGTTGCACACCGAGCCAGTGCCTGGCAACACGTGCGAGCCGCACCGCGCCAGCGGTATGTGAGCTGGAGGGTCCGGTCATAGCCGGACCGATAATGGAAAATACATCTTTGAAACGCATGGTGTGGCCCCCTGTATGTTTGAATATCATAGTATATGGTGCTGCCGCGCCTTTGCGCGGGTGTGACGGTTTCTAATGCTGACGCAGCATGTAAGCACAAAAAAGGACAGGATAAGGAAATTTCCCTTATCTCTGTCCTCGTTACCTGAGAGTTTCGTGCGGTGTATACCGCCTTACCCCTTGGGTGGCTTGCGCTCTCTCCAGAGTTGCGTCAGATGACGATACATGGACCTGAGAGATTATCCGCCAGCCGGGTGCTGACGTCTTGCTCCTTCGGTGCTGCCGGGATGTGATTCCCGGACAGGCTCTCCCGTCATCTTCATTCGCGTATACCGTTCAACAATTCCTCCTAAGCGTAATGTATGCCATGCCCGGTGTCAATCACAGGTTGGTATTTTACAGAATCAGGAATCTTCTCAATAAAAAAGATTAAATTTTACATAATTATGGATGAAATCAGGAAGGAATTAGAAGGTTGATAGCTAATCTGATAGAGGACAAGCTAATTTATGGAATAATGGGAGGGACATTTACGTATGGTAAAAGGTTTTCGGTTCACAGGTTCACGCTTGAAAGGAATGCTGCATCTGGCGGCAATCGTATCACTGCTGGTAGGACTCTTCGTTCCATTCGGCCAGGTCAAGGCAGAGGGCGCGTTGACGGTAGCGGAAGCGCTTCAGCGTCAAAGCAGCGGAGGTACGGTGACGGTAGAAGGCTACGTCGTCGGACATGCCACTGGATCGAAAACGGCTAATTTCTCTGCCCCATTTGCAAATGATTTTAACGTACTGATTGCGGATCAGGCGAGTGAACGCAATACATCTAATCTGTTAAATGTGCAACTGACATCCGCGTATAGAGGACCATTCGGGCTGTCAGGCCATCCTGAGCTGATCGGCAGCAAAATTCGCGTGACGGGTGCGCTGGGTGCCTATAACAATTTTGGTGGAGTGAAAAGCCCAAGCGCTCTGGAACTGGTAAGCGGAAGCGAGCCTGGGAACCCTGGCGAACCTGATCCTGGTACTACATTGCCGGATGGAAAAGGCAAAAAAGTGCTGTTCGATAATACGCACGCACAGACAGCCGGAGCGGCGGATTGGGTTATAGATGGAGCCTTTTCCGATTTTGCCAGCGGACTGCGTAATGCTGGTTTTACCGTGGACCCGTTGAACCGTTCCATTCCTTTTACCTATGGCGAGCAGGCTATAACGTACGACAAGCTGCGCCCATATGATGTGTTCATCATTGGTGAAGCCAATGTTGCCTTTAAGGCATCCGAGCAAGCTGCTCTGGTTCAATATGTGAAGAATGGAGGCAGTATTTTCTTCATTTCTGACCACTATAACGCAGACCGGAACAAAAACCGTTGGGATTCCTCCGAGGTTATGAACGGCTACCGCCGTGGAGCCTATTCCAATCCGGCCAAAGGGATGACTACAGAAGAAGCTGCATCACCAGCTATGCAGGGACTAACCAGTTCCGACTGGCTGGCAACGAACTTTGGCGTTCGTTTTCGCTACAATGCACTCGGTGACGTAAATGCCACGGATATCGTAGCGGCAGATCAATCCTTCGGCATTACGAAGGGTGTACGTTCGATTGCCATGCATGCTGGTTCTACATTGGCGATTATGGATCCGACCAAGGCTAAAGGAATCGCTTATATTCCTACAGGCACGAAAAAATGGGGCAATGCCGTGGACCAGGGTGTCTATAACGGCGGGGGCCGTGCTGAAGGGCCTTATGCTGCTGTAGCCAAGGTAGGTCAGGGCAAGGCAGCGTTTATCGGTGATTCTTCGCCAGTTGAGGATGCCACGCCGAAATATGTACGTGAGGAAAACGGACAGTCGAAGAAGACGTACGATGGTTTCAAGGAAGTCGACGATTCCACCTTCCTGGTACAAACCGTCCAATGGCTTGCATGGAAGCAGGACTATACGAAGCTGTCCGATGTGGCGGGTCTGACGCTGGACCAGCCAACACAGCTGCTGCCGTTCGAGGAGCCTGCGGCTTCCACGGAACCGCAGCCTGAGCCTTGGGCTGCTCCGGCAGCGGGCTACAAATGGTACGATCCAAGAACGTTCAAATCTGGCTCCTATGGAGCGGCTTCGTAACCAGCGAAGAGAGTACAATTTGAGCTGGACCAGCCAGTCGCTTGATCCCTTTAAGGGGGTCAGGCGGCTTTTTTTGCGCTGAAAATTAACCTGTGGTTGGTTATTTCATTACATTTTGTGCCAGAAAGGTCGCGCTGCTGCTGAATCATTGGTTTTTTAAATGATCATGATAGTCTAATCTTAATTGATATATCCATATACTGGTGATAGGATGAATTCAAATTATTCCGACTAAATCGGTATGTAATGTTGATGAGAGGTTTAACATCAAGCGTGGCGTGCATAAGCAGGACAAGGCCATGGAGAACGGAGGAAGCACACACATTGAGTATCGAGCCGGTGTTGGAGATCAAAGGGTTAACGGTATCTTTTCGCATTAAGGATCAATATTACCCCGCAGTTGACCATCTCGATCTGACGGTCAACCCCAATGAGGTGCTGGCTGTGGTCGGGGAATCCGGCTGCGGCAAAAGCGCGCTGGCGCTTTCGATAGCACAGCTGCATGATCTGGAGCGTACCCGCGTGGAGGGACAGATTCTTTTTAAAGGCACGGATCTGAATCGTCTCTCCACAGGGCAAATGAACAAAATCCGCGGAGCAGGCATCGGCATGATTTTTCAGGACCCGCTGACAGCACTGAATCCGCTAATGAGCATTGGTAAGCAAATTGAGGAAAACCTCAATTATCATACGACCCTCTCTACGAAGCAGAAAAAGGTGCGTGTGCTGGAATTACTGGAGAGTGTGGATATTCCGAATCCCGTACGTGTATACGACCAGTATCCGCATGAGCTGTCAGGGGGGATGCGGCAGCGTGTGATGATCGCCATTGCCATCGCTTGTCGTCCTGCCCTCATTATTGCAGACGAGCCGACTACAGCGCTCGATGTAACCATTCAATCTCAAATTCTCGACTTGCTCAAGCAGCTTCAACAGGAGACTGGAAGCGGCATTATCCTGATTACGCACGATCTTGGCGTTGTGGCAGAGGTGGCGGACCGCGTGGTGGTCATGTATGCCGGAGAAATCGTGGAAAGCGCCAATGTTTTTGAATTGTTCCGACAGCCCCAGCATCCGTATACGCGCTCTTTGCTCGCATCCATGCCGGGATCACATACCAAGGGAGAACCGTTGCACGTCATCGGAGGAATCGTCCCTTCCTTGCAGGATATTCCCCGCAATAGCTGCCGCTTTACTCCACGTATCCCCTGGATTCAGCATGAAACGCATGAGGATCATCCCCATTTAAGTGAGATTTCTCCCGGGCATTGGGTCCGCTGTACATGTTATCAGCATTTTCATTTTGAAGACGAGGCAAAGGGGGAAGCTGCTCATGGCACTGCTGGAGCTAAATGATCTGAGAGTCCATTATCCGGTGCGCGGTGGTTTCTTCCAGCGTGTGGTCGATCAGGTAAAAGCAGTGGATGGTGTGTCCATCAGCATTGAGGCGGGTCAGTCGTACGGGCTGGTTGGAGAATCCGGCTGCGGAAAAACGACTACAGGAAGGACGATCATCGGTCTAAATAAGCTGACGAGCGGGCAAGTTCTTTTTAACGGAGATGACCTAACGGCCTTAAGCCGTAACAACCTCCATCCGCTGCGGAGAGACATTCAGATGATCTTTCAGGACCCGTATTCCTCGCTCAATCCGCGTAAGCGTGTGCTGGATGTCATCGCCGAGCCGTTGCGGAATTTCGAAAAGCTGAGTAGTGAGGAGGAACGCCGAAAAGTTCAGACGCTGCTGGAAAAGGTCGGCTTGAACGCCGATGCGGCCTACAAATATCCGCATGAATTTTCCGGGGGACAGCGGCAGCGGATCGGCATTGCGCGTGCACTCACATTAAATCCAAAGCTGATCATTGCCGATGAGCCGGTATCAGCGCTGGATGTGTCCGTTCAGGCACAGGTGCTTAATTTTATGAAGGATGTGCAGCGGGAATTTAATTTGACGTATTTATTCATCAGCCACGACCTCGGTATTATCCGCCATATGTGCGACCAAATCGGGATTATGTACCAGGGGCGTCTGGTGGAACAGGGAAGCGAACAGGATATTTATGAGCATCCGCAGCATTTGTATACCCAGCGTCTTATTGCAACCATTCCGAATATAGATCCTGCCAAGCGGCTGGACAATGCTCAAAAAAGGCGAACGCTGTTGTCCTCCTACAAAACAGAGCTGCCCAAACATCTGGATGAGAACGGCAAGCCGTTTGCGCTAAAAGCGGTAAGCTCGTCCCATCAAGTCGCTTTACCATAAAGGGGGGACAAAATATGTGGAAATTTACACTGCGTCGGCTGCTGATCATGATCCCTCAGCTGCTTGCTTTGAGCATACTTATCTTTTTTCTGGCAAAGGCCATGCCGGGGGATGCCCTGACAGGACTCATAACCTCGACACCCAATCTGAATCCGGCGGCGCTGGAGGAGCAACGGCAAAGGCTGGGGCTGAATGATCCGGTGTGGGTACAATATGGCAACTGGCTTGCCCAATTGGCTCATGGGGATTTGGGAAAATCTTATGTACATAAAATCGGCGTCACCGATCTGATCGGTAGCCGTCTGGGAAACACGTTCTTTTTGGGCGTGGTGATCCTGATTTTGACGTATCTGATCGCGATTCCGCTTGGCGTACTCAGTGGACGTTATCAGCATAGCCCGCTGGACAAAACCGTGGTTGGCTATACCTATCTCAGCTTTGCGACCCCCTTATTCATACTCGCGTTGCTGCTGCTGTACGTGTTCGGCTTCAGGCTCGGCTGGTTTCCGACCAGCGGCAGTGTGGATGTGGGCGTGGAGCCGGGAACCTCGGCATATTACATCAACAAGGCTTACCATCTCATATTGCCAGCGGTTACAGGAGCATTGCTTAGTACAACAGCCACGATTCAGTATTTGCGTAATGAGGTCATCGACACACGGTTAAAGGATTTTGTGAAAACAGCGCGTTCCAAAGGGGTACCCGAGGGGAAAATCTATTCCCGTCATATTTTCAAAAATTCGCTGCTGCCGATTGCCGCCTTTTTGGGCTATGACCTGACGGGAGTGATTGCGGGCAACATTTTCCTTGAATCCATCTTTGGGTATCCGGGGCTGGGGCAGCTATTTCTCCAGTCTATCACCCAACGTGATTTTTCAGTCGTGACCGCGCTGGTGATGATTTCCGGCTTCCTGGCATTATTGGGGACCCTTTTGTCTGATGTCATCCTGAGCAAGGTCGATCCCCGCATTCGGATCGAATAACGAACAACTTCAGAAGGAAGGGGAGGGATGTAAGGTGTCCATACAGGTGGAGGAGGTTTTCACGCCGGAGATCATTCGTAAATCACCATCCAGCTGGTCTGTACTGCGCCGCGAGCTGGTGCGTGACAAAACGGCGCTGGTGTCCATCGCGTTTGTGGTTTTGTTTTTGATCTTTATTTATTCATCCGTTCTGTTTGTGAATCAGGATGTAGTTACGACGGTGGATTTGGGCGCGATCCGTGAAGCTCCAAGCTCGGCGCATTGGCTGGGCACGGACCGGGCGGGCAGAGATATTTTCGGTCAGCTGGTCATTGGGGCGCGTAATTCCTTCACGATTGGCTTCACGATTACGCTATTATCCGCTGCCATCGGCTTGACGCTGGGACTGCTGGCCGGTTTTTATGGCGGCTTGGTGGATAACATCATCATGCGGATCATTGATTTTATCCTGGTGCTTCCGTTTTTGATGC
This sequence comes from Paenibacillus sp. RC21, assembly GCF_044907935.1. Lineage (NCBI taxonomy): Bacteria > Bacillati > Bacillota > Bacilli > Caryophanales > Paenibacillaceae > Paenibacillus > Paenibacillus sp. RC21. The sequence goes on from NZ_JBIYCS010000006.1 coordinate 27,793, forward strand.
TGGTGATCGTATTCGTCAGTATTGTCCCCAAGAGCGGCATAGGATCTTTTATTTTCATCATGACCGCTTTTTTGTGGATTGGAAAAGCACGTCTGATTCGAGCCAAGGTACTGTCGGAGCGGGAGCTGGACTATGTGCAGGCCTCCAAAACGCTCGGCACACCCAATTGGAAAATTATCTGGTTTGGCGTACTGCCCAATCTCAGCTCGGTCGTGATCGTCAATCTGACGCTCAGCCTCGCGGGAAATATCGGGATTGAAACTGGACTTTCCTATCTCGGCTTTGGGTTGCCAGAATCCACGCCAAGCTTGGGTACGCTGGTGAGCTACGCCAATGACCCGGATGTATTACAGAATAGCTGGTGGATGTGGTTGCCTGCATCTTTACTTATTTTGGTGCTAATGCTGGCGATCAACTTTATCGGCCAGGCGCTCAAACGCGCCACGGATGCCAGACAACGATTGGGTTAATCGAAGTTCCATAATAAGGACAATGACAAGGAGGGGCTTACAATGGTTAAACGCTGGAAAAAAGGAATTCTGCCTGTTCTATCTGCAATTTTGGTGCTTTCTCTGGCCGCATGCAGCGGCGCGCCTTCCGCTTCAAATGGAGGAAAATCGTCTGATGGTACAGGCGGCTCAGGATCAGACAGCAAGCAGGTGAATGCGACAGCGCTGGCGAAGGCGGTCAAGAATGATAAGGCACCGATTAAGGGCGGTGTCATCAATTATGCACTTGTGTCCGATACCCCTTTTGAAGGAATTTTGAACCCTGTATTTTATGATGGAAACCCGGATTTTGAAGTCTTCCAATTTTTCTACCCTTCTATGTTTTCGATTGATTCCAATCTGAATATTGACGATAAAGGAGCGGCGACGATTTCCTTTTCCGCAGACAATAAGGCGGTGACTGTCAAAATTGATCCCAAGCTGAACTGGACAGATGGTAATCCCGTAACGGCGGAGGACTATGCCTTTTCCTATGAAGTCATCGGTCACAAGGACTACGAGGGTCCGCGTTACGATAGCTTTATGACGAATATTGTGGGTATGGAGGAATATCACGCGGGCAAGGCCAAAACGATTTCCGGCATCAAGGTGTTGAATGAGAAAGAGGTTACCATTCAGTTCAAGGAGCCTAATCCATCGGTGAAATCGGGACTCTGGTCTACGCCACTGGAGAAAAAGGTGTTTCAGAACATTCCCGTGAAGGATATGGCTGGATCTGATCCTGTCCGTAAAAATCCGATTGGCTATGGGCCGTTCAAAATTAAATCTATGGTCACAGGTGAATCTGTGGAATTTGTCAAAAACAAGGATTATTTTCACGGTGAGCCCAAGCTGGATGGCCTTCATTTGAAGGTTGTGAACCCGAATGTCATTACAGAAGCGCTGAAAAGCGGAGAAATTGACTGGGCCAGCTATCCAACCACCCGTTACGATGAAGCCAGCAATCCGAAAAATGTACAGTTTCTCGGTCAGGAGGAATTGTCTTATAGCTATGTAGGCTTTAAACTGGGCAAATTCGATCAGGCCAAGAGTCTAAATATTATGGACCCGAACGCCAAGCTGGCGAACAAGTCATTGCGTCAGGCGCTCGGCTATGCGCTGAATAATGAGCAGGTCGGCAAGCAGCTCTATCACGGGCTTCGGGTTCCGGCAACGTCCCTGATTCCGCCTGCCTTTAAGGGATATCATGACACGAACGCGAAGGGCATCACATATGACCCGGACAAAGCGAAAAAGCTGCTGGACGAGGCAGGATATGTGGATACCAATGGAGATGGCTACCGTGAGGACCCTAAGGGTAAGGAGCTGGTGCTCCATTATGCAGCGATGAGCGGGGATGCGACAGCCGAATCACTGGCGAAGTTCTATTTGCAAAACTGGAAGGATGTCGGGCTTCATGTGGAGCTGGTGGACGGTCGTCTACTGGAGTTCAATTCTTTCTATGATCGTGTGCAAAAGGATGATCCCGGCATCGATATTTTTGGCGGCGCATGGGGAACAGGTTCAGATGTAGATCCTGGTGGGCTGTATGGACGGGGAGCCAGCTTTAACTATTCGCGCTTTACGAGTGAAGAAAATGATAAGCTGTTGAAGGAAGGCGTGTCGGTCAAAGCCTTTGACGACAACTATCGTAAAGATATATATAATCAGTGGCAGGCGTATATGAGTGAGGAAGCTCCAATCGTACCGACGTTATTCCGCTATTCGCTGGAGGCTCTGAATAACCGGGTAGCCAATTACGACATTACCCGTGGCAAGGAGTATGGTGCAGACACGTTTGCCAATATTACGTTGACGGCGGAAAAAGCAGAAGTAGCACAATAATCTAAAAAGAAGCGCGAACCGGAGTGATCCGATCTCGTGCTTCTTTTAGCCTTTTAATGTAACCATCTGCGGAATTTCGAAGGGAGAGAAATAAGACGGAAATACGCCAGCTTCAATACTTCATAGCCGTATGTGAGGAACTGCATTTTACGAAAGCTTCTGAAAAGATCGGAATCTCCCAGCCTACGCTCAGTTTGCAAATTAAGGCGTTGGAGGAAGAACTGGGGATGACCCTCTTTAATCGTGCAGGCAAAAAGATCAAAATGACAGAGGCTGGAAAACTGTTGCTACAGCACAGCGCTCATGCGCTCAAGGATCTACAGCAGGCGAAAGCTTCCATTGAGGAGCTTCGCACCGAGCAACGGGGAAGCTTACGGATCGGTATCGCGTTGCCGGAGCTGGAGGAACCATTGCAAGAGATGTTTATGGATTTTCATCGTTTGTTTCCTAAAATCAGTCTGCACATCCACCCATCCTTTGAATTGCTGGAGCAGGTGCTGGATAACCGGATGGACCTTGGCATTACGCTGCACTCAGGTATGGATGAAAGGCTCGTCCAGCTACCGCTTCGGACGGAGAGCTACTGTCTTATTGTCCCGGCAGGACATGCGTTTGCCAACCGTTCTTCGATTGCACTGGACGAATTGAGGCACATGCCTTGGGCTATGCAGCCAGGGGATCATCCGGGTAGAAGGCACATTGAAAAATGCTTCTGTGATCGAGGGTATCCCTTTACCACTGCGATGGAGACCCATTCCATTCCTGCGATCCTGCGCTGGGTACAGGAGGGACTCGCAGTGACTATCCAGACCAAATCCCTCGCAGCATCCCTGGACCGTTCATCCCTTTGTGCAGTACCTATTTCACGGGGAGTACCCGAGGTTCGGCTGGAGCTGATTCATCGGTCAGACCGTTACAAGGGAGAAGCAATCAAGAGGCTGATTGAAAAAATACATGCTGTGCTGACAGAACGTTCAGGCTGGCGGCAGCCCTGATCAAGCTATGTGTAATGAATGCTAATGAGTACGCACCTCCAGCCTGCGTGCAAGCAGCGACATGCTGTAATTGACAGCGAAGTACAGGAAAGCGGCGAACAGCAGAGCAGGAATGACGAAGGACTGATTTTGACCGCCGACAATCTGAATGTTATGTGTCAGCTCCGGCAGACTGATAATGACCGCGAGAGAAGTATCCTTGAGCAGGGAAATGAACTGGCTGACGATGGGCGGCACCATACGGCGGAGCGCTTGCGGCAAAATGATATGCCATAACGTTCTGGAATAGCTCAGCCCGGAGGACCGTGCGGCTTCAATCTGTCCTTTATGAACGGAGTTCAAACCGCTACGGACAATCTCGGCGATCATGGCACCCTCGAAGATCGACAGGCCCGTAATGGCTGCCCATTTAAGTGAAATGGAAAGACCAATGGACGGTAAGACCATACCGATGAAGAAGATAATGAGCAATAACGGAAGATTGCGAATCAGATCGATTAAAAAGGCCGCTACTTGTGAAATGACAGGTAAGCGCGTATAGCGCAGGATACCGAACACGATACCGAGCACGAAGCTGAACATGATGGAATAAACGGAGACCTCCAGCGTCAGCAGGAAGCCCTCCAGTATAAAACGCACATTAGGCCATGCAAACATACCACTGAAATCCATACGGGCTTCCCTCCTTAGGATGTTTTGGACAGGCGACGCTCCATATACAGGACAAGAAAGCTAAGTGGAACCGTCAAGGTAAGGTATAGCAACGCTGTGATGGCATAGACGGTGATGGGCATAAAGGTATCCGAGTTAATCAGATCCGAATAATACATCAGGTCCAGTCCGGCTACTATAGCTAGTACGGAAGAGTTTTTGACCAGATTGATGAACTGGTTGCCAATCGCAGGCAGTACAATTTTAATCGCTTGTGGCAAAATAATACTGATCATCGTCTGGTTGTAGCTCAGCCCGGAGGAGCGTGCGGCTTCGAATTGCCCCTTCGGTACGGACTGGATACCGGCACGTATCGCTTCTGCAATAAAGGAGGCTGTGTACACGGTCAAGCCAAGCGTTCCAGACACAAACCCGTCCAAGGGAACGCCCAAAGTGGGAAGTCCCAGATAAAAGAACAATACAACGATCAGTAACGGGATATTACGAATGACCTCTACATAGACAGTCCCAATCCAGTTAAGCCATTTAAAGGGCGCAATTCGGAGGATAGCGATGATCGCGCCCAGAATAAAGCTTCCGATCAAGGCAATGACACTGGCTTGAACGGTATGAAGCAAGCCTTCTATGAAGCGGTCGCTATGGTCGAAAAGTACGTTGATATCAAAAGTAAGCATCTGCGGATGACACCCCCATTATTCGGGTTTAACCCCAAGCCATTGCTCGTGGAGCTTATCGTATTCACCGTTGCTTTTCAGTTCCTTGAGCGTATCGTTAATGGCTTGCAGCAATTCCGTTTGTCCCTTCTTCACCGCAATGCCGTAAGGTTCCTCAGTGAAGTTCCCGCCTACAAGAGTGTAATTCGGGTCTTGTTGTTGCATGCCGAGCAGAATAGAGTTATCGGTGGTCAACGCCTGCCCTTGACCTGCCTTGAGTGCGTTGAATGCATCCTGGTAGTTTTCGAACTCCAGTATAGTCGCTTTGGGTGCTTTTTCGCGTATATTTTTGGCGGAGGTGGAGCCTTTAACTGCGAGTACCTTGGTAGCCGGGGTCAGGGACTCCAGACCGGTAATCGGGCTTCCTTTTTTCACGAGCAGGGATTGCCCGGCGTTAAAGTAGACATCGCTGAAATCAACCTGCTTTTTACGTTCGTCCGAAATGGTCATGGTTGCGATAATGGCGTCGATGTCCCCGTTTTGCAGCAAGGTGATTCGTGTTTTGGATGTGACTTCCTTCAATTCAAGCTTGGTTTCGTCTCCAAAAATATGTTTGGCTACCGCCTTGGCAATGTCGATATCAAAGCCTTCTACTTCCCCGCTAGCCGGGTCTTTCAGACCGAACAGCTTGGTGTCGTATTTCACCCCAACAACCAGCTTGCCACGTTGCTTGATGGCTTCCAGCCCGTTGGCTGCCGCCGCCTCATTCCCCGACGTTGCCGTTCCTTGCTTGCCTCCACAGCCAGCCAAAACGAGTAGACAGGACAGCGTAAGCAGCATAAGGGCACTCCATGAATATCTTTTTCTCATTTGAACAATCCCCTTTCGATTTACATTCTGAATTTACACTCCAGAGGAGTTTGCAAAAATCCTGACTCCATTTAAAGGTCTGCTTAATGATGAATCAGACGGCTCAGGAACAGGCGTGCCCGCTCTTCACCCGGATTCTGAAAAAACTCGGCAGGCTGACTGTCTTCTAAAATCTGTCCTTTGTCCATGAAAATGACGCGATCCGCTACTTCACGGGCAAAGCCCATTTCATGAGTCACAATGACCATAGTGATGCCCTGATGGGCGAGCGAACGCATAACATCCAGTACCTCCCCAATGGTTTCGGGATCAAGAGCGGAGGTAGGCTCGTCAAACAGCATGATCTTTGGATTCATCGCGAGGCCACGGGCGATAGCAACCCGTTGCTGCTGTCCCCCGGACAATTGGGCGGGGTAGCTCTGTGCTTTTTCCTCGATTCCAACACGCTTCAAATAGGTGATGGCTGTTTGGGTAGCCTCTTTCTTTGAGATGCCCAGCACCTTCATGGGTGCGAGTACAATGTTCTCGATTACCTTTTTATGGGGATACAAATTGAAATGCTGGAATACCATACCGATATTGCGCCGGAAGGCGTTAATATCAATCTTTTTGTCATGTACAGGTATTTCGTTGACGATCAGTTCCCCGTCCGATATGGTTTCCAAACGGTTGATGCAGCGTAGCAGGGTGCTTTTACCCGAGCCGGAGGGTCCGATGATCACGACGACCTCGCCCTCCTTAATCTGAAGATTGATGTCTTTAAGTACATGGAAGTGACCAAAATGCTTGTTGACGTTGCGAAACTGGATCAGAAGGCTCACCCCTTTCAGGCTTGGATACATAGCTTGGTAGATTGGCTGGCATGATCAAGCTCTATCAAAATTTCAAAATTTTCTCTCATGATACTATAAGCTTACAATAAAAAACAAGATTTTATGTCATAAAACTTCACGTAAAATATATTTTTATGTAATTATTCATGAGTGAACCGGAATTTTCACATGTAAACGAGCATGAATGCATAAATTAATGTTATTTTATTTGACATAAAATAATCTCCTTCGACATTCCAAGGGAGAAACGTGACAAAAGCAACGCTATGTTTTACAGTAGGGGAGAAGGAATTTAGGGTAAAGGAAGGTTAGTACAATGACGAAAGCTATTTCACCGCTGGTAACCGCATTGGGCATGGAGCCCCATCCGGAAGGCGGCTGGTACAAAGAAATGTGGAAGTCCCATTTTCAAATTCCGAAGCCTGTACTGCCGGATGTGTATTCCGGTCCGCGCTTTGCAGCTTCATCGACGTATTTTTTGCTGCATCCGGGCGAGTTCTCCGAGTGGCATGTCGTGCATTCGGATGAGCTGTGGCTGTATCATAGCGGAAGCCCTGTGGAGTTGAAATTGGGTGGAAGCGGAGAACAACCTGGTGAAGAAACGGTGATTATTGTCGGTGCCGATGTGGAGGCAGGACAGCATCCACAAGCGCTGGTGCCGGGCACAGTATGGCAAACGGCGCGTCCGCTTGGGGATGAGCCTGTGCTGGTAACCTGTGTCGTTGCTCCGGGATTCCACTTTGACGATTTCAAGCTGATTGCAAAGGTGTAAAACTGAATAAGGAAGTTTTTATTGGCGGGTGTGTTCCTTAAATCAACAGGAATGACCCGCCTGATTTATATTCTCAGCCGGGTTTGGATAGTTTCCTGGCTTATAGAGGTGCAGGTTGTTTTTTGACATGGACATTATGGCGCTTTCGAATGTCTTTTGCGAGGTTTTTGATCCGTGTAGTGTTGTATGAGCTGCTCTGTTTCCGGCTAATCTTGGAATACACGGCATAACGATTTCTTCCCATTCGTTTGGCATGGTACATGGCGATATCCGCCTCTTTGAGCAATGTCTGCAGATTGTCCTTCTGGGATGGATTCAAGCTAATACCAATACTTCCTGTGACAGATAGTCTGTGTCCATGAATGCTGTAGGCGCTGCTGATTTTTCTTAGGAGGAGTTGCGCCAAAATTTTTACCTGGTCGGAATCAAAATTTTTTATAATGAGTAAAAATTCATCCCCTCCAATTCGAAAAGCCTTTTGGTTCGCATTCATGACTTGTAGCAGATGAAGGCTAACTTCATGTAACAACATATCGCCAACCTTGTGTCCATAAGCATCATTAATGGCTTTGAAGCCGTCCAGGTCAATGTATAAAATAGCAGTGCTTTCTTTGCCTTTATGTTGCTGCCAAAAGTGGTTGAGCGCATTCCGATTGAACAAACCTGTTACAGGGTCTTGGTAAGCAAGTTTCCTTAGCATAGTTCTTTCCACAAATACAGACCTTAAAAAAATCCCAAGGCATGTCCATACGATCAGGTTTAAGATCAATAAACATAAGAGCATGTAGGAGTTTTGAGCTAAATTCAAGTTCATGTCACCACTCATATCATTGATAGTTGTTCCCCTTCCTCGTTTTGTGTAAGCCGAGAAAGGGGATTATTTGATTATTTGATTATTTGATTATTTAATTCTTTTATTTTTATGCATCCGTCTGTATTTCAAATAGGCACCCAGAAGAATGAAAGACATTCCGCTCAAATAGAAGGGAGCAGGACTGTTTTCTCCTGTCTGCGGTAATTTATTTACCTGCGGAGTACGACCTGGATCACTTGGGTCCTCGGGGTCCTCAACAGGGAACTTGATGCCTCCTTTGGGTATGGGTTCATCTTCAATCTCTACAGGTGGAGACGATTTCTGAGGAGGATCAATTTCTGGCGATTCCGGCAGCGCATCGGGTTCTGCAGGAGGCTGCACAATCTCTGGAACACCCAATGGCACATCTTCATCTTCAACGATCTGTGGCTCATTGGTTACTGGCTTAACGGGTACATTCGGCGTTTCTGTGGGTTCAGGATCTTTATCGTGCTTTTTACCTGAACCCGGATTCGTAGGCGTTCCTGGATTCGTAGGCGTTTCCGGATCAGTAGGTTTACCCGGATCGACAGGGGTCTCTTTTTCATTAGTTACCACAATCTGCTTAATACCTGAGCTTTCTTTAACCGTGGCGTCTATTTTGACCGCTGTCTTCGAGGCTGTTATTTTATAGCCTGCTGGAGCCGCAAGTTCCTCCAGAATATATTCATCATACAGCAATGAATTGAACAAAATTTTCCCGTCTGCATTGGTAGTTTGAATGAGCGGGGCTCTTTTTTGGTTCTTATCATAGAGTGCAAAGCGTGCTCCAGGCAACACCTTGTCAGGATGATCCTGGTCAACCTTGGTCACTTCCAGGCTTCCTGTTATGCCTCCCCCTGAACCTGAACCGGAGGATGTCCGCACGATGATTTCTTTACTGGTTTCTCTCAGCTCCGTAGTTAAGCGGTCGCCTTCAAAATAGACGTTGTTACTCACTTTCGCTTTATCATCCGCTTGAATAAAAGATTGATATTCCAAAATATAGCCGGATGAAATGGCCTGTGTGAAGCCAAGCTCAAAGGATTGCTGACCTTGATCGTTTGTCGTAATTTTCAGCTTATAATCCTGATCTTTGACTAATTCAGTGTCTTTGGCAGCTTCTCCGTTGGCTGATACTTTGGTGGAATACAAATGAAAGGAATCTTCAATCAGGATTTGATTGCTGCTGGGTGTATCCACGATTTTGGCGTTGGAGACATAAGATTGCCCTTCATTGATCCGGATCTGCCAGTCAATCTTATTACCATTCTGGCTACCGGCTTTTGTAACGTATTCTCCCCCATGAGGCACAGTTACTTTGGCTGCCCACTCAGTCATCATGTTTTTTCCATCCATCAGCAGAGCCTTATTGTTGATTTCTTTATCAATAAGCTCTCCCTCTAATGTGGTCTGGAAAGTGATCCAGTAGGGAGTGTTGATCTGTTCATTAAAACGGATACGCAGCTCATTGCCGTTATCAGCGGTGGGAAGAACAAGGGTGTATTGGTCTGCCGACAGTTCAGCTCCCTTTTCCACACCATTCCACCATCCAAGCAGTGTCATGTCATACACTTTGGCAGAGCCGGGAACCAGCTTCTGACCTTGCTGTAGCGTATCCTTTATTTCAGCCTGATTCAGGGTTTTACGGTTATAGTTCGTCAAGATGTCCCATGTGATGTGCTTGGAGGTAGCGTTATAGCTTCCTTGCTTGGCACCGTTCTGCTGTGTCAGATTGTCAGGCCATAGCCGGGCTTCGGCTTCAGCAGAGTAGGGCGTTCCATTTTGCACCCATGAGATGGAAGCTTTATTCCAGAACTCCGGCTTGCTCGTATCCTTTTTCCATTCATTGTTAAATGTTGTTGAATAGCTGATGGTATACGCGTCCTGGATCGTTTTATGGAAACGTATCGTGAATCCTTGCTTATAGTCTTGCGATAAAGGAATCAGTTCATAATCTGCTGGTGATGTTAGCGTTGATTTTCCGTCCGCGCTTTGGATCTTTAATGTATCTGGTAAGAGAGCCAGACCGCCATTCGGAAACGTATCGTTGATCACAACCTGATTCATCGTGTATTTATCCGTATTGATGGCAATAACCCAGGGAATCGTTTTTGTGTTGTAGTTCGGTTCCTTGAAGCCTTTGACAATGACCCCGCTTTTTAGCTCAGTGGTGGTATCTTTGGTTACTCCATCAGACGTTACGGTATTCGTTATCCGTTCATTTTTAAGTACACGATCTACCGCCTTGGTTTGATAACGGATCGTGTATGCTTCCTCCACATCGGAGTTGAAGCGTAAATCGAAGCCGTTGGCCGTTTCATTGCTAACCAGTGAGACGGTATATTCGGAGGAAGAAAGTTCCTCAGAAGTAGCTCCTTTGTACACTTTAAGTGAACCGGCCACGAGCTGCTGGCTTTTGTTGAAACGGTCAGCTAACACAGCTTTCCCGGCGGGAATTTTCTTTTCGCCAAAATTATACTTGATCGCCCAGGATACCGTTTGAGTAACCGGGTCGTATTGCTCCATTTTTTTGGACAAAAATTCGCCGCGTTGAACGGTTACTGTAGCTGTTGCAGAAGCGTCTTTCGTATTGCTGCCTGAAAAAGTGGCTGTGTTGGAAAAACGGGATTCTTCGCTGGTGATGTTAGTGGAGTATTGGATTCGGTATGCGCTGCGGATGTTTTCATCTTTAAAACGGATGATGAAGCCGGTACCAGCCGAATCGGCTTCCAGCGTATACTTATCCTTATCCACCGGATCACGCAGCAAGGTTGAACCATCCACGTTGATTTGTAAATGGTATAACCGGATAGAATCCCTCACCAGCTCCAATCCTTGGGGAGTCGGGTCGGTGACTACAGCATGTTGAACCGTATCCAATTGTTTATTTACGTCAATCGTCCAATCAATCTGATGGGTTCCATTGGCTTTCCCTTGCTTATCCAGGGAAGAGCCTGCCGCAGGCTTGATATTTACGACTGCTGTTTGTACGCCACCCTTGATCGGGATGGCGATAATGACCTCTGTACTGCCTTTTTCTATTTGCTTGCTGAACTCGGTCTTAACCTCCAGTTTTCCGCTGACATTGGAATGGCTCTCCACGTAATCGTTAAAAGTCATGACCACTTTGCCTTGGCGGTCTACCGTGAAATGGCCAACATTTCCATCTGTCGTAACCAAAGGAGAGGAGATATCTGTGTAGATTTCAAATTGCTCGGGCAATTGAAAAGTAAAAGTGTCTCCGGCTTTGTACGTATTGTTGGGAAGCTCCCAGTCATAAATGAGATGGACTGCATCGTCAATGTCCAAGCGGCTATCGGGATTGTATACCGCATCAATCACTTGACCAGTCGCATCGGTCAGGGTAAGTTTCGTTAAAATACTTGCTTGAGCAGCTTCTTCAGAATTCGTGGTGGCCGCTGCCTGAACAACAGGAGCTGGTAGGGAAGGAGGCTTCTGCTGTTCTGGTTCTATGACTGGTTCTGTTTCGGGTACTACGATATCATATACATCATTTGTAACGGTTTGCCCTGCCTCGGTTCCGGCAATCTCCGGCTGATCCGGGGCAGGGATTTGAGCATAAGCTTGGGTGATACCAAAAAAGCTTTGTAAAATGAGTAATAATGCAATAATCATTACATTCCATTTTTTTCTCATACTCTATTTAAGTCTCCTTTCTAAAGATTACTGTATAAAGATTACTGTATATTGTATTCATGTTCGGGCGTTTATAGCATCCCTCCTTCTTTCCCGGAAGTAATATATTCAACGGACTAAGAGTCTGTCCAATGAAATAGAGATACCCCCTACGCTGCAAATTAAGTAAATCTGAGTAGCAAAGGGTGTTCGGATATGGCGAACAGATCCAGCTTTAGGTGCTTTGTCGGGCCTGAACAATGAGGCGATGTGTCGGATTTACAAGAGGGTCACATGTAATTAATGTGAGCAGCTTTTGATTTTCAAAGCTTTTCAGAACGGAGACGTCTGTAGGAGCGACAATCGAAATTTTATAGACTGTATAACTATATTGTTCACCCTTGGTATTAATCATGATTTTATCTCCAATCTTTACCTCGTTCAGCCGATTAAATAAACGTCCTGCTGTACGCGCACGGTGGGCTGCTATGGCGGCGTTTCCTGTCTGACCCAGAGCTGCCGTTTCCGACATATGTACAGATGCGTGCTTCATATTATCCCGAGTTGCACCCTCCAGCACAGGAAGCTTCAAATCAATGCGATTAATGCTAATGGTGGCAATGGGGAGTTGCTTAGGACCTGTTTCATTTGCGGGTACCGAAGGACCTCGTGTGGTTTCGATGCTCGTGTTTTCTGCAAGCTTGCTGGACAAGCGCTTATAGCCGTCGATAATGCTAGGGTTCAGTACTTCTGCCTCTTTCAAAAGCTCGCTCTGCTTCCGATCTTCGTTCCATTCATTGGCTTTAGGAAACAAAATAATGAGTATTCCCAAGGCGATGAACAAGTATGATAGCTTACGCAATCTAAAAAACCTCCCTAACTTATGTAAGGTGTATCACATACTGATTTTAAAAATCCTCCCTTTCCCATATAGTGTAGTCTGAGAAAGGGAGGGTATGATTATTTTTATTTTTTGCCCATCCGTCTATATTTCAGATACGCGCCACAAATGATCATAGCTAGACCTGTTAAATAGAAGGGAGCAGGGCTGTTTTCTCCTGTTTGTGGCAATTTATTTGCCAATGGTGAAACATTCGGATCTTTCGGTACATCAGCAGGAACTTTGATTCCACCACGAGGCAGAGAGTCGTCATCACTTTCCACGGGAGGATTAGGTTCCTTATTAGGTTTAATGATTGGTAATTTCGGTTTTGCTTTCGGTGCAGGTGTAGATTCAGGCACAATGCCACCCGTTGGCAGGCCCCCATCATCATCCGTCTGTTTTTTGTCAGGTGTAGATTCAGGCACGATGCTATCTAATACCGGGTTCACATCATCCACAGTTACTGGGCTCTCACCATCCACAGTCTGTTCTTTATTGTCCACTAAAGGAACGGATATAGACGGCGTAGTTGTTGTTTCAGGCTCCTTGTCGCGTTTTTTGCCTGATCCTGAGCCGGTAGACGTACCTGGATTAGTAGGCGTACCAGGCGTACCCGGGCTGGTAGGTGTACCAGGCGTACCTGGATTGGTAGGTGTACCAGGTGTACCCGGATTGGTAGGTGTACCTGGATCTGTGTTGTTTTCTTTTTGGTTGGTTACCACAACCTTCTTTATGCCCGCGCTTTGTTTGATCGTATCGTCTATTTTGATTTCAAGCTTACTATCCATTATTTTATAGCCTTGGGGAGCTACAAGCTCTTCCAAGATGTAATCATCATGGAGCAATGCAGAAAACACAATTTTCCCTTCCGCATTGGTAGTTTGAATGATTGGGGCTCTTTTCTCCGCTTTATCATAGAGCGCGAATTTTGCTCCGGGCAGTACCTTATCAGGCTCATCTTGATCAACCTTTGTAATTTCGAGGCTTTCTTTAATACCGCTGCCTGAACTGGAGCCGGAAGAAGTCCGCACAATAATTTCTTGATTCGTCTCCTTCTGTTCTGTCGTTAAGCGATCCCCTTCAAAGGTTACTTTGTTGCTCACCTTTTCTTTGTCAGCTGCATCAATGAACGCTTGATATTCCAGGATAAAGGCGGAGGAGATCTCCTTCGTGAAAGCAAGCTCAAAAGTTTCCTGACCTTGAGCATCTGGCTTGAAAATGAGCTTGTAATCACGATCCCTGGTTAGTTCTGTACTCTTGGTAACCTTCCCGTTTTCAGACACCACAGTTGAATACAGATGAAAGGAATTCTCGATCAGAATCTGATTGCTGCTGGGATGATCCACAATTTTGGCATTTGTTACTTGAGACTGTCCTTCGTTTATACGGATTTGCCAGTTAATTTTATTCCCGTTCTGGCTGCCGCTTTTAGAAACATATTCTCCACCGTGAGGTAAGGTTACTTGGGCTGACCATTCTGAGATTATATTTTCTCCATCCAGAAAAAGGGCCTTATTGCGGATTTCTTTTTCAATAAGTTCTCCTTCCAGCGTGGTTTGGAACGTAATCCAATATGGGGTTTGAATCTGATTTTTAAATTGGATACGCAACGTGTTGCCATTTTGTTCGGATGGAAGAATAAGTGTGTACTGGTCTGCTGGTAATTCGGAGCCCTTTTCCACGCCGTTCCTCGATCCATTCAGTGTCATGTCGTACACTTTAACGGAGTTTGGCAGTAGCTTCTGACCTTGCAGCAATGGATCTTTTATTTCCGGTTGTTTCAGGGTCTTACGGTTATAGTTGGCCTTAATGTCCCATGTGATGTGCTTGGAGCTGGCATTGTAGCTTCCTTGCTTGGCTCCATTTTGTTGTGTCATGATATCCGGAAAGAGCCGCGCGTCTGCTTCTGCAGATTTTGAATCTCCGTCCTGCTGCCATTCAATGACGGATTTATTCCAGAACTCTGGCTTCGTCGTATCTTTCTTCCAGTCATTATTGAATGTGGTTGAATATTTGATCGTATAAGTATCTTGAATTGGTGCATGGAAAATGATATTAAACCCTTGTTTATAATCCTGTGATAACGGAATAAGCTCATAATCTGCAGGGGCTTGAAGTTCCGTTTTTCCGTCAGCGGATTGGATTTTCAAAGTGTTCGGCAACAAGGCCAGGCCATCGTTGGGAAATACATCCTTGATGACGATATCGTTCATAGTATATTGATCTTCATTGATGGTAATAACCCAAGGTATGAATTTTGCGTTGTAGTTTGGCTCCTTGGATTCTTTAATAATAATTCCACTTTTAAGTTGTGCGGTGGCATCCTTAGAGACTCCACCTGAAGTCACACGGTTCGTTACCTTATCATCTTGATATACACGTTCTTTGGCTTTCGTTTGATAACGAATGGTATAGGCAGTATCCACATCGGAGTTGAATTGGAGATCAAAGCCGTTGCTGTCCAAATCATTCGTAACCGGGGAGACGGTATATTCTGAGGATGGAAGCACCTCTTGAGTGTCGTCTTTGTATATTTCAAGTGAATCGGGAAGCCATACCTGACTGTTGTTGAACCGATCACTTAACAAGGCTTTGTCGGCAGGTATTTTCTTTTCGCTGAAGTTGTACTTGATCACCCAAGATACCGTTTGTGTAACAGGGTCGTAACTTTCCACCTTCTTGGACAAAAATTCTCCGCGATCAACCTGCACGGTAGCGTTAGCAGAGACACCATTCATAGAGTCTCCCGAAAAAGTAGCTGTGTTGGAGAAACGGGTTTCGTCACTTGTAATATCTGTGGAATACTGAATCTGATAGGCTTGGCTAATGCTCTCGTCTTTAAAACGAATAACAAAGCCCGTACCGGCTTGATCTGGTTCGAGCGTATACTTGTCCCCACTGATTGGGTCCTTAACTACCGTCGAGCCGTCAATATTGACTTGCAGATTATACAGTTGGAAGGAGTCTCGCAACAGCTCCAGCCCTTGAGGAGTCGGGTCTGTTACGATCGCATTCTTTACGGTGTCCAATTGTGTATTCACATTAATGGTCCAGTCAATCTTGTTTTTGCCGTTAGCTTTTCCTTGTTTACTTATTGGGGGACCGGACACGGGTTTGATGTTGACGATGGATGTTTGAACCCCGATCTTAATTGGAGTCGCAATAATGACTTCTGTGCTGCCTTTTGCAACTTCCTTACTGAACTCGGTTTTTACTTGCAGTTTTCCGCTTACGTTGGAATGATTCTCTACGTAATCGTTAAAGGTCATAATGACTTTCCCTTGGCGATCTACCGTAAAAGTACCAACCTCTCCATCTGTTGAAATCAACGGAGACGAGATATCTGTGTAAATTTCAAATTGTTCCGGTAAGTTAAAGGTGAAGGTATCGCCTTCTTTATACTGATTGTCCGGAATCTCCCATTCATAGCTCAGCTGGACTGCTGCGCCAATGTCCACACGTACGCCAGGATTATCCACAGCATCAATGATACGGCCGGTTTCATCCGTCAAGATCAGCTTGGTTAAAATATTGTCTGCTTGAACTGAGCTGGCTGCTGCCTGAATCATGGGAGCTATGCTGGGAGGTGCCTCTAATGGTTCAGGGTTCGGAATACCGTATACATCTTCCATAACTGTATTCGCAGTATCGCTTACAGCGCTTTCTGGTACAGCCGCGGTCGAAGTGTCTGCGTAAGCCAGCGCTGCACTAAAAAAGCTTTGGAAAATAAGCAATAGCACAATGATCGTTACATTTATTTTTGTTCTCATACTCTTAAGTAAGTCTCCTATTCATCATAATATTATGGAAAGTACCCGGGCGGATTTGGTTCCCCCCTCTTTCTTGTCCCGGAAATAGTATATTCAACATCTTAGTTTTTAAATGACTGACTAGATATACAATACCTTCCTTATCTCAACAATTTCTCAACAAGAATAGAAAAAAGCCCTGATCGCAGTGATCAGGGCTTTCTACAAAAAAAATTAATATTGTTTTGTTTTTGTATATTTGGAGGGTTCTTTGGCCATTGCAAACTTCTGTTTTCCGCTTTTTAGAGCGGCATCTACTGTAGTGTCAATGATAACCCATTGATTGTTGATATTGACTTCATTCCAGGCGTGGTAAGTTTTCACATAGGAGGATTCACCCATAACCAGCTTCGTTGGAACATCCACACTTCGAAGCATGGCGGCGAACAGTGAAGCGTATCCATAGCAAATGTCTTTTTGCGAAACTATTGTACGATCAATTTGTGGAAGGTAGTCTGTTGATAGGTTGAAAGGCTGGTTGGAATCGTATTTAATATGACTAATGACATACTCGTAAATACGTTTCACCTTTTCATCATCTGTCGTTGCACCCTTGGTTAATTCCTTGGCTTTCCGAATCGCCTGATTCGTATCGCTCCAGTCAATATTTTGAATAGAATTGAGGTATATGGTTTTACTGTCATTCAAATTTAACTGGACCGTTTCTTCACCTATCACTTTATACTGATTGCCAGTTAGCTGTTCCAATAAACGAATGTTATAATTGCCATTGCCCATTTGAAGAGCGAATGCTTCCTCAGATTTGCTCGAATTCAGATAATAAGAGTATTTCTCCGCATCCTTGGTAATTACGATCTTGGTTTTGACATTGGACTTGACAGGATAACGTATACTAACAATACCGTGGTTTACGTTGTTTTGATTCAGCCATGCCTGACTTTCGGCAGCAAACGCTGTCGTATGTAGGGGGATGGATAACAAAAAAACTAAAATTATTAAAAAAAATGACATTTTCCTCATAGAAAAACTTCCTTTCGGCGGCCAGGCTACCATCTTAAAAAGAAGGCCCTATAGCTTTGCGTCCCTGCCTTTCGACAGGTTTGCTATTATCGTATAAAGTTTTTCAGGAAAAAAAGACACGACAAAAAGCCTCTCCAACCGGTAGCTGGCTGCCATCTTAAAAAGAAGGCCCTGTAGCTTTGCGTCCCTGCCTTTCGACAGGTTTGCCATTTATCCTGAACAGTCTATATCTATCATTCTATCAGTTGGGCTTCTGATTAGGCAAGCACAATCTTAGATTTTCTCTGTTTTTCGACAAAGTCATCTGATAGATGAGTTTATAGTTTGGTTCGATTCCCCCATTTTTTGCGGAAGGAATGTGGGGTTTCTCCGACATGTTCCTTGAACAGGTTGATAAAATGGCTGGTGTTGGGAATACCTACAAACCGTGCGATATCCACAATGGATTCGTCACTGGTTTTAAGCCAGCCTTGAGCCGCTGTGATGCGGACATTAATGAGATAATCGATAGGAGAAAATCCGATCTGTTTCTTGAAGTTTTTAGCGAGATTGAATTTGTTTAACTCAAACATGTCTGCCAGCGAATCCAGCGTAATTCGTTCACTGTAGGATCGATCCAAATATTGCTGAACCTTGCGTATCTCGGTGATCGTATCCTGGTTTACATACGGATGATCATAGGGGTGCTGCAAAATATACGTCAGCAACTCACCAATGAGTCTGGATGTAAGCAGCTCAGCAGAAAGAGTTCTGTCAGATTGTACGCATAACAGGGAATGCAGCTTGTCCAATATGGTGCATGGATCGTTGAGTGATATTACAGGCTTGTTGTGCTTGGCAAATTGTTCGTAGAAATTGTCGATCAGATTGCCGTACACATTTACACTGATAAACTCCCATGCTTCATGACCAGCGGTGCTGTACTGTACGAATTCCTCACAATTAACGAAAAACATATCATGAGGCTTCAATATGTATTTTTTCTCCCGGTACAGTAATTCCCCTTGTCCTGATAACGTAAAAACGAGCAGAAACGAGGTGAGTTCCTTCCGTTCCATGGCATAAACAGATGTTTTTTTGAAATAGCCTATTTCCTGTATATAAAAAAGGGATCGCTTGGCAAAAGCGGAGGGAGTACATGCAATGACGACTGGATCGCTGCTCCAAGGGGTCCCGTTTCCGTTGTTTTTTTGGTCTGTTGTCATGTCCAATTCCTTTACAAAAGAGCAAATTTATCAAGCTAATCACTGTTTGTTTAACAAATAAAATGGTGGTTTACACATGATTTCCTATTAATACGATTTATTTTATCACATCACATAAATGCATGTAGCGAATAATATTTTGAATTATTTTCCATTCGAATTCAGGTGTACTAATATGGTGAAAACAGCCTCGTTTCCTCCATATTTTTAACTCATTCATCCATATGAAAAAGTTAAATCATGTTGAAAAAATTCGGAGATGCCATGGGTTCAATTCAATTCTGGAATAAAATCCAGGACAGGATGCTAAAGGTATTCTATGCCCATTCCACCTTCCAACGCACATATCCTTTCGTTTTGAAAAAAATGGGTCTTTGTTCTATCGAAATAGTTCATTAGGCTTATCGTGAAGAAAATTAGATTGGGTCCAATGTTGTGATTTTGTTCACAAATATGTAGGTGCACGAGGGAGATATATGAACTCTTTTTATGCTGATTAGTGTACTGTAAATATATGCAAATCATATGATAAATAACAGCATAAAAGTACAAAATTACACAAAGAGTGTATTCACTTATTTGCGTGATTTTCTGCTCCGGTGTGTTCTAATATAATAGGAAATAGAGTGCCGTTAGCTTTGGAATTCATACAGGCAATGATATGATGGGTAATACAGATATAGGGCTTCACTTACTCGACAGTCAGTTTGGAGGATTATAGGATGGGAAAACCAAAAAATACGAAAACAGCAGCGGCTTGGTCGCTCGTTATTCTGGGAGCGGGCTTTGCAGCTATGTTGCCTTTTCAGCAATATGGCTGGGCTCGGTTGTTAGCAGGTGCTTTCGAGGCAGGACTTGTCGGAGGACTGGCAGACTGGTTCGCCGTCACCGCATTGTTCCGTCACCCGCTGGGCATTCCGATTCCACACACGGCGCTTCTTCCCAAGAATAGGGACAAGCTAACGAGTACCTTGGTGAGTACGGTGGAAAATAACTTGCTTAACAAAGACAGTATCGCATCTAAAATTGCCGATATCCGGCTGGCCGATTTGATGCTGGATGGTGTGGAAAAGGGCTTGCGCACGCCGGAAGCGGCCGCATCCATAGATGTTCTCGCCAAACGACTGGTCCGGTCGCTTCCGCTTGCGGAGCTGGCCCCGGTAATTGCGGCCGAGATCAAGCGGCAGGTGACAGACTTCGACGCTGGACCGCTGCTGGAGGCGTTTGCCCGTCAAACCAGTGAGAAGGGCTATGACCGCCGCGCGCTGGATTACTCGCTGGAGCAGGCTGAATCCTGGCTTTTGAAGCCGGAAACGGGCTACACGCTGGGTACCTTGGGAATGCAGGCTATTAGCGGTTTGCAAGTGAGCGGGCTGATGCAATTCGCCCTGAATGCGTTCCTTGGCTATCTGAACGAAGAGCGCATGGGTGAAATGATTCGCCATTTCCTGCTGGATCAGGTTGCGGAGCTGCAAAGGGAAGAACATCCACGCCGTCAGGCCGTGCTGGATGGTCTGAAAACACAGTTGACCCGTCTGGCGACGAAAGATACGGTTCAGGAAGGATTGAACAGCTGGAAAAACAACCTCGTGGGTACCTGGGAAGGCGATGCGTCGGTGCTTCATAAGATGGAAGAGCTGCGCGTACGTTTATTGGGCTATATGGAAGATAGCAGCTATGTGCCGACCTATATTTTGCCGCTACTGGATCGGATGCTGGCTGATTTGAGAGGGAATACCGAGCTGCTGGACAAGATCAATTCTAGAATTGTGGCAGGCATTACCGGGCTGGTGGAAGCCAACCACAGTCGGATTGGTAATCTGGTACGCGAAAATGTAGATAAAATGGATAACGATTCCCTGATTGCTCTGATGGAGGACAAGCTGGGGCAGGACTTGCAGTGGATACGTATTAACGGCGCGGTTACGGGCTTCCTGATCGGTATTGTCCTGACAGGTGCCCGTATGCTGATCGGTTGATTCATTAGAGAAGAAAATGCTACAGATAAGGTTGTGGAAGCATGAGACTTTGGCACGAAGAGTTGATCGACAAGCTGCCGCGGCCGCAACTGCTGGGGCAACACCGCGAGTGCTGTGCACTGCGTGGGAACGGGTGGGAAAAGCGACATGCTACGGTTAATTATGTGTTCGACTATCACCCGATGCTGCTCGTCCGCTACCATAAGCTCATCATGGACGAAATGAAAAGTCGCGGTTACAACGTTGATCCGCTATGGGAGCAGCCGTTGTATCGCGGCAAGCAGTGCGAACCGTGGGCGACAGGGCTTGGCGAGGAACTGGAAGCTGTCGGCGCGTATGCGGAGCATGACGATGCTTATATGCAGGAATGCCTGGATAATCTGGCCTCCAAGGGTATTCTGATCGTGGAGCACGGTACAGGAAATTTAAGAAATGGATCGAATGTATAAAAACATGATGACTAAACGAAAAATATTCCTGATTACGTTGTTATTTGTGCTTGTGATCACTGGTTTCCGTATGCTGTGGTTTCATTATTATCAAGGACAGGAGTATCCTGAGGCCAAAAAAGGAGTATTGGACTTGCGGGGCTGGGATTTGCAGGGCCGTGAGACTATTCCGTTAAAGGGAGAATGGGGATTTTATGCAGGAAATCTATCAAAACCGGATCTTTTAAAATCCTTACCAGCGAAGGAGCAGCAGTGGATTCGTGTTCCAGGAAAATGGAATGCTGATTTGCATTCACCTGATTCTACTGCATATGGCTTCGGGAGCTATCGTCTGTTAATCCTGGTTGATCCCCAAAAAGCACCACTGTACGGGCTTCGAATTCCGTCGATTTACACCGCATCCAACCTGTTTGTAAACGGGCGGTTAATAAATAGCGAGGGCCAGGTGGCTGATCATCCTGAACAGCATACAGGAAGTTTCTCTCCGTATTCTGCTGCTCCATGGAATGTATGCGGGTGCCATCTTTTTTATGGCGTCTCGTAAAAAGCTGCTATTCTATTTTTTATTTTTCAGGTATCGTGGTGTGTACCGTTTTAACCATCATGATGAACGATGACAAGCTGTTACTGAGCGTGTTTCGCTTTCACTTAAAATACATTTGCTTTCCTATATGGGCAGCCATATATGCATACTCAGGGTTGTGCAGTTACTATTGGGCAGGTCCAGAATTGTTCAGACTGTTTTCGTGGGACAGTGTCTTTTTGCCATCCTGATTTTATTTATACCTTCACAGGAAATCCGTTCTTATCTAATGTTGATAATGGTGTTTCAGGGAAGTACGTTTGGTGTCATCATTCCCTTGTTTGCCTTTCTTAAGATATTCAGAGGTCAAAAAGACGCCATATTTCTATTGCTAGCTACCATAAGCGCCGGGTCCAGCATATTGTGGGGCGTTTTCAAAATGATATGGTGGAATTATCTTCCATACTACCCTTGGGATGTCGTGCTGTCCTTCCTGGGCTTCGCCTCATACTGGTTCAACACTTCTTCCAAACGAACACCGAACTGAGAAGTTTGTCGGACAGATTGCAGCGAGCTGATCAGGTTAAGAATGATTTTCTGGCGAATACCTCACATGAATTGCGAAATCCTCTGCACGGAATGATCAATATAGCGCAGTCTGTGCTGGATAAATCAGACCCATACCCTGGATGAACGGAACAGGAGCAACATGCAGCTGCTCATCACCGTGGGTCGGCGGATGTCTCTGCTGCTTAATGATTTGCTTGACGTAACGCGCCTGCGAGAACGGGATATTCGCCTGGAAAAACGAAGTTTGAAGCCCCAAGGGGTAGCTTCCGGTGTACTGGACATGCTCCGGTTCATGACAGATGGTAAATCGTTGGAAATGGTTATCTCGATTCCAGATCATTTCCCCAATGTGCTGGCGGATGAGAATCGGCTGGTGCAAATCTTCTTCAACCTTCTCCATAATGCGGTCAAGTATACGAATGCAGGAATGATCTCGATTCAAGCAGATATTCGGGACGGGATGGCCCATATCCACGTTCGGGACACGGGAGTTGGCATGGATGAGGAGACGCAGCAGAGAATATTCCAGCCCTATGAACAGGGAACGACACACTTGACGGTGATTGGAGACGGGCTGGGACTGGGGCTAAGCATCAGCAAGCAGCTCATTGAGCTGCACGGGGGAACCTTGAGGGTTCACTCTTCCTCTGGATCATTCCCCTGTAGTCGGTGAGATACCGGGGGATGAGGGGGCTTATATGGAGTATGCAGCGAGCGCAAGTGAAGAGATCCGCAAGTGAACGACTTCGTATGGAGGCCGCATGGCTACAGGCACAAATCAGGCCGCACTTTTTGTTTAATACCTTGAATACGATCGTTTCGTTGAGTGAGACGGATGGAGCAAGAATGATCGTTCTGATCGAGGAATTTGGAAAATACCTAAGAGGGAGCTTCAATTCCCGAAACCTGGATCGTGTCGTTTCACTGGAATATGAGCTGGCACTCCTTCGATCCTATCTGTATATCGAGAAGGAGCGCTTTGGAAACCGATTGAATATCGTCTGGGAAGTGGATGAAGAGTTGAGCCTGCATCTCCCGCCCCTTTCGATCCAGCCACTTGCGGAAAATGCCGTTAGACACGGCATTCTGAAGCGTATCCGTGGAGGGACATTGCGTATTCGTATCACGGATCATGCGAAGGGTACAGAAATAGCAATCTCAGATGATGGAGTGGGCATGGATCAGGAGAAGCTGGACAATATACTGACCTATCAGAATAAAGAAGAAGGAGGAGTCGGTTTGCTAAATACAGATCGGCGCCTAAAGCAAATGTACGGTGACGGACTGCATATCAGCAGCCATCCCGATCAAGGAACAACCGTCAGCTTTCATATTCCCCGCGAGAAGAAAAAAGAAGACTGACGGCTTTTGTCAAGTACGGATATCATGCAGGATCGGCTGGAAAAAGCACGCTTCTGCATGATATCCGTATCATATATAGGTTGCAGCTTGTTAGTTGACGCACGCAACTAGACATGCGCCATTTTCCATCGATTATACCAATCGGTGATCTGTTCATTTGGCTTCACATGTAGTTCTTCCCATAGAACGGATAATAATAAATCATACCACTGGCTAACCAAGGTATCCTTTTTCATATCCGCATATATTTTCATCAAACCCCAATACGCATCCTCTGCTTGAGGGTGTCGGTTACAGATATCCTCATAAAGAGAGATAGCCTTGTCAGGCTGAGCGTTTTTGTTATACCATTCTCCCATTTTTAATGAGGTGGCTATCCACATTTTTTGAAGTCTTTGACGTTCGCTTTCAGCCCACCAATAATCGTATTCTTGTAAATAATCGCCTCTGTATAGCTTCATTATTTTGGTATAGTCATCAATCGTTTCCTGGCTAATCGGCGGAGCAGACGTCAGGCTGTCCTCCCATTCCTCTTTATCCAGTAGTATGTTTGTCGTATTCAGAATATATCCGCCGCTGGTATTATCAATTTTTAAATAGTCCTTATATGGGCCCATAGCTTTTCTGAGGTAATAAGCAGCAGTATATAAAAGAGAGTAAGCCTTCTCCTCATCATGCTCCGACCAGAGCAATTCAATCAGTGCTGATTTTCGAACCAACTGGTCATGGTGCAGAAGCAGGTATAGAAACAACTCCTGTGATTTTTTTGTTCGCCACTGTATAGCCGTTAACTGCTGATCTGTTAATTCAACCGCGACTTCCCTGAAGACTTGTAACCGGAGAGGAGGACCAATGGAAGGCTGGAGCGCAGGGTGACCATCACGTTCCAGAATACGGTTTAGGGTCTTAATGAGGCGATCTGTGGTGACTGGTTTGATCAAATAATCCAGTGCATTAATTTCGAAGGCCTGAATGGCATATTCATTGTAGGCCGTTACGAATACAATATGGAGACGAGGTTTTTCAACCTGAATTTGCTTTGCTAGCTCAATGCCGTTCATTTCAGGCAGGCTTACATCGAGAAAAGCTACATCTATATTTTCGAGAAGAATTTGCTCTTTTGCTGCCAGTGGATTCATAAATGAACCTACTATATGTATGTTTTCAATTTTACTAAATAGACGCTTCATATAATCTAAAGCCAGCTCTTCATCATCTAGAAGAATAATTCTTGTGAATTTATCTGATCTCCCCACAAATAGTCTACTCCTTTTTAATCGGATACATACCATTATATATGATAACTTAGCTCCAGATATAAACAAAGTATCGAAATAGAAAAAATTTTAACGAATCATTATGATCACATGAAACAGGCGGGCTGTGGCATATTCATGATTAAGATGAAATGCCGCAAGCCCGCCTGTTTGTTATTTTGTTATGTTCCAGTGTCATTGTCTAATAGGGGGATAATTAGTTACAGAATCCAGCGTGTGATCTGTTCCAGCGGCAGTCTGGATTTTTCCCGCTTGGGTTCAAGGGCCCGATAACCAAAGGCAGCGATGACCGAAATATCCAGCAGTCCGTTCTCCAACAGTCCTTCTTCCTCCAAAATGGCATGCACCTGATCGTAGTTAAATCCCTCAATCGGGCAGGAATCAATGCCGATCTGAGCCGCCGCCGTCATCATATTGCCCAAGGCGATATAGGTTTGCTTGGAAGCCCAGTCGAATAACGTACGTTCGTTTTCCAGCAGGCGTTGATTTTCACCCTGAAAGATTTTATATCGGCCCGGCAGTGAGGCAAAGTCTTCCTCGGACATCCCTTTAATCTCTTTATACATGTACTCCACATACGGGGAATCATAACGAACATCCTTGCGTGCCAAAATCAGGACAACATGGCTGGCAGCAGGGATCTGTTTTTGGCCCCCGCTTGAAACCGCAGCCAGCTTTTCTCTCAATGCCTGATTTTGTACGACCACAAATCGCCACGGCTCAAAACCGACAGAGCTTGGGGAAAGTCGTCCGGTTTCGAGAATAAATTGAAAATCTTCCTCCGGTATGATGCGATCAGGATCGAATTCCTTGGTGGCATGTCTGAACAGAAAGGCATCCAGAATCTCCTGTTTTTTAGCTGATGTATTGGACATGAAGTGTACTCCTTCCGTTTTGGGTTAAGTTGGTGCTCCATTTATTTTCTGCTACTATAATGAGAGCTGATATCGAATGTATAGTCATCATATAAAAAGTTTTTCGCAGGAACAAGTACGCACATATTTGTTCCTTGTCATAAGTCTGAGATTTCGGGTCTACAATCGGTAGAAAGAAGGGGAAACCATGACGCAAGAGATGGAAAATACAGTCAGCGTGAACTTTGGATGTCCGGTAGCGAAAACGGTAGGGGTTATAGGCGGAAAATGGAAGGGAGTCATTTTATATCATTTGACCACGGGACCGCGCCGGTATAACGAAATTCGACGGACCTTGCCCAATATTACGCAGCGTATGCTGACCTTGCAACTGCGTGAGCTAGAACGTGACGGTATCGTACACCGTGAAATCTATAACGAGAATCCGCCGCGTGTGGAATACTCGCTTACTCCGTTGGGGGATACGTTGAGGCCGTTGCTGGATTTTATGAGAGAATGGGGTATCTTCTATGGGCAACAGACCTGCGAGCCTGTGGCGGCAAATTCCAAGTGTGGGGAGCCTTCTTGTTGAAGTGAAAAATGAGGAAAGCCCGTTGATGATCTCATGAGCTTCGCATGGAAGATGCATGAAATTCATTAGCGGGCGGAATAAGAGCGAGACGTTATTGTGAGGTTTACTTATTTGAACTCGATAGATTCGTTCATCTTCGTCCAGGCGGTTTCTCCGATGATGCCCAGCCGCCAGATGGCGATGCCTTTCAGGTCATAGCGTTTGGCCAAACCGATCTTGGCGTTGATGGTGCTGTCTTTTTCGCTACCCATAGAGATCCCCAAAATCAGCTTGTCCCGCAAAGTTTCCTTCAAAGCCAGTCGAATGGCTTCGTCCACTTTATCGAGTGGCTCAGGCGTTGCCTTTTGTCCGTAATCATAGGCCATAATGATCAAATCGTCCGCCAGATTACCCAGTGTCTTGTAGTCGTAACCTGAGTAAGAGCTGTTCAGCGGGTGCAGGACGACAGTGAGCTTGAGTCCGGCCTGATGCGCTTTGGCGGACAGCTTTTGGATGAAGGCGTTGTAGTCTGAACGCGCCTTGGCTTTATCTCCGCTCCAGCCCAGCCCCTCGAGATCCAGCGTGATGCCCTTGAATTGCTTGTCAGTGGCGGTGCTAACGATTTGGGAAATAGTTTGCTCCTGAAGCTGTGCATTTTCCAAAACTTTGGTCAGCTCGTGATTGCCGTCTCCAGAATAGACCATCAGGTAAGGGGAAGTCCCCTGACTGTCTGCCTCCTGTACAATGGACTCTGGTGTCACGGTGTCGGCTGCTTGAGGCCATTTGTATTCCTTGCCGCTGGTCGTAAATTGTCCGTTCGCATCAATTCGGCTCCAGCCGAAGGCTACCGCGTTAAAATCCGGTATTTTGGATTTTTGGTCGAAGGAAGATAGCGCATAAAATCCCACTGTATACATAGGCTCACGCGGCGATGTAATGGATACAGTCCGCGTTCCCTGATTCCAGTTGACTGTGGCTCCAAACTGCTGCCCGAAGAAGCCTAACGGAATCATTGTGCTGCCACGCACGGTTTGGGGTGCGGCTGTTAGTAGCACCGTTTGCCCGTCGACTGTCGCATTGCGGCTGCTCATTTTCAGCACCACCTGCTTGGTTGCAGAGCCTTGTGATTTTGTAGCGGTAATGCTTTGGCTGGCTTGATCCCATTTCACCGTAATGCCAAGAGCCTCAGAAATAGCACGAAAAGGGACCATGGTCGTGCCGTTCATCATTGCGGGCTGTACGGGGAACGGTAACGGATATCCGTCCAGCACAATGCTGACCTGCCCCGCTTCTGCCTGTGCAGACGGGCTATAGATGCCTGCGGCGGCGCTCAGAAAGATGGCGCTGGATAACAGAGCCTTATTTACGATTTTCATCCTATACTCTCCTATGCATCATAGATTACAAAGCTATCATGTTAGAATCGTGAGGTTTCTACCATTTTACCAAAAAAAACGATAGATAGGTGAATGTTAAGTTCGTACATACAGTTTCGAATTCTATGCAAAATACAAAAAAGTCGATTACTTAGGAGTAATCGACTTTGAATTAAAAATCTTTGATGAGGAAAATGAAAAATAAAAAAAAATCTAGGGACGATGCTTAATTGCTGCATAAATATTGCAAGCTTAATAAGGAATAGAACAAAAGCAGGTACCCTTAATACAGGTGCCTGCTTTTTATTTTTTACCACTCATATAATTCATACATTCATATAACTAACTTCTATATATATTCGTAATTAAAAATTACCTGCGGCGCTTGAGCGCAATACCGACGGCTGCTGCACCAAGCACGACTGCAATGACCGACAGAACGAGTGCTGTCGTTTGTACGGCAGAGCTGGCAGGGGCAGCAGCGGCAGGTGCGGCTTCGGTAGCATTGTTCGAAGCGGGTGCCGGGCTGCTGCTATCCTTAGCCGTGTCTGTGCTTGCATGGCCTGCGGCTGCACCAGCCGAATCATGCCCATGATCTGCGGAAGGTGCCGAAGCTTCGGAGGTGGCATCTGCCGTGATTTTTGTAATGGAATGCGGATTGTTGCTTCCTTCATCGCCTGTCCATTCCACGATACTTCCGTCACTGTAATATTGGAAAGCGTTCCATGCGGCTTCAGTATTCCGGTCTGCATTTTGTGCTACGAAGCTGAAACGCATGTATTGACCCGCTTGAATGCCATCTTCGTCGGTCGTCCAGGTAACGGTGGTTACTTTGCCGGAGCTGTCTTTCTCGGTTGCTACCTTCCAGTCTGGTACAGGCTCGTACTGTTTGAAAACGACCTCTTTCGGGATTTTTAAAGCCACTTTGGTTGTTGGAATGTTTTTCTCTACAGGTACTTTCAACGTGTACGTCTCCCAAGCGTTAGGCTGTGAAACGGAAGGCTTGACCGTCACGTGGGCACTGGCCATACCCGCAAAAAGTAAAGCACCTGCTGCAATCAGACCCATGGAGGTCGCAAGCCTGGAAAATCTCGATTTTACCATTTGAATCCTTGTATTCATATAAAAAGCTCCTTTAGTTTGAAAGATTTGTAATTACGTGTCCTAGGTTATTTTACTGGGCTGACATGCAGAGTAAATTCGGCGTCAACTGCATCCAATGATGCGGTCAGAGCATGTACCTGTACAGCCCATGTTCCTTCAGCGGTCAGCAGCTCTTGAGTAAGGAATGGCTGCTGCTGCCGCGCAGGGAGAACAAATTCCTGTCGGGATTTGTCAGGGGCGTCCGGAACGAGTGTCAGTGTGACCTGCTGGATTCCCTGTACGGTGGCTCCTTTGGCATCCCGCACGGTTACCTTAAATTCATTGCTGCCCACGATATTCGGGCTAACCGCCAGCGTGACGTTATATTTGCCAGCGGTGCGAGTTTCCTCAAACGGTACCGCAGGTGCCTGACCAGGCGAAAGGTGGGTGAGCACCGCCGCCAACAGTAGCACGAGCAGGCCGATGGACAGCTCGATGCGCAAGCCCCCGGCGGCACGCTTGGCTGCCGCCGCTTGCCGTGCGCTGCGAAATTGGCTGGCCGCGAAGGCCAGCATGACCAGCAGCAGCGCTGTTTTTCCAAGCAGAACGAGTCCGTAGGACGTGTTCAGCAGCAGGGATGGAGCCGGGACGTACAGCACGGCTCCATAAATGCCGGTGGCGAGCAGCGCCGCCACCGTGGCAATGCCCCAGCCGGCAAAGCGGCGCAAGGCCGCTTGCCGCAAAGCTGTCCGCTCGGACACGGGCAGTTCTGGAACGGCAGCAGGCAGGCACAACGCCATGACGGCAAGTGAGCCGATCCAGAAGGCTGCCGCGGCCAGATGGACGAAGTCCGCTGCGATGGCTGGAGCCGGATGGGTAGCCGCCGCCGGATGGCCTATAAAGGCCTTGGACAGCATGAGGCCTAGCGTCAGGACGACGGAGCCGTAGCCCCAGAGACGGCGCTGGCGGTTAGAAATGCTGTGATCCAGCGCGTAAATCAGCGCTACGCTCAGTACCAGTACGAGAATCATCTGGATAAACCAGATTTGTCCCGCCCCCGTGAACTGGAGGGCTTCTCCAAGAATCGGGAACGAAAAGCCCTGCCCGATAGAAACCCCGGCATCCCAGGATGCCTGAAGCGGCAGACTGATCAGGATGGCGACAGACGTGATGCCGTAGCCGCTCCATAGCAGTGCGGACCAGTGTGGTAACGTGATGCCTGTCTGTTGATCATGTTTCTGCCGCTCACTTGTGTCCTTGCTTTGATCCGTTTCTGGCAGGATGAGCAGCCGAAAACAGAGCGCTCCCAAAAGCAACGACAATCCTATATACAGCAACCAGCGGGTAGCAATTAGGTCAAGCCGCGATGCTCCCGAGCCTTCGGACGTGGCGGCAGCGGGGTCCGTATACGCATTGGAGCCGTTGCCGACCTGGAATGGAATCACTCCGTTGATCGGATGTCCGTCCGCCGATAAGGCTCTCCAATTGACGGTATAAATTCCATTTTTCATCCCCGGAGTCAGCTTGATTTCCATCGTGTTTTCATGTTCCGGATTGAGCTGCGCTTTTCCTGTATCGACCCGTTTTCCTGTTTCATCGGTCACTTTCATCGACATAAAAGCGGATTGCAAATTCTCATTGAAGGTGATTTTTACCTGTGAAGGCGGCTTGTCCAAAACCTGATTTTCGGTCGGACTGGATTCAACGATAAATGCATGGGCCCATGATAAGTGAGGAAACAGTAAAAGTAACGGTAGACACAGCAGCAGAAGACAAGCCGCGCGGGCTGGTCTGGACAGGTGCAACATGCCCGTGGATTCACCTTCTCTCGATTACTTGAAGCGAGGATGTCCTAAAGTACGACATCTCATACGGTCAAGCCTAAATTCATATCTCTAATCATAGTGCATGTGGCGGAAATAGATGGAGCGAATTATGACATTTATATGAAATTTGAAATAATATGAACACCCCTACCGTTGTTGAAATCTGGACGATTTTAACAACGGTAGGGGTGATGGGCAACCTTATGTGGAATTAGTGGTCTGCTTCTATAGAATCCATGAAAGCAGGCTGCTTATGCCGGACATGGTGGATAAAAATAGCCGTTAGCTCCGGATCGAATTGGCTGCCAGAGCAGGCACGCAGTTCCTCAATCGCTTCCTCAAACGTTTTGGTGGGTTGGTAGGGACGCTCAGTGGTCATGGCATCGAAGGAGTCAATAATCGTCAGCATCCGGCACAGCCGTGGAATTTGCTCGCCCTTGAAGCCGAATGGATAGCCTCCCCCGTCATAGCGTTCATGATGTAGCTCCACAAAAGGAACCAGATCTGCGAATCGTTCGTTGGCCTCGATAATTCGTTTGCCCCACATGACATGTGCTTGCACCATCGTCCATTCCTCACAGGACAGCTTTTCTTTTTTATTGAGAATATTCCACGGAATTTCCAGCTTGCCAATGTCATGAATGAGAGCACCCAATATAAACCGCCGTTTATCCTCCGGGCCGAGCTGAAGCACCTCGCTCATATCTGCTGCATATCTGAATACCCGTTTGGAATGCTTGAAGGTATTAATATCCTTGTACAAAAACAGATTAAGCTGCTGTTCAATATCACGAATATCCTGTCCCAGATCGACTTCACGTTCCAATTCATTTAAACTGCCATGTGTGTGAACGATATTTTTTCCCTGCTTCTTGGCGTAGTACAGTGCTTTATCTGCCAGATCGACCAGCTGTGATTTGTCGTAGATGTCGATGCGGCTTTGTGCAATGCCTGCGGAGAAGGACAAGCAGCCGTGTGGGAAAATTTCCACGCCCTCGTAGCGGGAATCATTCAGCCTTTTTCGGATGGCATTGACCGTTTCGTAGGCTTGCTCCGCGGTATGGTCAGGCATAAGCAGCGTGAATTCTTCTCCGCCATAGCGGGAGACGATAATATTGGAGCCGGAAGTTTCCTTTTTGAGAATCTCTCCGAGGAATCCTAACAGCTGATCGCCTTTCAGGTGACCGAAGTGATCGTTGTACTTTTTGAAATCATCAATATCAATCAGGGCAAGGCTGAGGGGAGTATTCTGGGATCTGGCTATATTCAGCTCGGTTTCGAGTACATTTTCAAAATAACTGTGATTGTACAGCCCTGTTCTGCGGTCCATGTTGGCTTTTTCTTCAATTTCCCGATACATCGTAAACAACTGCTTGAACGCGTGGGATAGAAGCATACTTAGTGCAAGGAACAGCAGAAGCCCCAAAATACCGTTGTGGTAAATCAGTGTGGTCAGTACGAGAGACAGGATGAGTGTGCATAAGTAAACAAGCAGGGATTCAGCGAGAAAAGCCTTTTTTAGCTCATTGAGAGAGCCTTTGTAAGCAATATAAAAGTAGAGACCCAGTGTAACGGTATTCACCGCAAAGTAGCAGAACAGTGCCAGCAGGTAGGCAGTAAAATGCTCATCGTTCAAGCCTCCCTGCGTTCCGCCGCTAAGCTCAAAGACGGCAGAAGACAGGAAAATAGAAAGCGCATAGATGGAAAAATTGGCGGCATGCTTCCACCAGGACAGTTCTCTATACCGTATTGCGGCAATGAGTACATTGAACAATAAAATGAGAATAGCGATTTCAGTGCCATGTACAAAAATACAAGCGAGATACACAGAGGAATCCATCGACTGCTTGTTACTGGCTGGCGGCAGCTGGAAGGTAAAATGCTCCAAAATCAGAACTGCTCCCAGCAGGGAGTAGATCGTGACCCACTCTGTAGGCGAATAGTGCATAAAGGACCAATGATTCGTATACAAGAGGATGCCTAAGCCTGCCATACATATGAGAAAAACGTATAATCCCGTCGCGCTAACCCGTTCTTGCAGCTTTTTTATTATACTCATCATTTCATTCTCCTGCCTTGTCGTATCTTGATGTCAAAGCTACCAGGGGGTAAATGGGATAATTTACAATTTTGTAATCGAAAATTTCACATGAAAAAACAGGCCGGAATCCAGCCTGTTTTGTTGAGCCTGTGCTTCCCTTTTCCTTATCGGTAATTAGCCTCCGATTTTGTAACCGGAAGTCAAAGCGATTACGACAGAAGCGACGATAATAGCGTTGATAATCACACGGGAATATTTCAAATTTTTCATAGGGTTCACTCCCTTCCTTGGAATAAGGCGCACACTAGGCGTGGCGGGGATGGGTTTCTTGCTGAGTGGTCTTCTTTTTGTTCACGACCATGACGCTTTGAATAAACAGGAACATCCCAAAGTTCATGACGACATCTCCAATACTGATCACCTGCGTACGGGGATAGGGCTTGGAGAGTGGAATAATATCACCCAAAAATGATAAACGCGTACCCACATCCATCATGTAATGCTTCGAGATAACGTTTCCAGATTTAAGCATTTCCGTATAATAAGGGCCTAGCACCTCAGAAGCGCTCAACGAGACTGGCATCCTGCCGCCATTGACCGCCATGACGACAAAATTCAACAGGACTCCGATTAAAATAAGCTTGAATCCCTTGTGGTGCCTGTTCAGCCAGAGAAAAATCAATCCAACCCCATAGATGCCCATAAACAGATACCCGTTGATGGACGCAAGCCAGGCCCATTTTTCCTGAGCATAAAAAATAATGAACTGCACCAGCAGTAGCACAGGGAACATCCAGCCAGCTATGAGGCGAATTTGGCTAAAGCGGATTAACCCCTGCTGCCAGCCTCCTCTGAACAGACCTACAATGAGACCAAGCAGCACTCCATCATAGACCATAGTTATTCTCCAGCTTTCGCAAATTTTTTTGTTTTGGTTAAGGTATAATTCGACCTTAAATTGGTAAATTCCTGCCTGATATGTAGCAGTTTCGAAAAAAAATTGCGGATTAGCGTGTAAATGATCGAAGCAGCGTAAAATGAATGTTATCATAATATATTGAAGTGATATTTCTTATTTTCAGAAAAGGATGATTGTTATTATGAATCGGTTTTCCAATACGGTAATGGTTGCCGCAGATATGACCAAATCCCGGATTTTATGGATTGCCTTTGTTCTGGGAGCTTTGAGCGCTTTCGGACCCTTGTCCATAGATATGTATTTGCCGTCATTGCCTACATTAGCCAACAATTTGCATACAACGACTTCGCTGGCCCAGCTCAGCCTGACCGCCTGTCTGTTGGGGCTGGCAGTCGGGCAGATCGTTGCGGGGCCGCTGAGTGATGTAAGAGGACGTAGAGGTCCGCTGGTCGTATCGCTTGTCCTGTACGCTGCCGCTTCGCTGTTATGCGTGTTTGCGCCGAATATCGGCGTGCTTATCGGGCTCCGCTTTATTCAGGGTCTTACCGGGTCTGCGGGGATCGTCATCTCCAGAGCCGTTGCGCGTGATCTATATTCGGGCAAAGAGCTGACGCGCTTCTTTTCACTGCTCATGCTGGTGAACGGTGTGGCTCCGATTGCTGCTCCTGTGCTGGGCGGTGTTCTGTTGAATTTTGTATCCTGGCGTGGTGTGTTCATGGTGCTTTGCGTAGTCGGGGTGGCTATGTTAATTGCCGTCGTGTTGGGGCTACCGGAAACACTGCCTGTCAGCCGCCGTTCGTCGGGTGGTTTGAAGCAGACGCTTCGTACACTCGGTCATCTTTTTACGGATCGGCGCTTTATGGGATACGCCTTCTCGCAGGCGCTCATTACAGGAGCCATGTTTGCGTACATCGCTGGCTCGCCGTTCGTGCTTCAGGATATTTTCGGGGTTTCACCTCAGACATACAGTATTATTTTCGCGGTGAATGGTTTGGGGATTGTACTGTTTTCTCAATTGACCGGGAGGCTTGTCGGCCGTTTCAGCGAACGGCAGTTGCTCTTATCGGGTTTGGTGATTGCGGCTGTAGCCGGAATTAGCTTGCTTACTGTGGCTTTTACCGGAGGTCAACTGTTTGCTGTTCTAGTTCCGCTATTCTTTGTTGTTTCCTGCGTCGGGATCGTGAGCACCACCACCACTTCATTGGCAATGCAAAGCCAGCAGCGCTCCGCAGGCAGTGCGTCCGCTATGCTCGGCTTGCTGCCTCTGTTGCTTGGCTCCATCGCTTCGCCGCTGGTGGGTCTGGGCAGTGGAACAACGCCTATACCAATGGCTATCGTCATCGCTATAGCGGAAGTCGGTGCGTTGTTAAGCTTTATGGTGCTTGCCCAAGGAAGTGCGCGCGAAGGCCTGAAATAAGGCAAACAGGTGACATTTTTCTGGAAGGTTGACATACCCCATAGGGGTATATTATGCTAGAAGCATATTAACAAATGCATGAATGCATATACACAACACAGGAGGCTGATGTATGGCTGAAGAGCAACCTGTTTCCAACGCTGAAGTCCATGAGGCTCATTGCGGAACAGAGGGGGAAAAGACCGTCAGAAAAAGTCATCACTCGGCAGAATTCAAGAACAGCCTTACATCCCGATTGAACCGTATTGAAGGTCAGGTTCGAGGAATCAAGGGCTTGATCGAGAAGGATACCTACTGTGACGATGTGCTGAACCAGATTGCGGCTGTCCAGTCCGCCCTGAATGGTGTCGGCAAGCTGCTGCTGGAAGGGCATATGAAAAGCTGTGTCATTGAGCGCATGCAGGCCGGAGAGCCGGAAGTGATCGACGAGCTGCTGGTTACGGTCAAGAAGCTAATCCGTTAAGAGCAATACCCATACACATGAATCGGGTACATGAAGTACCCCGGAGGAGGAAACAGAAATGGCACAAGTAACGTTGAACGTTGAGGGCATGAACTGCAATCATTGTGTGAAAGCAGTAGAAGGAGCCTTGGAGAAAGTCGGCGCTTCCGGCAAGGTCAGTCTTGAAGCGAAACAAGTGGCTGTAGAATACGATGAGTCCAAGCTGAACGTGGAAGCTCTGAAAACTGCAATCGAAGACCAAGGCTACGACGTCGTTTAAGTTGGATATTTAATGCGTAAAAAAATTGGTTTTAAAGGAGAAGCTTCCGTAAAGAGGCTTTTTCTTTTGAACATGAATATACCCCATAGGGGTATGTAGGAGGAGAGTAACTATGGAAAACCGTGTGACCGACGGTGACAAGCAGACAACGCTTCATATTACGGGGATGTCCTGTGCTGCCTGCGCCAGCCGTATTGAAAAAGGTTTGAATCGAATAGACGGCGTGGCGCAGGCTAATGTGAATCTGGCTCTGGAGCAGGCGTCGATATCGTATGATCCGAAGCAGGCCGACATTCCGGATTTTCGCGATAAAATTGCTTCGCTTGGCTTTGGAACCGTGAGTGAGGAAGCCAATCTGAATGTGACGGGCATGACATGCGCAGCCTGCGCGACCCGGATTGAAAAGGGTCTGAACCGGATGCCGGGTGTGACGGGCGCTACGGTGAATTTGGCGATGGAAACAGCGCATGTGGAATATGCGGCGGGAAGTATTGCGGTCGGTGATCTGGTGAGCAAGATTGAGCAGCTTGGCTATGGAGCCATCCCGCAGAGTGCCGAGGATAACATCGCAGACGTGCGCAGCAAAGATTTGAATCGTAAAAAATGGAAGTGGATCGTATCTGCGGTGCTGTCGCTTCCGCTGTTGTGGGCGATGGTGGCTCATTTCTCCTTTACCTCATGGATTTATGTGCCTGGCTTATTTCTGAACCCGTGGTTCCAGCTTGTGCTGGCTACACCGATCCAGTTTATCATTGGATGGCAGTTCTATGTAGGTGCGTACAAAGCACTGCGTAATGGCGGCTCGAATATGGATGTACTGGTTGCACTGGGCACGTCTGCGGCTTATTTCTACAGTTTGTACCTTACATTGCGACCGTCTACCGTGATGGACAGCATGGGAGGTATGGCAGGGACGCCTGTCATGAAAATGCCTGAACTGTACTATGAGACAAGCGCGGTGCTGATTACGCTCATTCTCGTCGGTAAATGGTTCGAGGCAGTAGCCAAGGGCCGTTCGTC
The DNA here is from genome assembly GCF_044907935.1 of Paenibacillus sp. RC21. NCBI lineage: Bacteria > Bacillati > Bacillota > Bacilli > Caryophanales > Paenibacillaceae > Paenibacillus > Paenibacillus sp. RC21. The sequence goes on from NZ_JBIYCS010000006.1 coordinate 64,259, forward strand.
CGAGGCGATCAAGAGCCTGATGAGTCTCCAGGCGACAACAGCGCGTGTGGTACGTGATGGGCAAGAGCTTGATATACCGATTGAGCAGGTTCGTGTGAAGGACATTTTTATTGTACGTCCCGGCGAGAAAATTCCTGTCGATGGTGTGGTCGTGGACGGACGCTCGGCGGTGGATGAATCCATGCTGAGTGGCGAAAGTCTCCCGGTGGAAAAAGAAGCGGGTTCTATGGTCACAGGAGCTACGCTCAATAAAAACGGTGTACTTCGTATCCAGGCCCAGCGTGTCGGTGGCGATACGGCATTGGCCCGTATTATTAAGGTCGTGGAGGATGCGCAAAACTCCAAGGCTCCTATTCAGCGGATCGCGGATCAAATCTCGGGTATTTTTGTACCCATTGTTGTTGCTGTTGCCGTGGTGACCTTTTTCGTCTGGTTTTTCCTTGTGACACCGGCTGATTTTGCAGGTTCACTGGAGAAGATGATTGCAGTTCTCGTCATTGCTTGTCCTTGTGCGCTCGGATTGGCTACGCCAACGTCTATTATGGCGGGTTCGGGACGTGCCGCAGAGTATGGCATTCTGTTCAAGGGCGGCGAGCATCTGGAAACGACCCGCTCCATCAACGCGGTGGTACTGGATAAGACGGGTACGGTTACGAACGGCAAGCCGGTGCTGACGGATGTTATGGTCGGAGAAGGAAGCTTGAGTGAAACGGATTTGCTGCGGTTGTTGGCTGCGACGGAAAAAAGCTCGGAGCATCCACTGGCAGAAGCCATTGTAAGAGGGATTGCGGATCGCGGCATTGAGCTAGTAGAGCCAACGGATTTTGAAAATATTCCGGGCTATGGCGTGATGGCTCATGTGGAAGGCAAGCAGGTACTGGCAGGTACACGTCGATTGATGAGCAGGGAAGGCATCGCGATAGCTGACTCTGCCGAGCAGCATATGCATGAGTTGGAGAACGCGGGCAAAACAGCAATGGTGATTGCGGTGGACGGTTCCTATGCCGGACTGGTGGCCGTAGCGGATACGATCAAGGAAACGTCACGGGAGGCGGTTGCCCGTCTGCGTGCGATGAACATTGAGGTCATCATGATTACGGGTGACAATGAACGGACCGCGCGAGCTGTTGCTGCTGAGGCCGGAATTGCTCGGGTGCTGGCTGAGGTGCTGCCGGAGGGCAAGGCTGAAGAAGTGAAACGGCTTCAGGAGCAGGGCCTGATCGTAGCTATGGTCGGAGATGGCATTAATGACGCGCCCGCGCTGGCTACCGCTAATATCGGGATGGCCATGGGCACGGGTACGGATGTGGCGATGGAAGCTGCGGATATCACGCTTATGCGCGGCAACCTGAACAGCATTCCCGATGCGATCGAAATGAGCCGCCGTACGATGACGAATATACGGCAAAATCTGTTTTGGGCGTTAGGTTATAACGTGATTGGCATCCCGATTGCAGCTTTGGGTTTTCTGGCCCCGTGGCTGGCGGGAGCGGCCATGGCATTTAGCTCCGTCTCGGTGGTGCTGAATGCACTGCGTCTCCAGCGGGTGAAGCTGTAGATATCAAGGGTTGTCCTTAGGGCAACCCTTTTTAAAATTCAAACCCTAAGTAACGGTTCTTTGATAGAATGGAATTACACGATTCACAGAGGAGGATACATAATTCTTCTAAAGGTTTTTTATATTGTAAAAGTATTTAGTCAATAATGAGGAATATAATGAAGTATGAGCACGTTAGGGAGGGGCGATAATTTTGAATCATATAAATGATTTATATATTGAAAATTTTCGTGGAATTAAAGGCTTGGAGTTGAAAAATTTAAGTCAGTTCAATCTTTTAGTGGGGAAAAATAATGTAGGTAAGACTTCCATTTTAGAAAGTATTGAATTAATAACAAGTCCAGGGGATATATTTCAGCTTATTGCTACTTCTAAAGGGAGAGATAGAACATTTTCAATATTATCTCGGAAACTATCGACAGTAGACTCTGTTCTATGGACTTTTCCAGTTGCATTTTACGGGACTGTTAATGAGTTAGTCAGAGAACGTATTAATTTAGGAGCGAAATTAGAATCGGGATTTATAGAATGTAATATTGAATGTCATGAAACATCTGTTATGGATTTAACGAATAGTGTGAAACAACAGGAGAAAATTGGAGAAGTAGAAGAAGAACGAGCAGTTGAAATCATGTTTAGAACTAAAGTACTCAATGATGAAGTAGAGCAAAAGTATTTGATTACCGATTCACAAAGAGTTATGCGAAGAGATCGGAAAAATGTTATTTTCAAGACAAATCTGGTATCTCCTGTGGATCATCGTGTAATGCCTATCTCAGCAAAAGCGATTTCAGCAACTATTATGTCGGGGAATAAAAATAGTATCATCAACTTACTTCAAGATTTTGATGAGAATATTGAGGGAATAGAGATATTAGATCCTAATGGCAACAGATCTACTCCTTATTTTAAGCATAGGACGATGGGGTATGTTCCGATTACGGTCTATGGTGATGGTGTGCGGAGAATTTTAACTATTGCGACCGCTATATTACAGTCTAAAAACGGTGTGTTGCTAATAGATGAAGTTGAAACTGCTATACATTCCAAACTATTTAGAAAGTTCTTTGATTGGCTTGTCAGCAATTGTAAAGATTTTAATGTACAGCTGTTTGTAACAACTCATAGTTTAGAAGCCATTGATGCGATATTATCAGCAGATACAGAAAATTTAAACGAGCTTACTACCTATAGATTAGAGAAACCTTCGTCGGATAGTAGAACATATTCAAAAAGGTTTATAGGTGAGGATATGTACTCATTGAGATATGAGCTGGGTCAGGATGTGAGGTAAGCAAAATGGAATATGCATATTTGGTTGTCGAAGGTCCTCACGATGTTGAAGTAGTGGGGAAAGTTTTGAAATCGAATGGTTTTAAAAGAGTTCAACAACTTTCTAAATTAGACGAGTACTGGCTAGATATAATACCAAAGAACTTTCCTCCTGAAGGCGATTTACTAAAAAGAGTTTCTATTCCAGTTTTCTTTCAGAGCAACAACTTCTCAGTCGCTGTACACTCTGCCGGAGGAATAACCAAAATAGCAAAAGTGTTGAGGTTAACTTTGTTAAATATTTTGAAGAAGGAAAATGGTTTTTTAAGTGCAGTTGGCGTTCTGATTGACGCGGATGATGAAGAAGCCAAGATAAGTTGTCAAAATATAATTCAGACTTTAGGAGATGACGACTTAGCGTTTTCGAATATAGGATCTCCAGGTGAGATTATAGAAAATATCCCTCGTATAGGAATACATGTTTTCCCTAATAATAGAGATAAAGGCACATTGGAGGATGCATTAATTCAGTGTGCTGAAGTTGTGTATCCAGAGATTTTAAAAGGTGCCTTAAACTATGTGAATAATATCGATGATCAGTATAGACATAATTGGGGAGTAACAGACGAGGCAAAAGTTGTAGTTGGTTGCATAGCTAATATTTTAAAGCCAGGAAAAGCAAATCAAGTCTCTATACAAGACAATGATTGGATTTCCTCAAGCACATTGGGCCTGATACCAGTCAAAGAAATTACTGACTTTTTGAAAAACTTACTAAGGTACTGAGTGGATGTAGAAAGAACTTTGACTCATATAATATTTATAAGATTTGGGTAGCGACATTATTAGAATACAAACAGACTGTTTCTTAGCAAGTACGCAGGGATTTAACCTCCAGCGTGCTTGCCTTTTTGCTATGTTCAGCTTTTTTTATCAATGCTGTCACCCTTCATCCTGTCGGGTTGCTTATCCTACGCTAAAGTTTCATAATATTTGTAGGAGTGCCATGCAAGCATGCAAGAATTTCTTCGTATGCTCACAGCTTGACGCAGATAAAGAGCTTATATTATGGATTAGGGGTGAAGCAGTCATGAATGATACGATTTCCTTGTTGATGAATCATCGGTCTGTACGAAAATTCAAGTCAGATGCCGTTACTGACGAGCAGCTCGCAGCTATTGTGGGAGCAGGCCAGATGGCTTCCTCGTCCAGCAATGTACAGGCTTATACCGTCATTGCCGTTACAGAGCCTTCTTTGAAAACAAAGCTGGCTGAGTTGGCAGGTGGCCAGGCTTACGTTGAGCAATGCCCGGCGTTCCTCGTGTGGTGTGCAGATTTGTACCGCTTGAAGCAGGTCACAGTTCACCATCAACCGGGCAAGTCCTCCTATGAAGGTTCCGTCGAAAATTACACGGTTGCGACCATTGATGCCGCGTTAGCTGCACAGAATGCAGCGGTAGCCGCCGAATCACTCGGTTTGGGCATTGTCTACATCGGGGGCATCCGTACAAAAATAGCCGAGGTATCCGAGCTGTTGGGATTGCCTGAGCTGGTATATCCAGTGTTCGGTATGTGTATTGGTGTACCGGATCAGGAAGAGGGTTTACGTCCACGTCTTCCACTGTCCGGTGTTTTGCATATGAACGGCTACGACAAAAATCAGACGATGAAAGCTGTGGATCTGTATGATCACACATCGGCTGAATATTTGAAGGAACGCACAGGTGGCCAGCGGTCTACCCCATGGTCAGAGCAGATGGCAGCAAGACTGACCGAGCCTGCACGTTTGCAGATGAAGTCTTTTTTGGAGCAAAAGGGATTTTTGAAGCAATAAAAGTAGAGCAGCCATAAAAATAAAGCAGGGACCTATTCACAACTTATAGATCCATGCACAGGCTTAAAAATACAAAGAACCTCCGGTTACGCTGGCAATAGGATGCGTACTCGGAGGTTCTTTGCTTATGCTGTAAACGACTTTATAAATTAGACAGTGCGTAAAAGCGTCTCGTATTGTCATAAAATAATTGCCGAACAACAGTTTCATTTTGACCTGTCAGCTTGCTATACGCCCGAATGACTTCGGCGGTCATGCATGGATGGGTCTGTTGTTCGGAAAAAGGCCCTTCAAAGGGCCAAGGGCCGTCCGTTTCCGCCATCACCTGACCGAGAGGATACTGTGTTGCCAAACTTCGGATTTCATCCTCATACAAGAGATCCGGTGTGAAGGAGACATAATAGCCGTTACGGGCCATGCGTTCGGTCGTGGCGGCAGAGCCTTTAAACCAATGGAAATGCGCCTGCGTGACGCCGTGGCGTTCCAGTAAATCGCAGGCAATGTCCGCGTCCTCATAGACGGCATGCAGCACAATCGGCTTGTTATGTTTTCCCGCAAATCGGACAAAACGTTCCAGCAGTTCTATGTAAGGAGCAAGGTCAAAGGAAACGCCTCTCTCCAAGGCTTCCAGCCGATTATAATAGGGCAAGCCGACTTCACCTACGGCGACCATATGCTCTGCATGCTTGTCCATCCAGTCGAACAACAGATTAAGCTCAGCTTGCGGTGGAAGAGGCTGTTCGGGATGAAAGCCAAAGGCGGGTCGTACCAGCCCGGGAAAACGCTCAGACAAGCACAAATTGGCCCGGCTGGAGGCGAGATGCATGGACACGGCTATGACGGCTTCGACACTGCTATCTGCAAGCGAAGCGAGCAATAGCTCTTGCTGCTCAGACGGATAGCTATCCACATGAATGTGCGCGTCGATTAGAGGCGCGGGTGCTGGCGTCGTCGTTGGTGCTGCCGTGTCCAGTTTTTTATCCTTCGAGTCATTCATAACGGCTTCGCCCCATTACCTGAAGTATCCTCACGGACGCCTCCAGTGTTGTCCGTGTCGCCTTCCAGTCTGTGCTTTTCCTCGCGCATCCAGCCTGTCATTTTCCGCTTCCATTCGATAAAGCGCGGGTCGAGGGTGATTTCTTCCCTGCGAGGGCGAGGGAAGGGAACGTCTACGACGTGTATCACCGAAGCAGGTCGTGCTGACAGTACATAGATACGGTCGGAGAGCAGCAACGCTTCCTCAATGCTGTGGGTAATAAACAGCACAGAGCGGCGGTTCTTCTCCCACATCCGCAGGAGCCATTGTTGCATGTCTCCGCGCGTCAGCGCGTCCAGTGCGCTGAACGGCTCATCCAGCAGCATCAGCTCTTGCGGACTGAGTAGCGCGCGCAGGAAAGCCGCCCGCTGCTGCATGCCGCCAGAGAGCGTATGCGGATACGCCTTAGCGAATGGGCCAAGCCCGACCTGCTCCAGCCATTGCAGGGCTTCCTTACGGCGTTCGCGTTCGCTGCTGTGCCGGAGCTGCGCTGTTGTATCTTTACGCCGCGCATTTTCCTGCCCGAGCAGCACGTTGTCCAGCGTGGTACGCCACGGGAAAAGCGCGGGCTGTTGAGGCATATAGCTGATATGCCCGCGTTCCCCAGTCACGTCCTGTCCGTTCATACGGATGTGCCCCAGCTGCGGCTTGAGCAGCCCACCGATGATGTGAAACAGCGTGCTTTTGCCGCTGCCGGACGGACCGATCAGGGAGACGAATTCCCCAGGTCGAACGCTCAAGGATACATCCTGCAATACAGGCAGCGAGCTTCGCTTTTCCCGGAAGGCCAGGCTAATACCGTCCAGTTCCAAGGCTGGAGAAGTGGAAGAATGCTCCTGCGGTTCCACGGCTCGTTGTCCACCAGCCATATTTTGCGGTGATAAGTCAGTAGGATGCAGACTCATACGCGCCACGTCCTTTCTTTGGTATCCTTTGGTTCCATTTGGAAGCTATTCCTGGTCGGGTTTCCAACGTACCAGCCATTTTTCCAGCAGTAGAATAGCTACGAACATTAGCAAGCTAAGTGTAACAATAATGCCAATGGCGGCAAAAATCAGATCCGTGCGGTAGGCTGATTTTTGCAAATTCATATAATATCCAATTCCTTCACTGGCTCCGATCCATTCCGCAATGATCGCGCCCATCACGCTGTAGGTGGCGGCAATCTTGATGCCCGAAAATACTTGTGGCAGGGAATGCGGCAGCTCCAGCTTCATGAAAATAGCCATACGGCCTGCGCCCGACATGCGCATATAGCTCATCATCGTGCGGTCCGTCCTCGTCAGCCCGTCCATGGCCGCTACAGCCACAGGAAAAAAGCAGACCAGTGTAATAACCATCAGCTTGGGCAACACGCCAAAACCAAACCACACCATCAGCAATGGGCCGAGAGCGATGGTCGGAATGTTTTGACTAAGAATGAGCAGCGGATACAGAGCCGATTTGAGAAAAGGGATGGTATGAAGAACAATGGCGATCAATAGTCCAGTTGCTGTGCCGATAGCAAATCCCGCCAGCGTTAAGCGAACGGTAGCCCAAGTATGGGCACCAAGCAGCGCCGACTGGGCCATTCCTTCCTGCACGATCAGGGACGGAGCTGGCAGTAACCAGGATTCAACATGTAAATAGGAAACCGCCCCCTGCCAGGCGGCTAAAAAGAAGAGGACCGCCACAAGGGGCGGCCATACGCTTTTCCACCAGGATGCGCTTTTGCCTTTCGGATTCATGGGCGATATTTCTCGGTCAGCTTATCCATGCTGATGCCCTGCGGGTTATGTGCGATTTTGATTTGTGAAATGATGCTTGGACTGCCTGCTTCCGTCAGTGCCTCGTGCATTTCTTTAACCACCTTCAGCAGCTCGTCCAGCTCGCCTTCCATGGTCGTATCCAATGGGTTCACCTGATGTTTGACACCGGAGCGCTGAATAACTTCAATTGCCGTATCTACATATACGTAAGAGTCCTCGTTATTGGGGGTTTTAGGAATTACTTGAATACTGAGCAGTGTGTTAGCCATGTGAATTCACCTGTCCTTCATTGGATTGTTTTTAGGGAAATATGGTGGTTTAAGGCGGGTGAGACCGCTCCGCGTTTCATTTGATCTTACGATCGCTGTTGCCGTGGGATTCATTGAATAAATTTAAAAGGTAAGAATCCCACGGCAAAGGCGAACGCTGCGCTTCTCCAGATTCAAATGAACCGCTGCGCTGCCAACCACCTTAAAACCATCATATTTTTGGGTTTTATTGGTGTGGCATTTTTACAAAAGCAAAATGAACATAAAAACGAAGTGGACGGAATGGTGCTGTACAAGCGTTAGCGGTCGCTTTAAAAGCCTTCCATAGGAAAGCTCGCTTCGGAAGCATCAACCGACTGCGTAGTGGCACAAAGGTACTTTCAAGTTCGATTTACAAGATTAACGCTTGGGCAGGAAGTCGTTTGTGAAGGCTTTATCGACTTCCAAAGGCTTGCTGAGCAGCTTGCGTTCGTACATCCAGTCGGAGTAGTTTTGCCATACTTCCGTTTTTTGTACGCCCCATTGGGCGGCATCGTCCTGATAACGCGGGCTTAGCCATTTTTGGCTGGCGAGTACCAGCTTTTTATCCAGTTCCGGAACCGCTTTGGTCAAGATGTCTGCGGCTTCTTCCGGGTGAGCGATGGTATATTCATAGCCTTGGGCGGTCGCGTCCATGAAGGCCTTGACCAGTTCGGGATCATTTTTAATGGTCTGTTCGTTGCTCACGATGACGGGTGTATAGTAATCCAGACTTTTGGAATAATCTTTTACATACAGCATATCCAGTGGTTCACCCCGTAGTTGGGCTTCAATCCCGGTCCATGCGTAGAAAATCCAGGCAAAGTCGATATCCCGCTTCACGGCTGTAAAATAATCGGCATTACCCATGTTGATGATCTTCACCTTGCTTACATCGCTCTTGTCTGCGTCCATGATGGATTTCATGACCGCTTCTTCTACGGGCGAACCCCAGCCGCCGTATTTTTTACCTTCAAAATCCTTCGGGCTCTTAATCCCGCGGTCAACCGGGGCTGCGAAGCCTGATGTATTATGCTGAATGACCGCAGCGATGGATACGAGCGGTACCCCTTGCGTACGAGCTTGTGTGACTCCCTCCTGATAACTGATACCAAAAGGTACAGCATTGGAAGCAACCATTTGATCGGCTCCGCCCGAACCGGGCTGAACGATCTGGACATTCAAGCCTGCTTTTTCGTAAAATCCTTTGTCCTTGGCGACATAGAGTCCCGTATGATTCGTATTTGGCGTCCAGTCGAGCACGACTTTAACATCCTTGAGTCCCTTGGTCGGGGAGGTCGCTTGGGTATTGGCGGCAGGAGCCGCGCCTTGTGGTGCAGAGGGGGAGCCTCCGCCGCAGGCGGTCAGAGTCAGGGTCATGAGCCACAGACTGATCAGCCCTAGGCTTAACATTTTCATGCGCTTCATCGTTGTGTTCTCTCCTTTTATTACCCGTAATCCGTCGGATCAGACAGCTTATGTTTCCCATTTTACAAAAATAACTTCTGCCGGACGCTATCTGTTCCAACAACATCATCTTCAACAAAAAAAGCGCCCCGATGTTCCGGGACGCTTGCGCTTGTATATACCAAAGTAAGGGATGGCCCGCCGTAATAAGAAAAAAGGGGCGCATCTTGCTTAAGCATTCCTACGCTGGCATTACCCAGATCAGGTTGTAAGGGTCAGTGTCTTGGGACACACTCTCAGCCGGCCGATTCCAGCACCCCTGGCATTGTATAGTCGAATGGGTTATTCAATTCGGGTTTACTACGACGATTATATGCCTAGAAGGCGGGTCTGTCCAGCATTGGGGAAGAAGTGACGGTTCATTTGCCGTACGTCAGGGTACACTTTTACTGTGAGCTTTGTTTTGAAAATGACCATGATCCCATCGGTTGATGTTGTTTTACAGAACTGCCGCAGGTATGGTTTGATGAGCTGGTGTTGGAACATGGCATGGGCATTCACAGGAATTCTAATTTGCGAAAAGGAGTTGTTGTACCGTGGGTAAAACGGAAACATTGGATCGCAGCCAACTGGAACAAGCCATTGTAAAGGCTTTGGATAACAACAAATTTTGCTCGTTGGGTACAGTAGAAGGCGGCAAGCCGAAGGTGCGCTATATGGCTCTTTTTAACGAAGGGCTGAACATTCATCTCGCGACAGATCGCAAAACACATAAGGTGGAAGAGCTGAAGGATAATCCAAACGCTTATCTGCTGCTGGGCTATGAGGTTGGCGGTACGAAGGAAGTCGTGGAGGTTGAGGCTACTGTCCGGGTAACGGCTGACGAGGGACTCCGCAAACAAGTGTGGAATGATTCGTTGAAGGAATGGTTTTCTGGCCCGGATGACCCCGATTATGTCATTCTGGATGTGAATTCGACTCGTATTGAGTATGTGGGTAAGCAAACCGGACGTCAGGTGTGGGAGAAATAGAATTGGATAGAATATGAGGAAACCAGCAATTCTCCGAGTTATTTGGGAGGTTTGCTGGTTTTTATGTTTGCGGAAAATTAATTATTTTTTCATAAATAAATGGAGTAAATGACTACTCTTTTGTCCGGCGTTGGATTAAAATAGGAATGGTGGGTTCAAAGCTTACATATATGTGCAAAAGTATGTGTATGAGGCCTACATCTTAATGAGGAGGGATATATTTTGATATTTCATAAAAAATGGTTTAGAGGGCTTACAGCAGCAGTCGTTGCCTGTAACATGCTGGTGTTTTCAGCCGCTCCGTCTTGGGCTGCCAGCGAATCCAAGGATAGCGGTACAGTGAATTTGCGGATCATGGAAACAACGGATATTCATGCGGCCTTGATGAATTACGATTACTATGCGGACAAGGAAACGAACGAATATGGCTTGATTAGCACAGCTGGACTGATCCAGCAGGCGCGCAGTGAAACGAGAAACAGCCTGTTGTTCGATAACGGCGACTTGTTGCAGGGCAATCCACTGGGTGATTATATGGCCAGAAGCAAAACCTTCGAGAAAGAAGGCGGTGTCCATCCGGTCTACAAGATGATGAACTTTATGGGCTATGATGCGGCTACGGTGGGGAACCACGAATTTAACTATGGTCTCGACTTTTTGGAAAGATCACTCAAGGGAGCTGATTTTCCTTACGTAAATGCGAACGTATATTACGATGATGGGGGCCAAGGGACTAAAAATTATTTTACCCCTTATCGGATTCTTGATAAAACGGTAACGGATGAGAAGGGGAAAGAGTATACGCTCAAAGTAGGCGTGATTGGCTTGGTAACGCCCCAAATTACACAATGGGATGAAGGCAATTTGAAGGGAAAGGTCGTTACCAAGGACATTGTGGAAACGGCAAAAAAGTTTATTCCTCAAATGAAAACCGAGGGTGCTGACATTATTATTGTGCTGGCACACACAGGTTATGAGGATGTACCGCAGACTCCGATGATGGAAAATGCCGTTAAATATTTGAGCAAGGTAGACGGAATTAACGCTATTTTATTTGGACACGCGCATAAATCCTTCCCCGGCCCTGATTTTAAAGAAATGAGCGGTGTAGACCTGGATAAAGGAACGATCAATGGTGTGCCGGCTGTAGAAGCTTCCTCATGGGGCAAGGAGCTAGGTATTATTGACCTGACCCTGGAAAAGAAAAAATACGAGTGGAACGTAACAAATTCACAGTCTGAAGTGCGTCCGGTTGTGAATCCCAAAACTCAGGCTGTGCAGATGAATCCTGAGTTTAAACTGGTAGATGCGATCAAGGAAGAGCATACAGGAACGCTGGATTATGTTCGTCAACCGGTAGGAACCACAACCGCACCGATTAACAGTTATTTTGCATTAGTGCAGGATGACCCATCCATTCAGATTGTGACGAATGCACAAAAATGGTACGTACAGAACCATCTTAAAGGGACCGAATACGAAAATCTTCCCGTATTGTCGGCTGGCGCCCCATTCAAGGCTGGTGGTCGAAACGGTGCCGAGTATTACACCAACATTCCTGAAGGCACGATAGCCATTAAAAACGTGTCCGATCTGTACGTGTACCCGAACACGGTTCAGGCCGTAGAAGTTACCGGTGCTGAAATTCAGGAATGGCTGGAGTGGTCTGCGGGCCAGTTCAACCATATCGATCCAAAGAAAACCGAGGAACAATCGCTGATTAACAAAGATTTCCCTACCTACAATTTTGATGTCATTGACGGTGTGAAGTACCAGATTGATGTGACTCAGCCTGCACGATATGATGCCAAGGGAACCGTTATTGATCCTTCTGCTCATCGTATCAAGGATTTACAATACAACGGGAAAGCAATTGATCCTGCACAGAAATTTATCGTAGCGACCAACAACTATCGTGCTTCCTCATCCAAACTGGCAAATCCGGATGGCAAACGCATTGTGATGGCAGCACCGGACGAAAGCCGCCAAGTCGTTATTGATTACATCCGTACGAACGGAACGATTAATCCGGCTGCGGATGGCAACTGGTCTATTGCTCCTTTCGGTGAGGCTAAGGTTACCTTCGAATCCTCGCCTGATGCAAAAGACGTGCTTGCCGGAAACCAGCAAATTTCATTCCTCGGCAGCGCGGCTGACGGCTTTGCAAAATACAGCTTGAAAGCTGGCGCGAAGCCCAATGCAGCAACGACTCCTGTAAAGGAAACCGTGACTCCAGCGAAGGCAACAGCGAAGTCTGCCGTAAAAGCAACCAAACCTGCGGTAGCTCAACCAGCTAAAACAACCAAACCGAAGGCTTCCAAATAAGTCTGGGTTTCTGGGTCCATTTAAATTCAAAATGAAGCAGCAAGTCTCCGTAGCCGAGAGACTTGCTGCTTTTTAGTTTCCACGGACAACGGTACTTGAATTTATAAATGGTGCAAAAGGCTTTATTTTTTGTCGAATATACACTTAAGTCCTAGGTTGTAGCCGAAAATAACCTTATTTTTTGTAAAAACACGTAATTATATATAGTTCTTTTGTTCTAGTTATTTGTGATATAATGGTGAAAAAACCGGAAAATTGTTCCGAGGAGGACCATTATGACTTGCAGCAATTGCAGCATCATATTACCTATTAAGGACCAGGGATTGCTGAAAATCAGGCATTCCAGGGTGTCGCTTACTCAAGTGCTGGGCAACTTGGGTATGCTGTCGGAACAAATGAAACAGGAACAAGGGCGCGAGGACGGCATTGCGTTTCGCTATGACAGTCCTGCGGAGCTGGAGCAATTGATGGACAGACTTGCTTGTCTGCCGAAGGAATGGTTGTTACATATAGAGGTTGTAGTGACCGGATCGTTTCATGTCGAAGGGTATGAGGATTGGCTTCCATTCAGCCAACTACAAGCACGAATCAAGCATCCAGATGTCATGAATGTTATTGTGGATCAGAGCTTTTCCAGCCATATGCAGCCTATTATTGACCACAAGCTGGACATTATCGGGTTTGAATTTTTGTTGCGTCCGTCACATCCGCAGAGACTTTTTCAGCCCTTTCGGCTGTTTGAAATCGCTCGTGAAGCTGGATTACACGCTCATCTGGATCGGTCAGCCCGTATTTCTGCGATTGAAAAAAGTGCAACATGCCTTCCTGCGGGAATCAAACGTTTTATTAACTTTCTTCCTTCCACCATTTATAATCCGACCTACTGCTTGCATCATACCTTTGAGACGATTGACCGGTTGTGCATGAATGCGGAGGATTTTGTATTTGAAGTTGTAGAGACGGAAGAAATAAATGATCTGAATTTTTTGCATCGAATTTTTGAACAATATCGAAAAGGGGGAGTTTCCGTGGCATTGGATGACGTGGGAGCAGGGTATTCTACGACAGAGCTGATGAATCGGCTCCAGCCGGATTATGTGAAAATTGACCGGAGTTTAATTAATGGCTGCTACCGTAACAGTGACCAGCAACGACAAATTACGGGGATCGTGGAATCGGCCTTTCATTTTGGCGGTCAAGTGCTGGCTGAAGGAGTCGAGCAGATGGAAGATTTTGAGTTTTGTCGTGAAGCAGGAGTATCGCTGGCTCAGGGTTATTTGTTTGGTAAGCCGGAGCCGAATCCGCCCTCCAATTTTATGCTTAGTAGCGTAATATAGTCAGAAACAAATTTAAGTAGACGTAGTCTATAAAAAGTGGAGCTTTAAATAGGGCTGTCCCATAAGCAAATTTCAACCGTATTGGACAGTGCTTATATCACCATTAATGTAAAAAAACGCGAGTTGCAGAGGTTTTTTCACCCCTGCAACTCGCGTTTTTTGGTCTATGCTTGCCCACCTGAGCAAGTTATGGGCAAGCGAAAGCCACCCTGCCTCCAATTTTACCTGGTAAGGAACGTTAAAAAACCGGAGGCAGTTACGACATGTTTTATTTTTAAAGTAAAGATTGACGTTTTGAAGACAAATGGATACAGTGTATTGTATAGGAAACAATGTTTCTTTTATAATACATCGTATCCGTGGTGAGTAAAAAGTTAAAAATTGCAGGGAGGACAACCAAAATGAAAGCAGTGCAACTGAAAAACGGCTTTGGCTTTGAAGAATTAGCCTTGACGGAACTCGACATACCGGTGCCGGGACGGCTGGAAGTCCTGATCCGCATAAGGGCAGCGTCTCTTAATTATCGAGATTTGGTAATACTTAATGGAGTAATGCCGATCGGCATTCAATTTCCCTTCATTCCGTTATCCGATGGAGCGGGTGAAATTGTGGCTGTGGGCGAAGGGGTGACAAAATTTCAGATTGGACAAAGGGTAGCGGGAAATTTACAACAGAAATTCATTGGCGGGAGCACGAGAGCGGAGGTATTAAAGGACAGTCTGGGAGGCCCGCTCAGTGGAGTGGCGGCTGAATATATCGTTCTGCATGAAGAAGGGGTCGTCGCCATTCCGGATCACCTTTCTTGGGAGGAGGCTTCCACCTTGCCGATTGCGGCATTAACCGCATGGAGCATGCTGATGGAATCCGGCGGGCTGCGAGCGGGGGATACGGTGCTCTTGCAAGGAACAGGCGGTGTTTCCATCTTTGGACTTCAATTCTCTCTGATGGCGGGAGCACGGGTAATTATTACGTCGAGCAGCAATGACAAGCTGGAACGGGCAAAAGCTCTCGGCGCATGGCAGACAATCAACTATTCGGAAGTTCCCGAGTGGGGTAAGGTGGCTCTGGAGCTGACAGGCGGAGTCGACCATGTCCTGGATGTAGGGGGAGCGGCAACAATGGTGCAATCCATCAATGCACTTCGTACCGGAGGGACTGTGAGCATGGTCGGATTCTTATCGGGCTTGACCATTCCTGAGTTCGATGTCACCAGCATTTTGCAGAAGGCTGCGACGATTCGCGGCAGCCAAGTCGGTAACCGGGAACATTTCGAAAACATGAATCGCGCCATTTCCCGCCATCGTTTACATCCTGTCATCGACCGGGTATTCCCGCTCAGCCAAATCGGCGAAGCCTTCGCACTTTTGGCTGAAGGAAAACAGTTTTTCGGTAAAATCGTCGTTCAAATATAAATATTATTCACATCACATAGGAGGCACTCTAATGCCCAGTAAACCTGATTTGTCTGTCAAAGATTCTCAAGGAAGAAAGAATAAGAAACCGCGTAAATGGGTACGCAGAACCGGATTATCGCTGCTGGCGGTAATCCTTCTGGGAGTGGTTATTTTTATGCTCATCCCTTCCCCTGTCCAGCCTGCAAAATGGCTTGCACCTACGGCCCCCTCTTTTGAACAAGCGGGTCCATGGCAACAAAACAACAAACTCAGCTCCGCAGAGCTTGTTACAGATGCCCCTAAGTTTCCGGAATTTATCACCTTTGACAAGAAAGGAAATTTATATACGGGAGACTCCGACGGGAAAATTTATAAGGCTGCCATTGATACAAAGGGCAATCCGCAAAAGGCCCAGCTTTATGCAGATACCAAAGGAACGCCCAATGGACTTATGTTTGACGCAAGTGGAAATCTGATCGTTACGGATGTTAAGAAGGGGCTGCTATCGGTAGATCCTTCCGGAAACGTGACGGTGTTGGCCGATCAAGTCGACGGCACACCGATCTATTTGGCCAACGAGCTGGATATTGCCAAAGATGGTACCATTTATTTTTCTGACACCTCCAATTATGGCAGTGTAGTCTTCAAAGAAATCGCCGAGAACAAGCCACATGGACGTTTGCTGAAATATGATCCGGCGACCAAGCAGACGACAGTTCTGTTGGAAGGCCTTTATTTTGCGAACGGGGTTGCCTTGTCTGCGGACGAAGATTTTGTGCTTGTGGCAGAGTCGTATCACTACCAATTGACCAGATACTGGCTCAAAGGGCCAAAGAAGGGGACTTCGGATATTTTTGCGGATAATCTCGCCGGTTTTCCGGATAACATTACGCGTGATGATCAAGGCCACTTCTGGGTCGGTCTCTTCACGACACGTATTCCCTTTGTAGATCAGATGCATAAAAGCCCGTGGCTGGCTGGAATGATGGCCAAATTGCCTCAATCGCTTCTCAGCGGTGCAAGCGCACCTGTGAAGCATGGGCTTGCTGTGGAGCTTAATCCGCAGGGTAAACTCATCGGAAGCTGGCATGATCCTGAAGGCTCGGTTTATGGGGTAACCACGGTTGTAAGCCATGACGGATATTTATATATAGGCACAGCTCCTGGAGGCAGTCAGGGCGTTCATCGCGTGCTTTTAACCAAATAAGCTTGGGAGGGTTTAACATGATATTGGATGAGTTGAAATTATCCTGGAAAGCGAAGGAAAGCCTGGCCGGGAAAGTAGCTTTGGTAACAGGCGCAAGTAGCGGCATTGGGGCATCGATTGCAAAAAAACTGGCAGAGCGAGGCGCGTATGTAGCTGTATTGGCACGCCGTCAGGAGCGATTGGACGAATGGGTTCGCGACTTGCACCAAGAGGAATTGTACGAGGTCATGGCAATACCTGCCGATATCCAAAAAGCTGAAGACGTACAGCAGGCGGTCCACGCCATTCTTGAACGCTGGGGGCGGCTTGACATTATCGTTGCCAATGCCGGCTTCGGGTATCGAAGCCCACTGGCAGAAGTGGATCTGGAAAGATGGGAGGAGCTTTACAAGACGAATGTGCACGGTCTTGTCCTGACACTGAAGTACGGGCTTCAGCCAATGAGGGAACAGGCCAAGGGGGATGTTGTCATTGTCTCCTCTATTGCAGCGAAGGAAGTGGTTGCCGGAGGAGGACTATACAGCGCTACCAAGTACGGCGTTAGCGCCATAGCCTCCGCATTGCGTTTGGAGACCAGTACGCAAGGAATTCGTGTAACTGCGATCCACCCCGGGGCGGTGGCGACGGAATTTTCGCAGGTGGCCGGGTATCCCGAGCAGGAAATTCGGGCGTTTGCTTCGAGCGTTTTGCCGCTGCATCCTGATGATGTTGCAGAAGCTGCCCTTTATGCACTGGAGCAGCCGGAGCATGTCAACATTCCGGAGTTGACCATTATGCCTTCGAGGCAGGTCCAGCGGTTCAAATAGAGCGGTATTTATTCTGCTGATCCAAAAAGCGCGAGTTACAGGGGGAAAATAACCCTTGGACTCGCGCTTTTTTTACACTAATGACGAAGCGTACACTGTCCAATTAAGTTTAAAACCAGCCTTTGGGACAACTCCATTTACTATAGCGCAGACCATATCCTGTGAAAATTTTTGCCCTATGTTCGCTATCCAGTCATCGTGAGTATAGCTATAGTGTGATGACGTACAGGCCCAACGGCGTGGTTGCGCTGCCTGCAATCATAAAACTTAGAGAATAGCTGGACTTGCCGGGGGGCACGCTGATATCAGCCAATCGGCATACCTTGGTATTATCTCGTAGCAGAGGGATACCATATACATGATTATCCACACGCACAGACCCGGCGAACGCTCCCCCACGCGGATTGGCGTAGATGCGGACCGTACGTTCCTCGTGACCGTCGTTAACGATGGGAATCGTAGCGTTATATATGACACCGAATTGTCCACGATTATCAAGCGCAGGGCATAGCTCGCTGCGAGCCCCGGTAAACAGTAGATCGGCGGGAGTCTCACCATTCAATTTTTTGGTGGCACATGCTCGGTAGTTGGCGCATTGCCCAATCACGTACTCCGGCATTCGCGCGTTTGTTTCGGAAAAGGACCATGTACCGCGCGGATGCGCCTGCGGCGGCGGTACGGGTGGTAGCGGCTCCGCATGAATCCCGCGCAGGTCGGTCTGTATATCCTTGCTGACCACGGTGCGGATTACATAGTCCAACGTACCGTGGCCTTCGGCATATTCCACAGTGAGATCATAGGTGAATCCGGCCAGCGATCCTTCAGGCAGCTCGAATTCTTCCAGCAGCGCTGTACCTTTGCCGAATTTATGACGGTCTACCGGCTTCAAGCGCTTCATCGTACCCGCCAAACAGCTTTTGGCAATATTCTGCCCGACATCCATAATCCAGTTACCATCCTCAGGCGCAATCTCTAAAGCCCGCTCGATATGACGTACCTCCAGCGCAGCATCGCTTTTATTCTCTACAGTGATGCCCAGTTTGACGGGGGCGTCGATTTTGTTGTAATGCCAGCCGAAAATGCGATGCTTGACCGTCCGGGTTGTCGTGCGCACCACGTCATGCCACAGGGTAGCTTGCCGGGCAGGTACAGTCACGGGGGTGAGCGTCTCCGGGTTATCGCTAAGCATCAGGCGGCGCTTTCCCCCTTCGGTGGCTGATTCCACATCCACATTGATATTTGGCGGGATCACAGCCGACTCCACAATCAGATCCTTTGGCTCTTTGGGACGATGGTTCATGTGAGTTCCTCCTTTGATTTAGAGAATGGGACCTCTTCTGGCTTATGGATATGGGCGGTTCATATATATAGGTAACGCCAGAGTAACTTTTACAACCTGTTTTTTTAAAAAAATTTCAAAAAAATTCGAATGCCTCATCATGGCTCTGCGATTGCGTCGAAGCAAGCTTCAAACTTCCTTTTCCGCGTCACACCAACGATTCGTCCGCAGGTATTGCGTGTATGTTAAGAGCATATGCTATTGGATGTACAGGGAAACCACAGGAGGAAATCATGCCTAAAAAGATATGGTGGAAGGAAGCCGTTGTGTATCAGATTTATCCGATTAGCTTTCAGGATTCGGATGGAGACGGAAAAGGAGATTTACAGGGGATTCTGTCCAGGCTGGACTATCTGAGTGAGCTGGGCATTGATGTCATCTGGATTTGTCCGGTGTACAAATCGCCCAATCATGATAACGGCTACGATATTAGCGATTATTATGCCATTATGGATGAATTCGGAACGATGGAGGATTTTGATAAACTCCTTTACAAGGCGCATGAACGAGGCATCAAGATTATGATGGATCTGGTATTAAACCATACTTCGGATGAGCATCCATGGTTTACAGAATCACGCTCGTCCAAGGATAATCCGAAACGAGACTACTACATATGGCGAACAGGCAAAAATGGCGGATATCCGAACAATTGGGAATCGTATTTTTCCGGTTCTGTGTGGAAATATGACAAGCTTACAGACGAATATTACATGCATCTGTATTCCGAGCATCAGCCGGACCTCAACTGGAACAATGAAGAAATGGTCGCTGAACTGTACCGCATGGTGGAATGGTGGCTGAAAAAGGGAGTCGATGGCTTCCGATTTGATGCCATTGCCCATATTGTCAAAA
Source organism: Paenibacillus sp. RC21 (assembly GCF_044907935.1). Lineage (NCBI taxonomy): Bacteria > Bacillati > Bacillota > Bacilli > Caryophanales > Paenibacillaceae > Paenibacillus > Paenibacillus sp. RC21. The sequence goes on from NZ_JBIYCS010000006.1 coordinate 83,695, forward strand.
CCGAAGGGCTGCCGGACGCCAATAATCCCGAGAAACGGACATTGGTACGGGCCTATCAGCTTTTTTCCAATTTGGAACAGGTGCATGTGCTTCTTCGCATGCTGAATGAAAGGGTGCTGGAGCGGTATCCCTTAATGACCGTCGGTGAGACATCAGGCTTAGGCCCTGAACAGGCGCTCGATTATGTGGGGGATCAGCGACATGAACTGAATATGGTTTTCCAGTTTGAACACATGTTTATAGATGCCGAGGGACAGGGAACAGAAAAATGGAAACCCAAACCGTGGACACTGGTAGAGCTTAAAAAAATGATGAGTAGCTGGCAGACGGTGCTTCATCAGGAAGGCTGGAATGCGAATTATCTGAACAACCATGATCAGCCGCGTGCCCTTTCGCGATTCGGAAATGATGGACAGTACCGTGTGGAGTCGGGCAAAATGCTGGCAACCTTCACGCATATGCTCGAAGGTACGCCGTACATTTATCAGGGCGAGGAAATCGGCATGACGAATATCGCTTACTCGTCGATTGATGATTACCGGGACGTGGAGACGTTGAATTATTATGAACAGCAACGGAAGCTTGGCCAACCGGAAGAGCAGATTATGGCGGCAATTTGGAGAAAAAGCCGGGATAATGCGCGGACGCCCATGCAGTGGAATGGAGGCCATGCGGCCGGGTTTACCGATGGAGAGCCGTGGATGAAAATCAATAATAACTACACGCACATCCACGCCGAGGCGGAAAGACATAACCCGGATTCGATTTTTCACTATTATCGTAAGCTGATTGCCCTACGTAAACAACATGAGGTGATCGTTTATGGTGAATATAAGCTGCTGCTGCCGCTGGATACCGAGTTGTATGTGTTTACCCGCACGTTGGGGAAGGAGCATCTGCTAGTCATTTTGAATTTCTTTGATCATGACCCGATGTTCCACTGGCCTGAGGAGGAGGGCTATCCTGCCGTCAAAGCGGAGCTGCTTCTGTCCAACTACGAACCATCGCAAGGGGAGAATCTGCATGCTTTGAAGCTGCGCCCTTATGAAGCAAGGGTGTATAAGCTAACCTTAAAATAAGTATATGGTCCCTTACCTTCCTTAATTGTAAAGCAAAAAGCCCGATTGACACTGTCTGCTGTACACAGTGTGGATCGGGCTGATTATATTTAGCCATTCATCCAATTCAGCTATTTTTATTGGTAATGCTTAACCTTAAGGTCGTCCAGGCTTTTAAACTCATATCCTTGCTTGCGGGCTTCGTCAATAATCGAAGCCAGCGCCTCGGTATTGTCCTTGGATACGGAATGGAGCAGAATGACTGCTCCAGGGTGGAGCTGACGTATAACTTGTTGGTAGGCATAGTCTGCTCCCTGCTGGATATTTGTGTCCCAGTCCTTGTAAGCCACAGACCAAAATACGCTCGTATATCCGGCTTCTCGGCAGGAGGCCAATGCCTTTTCGCTAAAAATGCCGCGAGGCGGGCGGACGTATTTCATTTCCTTTTGTCCGGTGAGCTCTGCCGATGCATTTCGTACCCGATCCAGCTCAGACCGGATCTCTGTCGAAGAAATGGTACTCATATCAGGATGACTCCATGAATGGTTGCCAATAATATGGCCCTCACTCGCCATGCGGCGCATCAAAGCTGGTTGATCCTTCACAAAATGTCCGGTTACAAAGAAGGCGGCCGGAACCTTTTTGGCCTTTAATACATCCAGCACCTTGGGCGTATATCCATTCTCATAGCCGTTGTCGAACGTGAGAAATATTTCTTTTTTGGTAGTATCTCCGAGAAAGATGCCCCCCTGTTTTTCAATCAGGTGCATAAAGCCCTCCTGTGCGATAGAAGGCAGCTCGCCCCCCTTGCTTTTTTTGAATCCAAAATGATAAGGCTGTTCGTCAACAGTTTGAGCAGCTAGCGCGGATTCACCCGAAACAGCTAACATCCCCATAACCGCAACGCATAGCCACAAGGCAAATATTCGTTTCATTTAACTTCCTCCGCTTCCGTCCCATTTGGGCAAGGTGTGTATGCTTCGGCATATTCCATAGCGTCTGCAATACCACGCCTGTTTATGCAAAAAATGCTCTCAACCTTAGGACGAATATGGGTTTTGACAATCCCTGTAGTTAGATGACGATGCCCTCAGGGCTAAAGTTTAATCGTTGGACCTCAAAAAACACATATTGACATGAATATTAAATCGAAGTAGTATACTTTATAAAACTTACTAGAATACTCGGATTTAGTGGATTAACGATAAAGGGATGCAAACAGCTCAATGACATCTTACATTCTTAGAGGGATCGGAAGGAGCTAGAAGTAATGATTGAACTAAAAAATGTATCCAAAACCTATGTGAGAAAAGGCTTAAGCATTGAAGCGCTAAAAAATATAAATATCAAAGTGGATAAAGGTGATATCTTCGGTTTTATCGGATTCAGCGGCGCAGGTAAAAGTACGCTGATCCGGTTGGTTAACCGTCTTGAGAAGGTCACCAGCGGGGAGGTTCTTGTCGAAGGAGAGCAGTTGAATACCTATTCGACATCAGGGCTTCGGAAGGTAAGAAAGAAGATCGGAATGATTTTTCAGCATTTCAATCTGCTGGAGTCGAAAACGGTGTTCGACAACATTGCGATTCCGTTGGTGCTGCTCAAGCGCAACAAACGGGAGATTGAGCAACGGGTAAAAGAGTTGCTGGAATTCACAGGCTTGTCTGACAAGGCGAACAGCTATCCGAGTGAGCTTTCTGGTGGTCAGAAGCAGCGTGTCGGTATTGCCCGGGCGCTGGCGAGCAACCCGTCTATCCTGCTCTGTGATGAGGCGACTTCGGCGCTTGATCCGCAGACCACGCAGTCGATTCTGGATTTGCTTCGCAAAATCAACAAGGAATACAAGATCACCATTCTGATCATTACGCATGAGATGTCAGTCATTCAGCGGATTTGCAACAAGGTAGCTGTGATGGAAAAAGGTGAAATCATCGAGCAGGGCAATGTGCTGGAGGTATTCGGACAGCCGCAGCACCAGACGACGCAAAGCTTTGTGCGCACGGTTATTCATGATAAGGTGCCGGATAGTGTGCTGCAAACGTTCGAGCAGCAAGAAGCACAGCGGATTTACAAGCTGGAATTTATCGGACAGTCTGCTTCCGAGCCAGTGGTTCATGAATTGATTCGGCAGCATGAGGTCTATGTGAACATTTTGTTTGCCAATATGACGGAAATACAAGAGACGACCATTGGCTATATGACAATCCAACTTCGCGGCGAGGAGCATGCCGTCCAGCAGGCTGTTGATTTTATCAAGAGCAAAGGGGTCAACATTCAGGAGGTGAAGGCCATATGATGATTACAGGAACCTCTATAACCTGGGATCAACTGTGGGAGGCTTTGTATCAATCCTTGCTCATGGTCAGCATCTCGTTATTCATTGGCGCATTGATCGGTATACCTATCGGTATTTTGCTGGTCATTACCCGTTCGGGCGGAATTTTGGAGAGCAAATGGTTTTACGGTATTTTTAATCCGATTATTAATATTGTTCGTTCCTTGCCGTTTATCATATTGCTGGTAGCGATCATTCCGTTGACGCGTCTGATTGTAAATACATCCATTGGGACGAGCGCGGCGATTGTTCCGTTGATTTTCTATATTGCGCCATATATCGGCAGACTGGTCGAAAATTCGCTGCTGGAGGTGAATCCGGGCATATTGGAGGCAGCCGATGCGATGGGAGCGACCCCTTTTCAGGTTATTCGTTACTTCTTGCTCCCCGAAGCGTTCAGTTCTCTCATTCTGTCGTTAACGACAGCCGCAATCGGCTTGATTGGAGCCACTGCCATGGCAGGCGCAGTCGGTGGCGGCGGGATTGGCGACCTGGCGATATCGTACGGCTATCAGCGATTCGATACGGTCGTTACGCTCATTACCGTCGTGATTCTTGTTGTATTTGTACAAGTTGTTCAGTCCTTGGGTAACCTACTGTCCCGTAAAGTACGCAGGGGTTGATTTTTATAAGGATTATATGAACTTTTAGTTCTGAGCCCGCCAATATTGGCGGGTTTTTTCGTCGCGGACGACAAAGCCCGGCTTGGCGATTTCATAGTGTAAATCATGAGCAACTTCGGCGGGAAGGTCAGCACTGCTCCGAAGCTTCGTCCTCTGGGGTTCGAAACGTGGATAGAAGCAAAGATCGTTCTTATATTTTGACTTGCGGTTGTTAGGGAAGGTCTGTAGTTACTTATATTAGTGGGGGGAAATGATGCTGACATCCAATGAATGTGGAGCCATTCCGATGTACAGCGACTCCATCGCATCTCTTCAATACCATTTTAGGGGGAAACAAATATGGAAAGAACCGCCAAAACCTATGCAGCAGCAATTGACTCTTTAAATGTTGAATCCAATTATTTACCTAAGGGGGGTGTTACTCATTGTAACGAATTTGCACAAGATGTAATGAAGAAGATGTCGGCCGCCCTGCCTGGTGGTATAGCTAATGAAATGGCAGATGCATTGAGTAATAAAAAAGCTCCCGGTTGGTACGCTGTCACATTCAGCGACGCTCAAAAAAGGGCCAACCTCGGTTATCCAACAATCGGTATCAAAAAAGAGACAGGTCATGGTCACGTGGTGGTGGTCAGACCTAAAGGCTCATCCATTACAGTATTGAAAGAAGTACAGGTTGCACAGGCAGGCACTTCTAATTTTAACAGTAAAACGATCAATTGGTCGTGGAAGGCGGCAGACCTGCCAGGAGTGAAATTTTATACGCACGATTAATTAGGCTGAAAGCGGCAGTAAACAACCCAAAGGCGCGGCTTTATGCTTTCCGCACCTTTGGGTTATAAGATTTACTTTGAAGGTAAGTGCTTGGTAAGGAGAAATGCAATACCCTGTTCTTTCGATGCCACGGCGTAGCCATCTGCAAAAGAGGAGGATATATTCAAATATTGAAGTTTGGTCAGCAGCTTGCCTTGGCGGTCAATGTAGCCGAACTTACCGTCAGAATTCGTTCCAACACCCACGAGGGCAATGCCTTCCTTGAAAGACTCGGCTCGGGTATATTTCTGATAACCAATGACCAATTTTCCTTTGGGATCAATGAAACCGACTTTGCCGTTTTGATTATAAACAGCGGCTAAACCTTCGCTAAAATAACTCGCATCCGTATACCGAAAAGGAATAACGTTCTTTCCCTGCTTATTGATAAAACCCCACTGACCTTTGGTGTTTTGCACGGCAGCCAGCCCTTCGGAGAAATCGCCCCCTGATTTATATTGCAGAGGAATAACAACTTTCCCTGTCGTATCAATGTACCCATACATTCCTTTACTGCTTTTAACCAGAGCCAGCCCTTCGTAAAATCCACGGGAAGTGGCATAGTGATAAGGAATAGCTAATTGTCCTTTTTTATTGATAAACCCGATTTTATCGCCTTTTGGATTGTATACCAGAGCCAAGCCATATGTGAAATGATAATCTGAGCTATATTTTTGCGTCAAACGGGTAACGTTCTTTCCTGTTCGGTCGATGAGGAAATCTCTTTTGGTATCTGCTGTTATTACGTGGGCCAAGCCTTCGGAGAAATTCCCTGCATCTGTATATTGGCAAGGAATAGCCAGTTGTCCTTTCGTGTTAATGAAGCCGTACAGATTCGTTTTATTGTTTTTAACCAGCGCACGTTGCTCGTTAAAATCGCTGACAGGTGAAATATAGTCGGGAAGGGTAAAGGCCTCTTTCCCTTTCGCGTTATAGTACACAAGCGAGCCGTTGGATTGTTCCGCAAATAGCAAGCCATCATGAAAGTTCCCGTCACTTTCAGGTATAACCATATTATAATCGAGAGGTGTTTGAGAAACTTCAAGAGTTGGCGTGTTGCTAGATGCGAAGCCTGTGCTCGTCATTGTGAATGCAGTACATAACAGTAGTAAAGCTAATGCTAACTTTTTTTTCATTTCAATGCTCCTTTATGGGTTTCATTTTATAGAAAATAATTCCATGGATATAGACGAACAATTTGTAAATAAGTTTCTTTATACTGTGTTTTTTATTCAGGGATATGAAATGATTTCAAATAGTTTTGGATATCGGTCTGAGGGGCTTTAAGCAAGCCCAGCAGTAACGATTGCAGGGTGTGCAGCGTGTCTATGTGGGCTTCAATCTCAACAATCTTTTTTTGAACAATTTCCCTCAATGTGTCTTCGTCCATCTCCTGACTGAGCAGTTGGAGCGTTTCTTGTATTTCCCTAAGTGAATACCCTAATGATTTGGCATCTTTAATAAACTTGATCTTTACCAGATAGTCATCCGTATATATGCGGTATCCATTCGCAGCCCGCTTGGGAGCAGGCAAAACACCACTATTCTCGTAATAACGAATGGTTGCCATGCTCAATCCGGTACGCTGTGACAGCTCGCCCCGTGTCATTCCCTCCATGCCTGAACCTCCGATTTTCTAGTAAAATCGCTACTTTTATATCAGAAACAGCTATGATCTCTTTTTCGTATACGTTGGATCGAACGACACCTCGGGATATTCAGGCGAAGCGCCTTTTAATAGCGGCTGCTGTTCACCTTTAAGATATTGGTCGAAAAAGGCTCGTACATACGATCTCGTAATATCAATATTATGCACAGGGTCTATATTTTTAGCAAAAAGAGAGGGTGAAATCAGGGCCAGATCCGTAAAGCTCTGATGGAAGAGCTTATCAACCGTCAAATAATAGGTATCATTTTGACTTTTGGTCATGACAGACTTTAGATCGGGGGCAAATTCCGTATAAAAGACTTTATCTTTTTTCGTAACCGACGGTTTTAAGCTCTCGGCCGTGGTTCCTGTCATCATATACATGAAGGGCTGCTGCAATCCGGTATGGGCGACGGTTCCCCAGAATCCACCCTCCAGGCTGACACCCGCTTTAAAACGCTGGTCCTGCGCCAAGGTTTCAGCTGTTGTCGCCCCGCCGTAGGAGTGTCCGAATATGCCCACATGCTCCAGATCCAGCTTGCCTTCGAGCAATCCGTTAGGATCTTGTGTATTCCATGTCGTAAGCGTGTCCAGCACGAATCGGGAATCGGCTGCGCGAATGCTGACACCCTTTACGTTATTTTCATATAGCTCAGCCGATGTCGGGAATTCGGGCTCCGGCGTGTAGGGAATGACCCGACCATCAGGGAAGGAAACTTTAGCTGAAGAGTAGGGATGATCCATGCCCACTACAATATAGCCATGACTCACGAGTTCCTCCACAGCCGTCATGCTCTGGAAACGGGTAGAACGGACGCCGGGTGAGAACAGCAGCACCGGATATTTTGCCTCAGCGTTTGATATCTCCGCACCTTGGACGACATGCGTAGGAATCGTTGTGAGGTAACTGAATAGCTGCTTCGGTATTCCGAATACAAGGCTGATGGCTTCTCCCAGCTCAGCAGGGTAGGGCTCTTTGGGTTTTTGTTTTGCAACATCGGGGTCGACAGGGTACCAGACATTGACCATCAATTCCCGCTTGTCGCCAGGTACTGCACTGAGGGTTTCGTCACGGCTTTGATCGGTCAAATGCTGCGAAATGGTGCCAATAGCATATTTCCCCGTCGGTTCAGGGAGCGAGAAGGCAGGCAATACATGCGTCAAGTACATAGATCCGGCTGTTAAAGCCATAACGACCATAGTTAGCAGCCCCTTTTTCATATATATATTTTTTCGAGTTTGGAGACGTTCTTTAGCTTGGGGCTTGATGATTCTAAGGATAAATCCGAGGATCAGTATCCATGCAACAAGATAGGTCGGAAGCATTTGCAAGCGAAAATGATCCATATTTCCATGCAGCAGTACGACCAATACGAGGGAAGATAATACGGCTGTATCCAGCCGCCTTTCTCTTTTTCTAAACACAATAACGCCTGCGGCGGCCAAGCTGACCAGCAGCACAGCGATCTCAAGTGTCCTCATGATGTAATACCTCCATCCTTTAGATCAAGCATAAACGTTGAAGTATACTACAAGGTCAAGCACCAGGTATTTTCCAACCCTCAGCCTCTTTTCTACTATGATCTACTATTCGCCGATACAACTTCTCCTACTCTAGCATATTCATATAACATATCTCTTCGCAGTTGAGATCGACTCAAGGATGGTTTATATCCGTCTGAACAGGGGACTCGCAAATGAGAGATTTAAAGGAAAATCACGTATTTTAAGGAGGTAATTGCTTTGGGAAGAAAGAGACGAAGCGGCTTTAAAAATAAGAAAATTTCGGTAGACGTCAGACAATCTTCTTCAGCTCAGTCTGGACAAGGTGGCAACCCCATTTCTATCAATGCTTCTGATGTCGGGGTAGTAAGAACAGATATTCAAAATAAATAATCTGTTAAAAAAGTTATGTAGCCAACGCGTGCCGATACTCAATCGACGCGCGTTGTTTGAGTTTAGCCTGAGTTAGTCATCATCGTTCAAATACATTCCGTCCATTAATCTCTTATATTCTGCATCAGTTTCACGGGACGCAAATAATCGGGAATGCTCATAAAGCCCAATATATTTAATGATACAGGATTTATTATTGACCTCAAAGGCTTTTTCCATACCGTCGATTAGATACCGAAAACCAACGTCAAATGCCCCTCTGCTTAAATAATAGTGTGACAACTCATACAGAAAAAGAATATATAAATCTGGCGTGATCTTGTGCGTATACGTAACAATAGCTTTTTCCCGCGCAATAAAGGCTGCAATGTCTGTGTCGAACTTTTTAAGAAAATAGTCTACCTTGATATTCTGTTGATTGGCGGCTCTGACGATTTTAAACAATCCCGGCATCAGCTCCGTTTGTGAAGCTTCAATGCATTTAACATAATCCAAAATAGCGCTTACATCTCCGGTTAGCATTTTATATAAAAATAGACTGGACCGTGCCCATCCTTTACATTTGTTCAGCCAGTATTGAGTTTCCTCATCCGTCTCCTTCACCCAGCTTAGATCAGCATACGCATACGTATATTGTAGTGCTTGCTTGTAGTTTCCCTGGGCCTCACAAATGTTCGCACGAAGATAGTTAGAATAGGCCATATAAAAGAACATTGGTCTTTGTGGCTTTTTGAGTGGTTCCTGATTAACTTTATTGGGCTGGTGCATAAGAAGGTATTGAATATTAGCCTCATCGTCCATATCCTGAGCCAGGTCCTTGGATAAATCCCAAAATTTTCCTTGTATATATGCATTCGCCAGTTCTCTTAATGCGTCGAGTCGGTCGATGTCGTCAAGCTGATCCAAAAGGGTAAAAACCCGGTTAGCAGCCTCCACGTTTTGTTCTTTATCAGGCCCCAGGCCAAGAATAAACAAGCGATACTGGCACAAAGCCAGTCTTTCTGAACGTCGGCCCCCCTCCCTTTTGACGATATTTTTATAAAGAAGGGCTGCGGCGGCATGTTTGTCATGTTTGAAAAAATCCTCAGCTACTTCGAACAACAGAGGAGCGTAAGTCGCATTATTCAACCCTAAATAGCTGATTTGCTGAATGCAATCCAGCTTGTTCAGTTCTTCACATCGGTATAAAAAAGGTTTAATATTGCGCCAATCATGGGCAGCTTGGACCAAATATTCCTCGATGTAATGCCCATAAAAGTGGCCTGGATTCAGTCGCATACCATATGTAACCCGATCCAGTTGCTCTACCGAGAATAGCATTTTTTTGCCCAGAATAGCATGGACTGTTTCCGTTTCTACATCCGCCATTTCACAAAATTGCGTAATGCTTAGGTCTTCTCGTGCCATGAATTGCTCCAGCTCTGTGCGTATCGTGGTTGTATGTTCCAAATAAACCACCCCTTTCACAATCCGGATGCTAAATCAGCGATTATCTGAATATATTATATCACCGTTTTGGGAATGTTTGTATGTAGATAGGAGTAGCCTCAAGGGATGAGACTACTCCGTTTATTAAAAGGAGAGCGTCTATTCCATCCGCGTCGCAGGCATTGTCTTCAGCACGGCGTAGCCATAGGCTGGAAGCTCAGCGCGTAAGCCCTTCGCTCCTGCGGACCACTGGCTTTCGCCAAAAGCCAATTCCCATTCCTGCTCGGGAATGTCCAGCTCAAACACATGGCTCTTACCGGAACGGTTAAACAGCACGAGCAGCATCTCTTCCTCGCTGCGGCGCTCATAGGCGAGGGATGCGCCTTCCGGCTCTGCCTCCAGGAAAGTGAGGCTTCCCACAGCACGCAGTGCCGGGTGCTCCTTACGCAGCGCAATCAGCTCGCGGTAAAAGTCGAACAGCTCGCGGTCCTGCTTGTCAGGGTCCCACTCCATGCACTTGCGGCAGCCTGGATCGGCATCTCCATCCAGACCGATTTCATCACCGTAATAGATGCAGGGCGCGCCCATGTACGTGAATTGGAACAGAGCGGCCAGCCGCATCAGCCGCTTGTCATCGCCACACAGCGTCAGGAGGCGTGGCGTGTCGTGGCTATCCAGCAGATTGAAGGCCACTTCAGAGGCCTGCTGCGGATAGCGGGCCAGCTGCCGTCCGATGGCAAAGGCGAAGCTTTGGGCATCGGACTCTTTTTTGACGAAAAAATCATTCACCGCATAAGTGAACGGATAATTCATCGTCGCATCGAACTGGTCACCCTGTAGCCATTCAGACGATTCATTCCACATTTCACCCAGAATGTACGCATCCGGGTTGGCCTGCTTGACCGTAGTGCGGAACTCTCGCCAAAAGGCGTGATCCACCTCGTCTGCCACATCCAGCCGCCACCCGTCGATGCCAATCTCATCGATCCAATATTTTGCCACCTTCAGCAGGTACTTCTTCACCTCAGGATGCTCAGTGTTCAGCTTGGGCATCATCGGCTCCAGCCCGAAGGTATCGTAGGTCGGTGTATCATCCACCACTTCCAGCGGGAAGCTATGTACGTGGAACCAGTCCTTGTAAGGGGAGGCTTCGCCTTTTTCCAGTACGTCCACGAACGGCTTAAAGGTACGTCCCGAATGATTGAACACTGCATCGAACAGTACCCGGATTCCCCGGTCGTGGCAGGTGTCTACCAGTTTTTTTAACGTCTCCTTGTCCCCAAAATGCGGGTCCACCTCCATATAATCCTCGGTATCGTATTTATGGTTGGTCGTCGCCTTGAAGACAGGCGTTATATACAGGGCGCTAATCCCCAGCTCGTTCAGGTGGTCCAGATGATCTAGGATCCCCTGTAGATCGCCACCAAAAAAATTGTCGGTCCGCGGCGTGTCCCCCCATGTCTCGGCACCTTCCGGGCTTATAGAGGGGTCACCGTTCGCAAAGCGTTCCGGGAAAATCTGATAAAAAACCGCATCCTTCACCCATGCAGGTGGTTTGAGAATATCAATTGGATTCAAAAACGGGTATTGGAACAGGCCGTCTGCATTTTGAGGTTCTTGGGTGGTAAAGTCGTTCTCGTTCATCCATAATTGTTCTTCTTCGTCTTCCAGAAAAAATCCATATTTCAGTCGGCGGTGAGTGGGCTTTACGGTACATTGGTAGTAATCAAATCTGCCGTCGGTGGCGAATTTGGACATCGGAATGAGCTGTCGGGTACGATCCCAGTCGTATTTGTCCCCGGTGAGAGCGTGCACAGCGGTCAGGTCATTTTTCTTCACACGAAGCCGTAAAAATAGGGTTGCATCATCATAACCAAAAGCCCAATTGCGCTTCGGATGGTGGTATATCGCTTCCAGCAGCATATGGCATTCCTCCTTTTTGCGAGCCGTAGAATTTGAAATCATATAGCATATGTCGTATAAGGTAGTTATTAACCTTTTTACGCGGGTTATGTATCATAAATGCTATAATGCCCATTACATAAAAGAAAAACGATAAGTAGGTGTGTGTCAATGAAAACAAATGTGTTATATATCGAGGACGATCAGGATATCGGCGCTTGGATGCATCAGTATTTGGAAGAGCGGAATTACGCTGTGGTGTGGCTGCGCAGCGGGGATGGAGCTGTGGAAGCATCCCATACATGCCAGCTTGTGATTCTGGATGTGATGCTACCTGGTCTGGATGGATTTACGATTGGAAAACGGCTCAAGAAGGAGCGGCCGGAGCTTCCGATTCTTATGCTGTCAGCCCGAACCTCCATTGACGATAAGCTGCAAGGGCTGGATTTTGCCGACGATTATGTGACGAAGCCCTTTCATCCGGACGAGCTGATTGCACGTATGGAGGTTTTGCTGCGTCGTTCAGGTACGGTGCCCGAGGAATCCTTGCAGTTGGGACATCTGACAGTGTACCCTCCCGATAACCGTATTATGAACCGTGATACCGGGGAAGAAATTACGCTGACAGGCAAGCAATATCATATTTTTGCTTATTTGCTGCGCCATTTGGGCCAGATTATGACGAAGGAGCAAATGTATGAAGCCGTGTGGGGCGATCCATATATCGACGGGGACAAAACCCTAATGGTCCACATCCGGCATCTGCGTGAAAAGCTGGAGGTTGATCCCGCTACTCCCCGCATCATTGAGACGATCCGTGGTGTAGGCTATCGGGTGAAGGCATAATGAACGGACTGCGAAAGGGAACACGTTTCCGAAATTCGCTGTTGTTCCGTTATCTGATCATTATTGTGGTTGCCATGATGCTGTTGCCGATCATGTTGCCTACTATGATAATTGTAAGTAGTGTCTTGTCTGGTTGGGTTACGGATATGAAGCCTGCAAATCCACATTATCCCTCCAGTTCCCGGACCGAAGATAGCTGGCATCGTGAAGCCGTAGCCTTAAAAGAAGCCACACCGGAGCAAATTTCAATCCATTTACGCAAAATACAGGGAGATACTTTTCCCGATTCACAGATATTTTGGGTGGATGCAGCGGGGAAAACAAGGCTGGAGCTCCCCGCACAACTTGACGTTCCAAAGCAATGGGATGCGACGCAGGCTGTTGTATTTATGAAGCAAGCCATGAATTCAGACTTATTTACTGTAGTTTCATTTATTGGCGGTGGTCAGAAGAACGCCAATCAGGGCTATATGGTATTAAAAATTCCTCGCTCGTTCTTTGATCAGCAGCGTACGGACAATAGCATGATGCTGTACTACCTCTTTTTTATTTTACTGATACTTGCAGCTTTTATATTCGTATCTCTCCTGTTTTTTGGAGGCATTCGGCGCAGACTGGTGCGGCTTCAGGTAGCTATGTCACAACGGGGAGAGGATGGGTTGCCCATTCTTGTCAGCACTGGACGGCCGGATGAAATCGGCAAGCTGGAGGAAGCGTTCAATCAGATGGTCGAGCAACTGGCCGAGAGCCGGGGACGTGAGCGCCAAGAGGAAGAACTGCGAAAAAGGCTGGTCGCTGATCTGTCACACGATATTCGGACGCCGCTTACGGTCGTGCGTAGCCACCTGTACACATTGGAAGACGAAAACCTGAGTGGCAGGGGAAAACAGTCTATTTCATTGATGGAAAACAAGCTAAAAGACCTCGGAAGTCTGATCGACAACCTGCTCGCCTATAATCTTCTCTCCAGCGGCAAATACACGTTGAATAACGAATCGCGTGATATCCTGCGGCTGGTGCGGGAGTGTGCGGCCAGCTGGTATCCGGTTTGGGAAAAGGAAGGCTTTGAGATGGATATCGATTTGCCTGAGCATAGTATCGTGTGGAAGGTGGATGAGCAGGGCTTCCGTCGTTTGCTGGACAACCTCTTTCAAAATGTAGTTCGCCACGCCGCCTCAGGCCGATATATCGGTATCCATATAGAGGAACATAACGGGAAAGAGGCATTAGTCATTACGGATAAAGGACCGGGAATGGGGCAGCGATCCAGTGGACAAGGAGCCGGGATTGGCTTGGCGATTACTGAATTGCTGGCCCGTGAAATGAATCTGGAGAGGGACATTGTCAGTTCATCCGCCGGGACACAAATCCGTTTTTTAAACAAAACTTAAACTAAGAGTTCCCTTGGTCTTAAACTTGGCACGTTACGATAGGTGTCGAGGTGAGGAACTTGAACGAATACATTATTGAAACGAACGGTCTCAGCAAAATATACAAAGGACGCCCTGCGGTCAACCAGCTGGATCTGAAAATAGGGCGGGAAGATATTTACGGCTTTCTCGGCCCGAATGGAGCGGGGAAAACGACAACCATCCGTATGCTGCTCGGACTCATTCGCTCGACTAGAGGAACGATCCGCATATTCGGTAAGGATATCCGCAAACATAAGTTGGATATTTTGCGTAAAGTCGGCTCGCTGGTCGAATACCCTTCGTATTACGGTCATTTGAACGCAGTGGAAAATCTGGAGGCCATTCGTCGCATTTTAAATGTGCCCAAGGAGAACATTGCGGACGTGTTGGAAGTCGTTCGACTGACCAAGCATGCCAAACGCCCGGTCAAGGGCTACTCGCTGGGTATGAAGCAACGGCTTGGTATCGCCGCCGCGCTGCTAGGCAATCCGGAATTGCTTATTTTGGACGAGCCTACTAATGGTTTGGACCCGGAGGGCATTCAGGAAATGCGTGCATTGATTCAGGCGATGCCCAAGGAACGAGGAATCACCGTGCTGGTATCCAGCCATCTGCTAAGCGAAGTGGAGCATATGGCGAATACGGTGGGAATTATCCGCGAAGGAGAACTGGTTTTCCAGAATACGATTCACAATCTCCGTCAGGAATCCGCAGGGGGGATTCGTATTGTGACGTCGGACCCGGAAACAGCCCAGCTCATTGCACGTGAGCAGGGTTATCATTCGGTGAGGGACGGGGCTGCTCTGGATTTTGAAAACATGAATGATGCGGCTGTAGCGCTGCTGGTCAGAAGGCTGGTCGAAAATACGCATGCTATATACCGAGTAGAGGAACGCCGCAAATCCCTGGAAGATATGTTCATGCAGGTCGTCGGCAAAGGAGGGACTTCCCTATGATGCTGCGAGCGCTGACTGCGGATCTGCTCAAAGCGCGCAGGAAGGGGATCTGGTTTCTGGTGTTCCTTGGCCCCCTTGGGCTGGTGGCGATGCAGGCGCTGAATTTCGGGCTTCGTTATGATTATCTGATTCCGCGCAGCAAGGGTCATCTGTGGGAAGCCTTGATGGATAACATCGCTGTTTTTGTTCCCATTGCGCTGGTGTTAGGGGCCGCGATGGTCGCTTCCATGCTGGCGAATGTGGAGCATTCGTCCAACTCATGGAAGCAACTGCTGGCCTTGCCGATCTCCAGATTCAGCGTCTATATGGCCAAGCTGACGCTGGCTATCGGGATGCTGTGTGTATCCTGCCTGCTACTTACCGTTGGAACGTGGGGACTGGGCATGATACTTGGCTTCGGGGGAGAGCCTGCTCCGATAGGAGAATTGCTGCGGCTCGGGTTCTGGCCCTTGGGAGGTACACTGCCCATTCTCGTACTACTGTTGTGGCTAACAGTCACGTTTCATAATCAGGCACTGCCTGTAACACTGGGCATTACGCTAGGCATCGGCAGCTTGTTTGCTTCCCAGCTATCTGGGTATTTTCCGCTGGCTTGGCCCCGATTCGCATGGGCTGCACCTCAAGCGTGGATGTTTGCGTCCATTGGCTGCGGAATGGGTGCGCTTCTCAGTCTGCTGACGGCGGCTCATTTTAGCAGAAAGGATGTGGCGTAATGCTCGGAGGATATGTACGACTGCTTTCTGTCGAACGTTTGAAAATAGCCAAGTCGCCCGTCTGGTTGCTTGCGCTCGTCAGCCCGGCGATTGCCGTTCTGATCGGACTACTGTCGACCCCCGGAGGGAATTGGCTGGCATTGTTATCTAGCATGCTCACAGTGCATGCGCTGCTGTTCATGCCGATGCTGACCGCCGTATTTGCATCCATGGTCTGCCGATTCGAGCATGGGGGCGGCGGCTGGAAGCAACTGCTGTCGCTGCCATTATCCCGCACCAGTCTCTACGTAGCCAAGCTGACGATGATTATGGCTTTGGTAGGGCTGACTCAGCTATTGTTCGGGGGAGCGCTGCTGGGTGTCGGAGCTGTGCAGGACATGAACGGGCCGATCCCTTGGGCAATCATTGCCCAAAGTCTGCTCGCAGGCTGGGTAGCCTGTCTGCCGCTGGCTGCGTTACAGCTGATGGTGTCTTTCCTGTGGTCCAGCTTTGCCGCGCCGCTCGCTTTGAACTTTGTTTTCACAGTGCCCAATATTCTGGTCGCCAACTCACAGACTTACGGTCCGTACTATCCGTGGGTACAGCCTGTGCTGGCGATGATGCCTGCCGGAAGAGACAGCTTCGGGGCATTCATCGTACCAGCCGATACGCTGATTACGGTTGTCCTGGGCAGCTTTGCTGTGTTTGGGATTGCGGGCCTGACGGTATTCCGTCGTAAAGAAATATAGGACGGAATATGAGGGTTCAGCTCTATCTGTTTTTTCAAGGGCTCTATTAAAACAAATGACCCTCTTATGGGTCATTTGTTTTAAAGTTATCATTCTTCCGGGTCACATTTCAGCATGGGTACATAAAGATCAGTCAACTTCTAGCTCGGGAAGTTATTCTAAATGCGGCATAGGTCGTCAGGGCATAAATAATACCGTACATCGCCCATGCGTCCAGGTTAGATTTAAAGGTAGCAATATTTGTTGTGATAAACAGGAGGGGAAGTAAAAGAGCTACACCTACAGCCAGTAGAACCCTCGAATGGAGAATTGCGCACATAATTCCAATTATAATGGCGATTAGAGGGCAGATGAGCAGAGTGGGGACAAGGGGGTTCAGTTGGTGAAAAACTAAATAAATCATAAATACACCTCGCCTTGAAGGAGTGTGGCAACTTCGTAGCTAATTTGTGCCCAAAAAACGAACCATTTCTTTATCGGAATGATAGCTCAAGGGAATGACAGCCTCCTCGGAACCTGTCTCTAAACTGTAGCGTCGTATTTCTCTGACTCGGTCCAAAGGTTTTTTCTTAACAAAGTCATATAATATATCAATTTAATTTCCAGAAATATGTGTACCTGATATATATCCTCTTTCAGTCTCTTTTTTTTGAATAAAATCTTTACTCTGTTTTAATAGAATTTTTTTAACGTTTTGTAAGGAATCATCCCATACCATAATTTTATTATTATATGACAGGCCGATCCTGAATACCCGGACGATTTCCATCCAGCATGACGATTAAACGATTATGAAACCATTGAAGGGACGATCCGTTATTTTGCCCCACTGGATAATATGCTTGCTCCTGAGACTTATGATTTGGAACAGAATAATTATGAAGCAAACTATTTGTGTTTAGATCAATTACATAAATACCAACGTTTTCTCCATTCCCGTCTATGTATAGTACATAAGCCTTATTATCTTTTTCTACCACAGATTGGAAATATCCTGGCAACATTATGTGATGAAGTGTCGAATTATCGGTCTTTGAGTATACCAACTCATTAGAATATACCTTTGGCGAATATTGTGGATTGTTACCCACATTCATTGAGAAAAATTTATGAATGTTATTAACACGATGAAGAATTTCACATGTGGTTTTCGCACGAAGAAACAAGAGCCTGATTTTCACGGAAACGGATTAGCTAACATTCGAAGGGTTACGGAGAAATACGATGGAAATATACGTATTGAGGCTATGAACCACAGATTCAATATCATGGTCTCTCTACAGCTTTTAGAATGAAGATAGTGTATTGGATAAGTGGATTTTTTTTGAAGTACAAATCGCGCCGGATTGATAAAATATGATAATACATCTCAATCCGGCGTATGACACATTTTATACTAAGCCCGACATGGCACGGATATTATCGCTGATGAAGCGGCAGGAGGCGTCGAACTTGGCTTGTTCTTCCGGGCTTAGCTCCAGCTCGATGACCTCCTGAATTCCTTTGCTGCCGATGATCGCCGGAACACCTGTGCAGACATTCGTGTGCCCGTACTCGCCATCCAATACGGCAGAAACCGCTATAATTTTACCGTCATCATTTAAAATGGACCGGGTAATATACGCCAGCGCATTGGCAATACCGAAATAAGTAGCACCTTTGCGAGTGAAAATCTCCCAGCCTGCATCCTTCGTTTTGCGGGCGATGTCATCCAGATCGACGTGGCTGAACCGCTCCTGATGCTGACGCAGGATGTGCAGGATTGGCTTGCCGCCAATGGTAACGTGTGACCATGCAACGAATTGGGAATCGCCGTGCTCGCCAAGAGCATACCCCTGTACGCTGCGCGGATCTATGGAAAACACCTCGGAAAGCAGCGTTTTAAGCCGGGACGAGTCAATGGAGGTGCCCGTGCCGATCACCTTGTTGCGTGGCAGACCGGATATGCTTTGTACAAGATAGGTCACAATATCGACAGGATTAGCGGCAATGACGAAAATGCCGTCAAAGCCGCTCTCCATAATCGCCGTTACAATTTCGCGCGTAATGATCACCGCATCATCCAGTACGGACAGACGATCTTGACCTGGTTTGGGGTTAGCTCCAGCCGTAATAATGACAACGTCCATATCCGTGCAATCTGCATATGTTCCTGCATGTACCTTGGTACGTGTGGACGTAAAATCCATACAATGGGACAGATCCAGTGCATGGGCCAAAGCCCGGTCATACGTGCGGTCAATCATCATAATTTCGTCACAAATGGACTGATTGACCATTGAGTAGGCACAGCTCGAACCGACCATACCCGCGCCGACAATAGCTACTTTCCTTGCCTTCCCCTTCATTTATGTTTCCTCCTCGTTCCAGCGAACGTTAATGTGCTATAAATTATGTCTGAAACCCATTTTACGTTACATAACATAACATATTGCTGGGCTTTTGGAAATATCCATTGTTTTGCCTTCATTCCGAAAAATATAAAAACAACTATGACCAGAGGCACATATATATGCTGAAATATAGAGAATACGTGGAATACGCAGTGTTTTTGCAGGTGTGGATTGCAGGGAGTGAGTAGCTTCTTTTGAGGTGGTATCCGCATTGTTTGTACTTTGCGACGCATTGATGATAGGAATTATGCCATAGGATCATGTGAAGTGTGACATTTATGTGACGGTTCTAGAAAGACGCCCTATTGAATGGGGACTAGGCGAGGTACCACGTACTTTGTCATATTTTATGTTCAGCTGGTTTATCCGACTGTATATGGTTGATTTGAAGTCGCTTCTTGCATTTTTATAAAATGTTCGCTTATGACAAAGGTTCCTAGCAGTCCGCAATATTAGAACATTTTTGCCAAAGGGTTTCCATTTGATTCCGCGAATTGTACATATACAAGCTTATTTCTTTCCATACCATCCGGGGAGGTAATGATCAATGGAAGAAAGCAGATCGACGACGGAAGCGGCAAAGCAGTTGGGAATCGGGGCCAGTACCCTTCGTAAATATGCGGCAGCGCTGGAGGAGCAGGGCTATGTGTTCCCGCGTTCCGCCAATCAATCGAGAATGTTCAGTCCAGAGGATGTAGAGTGCTTGAAGCTGATGCGAGGGGCGTTGCGTGAGGAACATTTGACGATGGAGCAGGCGGTTCAAGTGGTGCTTGAGAGGGTAACCGCACCCTTCCAGATCGAGGATGCAGGTGTCCGCTTGCCACCCGTATCGGATGGTGAGTCGCTGGCTGCAACCTGGGAGGAAATATTGGCTGCCGCAGAGGGCAGGGATGAGTCTGTAATGCAGGCGCAAGCCGCTGCTACTCTTGAATCGGCAGGATTAGAGGATGAAGTGAGCGTGCAGGAACAACAGATGCATACCTTGGCGCTAACGATTGAGCACAGACTGGAGCAAACAAGGGAGAGGGAAAAAGAAGAACTGGAACAAACACCAGTGCAGATACAAACGCAGGAGCCTATAGAGTCCCAAGCACTGACGGAGATGCAGATTATGGTGCAGAGTGCTCTACTGGAGATGCGAAGTCGTTTGGAAGAGCTGGAAACTGAGCATAGCCGTTTGGTGGAAAAGAACATCAACCTTTCCAATCAGTTGGAGGACCAAAAGCGCTGGATGAAAGAACGGGTGGAAGAGGAACGGGATCGACAGTTAATTACCAATTTGCGCACCTATCAGGGCAGACAGCGTAAGTCCCGCGGTTCGCTGCTGTCCTGGCTCGGTTTGGCACCACGCAGACGTAGAGAGGCATAGATCATCCACAATAAGACCATCAGACCTTCCCGGTTCTGGTGGTCTTATTGTGGATGGTATAATAGCGGAACAGACCGGAGTGAATGGATTTAGGGCACCTGGCGCATACAAGAAGACTAGAGCAAGCCACATATATAACATGCCGCAGGATGAATAGGAAAGGGTTATTAGAATGTTTACTTGGTTACGGAATGCTTACGAATCTTGGATAGATTACCCGAAACAGCCTGGCGATCTGCTGGGTGGACGTTATCATATTCTGTCGCTGCTGGGTATGGGAAGCTATGGTCTGACCTACCTCTGTCTGGACAAGCATAATGGGCAGGAGGTAGCGGTCAAGCTACCCAGACCGAGCAAGCGGGCGAAAGGTGTTCAACTGTTGCAGCGTGAGGCCGACATTATGCGACAAATGGAACATCCCTATATCCCGAGGCTGCTCGAAAGTGCGGAGCATCGGAATGAACTGTACTTGGTCATGGAATATATCTCCGGTATGACGCTGGAGGAGCTTATATTTGAACAGGGGCGTTCTTTTACCGAACAGGAATGTATCGTCTACACCCTGGAGCTAATGGAGCGGGTTCTGCATGTGCATGAACAGGGCTACATCCATCGGGATATCCGCATTCCCAATGTGATCCACCGCGAAGGGAAACCGTACCTGATCGACTTTGGCCTTGCACTGGCGATGGGCGAGCAGCAGGAGGATGTATTTACCCAATCTATGCTGGAAAAGCGTGCACCCGAACGACAGGATGTCGCCATCTACAGCGATTTGTACGATGTCGGGCATTTGATGCTTTTTATGCTGTATAGCAGTTACGAGCCTCAACCGGATCAACCGCCGGGAAGCTGGCAGGAAGAATTGAAGCTGAGTCCACCTGTACGCCATCTGCTGGAACGTCTTTTTCAGATTGGCCCAAGGTATGAACATAGTCGCCAGTTTATGCTGGAGCTGGAGAAGGCGTTGGTGCAGCAGGAAGGCTAGTCCATAAAGATCATCCATAAAAATAACGGGCATTCGCCGTAAAAATGGGGTAATGCCCCCCTTACGCATCTGACCGTATCTACATACAATGATCCTGTAAATGAGCGAAAGGAGTGTTGTAAATGAGTCATATGTGTGGGATGGGCGGTATGGGGTACGGCGGAGCCTGGACCTCTGTAGGAGCGATTCTGGTTCTGTTTATTTTGCTGGTAATCATATCCAAAACTCTGTTTCTGTAATTTTGTTAATAGACGATTTCTTGTAAAATGCACAGATGTTGCCCTGCATAACGCCGGGCGCACAACAATAAAGCGAAGGCCCTTGATGAGAAGGGTCTTCGCTTTATAAGGTTTGAAGGAGCCACTGGCTTCCTTCCTATGCCTGGTTTCATTCGTCGCAGCTCTTTACTTACGAACTGGAGTAATGACGGCGTTTGTCCTTATAATATTGGTGCCCGTTATGGCTGTTCTTGTATCCTAAATCGGATGAAGAGCGGCGTTTACGTTCGTAATAACGGTCCGAGCTGCTGTATTTCCGCTTATGAGAATGAGAGGTGGAATGTAGCAGGCGGTGCAGTAATTTTTTGAGCATCGTCTAATCCTCCTTCTTATCCTGTCCAACTGATTTTTAGATCGTTTTCTGACATAGACAGGTTCTTATGAAACGGTAATACGCAGCGGTGTTGGGACGGGTTCCACTATTTTAAAGGTTTTAAGGATTTGGCCTGAAACTCGGCAATATCCTTGAACTCATCTTCAAATTTACGCGAAATACGGATATAGATCGGCAGTAAATCACGGTAAATATCCACATGCTCTGCCACGGGCTTATGCTGGTGAGTGGTGCCGATCATACCGGATACAGCGTCCAGCGAATCAATCCGTCCCAGTGCGTACAAGCCCAAAATAGCTGCGCCAAGGCAGGAGCTTTCCAGACTTTCCGGGATAATGACCTCCTGATCGAAAATATCCGCCATGAGCTGTCGCCACAGCTCCGAGCGTGCGAATCCGCCAGTGGCGTGAATGACCGAAGGTCTGTCGATGACCTCTTCCATGGCCAGCATAACCGTGTACAGGTTGAACAGCACACCCTCCAGAGCGGCGCGGATCATATGCTCTTTTTTGTGACGCAGGGACAAGCCGAAGAAGGAGCCGCGGGCATTCGGGTCCCACAGGGGCGCACGTTCACCGGACAGATACGGGAGAAAGAGCAGGCCGTCCGAGCCGGGGCGTACCTGTTCCGCAATTTGGGTCAGCACATGGTACGGATCAAGCCCCAGTCGTTTGGCGGTTTCCACCTCGGAGGCTGCAAATTCATCGCGAATCCAGCGGAACACAATGCCGCCATTGTTCACCGGGCCGCCGATCACCCACAGCTTTTCGGTCAATGCGTAGCAGAAAAAACGTCCCTTGTCATCGGTCAACGGCTTATCGACCACGGTACGGATGGCTCCGCTGGTACCGATCGTGACAGCGACAACCCCCGGTTTGATGGCATTCACACCAAGGTTGGACAAGACACCGTCACTGGCTCCGATGACAAAAGGAGTCGTCTCCAGCAAGCCCATGTCATGCGCATAGGTCGCATCCAGTCCCTTCAGGACATGAGTCGTGGGAACCAGCTCAGACAACTGTTCCTTCGTCACACCGGCAATACGCAGTGCTTCCTCGTCCCAATCCAGTTGCTCCAAATTCATGAGGCCGGTAGCGGATGCAATCGAATGATCCACGACATATTGCTGGAACAATCGGACAAATACGTATTCCTTGATAGAAATATATTTGTACGTTTGTGCAGCAATATCCGGCAAATCCCGTGTAATCCACATCAGCTTCGTCAGCGGCGACATGGGATGAACGGGGGTCCCGGTGCGCAAGTAAATGTCATGTCCGTTGTATTCATGCTTGAGCGCTTCAGCCCACTTGGCGCTGCGGTTATCTGCCCACGTGATGGAGGCGGTCAGCGGCTTGCCGTTCTTATCCACCGCCAGAACGCTGTGCATGGCCGAACTGAAGGAGACAAACAGCACATGCTCGGCTGCTACTCCGCTTTGTTTCATGACCTCCTGCACCGTTGTCACGACGGCTTTGAAAATATCCTCCGGGTCCTGTTCGGCCGCATCCGGCTCAGGTGTATGGAGCGGATAGCCCACATGATGCTGAGCAGCAATGTTGCCGTTTTCTTCGAAAAGCACTGCTTTCGTACTGGTCGTACCGATATCGACGCCGATCATATATCGGGTTTCTGCCATATTCAATCTCCCCTTCACTTACCGTTATTAGCTCATTATCGTTAAATTAACACACTCAGCAGCATAATCAAACCGAAGGCGACTAGGGAGAGGATGGTTTCCATAGCGGTCCATGATTTGAGAGTCTGGGGAACCGTCATGTTGAAAAATTCTTTGATCATCCAAAAACCGGCGTCATTCACATGCGAAAGGATCAGCGATCCCGCCCCTGTAGCAAGGACAACCAGCTCGACATTCACGCCGGGTGTAAGTGCCAGCACAGGTGCGACAATACCGGAGCCTGTCGTCATCGCGACCGTAGCGGACCCGGTGGCTACACGAATGAGCGCAGCGACCAGAAAAGCAAACACGATTACATTCATATGCGCCCCCGTAGCCACCGCTGCAATGGCCTGACCTACGCCGCTGTCGATCAATACGGTTTTAAACGCGCCCCCACTGCCGATGATTAAAATAATAGAGGCTGTGGGGGCCAGACATTCACTGGTAAAACGGGATAAATCCTCTTTCTTCAAACCGCGTGCGTAACCAAGTGAGAAAAACGAAAATACAGCCGCAATCAGTAACGCCATAACCTCATCACCGATGAATTTGAAAAATACCGTAAGTGGATGCATATTGGACGGGTCCACAATTTCAGCGACCGATCCGCTGAGCATCAGGATAACAGGCAGCAAAATCGTAAACAATGTGATCCCAAAAGGTGGCAGCGGCCGTCCTGTTGTATTGGTGAACTGCTCGTCCAGCTTCTCGGAGGGTCTGACCATAATTTTTTTGCCAATCCAGGCACCGAAGACCGGACCTGCAATAATAGCGGAAGGAATACCGACGATGAGCGCATACCCTATCGTGCGTCCGATATTGGCGTTAAAGGCTTCAATCGCGATCATCGGAGCCGGATGGGGCGGCAAAAGTCCATGTACCGTCGATAGCCCCGCCAGCATGGGAATACCGATTTTCAGCAGTGACATATTCATTTTACGGGCGACTGTGAACAGAATCGGAATTAATAAAATAATACCAACTTCGAAAAATACCGGAATACCCACGATAAAGCCTACAATCATCATCGCCCAATGGACGCGTTTTTCACCAAACCTGTCCATAAGTGTGGTGGCAATACGCTCGGCACCGCCGGATTCAGCCATCATTTTACCGAGCATGGTGCCCAGCCCGATGACGATGGCGATGGACCCAAGCGTGCTGCCAAGGCCCTTGGTGATGGAGGCAGTAACTTCATGTCCCGGCATCCCGTTAACCAGCCCGAGAAATACGGAGGAAAGCAGTAGTGAAACAAAGGGATTCCATTTAAACTTGGCAATCAGCAAAATCAAAAGAATGATGGTAATTAGCGCCCACGTAAGTAGTGAAGCGTTATGGCTCAAGCCGAATAGGGTGTTCATGAAGTAGTGCCTCCTTATGCGTTAATGTGTAGTACATGTATACTTGTCGACAACTTTAGTCTAAAAGGAACTGCGCCAGCTTAGAACACATAAAGCGTGGTGCAGCGGCTCTTTTTATACCTTTTGCAGATTAGGACAGACTCTTGCGGTAAGGGGACAGAACGCTGTCGTTTACCGCGTTGCGGGTGTCCCGGTAATGATCCTCGATAAATTCGGACAGCTCCTGAGCGCTCCCTTGGTTTAAAGCGTTTGCAAAGGTACGATGTTTGTGAATCGTGACTTGGGATTCTTCAATCTTGGACGTAAAGCGTTGTTCTGTGGCAGCCAGCATGACCGTCAGGATCAACTGCCTCATTCCGTTCCAGGTGTGGAGAATACGAGTATGGCCTGCTTCCAGCACCAGAGTCTCATGAAAATTGAAGTCCTGAAGAGAAAATTCAACGACGTCTCTGTGCTTGAGAGCGACTTCCATTTTATCAATCATCCGGTTTAAAGCGGTCACCAACCCTGCATTGTCTCTATGTACAAATCTTTGTACAACAAAATGCTCAATCAGCATTCGCACATCGAAAAGCTCCTCCATATCAGCGGGCGTCATGCCTATGACAATCGCTCCCATGCGTTCCAAGCGAAGCAATCCTTCACTGGAGAGCACTTTTAACGCTTCACGAACAGGAGAACGGCTGGTGCCAAAATCGGCAGCAATCTGATTTTCAGATAATACCGTGCCGGGTGCCTGCATACCACGGATAATCTGAAGTCGAAGCTCACAAGCAATCCTTTCACCAAGCGATGCACCCTGTAGCCAGACTGACGGATATTTCATGTGCATACTCCTATCTGGAAATTTCGGTTGCCTCTTTCGGGCATACTTGTATACAAGTTATGAAGTATTATATACCCCGTAAAAGATACTTGTAAACGGTGTCAATGGACATCGGTTCCATTTCAATGCTTTTAGCGTTACAATAGAGGCAGAAAAGAAGCAGAAAAAAGCAGCAGTGAAAGTGGAACGAACACGGAAAAGAAGGAG
Organism: Paenibacillus sp. RC21; assembly: GCF_044907935.1. Lineage (NCBI taxonomy): Bacteria > Bacillati > Bacillota > Bacilli > Caryophanales > Paenibacillaceae > Paenibacillus > Paenibacillus sp. RC21. Next base: position 109,487 of record NZ_JBIYCS010000006.1, read on the forward strand.
ACCGTTTAATGATTATTATTAAAACCAAAGAACAAATTGAAAATATGAAGAAAGCTGGCGAAATTTTAGCTGCTTGCCACCGGGAAATTGCCAAAATGATCAAACCGGGAATTACAACGCTGGAAATTGACGCCTTTGCAGAATCGTTTATGAAAAAGCATGGCGCAACGCCGGAACAAAAGGGCTACAACGGCTACCAGTTTGCGACTTGTGGATCGCCTAACGATGTCATTTGCCACGGTTTCCCGAACAAGACACCGTTGAAGGACGGGGACATCGTGACGATTGACATGGTCGTAAACCTGAACGGCTGGCTGGCGGATTCCGCCTGGTCGTATGCAGTGGGTAATGTTTCCGAGCAGGCACAAAAGCTGCTGGACGTTACCAAGGAATCCCTGTACAGAGGGATTGAGCAGGCTGTAATCGGTAACCGGATCGGCGATATTTCCCATGCGATCCAAACCTATGCGGAAGCGGAAGGCTTCTCGGTTGTACGCGAATTCATCGGTCACGGCATCGGAGAAGATATGCATGAACAACCGCAGGTGCCGCATTATGGACCACCGCATCGCGGACCGCGCTTGAAGGAAGGCATGGTCATTACAATTGAGCCGATGCTGAATACGGGCACCTACCGCAGCAAAGTGGATGCGGATGGTTGGACGGCGCGTACAATGGACGGCGGTTTGTCGGCGCAATACGAGCATACGCTGGCGATTACAGCGGACGGCCCGATCATTTTGACACAGCAATAAACCAGGTAGGCGTATTACAGAAAAGGGGCTGTCCAAAGGGCAGTCTCTTTTAGCATAGGCACCTCGCTGTTATGTATATTCGCCTTTTCTCGCCTTGTTTAAGGGAGATCATTTGGGCAAGGTGCTAGTCAAAGTAAGTGATGCTGATATGTAACTCTCCGAGCGTCAGAGTCAGTGCGAAGAGCTGATCGAGCAGGCGGATCGGATGCTGTATACTGCGAAGACGGAAGGGCGCAATCGGGAAGCTTTTTCCGGGCAGGTGTGATGCAGCTCTATAACAAGCCCAAAAGACACGACTCCTGTTGGAAGATCGTGTCTTTTGGGTTCAGCATTTTGTAACATTCGATTCCCAACGCTCGAAAGTACAATAGATAGACGAACTAAACCGTTTCGATCTATACATTGCTGATTTGAAATCGCTCTTGGGATTGTTGCAAAATGCTCGGGTGTATGCAACAACATGCTTGCAGCACGCGAGTATCTGTTTGTCAGATTCGGACTTCTGCCTCATTCGGATTAAGCTGACGATATTGAAAATACATACGAAGTCGCCAGTGCAGCAATGTCCCGAAGGCGAGGATGAAAAATAGCCCCGCCGTCTGTGGAATGGTAATGTAGCGCTGGATAAACTCATGCAGCAGCAGGCGAACGATCAGCAGACTGATCAGGATAAAAAAGAAGGTGCGTGAGCGTTGTACAAAAACTTGTCCTTCTTGCATCTCAAACTTGGTGCTGCGGATCAGCGGATACGAGAAAATAAACCAGCCGACCAGAAAAGCACCCATTGCCCAAAGCCAGGGAACTCGTACCTCTGGCACGATAAACATCATAAAGCCAGTGCTCATACCGAGCGGAGGGATGATAATCTTTTTGGCATTAACCGGGCGATGACCTGTCTTCATACGGATGAAAATAGCCGAAACAGCGATCAAGATCATGCCGAAGGTTGCGCCATATTGCAGAATTGGGGTGCTGATATGAATCATGGACTGGGCCCCCTCTATAAGAAATGTAAGCGTTATTGGCCAGACTGCAAATCTTGTTCATTATACCACATATGTAATGGATATATTTAGTTACAGTCTTTCCTCCGGCAAGCGGATTATACGCTCGATTGTGGTGACTGACCCCACGTCCTTGGGCCTCTATCATACTTATGCAAGATTCTCTGCTTGTACCTCTCCTTGCGCCGATTTTTTCTCCTGACGCATGATATACCCCATGGCTGCAATAATAAGGATAAAAGCGATGAGTGCGAGAAAAGGAATGGTAATAAAATCAAACCAGTTCAGATAATCCTGTTCACAGGATACTCTGCCACAGGAGGTTGAAGCCTGCGTAGCCGCTTTGGCGGCTGCATGGATACGCTGAATCGTAAAGTGATAGGCCGAAATGGCGCCTCCAATAATAGCCAGCGGCATGACATAACGACGTATTCCCGTATCTCCCCGAAAATAAGCGATTCCGAGCAAAAGGATTAGGGGATACATCAGAATGCGTTGAAACCAGCACAGCTTGCAAGGCTCGTACCCCAAAATCTCGCTGAGATACAGACTGCCTAATGTGGCCACACAAGCCACAACCCAGGCGGCAAACAAAGCTATATCTGTTTTTTTAAACGATCCAATCATAGTAACGCTCCTTTTTGGATTCAAATAAGAACAAAATGAACTCACCGTGTCTTGTCCGATCAGCAGGCATCTGCTGATATGGATGTCTTATCCATATTGTACTGTATTTTGAGTGCAGGGTCATACTTAAACATATTGACATCATTCACTATCGTTTTTATAATTACAATAGTTTGGGAAGTTAATAAGGATTCAAGATCAGATATATATAATATGAGAAACTTGGGAGTGTGTCCAGAATGTCGAGTATCCAAAAAAACGAAACTCTGTCTGTCATTAGTGAAAGACATGCGGTAAAAAGTTATGTTAAGGATTTTAAATTGCCAGAGGAAGACCTGGAAGCTATTTTGACAGCTGCGATAGAAGCTCCTTCTGCCTGGAATCTTCAACACTGGAAATTCCTCGTGATTGAAACCGAAGCTGACAAGCAAAAGTTGCTGCCTATCGCTTACAATCAGGGGCAAGTAGTGGAAAGCTCTGTGACCATTGCCGTTTTGGGTGATCTGGAAGCGAACCGTAACGCTGTGATTTATGATCAAGCGGTAGACGCTGGTACAATGCCCGCGGAAATCCGTGACGCATTGGTAGGTCAAATCAACGGTGCTTACCAAAACGCACAAGTAGCTCGCGATGCAGCGGTCCTGAACTCTGCTTTTGCGGCACAAAACATTATGCTGGCTGCTAGATCGCTTGGTTATGACACTTGCGCTATGGGTGGTTTCATTCCTGCGCAATTGATCGAGCAATTCAACATTCCTGCACGTTACCTGCCAACCATACTTATTTCTGTAGGTAAAGCACAAGTACCAGCACGTCCATCAGGACGCTTCCCATTATCTGAAGTTGTTGTAAAAGGGAGCTTCTAAGAAGAATTTTTAACATAAAAAGGGTGTTCCTGCAACCGTCGTGGTTGGGGGAACACCCTTTTGTTATGCTTTCGTTGCAAGAAATGCTTCTACCTAATCCGAGCGTTTGGAGACCATATATACCAGCTCCAGCGTCAGAATAGGCAAAAAGACAGAAGCTGGATAGGCCAGATAGCGTGGCTCCCATTGCGGCTTGAACTTATCCTTGAAGCGGCGAAGCCCTTGAAAGCCGTAAAAATGTCCTCCGTATTGAAAAACGAGCCGGGCCAGTTTTTCCTCGCGCAACGCTTTTTCGCTTTGTCCTACTTGGGACAGCGGAGCCATGCCCAGATTGAATGTTGTATACCCGCTGTCTTTGGCCCACTCGATCACTCGTGTGAACAAGTAGTCCATCGTGCCATTCGGTGTATCGGGCAGATGACGCATCAGGTCTATGGAGACCGTCTGTCCACGGTCATAGGCAGGGGCCATCGTCGCGAAGGCGATGATCTTTCCTTCAGTGTCCTTTAATAGCGCAATCGGGGCTAACTGAAGATAAGGCTCCTTGAACCAGCCAAGCGAATAGCCCTTCTCCTTCCGTCCATCCAGCCAGATATTCGAAATGTGACGAAGCTCCTCAATTAATGCTCCATCCAAAGGCGGTTGGATCATCTCGAACGTGTACCCCTCGCGGTCAAAGCGGTTTTTGGCGCTGCGCAGCACCTGATTGCTTTTACCTGTCAGTGTAAAGGACACCAGCGACACCAGCGCTTCCTCGCCCAGCTTGAAAAACCGATAGCCGTTCTCATGGTAGATGGACAAATACTCTGGTGATGCCTGATAAAATACAGCCGTTAACGCATATCGGTCTGCGAAGCGCTGAAATTCCTGAATCGCTTCGCTCACACGTTCCTTCGGACCGAGGGGGTCACCTAACACAATCAGTTTGTCCCGGCTGCGGGCATAGGGAATAACCACTTGTTCGTTCTTGGTCCAATACAGATATTTATCGCCGAGAAAGAGCATATGAGAAACCAAATTGCCGCCCTGCTTTGCCAGAAATTCTTTTAGCTTATCCAGCTCTTGCGAGTCAGGTAGATTGCCGATTCCACGCTGGGGACGGAGGAAGAAATACACCGTCAGGAACACCCACGCCAAAATCAGACTGAACACCGCTGTAACCCCGTAATCGCTGCGATTCATAAAAAAGTCCAGATGGACCTTGGCGTGCAGATTGCGCATAAACGCAGTATTGGAGCCTGCCCCAATCATAAAGTAAGCACCGGTCACGAGCAGAGACAATCCGCCCCAGATTAAAATATTGTGCCGATTCAGCGGCGCACTAACCCGATAAAACCGAGAGCGCGAGATCCACAGCATCAGCGCTACGAACAACAGGAATAGAGCTTCCTCGAAATCCAGACCTTTAATGAAGGTGAAAATGGCCCCTGCAAGCAGCAGTACCAGCGTCAGCCGCAGGGCTCTGCGAATGCGCAGGGATATTCCGTGAGACAGCACCATGAGCATAATTCCGATGATGACGGAGATTTCATGCGACAGGCGCATGACGGGCAGACTGAGCAAATGCTCGGCAAAACGCAGCCGATATAGCAGACCAGGCGTAGCCGCCGACAGAAGGAGCACTACACCGGAGATGAGTACCAGCTTGCCAAGTGCCCATACCCCCAGGTCGGCCAGAAAGCGGAATTGACCAGGCCAGCCCCATACCTTTTGCCAAGCGTTGAGAGAGGTTTCCCAACTTGTCTCTGCCAGTTGACTCAGGCGTTCGCTGCGCGGAATCATTTCCAGCGCAGCCAGCACGAGGCCGATCAACCACGGAATGATGTAATAAAAGACGCGAAAGGCCAGTAGCACAGCCAATGCTCGATCCGAGTTGGCGCCTGCCATTTGCAGCCCGAGCAGGGCAATAATATCGAAGGCACCGACTCCTCCCGGCGCGAGACTGATCAGCCCGGCAATCGCGGCAATTACATAAATGCCGAACACGGCATTCATCGGCAGCTCATGCAACAAGTGCGAGCCGATCCATGCAAAGGTAAGGCCAGCCAGCAGCCATTCCAGCAGCGAAGCGCCGATGGAGGCGGAGATGGTGAACCAGGAAAGCTGGCCTGCTCCCTTGTTGAACCATGTGGCGTACCGTTTGGATCGCTGCATAATCAGGAACAGTGGCAGGTACAGCGCCATTCCCCATAACGCCCAATGAAGCCACGGATGAGCATCCAGCACGGGCTGTACCGGATATAGATGGGCAATCCCGCCCCAGGCCAGCAAAGAAAGCCCGGTAATGACTACAGGCGAAAGGAACACCACCGCAGAGGTGATGATTCCCAGCGGCACGCCGCTTTTTTTGTACAGCACCGTGCGCAATCCCGCTCCTGTAAAGCCAGCGAAGCCAAAGACGTTATTGAAGGTGTTCGAAATCCAGGCGTACCGGAATGTCGCTGCGGGCTTGACCTGTAGCTTGAAATGATGCCTGATCACGTAATCGTATGCGCTCATGGCGGCCACGGCTATCAGTGAGAACAAGCCGATTTCGATGAGAAAGGTAGCATCCATTCGCCGCAGCTCATGAAGCATACGTGCCAGATTGAAGCTTTTCAGCTCACGTCCGGCCTCCCATATAATAAAAGCCAATACAGCCAGCGGAAGCAAAATACGTGTCAGCCGCTGCCTGTAGATGGTCATCATGAACTGTACGATTTTAAAGGATTGGATCGGTTTGTGATTTGAATTCATAGATTCACCTGCCTGAAAAATAATGAAATAGATTCTGAATGATACACGGAGATATCATGCCCATGAACAGGCTACTATATATTATACCTGTATTAAACGCTTGAATAACAACAGAAGGGTTACGAAAGCTGGATTTTGGATTGATTGCCGTAAATAATTCCAATATAATGATGGAAAACCTAGTCATTTACTTGGTAATGGAGCTGAACGGAAATGAGTATGTGGGATCGTGATCTTTTTGTACGTCGATTGGAGCTGATGTGGCCGCAGGATGCTGACGAAAGCCGGTATCCATTTAACTTAAAAGCCATGCATCAATGGAATGAGCTGAAATTTCACCCGTCTGTTACCTATATTGTTGGAGAAAACGGTGTGGGTAAATCAACGCTTATGGAAGCGATAGCGGTCGCGTGGGGATTCAATCCGGAGGGCGGCACCAAAAATTTTAATTTCTCTACACAGGCCACGCATTCCTCGCTGCATGAGTATGTCCGGCTGGTGAGAGGGGCCCGCAAGCCGCGGGACGGTTTCTTTTTCCGTGCAGAAAGCTACTACAATCTGGCGACTCATATCGACGAGCTGGATCGGGAAGGAGGGGGCCGGCCCATCCGAGACTCCTATGGAGGAAAATCGTTGCATGAGCAGTCGCATGGCGAGTCTTTTTTTGCCGCATTTTTGCATCGGTTTGGAGGTCAGGGGCTGTATATTCTGGATGAGCCAGAGGCTGCGTTATCGCCCCTGCGCCAGATGGCCATGCTTGCACGTATCCACGAGCTGGTACAGCAGGGCTCGCAGTTCATCATTTCTACGCATTCCCCGATTTTGATGGCCTATCCCGACTCCGTCCTGTACCACCTGACACATGAAGGAATAGACACCCGGACGCTGGAGGAAACCGATCATTTCATCATCATGAAACAATTTCTGAACAACAAGGAAAAGATGATGCAGGAGCTATTCGAAGATCCTCAATAAGGAATGGGTGAACCTCAAGAGAGCTATCCATACTCGTACAACTTAGACTTTAGCTACAAGAAGGTGACCTATACGTTGGTCCAAGCAGATGAGATTGAAGTTTTGTCTTTTTGCTCAAATATTCACCGGATCTGCACCTTATTATTGGTTATCATGCTCATTTATGGTATATGTATAAGGGAAAATAAAATGAGTATACTGCTCTTTTGATGAGGTGCGAATGTGAAGCTCACATAAAAACCCCGGATCCTTCGCACCTCGAAATTTGTCGAAAAACATTAAATTAGTTTTCTTCAGTAGAAGTCAATGGTTGATTCAAGCCTTTTTGGCATCGTTTTTTGCTAAAATGTATGGAATTTATATCATTAAGGTATGAATTACTGCATTTTCGCTGTCGCACTCTATATGAGTGCGTGGATTGAAATCAAAAAGAAGGACAAAGCACGTGTGGAGTGGCCATCGTCGCACTCTATATGAGTGCGTGGATTGAAATACCAATTTGCGTTACTTTACCCGTGAAAATCATTTGGGTCGCACTCTATATGAGTGCGTGGATTGAAATATCACGGCTTAACCAGCCGTTTGCATTCGGCATATGGTCGCACTCTATATGAGTGCGTGGATTGAAATTTATAAAAGCCCAGCAACTCCAGGGTACTTACATTGAGTCGCACTCTATATGAGTGCGTGGATTGAAATTTATCCCCTATGGGGCTATGCGTACATGCCAGGAACGTCGCACTCTATATGAGTGCGTGGATTGAAATTACGCAGGCAACGCCAGCCAAGACGAGCAAACCGAAGTCGCACTCTATATGAGTGCGTGGATTGAAATTGGATCGGCTTTTGCTATGACGGTAGATCTGAATAAGTCGCACTCTATATGAGTGCGTGGATTGAAATCTCAAACTGTGTTAACTCTTCCCATCTGATCTGAGTCGCACTCTATATGAGTGCGTGGATTGAAATTTATGTTATCACACGGAAATTATTCAGGCAATGGAAGTCGCACTCTATATGAGTGCGTGGATTGAAATACTTGGATTCTCCTCATAATTTTGCTTCGCTTTAGTCGCACTCTATATGAGTGCGTGGATTGAAATGTTTCAGGCAGTTGAGATACAACCCCCAAAACAGTGTCGCACTCTATATGAGTGCGTGGATTGAAATTAACGGAGCAGAGAGGGAGCCAATGAACACAACAAAGGTCGCACTCTATATGAGTGCGTGGATTGAAATTACTAAAGAGGCGGTAACTGTCCCAATTGGTGGCGTAGGTCGCACTCTATATGAGTGCGTGGATTGAAATCGCGAAGTCGGTCTATGGGCGACCGATCCAGACGTCGCACTCTATATGAGTGCGTGGATTGAAATCCCTACCTGTATATCTGCCTGCTGTGGTGGGTCTGTTTGTCGCACTCTATGTGAGTGTGTGAATTGAAATGCCAAGTGGAAGTAAGAAGAATGGAATGCCTGTAGTCATAGACAAATATGTAAGCTGAACTAAAAAATGTACATGGAAAACTTAATGGACGGAATGGCACGATAGGTAACTTTTACGAATTGCATATAGCAGATTGGGATTAAGCGCCTTTGCATTAAATTTAAAATTAGGGTTCTTCCAGCATTATGCTGGTAGTTCCTTTTTTTGTGTATTGAAAATAGAACGCATGTTTGTATATAATATTTGCAGAAGAGTTATCTACCTGCTCCACGATGCCAAATGCAAGCTGCTAAGACTATTTCAGATTATTGATAATATTTAAGTGTGATTTATGATTGTTATTTGCTCGTGGGTCTATTAATATAGTGAAGAGTTTTGAACTAATAGTTGCAAAATAAGATTTTCGTATGCGAAATAAATAACCTTAGGAGGACAACACGCAACATGTCAGAATCACAATTGAAAATGGGGCCGTTGGTCATTTTAATGATTAATATGTTTATTGCCATGCTGGGAATTGGCCTCATCATTCCGATCCTCCCCAAATTCATGGGTTCCCTCGGAGGCACTGGTGAAACGGGAGGCTACCTGGTTGCCGTATTCGGCTTGACCCAGTTTCTGTTTTCACCGTTGGCTGGTGAATGGTCCGATAAATATGGACGCAAAAAAATGATCATTATCGGTTTGGTGATCATGACGATTTCTTCAGTATTATTTGCCATAGGGCATTCGTTGACGATGCTGTATATATCCCGTTTGCTCGGAGGCGCAGGGGCTGCCTTTATGATTCCTCCGATGATGGCTTATATTGCCGACATTACGACGGTACACAATCGCGGTCGGGGAATGGGTTTGTTGGGCGCGGCCATGTCTCTCGGGTTTGTTATCGGTCCTGGTGTGGGCGGCTTGCTGGCAGATATTTCGATACGCACGCCTTTGTACGTTTCGGCTGGAGTATCGGGTGTAGCTGCCCTGGTTTCGTTGATTTTGCTGCCCGAAACCTTGTCGATGGAGAAACAGTTGAAATTCCGGAATGCCAAAGTCAAACGCGACAATGTCATTAAGCAGTTTGCACTTTCTTTTCGCAAGCCGTACTTCATGCTGTTGATTATGATTTTCACCCTAACCTTTGGGCTGACGCATTTTGAAACGATGTTTCCTTTCTTCGTGACAGGCAAGTTTCATTACAATGAGCGCGATATTGCTATCATTATTACGGTAGGGGCACTGGTCGGAACGATAATTCAGGCGGTTGTGATCAGTCCGTTGTTGAATCGTTTTGGCGAAAAAGGTGTTATTATCGGCTCTTTTCTGTTTTCCGCGATTTCTCTTGTGCTTATGCTGCTCTCTGGCAACTTTTATTATGTACTCGGGGTATCGCTCATCTTCTTTACTGCAACGTCGCTGCTGCGACCAGCCATTAATACGGCTTTATCCAAAATGGCCGGGGATGAACAGGGAGTTGCAGCCGGGATGAATAATGCCTATATGAGTATCGGTAACATTTTGGGACCTGCGCTGGCGGGTACGTTGTTTGAGGTGCATATCAATCTGCCGTACATTTTCGGGGCGGTTATTCTCATCCTTAGTTTGGGACTGGCTGTAAAATGGAACAGCAAAGGTACACAAACGACAGCGGTTTAATGTTATTTTTCCTGTAAACATAGTCTCTTTTGGTGCGATCTGTGACGTTCTTGTGAACCACGGGTCGCGCCGAAGGAGACTATTTTTGGTATACATAGAGAAATGGTTAATGAAACGACTGCTTCGTGGGTAATAATGCATGGTAAGTTTACAAGGAAGACACAGAAATGAGATATAGCTCGAAAAAATCTGGGCAACAGCCCAAAGGAGACGAGAGCCGATGAAAGAGTGGAATGAACAGCTATTTTATACAGGAACTTATGCGCCTCGCCATGAGAGAGGAATTTATGTATGCGCTTTACATGTTGAAAACGGTGATTTGCGTATCATTGGAGGCGTGGAAGGAATCGAGCGGCCTTCATTTCTGGCGTTGCACCCGGATGGGACCAAGCTGTATGCCGCCAGCGAGACAGAGGAAGGCGAGCTGTATGCATATCAGGTACATGCGCAGACGGGAGAGTTGCACCCATTGGATCGAAAAGGGAGCGGAGGGGCGCACACTTGCTATGTCTCAGTGACAGCGGATGGACGGTATGTGCTGGCTTCCAATTATTCAGGCGGCAATGCCGTGGTATTCCCGGTGACGGAAGCTGGCGGGTTGGCGGAAATGTCGGGGCAGGTCCAGCATACCGGCTCAGGTATTCGCCAGGACCGTCAGGATGCGGCACATCCGCATTCGATTATTCCTGATCCTTCAGGGCAGTACGCAATGGTATGTGATTTGGGGCTGGATCAGATTGTGGTATACCGTTTGACGGAAGACGGGAAGCTGGTGACCCATCGTGAGGCAGAGTTGCCGCCCGGTTCCGGTCCGCGTCATCTGGTTTTTCATCCTTCGCGTCCCTATGCCTTTGTGGCTAACGAGCTGAATAATACTGCCGCTGTATTTAGCTACAACGAACGCAACGGGGAGCTTCAATTGCTGCAAAGCTTGTCCACGCTGCCGGAAGGCATCATAGATGTGGAAAATACAGCCGCAGACATTCGGATTACGCCTTGTGGACGCTATCTGTATGTGTCAAACCGAGGGCATAACAGCATCGTGCTGTACCATGTCGATCTGGACAGCGGCAAGCTGGAGACGGTTGAATGGGTGGAGACTTTTGGCAGCACGCCGCGTAACTTCAACATCCTGTCCGGGTATCTGGTTGTCGCGAATCAGGACGGAAATAACATCGTATCCTTTGCTATTCATAGCGAAGACGGACGATTGACTCGAACAGGATATGTGCTGGAAGTTCCTTCACCCGTGTGTATTGAGCCTGTGCGGCAGTCATAGCGTATGGCAAAAAGGCACGTTAGAAGAAGATAAAAAAATAAAAACACGGCGCTTTGCTTGCCATGAACGCATGGGGCAAAGGGCAGTGTTTTAGGGTCTGAGAAGAACAGGCTCTGAAAGTTTATTTGCTGCTGTCGCCAGCTTCTACTGTTGCTGTTTTCGTATGGTTTTCCGCAGGCTTGTAGTACAAGCGGAACAGAATGTCCTGATTGTAGTTACCGAATCCAGTACCGAACAGGGTAACTCCTCCAACATGCTGGGCATCATCCAGAATGGCAATTCGGAATTTCCATTGCTTCTGGTCAATCAGCAGCTGGCTTAAGGTCACATCGGATATTTGCTTGCCGTCCATAAAGGTACCCTTAGACGTAACGCGAAGTCTTTTGAGCAGACCGTATTGGTTGATAAAATCAGGCCACCATGCAGGTGTGTATTTCCCACGGTTATCGCCGAAATCTCCCGGGCTGGTCCAAGTCCCCAGATTCACATCGTTCAGGAAAAAGGTAATGTCCGAAGGCCAGTTGTCGTTGGTAAAAGGGGCCTCGGACGATAGTTCCATCGAAATTTCCAGCTCCTCGGCCTTTTGGCTGGACAGGAGGAAATTTGGTACTTTATAATCCATATATCCTTGACTAAACCACAGAATTTTGGAATTGAAGCGCTCAGGGTCCAGGAACGAACGAGGCTCGTCGAATTCTCCGATAATTTTCTCGACGGTAGCCAGCCCGCAGGTCGGCTGAATTTCAAAATCCGTAAAGTGCCCAACGGAAATCTCCGTCTGATGAAATTGCCGTACATCCTGCTGATAGCGGGGCATAGCTATTTCAATTTTGTCCGTAGCCAGTGAGCATACTTTCTGAACGCCACCGCGCCCGGGCAGCATTTTGGTCGAAATAATGGACGCTCTCTCCAGCTTTTTGACATGCATGGTCATGATGGCACTGCTTAGTCCCAGTGCTTCCGCCAGCTCGCGTATATTCATAGGCTTCTCCGCAAGCAGAACAATCATGTTCAGCCGAACCTCACTGGCCAGCGCTTCATATACGGGAAGTGATTTTTCAGAAATGTCCAGTTGCATAGTTCCTCCAATTCTAACGCACATCAACAATTGATGATAGTTTAACATATATGGATTTTTTTCAAATATTCATACATAAAAAACGATATGATTTACATTTATATAAACAATATACCCTTTCCTTGATTGCTGGCACAAGCTTAACCCTTCAAAAAGTCTAAAATTGTTCAAAAAACAGGACACCCCATAAAACCATTCGGTGTCTGTCGGGATGTCCTGTGATGGGATGTGGTTTTAACGTTCATGCTGTAAACGATCTTGCATCGCTTGCCGTCTAGGAACGGCTATGTTCCTCCGCCAAAGAAGAGTCGGACGTGTTGTCTTTGTCTGTCGTGTGCATTTCCTGATGTTGAGAAGGATCGGCCTTCATCAAGCCAGGATGACCGGCATAAGGGCGATCACTCCGTGAGCGGCCCCGGGTGAGCCGGAAGCCGATCAAAAACAAGACAAGCTGCACAGCCAGTATGTAGGGAGAAGCTTCCGGTCCGATCCATTGAAACAGGGCAACGGCGGCGATCACCATGGACAACAGGCTCGTTGGAAAATGGGATGCCGTCACATCCAGATCATTTTGTCTGCGCAGGGTCATCAACCGATATACGTACAGCAGGGCGATCAAGCCGGAAACAAATCTCATCCATGTACACCCTATGAGCCATGAGGCAGATGGCACGGCTTCGGGCAGACCAGGATAGATAGTACTATACGACATTAGTTCCACAATCAGCCGTGAGATTAGCCACACTATACCCGCCAGCGCCAACGGCCCGGCTGCGGGACGCAGCAGCTTCCATAAAGCCGTACCCCAGCCCGGAGCATGCGATTCCAGCAGAACAAGCCGACGTTCGTCGATCAATTTGCTCATTTCGCGCTCCAGTGATTTGAGAAGCAACTCCCTGCGGAATGCGTCACATTCTCTTAGAGATGCCTGAACCTGTTCCTGAAGGTGAGGGGTTAAATAGGGAGCAGCCTTCGCTTCCTGAAGGGCATGAATCAGTCCACTCTGATGCTGGCGTGTTTCGTTGCTGCTTAAGCTGTACTGAGTAGAGGTTTGGAGATAGCCTGCCAACCGTCCGTAGATACGTAGCGATTCCTGTAATTCATTCAGCCGCTGCTGACGCGAATTTCGAAGCTGGGCTGCGCTGTGAACATACAGCCATACCAGCAAAGCCAATGCCAGCAGGACGGCAATCAGACCGGGTGAGATATATGCGGCCAATGCCGCGAAGTCCGTCGGGGACACCCGCAATCCCTCCTTCCATTGTTCTTTCTACACTATTGCACAGACTACACAGGCATTTCAAGGGCTTGGTCACGTCTGACAGAGATATATGAAGTATTTTTTGGTAAAATAGACAAGATTACAAGCAGGGAGGGGAGATTCAGCATGAACGAGTATATAGAAAATACCGCAGAACAACATAGAGGATCGAATCACCCGGACGGACAGCTTCGCGTGGAGTACGTCATTCCATCTGTAGAGGAGTATCGGGCACTGCGAAAGGAGGCGGGTCTGACGCAGATTACGGAAGCAGCAGCAGCCAAGGGCCTGCCGAACAGCCTGTTTGCGGTGACGCTGCGGATCGGGCAGGAATTGATCGGCATGGGCCGGGTGAGCGGTGATGGCGGTGTTTTCTTTCTGGTTACGGATATTGCAGTCAAGCCCTCCCATCAGGGAAAAGGTTACGGGCGTATGCTTATGGAAGAGGTTATGTCCTATTTGAAACGTGAGGTTCCGGCGGGTAGCTTTGCGACGCTGATCGCAGACAAGCCAGCCGACCGCTTGTATGCGCAATATGGCTTCCAGTTGGTCAGTCCTGGATCGGAAGGAATGTACTGGCGGCAGCCGGGCGGGCTGTAAGAGAAGCAGGTTTAAGCTGAGGCTAAAGCGGATAAGTAATAGTAAGTAAATCATAGACAGGAAGAAGGCAAGGACAGATGAAAGTCATTATTTTTGGAGCAACAGGAACCATTGGTCAAGCATTGGTGAAGGAGGCCATCAAGCGCAAGTACCAGGTGACGGCGGCGGTGCGTGATCCGCAGCGTGTAACGGATCAAAGTGAGTATTTGAAGGTTGTTCAAGCGGATATTCTGAATCCTGATTCCGTAACAGCCGTGGCCAAAGGACATGATGCCATGATCAGCGCTTATGGTCCCAAGTTTGGAGCTGAGGAAGAATTGCTCGAAGCAACCCGTTCTTTACTGGAAGGAACCCGGCGTTCCGGCGCAGAGCGCATACTGGTGGTTGGCGGAGCCGGTAGCCTGAAAACGGAAAACGGTGAACGTCTGATGGATACCGCCGAGTTTCCGGAGGAAGTCAAGCCACTGGCAGCCGCACATGCCGATGCACTGGAGCTGTATTGTGCTGCGGATGTGGACTGGACATATTGCAGTCCTGCCGCAATCATTGAGCCGGGACGGCGTACAGGGCAGTTTCGCATTGGCTTGGACCATGTAGTTGTTGATGAATTGGGTCACAGCCGCATCTCGGTTGAGGATTATGCAGTAGCCCTGATTGATGAGCTGGTAGAAGGGGAATTTGTAAATTCTCGTTTTACGGTTGGATATTAAAAAAAGGATGGCACTACGGGAGGCGAAGAAGTATGTATATTGTGACCGCCGAAGAAATGCGGCAACTGGATCGGTATACGATTGACAAGCTGGGCATCCCGGCCCTTACCTTGATGGAAAATGCCGGGCGTGCGGTAGCTGACGAGGTATTGAAGCTCTACGCTCTGGAAAGTGGATGGAGCCATAAGGGCTTCTCGGAAAGCCACGTGGATTCAGCATACGGTATGGAACGCAGATATATAGTGGGGCAAGATGCTGCCAAGCAAGGATATGATGAAGGTCCAGCCTATGGTGAACAGGTCGCCCACTCAGGTCCTGGGGATACGCCGGGACATGGTGGTGTTATTCGGACGGAGCCTTGGAGCCACGGGCGACATGCCGTGTGGGAACGGGAGCATTGGTATATTCTCGTAGGCAAAGGCAACAACGGCGGTGACGGACTGGTGGCGGCCCGTCATTTGACGGATGCGGGTCTGCGCGTCACCGTCGTGTACGCCGAGTCGCCGGACACGCTGCGCAGCGAAGCAGCAGCGCAACGCGATACCATCGCGGCTCTGCACATCCCGGTCCTTGTCTACGGCCGGGATGCCTTCGACCTGCGCGACGCCTCCGGCATCGTCGATGCCCTGCTGGGCACGGGCACACAAGGCCCGCCGCGCGAACCCTACGCCTCGCTGATTCGCGAGGCCAATGCCAGCGGCGTGCCGCTTGTGTCGGTAGATGTGCCCAGCGGCCTCGATGCCGACACAGGTGCACTGTACGAGCCGTGCATTCGCGCACGCGTCACCGTATGCCTCGCCTGCCTGAAGTGTGGGCTCGTCCAATACCCGGGCGCCGAGGCCGCAGGCGATGTAACGGTACGCTACATCGGCGTTCCGCCCGGGCTTGCCCGTGAGCGCGGCGTACAGCTACGGCTCCTGACCCGCGACATGCTGCGCGAAGCGCTGGGCGTGGACGTGAGCCGCAGCCGCGTGCCGGACGGGCACAAGGGCACCTACGGGCACGTTCTCGTCGCCGCGGGAAGCCTGCGCATGAGCGGCGCGGGCCTGCTGGCCGCACGTGCCGCCCTGCGCATCGGCAGCGGCCTAGTGACGTGGGCGGTGCCCGAGGCGCTGCTGCCGCGACTCATCGGAGCCGCGCCGGAGCTGATGCTCGCTGCCGCAGCCGCAGGTGGAGACGGCGAGTGGAACGCCGGCTCCGCGGATGAGCTGCTTCAGCTCGCGCAGGCGCGCGATGTGCTGGCCGTCGGCCCCGGCCTCGGCCGCTTCGCGGGAGACACCGGCTGGCTGCGCCGCCTGTGGGAAGAATACGGCGGCCCGCTCGTACTCGATGCGGACGCCCTGAACATCCTCGCTGCGGCGGGGCCAGAGCTTGAGGCTTGGAAGCCGAGAGGCGCGGCGGTTGTACTGACGCCGCACCCCGGCGAGATGGCTCGTCTGCTGGGCCTATCGACGGCCGAGGTGCAGCGTGACCGCATCGCTCATGCCCGGCAGTATGCCCGGACACGCGGGGTCACGCTGGTGCTCAAGGGAGCGCGTACCGTCATTGCGTGCCCGGACGGTACGGTTTATGTCAACACGACAGGCCACGCCGGGATGGCGACAGGCGGCGCGGGTGATGTGCTGACAGGGATCATCGCAGGCTTGCTGGCGCAGGGCTTGAACGCTTCACAGGCAGCAGCCTTTGGCGTGTACTTGCACGGCGCGGCTGGAGAAACAGCCGCGCGTCATCGCCAGCATGCCGCCTCGGTCATTGCGGGTGATATTATTGAAGCCCTATAGACCATAACAGCAAGGGCAGGAGGAAGGCCAGGATGATCTGTACCCCAAATCCACTACTCAGCCGGGGTCTTCCCGCATAATGCCTTCCCCGATAATACAGTAATGTAATCACGGTACCCGCGATGCCGTTGCTCCATGAGATGCCCGCTCCTTCAGGGGATATAAAAGAACCAAGCAGGAGGAAGATACTGAATCCTGCGGCAAGGTACAGGATGAGCCGCTCCGGCTTTCGCAGCCAGGGCAAGAGGTCGTGCAGCGCATCGGCGGCAAGAGCTGCCGGTAGGGCAAAACCATATGCCCACAGCTGCGCGGTCAGCTCACCGTTATTGCCTGCTATGGCTACAGGAATCCCCGTCATCGCCTCTGCTATATAGCAATAGGCCCATATCAGGCCAAACACCAGCCCTCCGCAAGCCAGTTTATTCAGCGCATAACAACCCAGCTCCATCCGCCAAGGCATCTTGGGATTATATTCATTCCATGGATGTCTCATGTTGCGATTCCTCCTTAGTACACTTCATTACAATCAGTAATCTGCAACCAATCAAGGAATTTATTTTCAATTACACTCCGCTGACGCTTTATGGCATTTCATTTTACGTTAGCTGTGTATCATGGTCCTAAGAAATAATGACAGCGGATAGCCGCGTTACGGAGAGGCGGGGATTGCATGATACAAGCGGTTATTTTTAATCTCGAAAGTACATTGTTGGACCCCGGAGGACGAGGCTTAATCCAGGGAATACGTGATATTTTCAGATGGAAGGGTGTTCAGGTAACCGAAGAACAGGCATCTTATGGGCGAGGATTACCGATCCGTGATCATATTGCGAATGTGCTGGCACTTTCAGAGGTTCGGAAAAAATGGCTAGATTGCTTCGGTACGCATCCCGGGAGAACGGATATTGAGCATATTTATCTTGAGCTTGTGCCTGTTCTCCGTTCTTTGATCCAGGGAGCTGAGCCCACTTTCGGTATCGATAAAGCGCTGAATGAGCTGCAGGATCGGCGGATTCAGTCAGGCGCTACCGCATCTTGCCCGATGGAGATGCTGGGCAACGTTTTTACGCCTGCACAGTCCCCATATGCACTGGATTGCACAGTAGCTCCCTGTGAAGTTTCGCAAGGGCGTCCTTATCCATGGATGATCTATGAGATTGCACACCGCTTACAGGTTTTCCCGCTTAGCGATATTGTGAAAGTAGGAGATACGGCAGCTGATATGCAAGAGGGCAGGAATGCCGGTGTGTGGACAATAGGTGTGTTGAATCATAGCGAAGGTGCGCTGACCACGTCGCAAGCAACTAGCCGTGAATCCGACGACAGAGTGGCTGAGGAACGGCGCAGACAGAGCGTATACGGATTAAAAAGGGCAGGAGCCCACATCGTCATGAACTCGGTCGCTGACTTGCCGCGTATTTTGCGTGAAATCGAAATGCTCCAGCATACGGGCGGCTATCCTTCCTATACAAAGCAAGTGAAAACAGCGTTAATGCCTCCATCGTGAGCAGCGTTGATACACTGTGGAGCTATGGATTGGATTATACGGTTCTAGGGTATATGTATGCACCATATCGGACGAAAGTGAACTTCTCAGGTTCTGGGCATGCGACTATTTTAAAATTGTCAGACAGGATCGTCAGATTGTGGGATACTTCGGACAACTCTCTTATTTTCATCAGCTTGGCGATGTTGGTCACGAGAGCTTCGTTATTTTGCTGCAAGGTGGATAAGGATGCGTTCTTGATGGAATGTTTGGTGGTCCATAAAATAAAGCCGCTGATGACAATCAAAGGGATAAGCAGAATGAACTAAAAATGAATAGATAATCATATATTTGATTGATTTTTTTATGCAAAAAAGCCTTAGCCCGTTTCTGTTGAACCCATCCCCAAAGGGCGAAGCTGGTTCATAGAACTGGGCCAAGGCCTTTTCTGTTAAGTAGAGAATTCATGCGATCTGAATGACTTGTACGCCCCATGCCAAACCCGCGCCGAATCCGACCAGCATCACAATATCACCGGCATGAATGCGCTGTTGTTCCATGGCTTCCGCAAGCGCAATGGGAATAGAAGCCGCTGACGTATTTCCGTAATTTTCGATATTCACAAAAAATTTATCCAGAGGAATATTCATCTTGCCAGCGGCACTCTCGATGATTCGAATATTGGCTTGATGTGGAATGATTAAAGCAATATCATCAATGCTTAATTTCAATGTTTCCAGAGCTTTAGTTAGCATAGATTCCACAATACGCACCCCAAACTTGAAAACCTCTCGACCTTGCATGGTGATGGGGCCTGTAACCGGGGATGTCAGCGCTTCTGCCCCACCTTCTTCCGAGCCTAACAAGGAGAAGCATGGGAAAGCACCAGGACGAGATTGAAGGACGACAGCGCCTGCCCCATCTCCAAACAGGACAGCAGTATTACGGTCCTGCCAATCTATGATTTTGGAGAACTTGTCTGCTCCAATCACCAGAGCGTTGTGGTAGGCGGCCGATTTCATCATGTCGCTGCTGACCGAAAGGGCGTACACAAAACCGGAGCAGGCTGCCGATAAGTCGAATGCAGGTGCGCGGCTTCCGAGCTTTTGCTTGACCAGCATGGCTGTGGAGGGGAAGGCATAATCAGGAGTTGAAGTCGCCACAACAATGAGATCCACGTCTTCCGGGGATAATTGGGCACGGCTTAAAGCCTGGGTTGCAGCAACGACGGCAAGGTCAGAGGTGTCCGTGGATGCTTCTGCAATATATCGCTGACGGATGCCTGTTCGTTGGCTGATCCATTCATCGGATGTGTCCAGAGATGCGGCTAATTCCAAATTGGTTACCAGGGATGTCGGAACGTAGAATCCGGTACCTGTAATTGTAACCCCGTTCAGGTTGAGTGCTGATTGCATTTATGTTTCCCTCCAATGAAATAATCACACAAAAGACCGTAAAGACCAAAAAAACCAAAAAACAGTATGGATAAAAATATAACACAGGCGAATGAAAAAGAAAATATGCAAAGAGCAGCTTGCTGTACGGAGGAATCTGGAGTGATCCTGCTGCTTGATTATATAGATATTCAGTGCTAAGATTTAGACACAAAAAACCCAAGAACCTATTCGCAGGGGATACACAGGGAGGTATACAACGCTACCGTGTCACTTACTAAACGTCGTCTGCAATTTCTGCATACATTAGTGGATTTGTATCAAAAAACGAATTTACCCATTCATTACGAAGCCTTGGCTAAATCATTAGGCGTTAGCAAATGGACGGCCTATGACATGCTGAAAGAAATTGAAAAGCTTGGTTTTATTACGCGCAGCTACGAGGTGAATGCCAAGGTAACCGGACGATCTCAGGTTGTATTTGTGCCTACAGATAAAGCTTCGGATTTGTTCAACCAGTCCCGGAATGAATTAGTGGATCTGGTGGATTGGAAAAAAACCGTCGAGAATATCTCGGGACTGCTCAAGGATTTGAACAACACAAGTCCCAATGAGGCGGTCCGAAAAATTTGGGCTGAAATTCCTGAAGCCAGTGTCAGAATCAATTTTTGCGCCTATATTATAGGGCTGCTTTTGATGTACTTGAAGAAGCTGGGAGGTAAAAGAGGTCCCTGGATTCAGCAGATTGTCCTCACAGCGCCAAGCAAGGAAATGGGCATGACCATGTTTGTTGGCAGTGTGTTGGGTATGGCCGTACAAACGATGAACGATGAACTGGGCCTTGAAATTACGGAGCTGGTTTCCCGTTTTCTGCAATCCATTTCGGATCTTTCTGACGAGGAAAAAGGGTTGCTTTCCGATTTTCTAAGCGAGGCTTTTCATTTTTGAATATAACAGGAATGAATCATTCGTGGGGAGAGGAAGCTGCCTCCTTACGTTTAGTTTTTGGGTCTTTTGTGTATGTACGCATGCAGTAAATACATGTAAAGGGGTTGCGCATATGCCGAAGGCAGGATTGGTTTTGGGTGGGGGAGCAGTCAAAGGACTTGCTCATTTGGGGGTACTGAGAGCGTTCGAAAGACACGGGATTCAGGTCGATTGTATCGTCGGTACGAGTATGGGCGGCATTGTTGGCGGACTTTATGCGGCGGGTGTTCCTGCGGATGCTCTTTTGGATTGTATTAAAAAGACACCTAAATACCGTCTGTTGGATATCGGCATACGCCATCGTGGTTTAATTGCCGGTAACAGCATGAATACGGTGGTGAATGAGCTGCTGCAACAGCATGGACAGCATACGCAGAAGATCGAGGATCTTCCTATCCGTTTTAAAGCTGTTTCTGTCGATTTACTGGAAGGCAAGCAATTCATTTTTGAACAAGGTGATTTGGTGACAGCACTGCGGGCTACGATGGCGTTTCCCGGCTTATTCGCTCCTGTGATGCATGAAGGCAAGATGCTGGTCGACGGAGGGGTATTAAACAATTTGCCTGTAGAAGAGATGAGTCGGGAAGCAGATTGTTTAGTGATTGCTGTTGATGTGGCACGGGGACATGAAAAGAAGCCGCCGCGCAATATGGTGGAAGTTGTATACCGCTCTTACAGCTTGATGACCGCCGAACGAAAGTATAATAGTCTCCGGCTTGCAGACGTTGTCATTCGCCCTGAAGTCGGACATATTGCGGCGTTTGATTTTACAAAATGGCCTGAATGTGTCGAGGCTGGCGAGGAAGCGGCCGAATGCATCATGGATGAGCTGAAGCTGCAAATAGCCAATCACGGACAACCAGCACAGATGCATGTTTAGTAGGTAAAAGAAAAGAAGTGCCTCTAACCATAGATGGCCTGTGAGACACTTCCTTATTTTATACTTATGATCTACAGCTATTCTTACAAATCGTCAAATCCGTTGTCGTCTCCGACCTTGCCGTAATTGCGCGATTTTGCTTCAAAAAAGTCTGTTTTTGTCGCGTTCAGCGCTTCATCCGAGAACGGCTTGATCCAAGGCATACAATTTACGTCTACTCCTTCGTAGGCTTTGTCCATACCGAGCAGTCTCAGGCGCATGTTCGCCATGTACTTGATATAATCGCCCAGCTCGTTCAAGTCGATGCCGCGAACCTCTTTGAGCGTGTAATGCGCCCAGTTTGTTTCCAGCTCCACTGCGCGGTCAATCATGCGGTAGACATAATCCGTATTTTCCTTCGTGTCCAGCTCAGGGAAATCAGACAGCAATTGCTTGAACACTTCGGCAAAAAAGTAGCAATGCTGATTTTCATCCCGCTGAATATACGAGATCATTTGGCTGGTCGACATCATCTTCTGGTCACGGGCCAGATTGTAGAAGAAAGCGAACGTACTATAGAAGAAAATGCCCTCCAGAATCAGGTCCGCCACCATCGCCTGGAAAAAGGTTTGCGGATTTTGCTCATCACGGAACTCCTGGTAAATGTCCGAGATGAATGTATTACGCTCCAGCAATACAGGATCATTTTTCCAGTATTCAAAAATTTCCTTCTGCTCCTGATCCGATACCAGAGAGGACAGCACGTAGGAGTAGGACTGGTTATGCACGACTTCCTGCTGCCCGATAATGGCCGACACAGCTTCCAGTGAGGAATCGGTAAAGTAGCGTTTTACATCCCCGACAAACATCGTTTGCATGGAATCCAGCACGGCCAGCAGGCCGATGTTGATTTTGAACGTGCGCTGTTCTTCGGCATCCAGTGTTGGGAATTGGGATGCGTCCTTGGACATCGGGATTTCATCCGGAATCCAGTGGTTGAGCAGCAGCACCTTGTACAGCTTGTACATATGCGGCATGCGAATATCGTTCCAATTCAGAATGCCGGAGTTTTCGCCTTCAATAATGCGGGTAGAGCGGTTAGGTGCTTCCGTGTTAAAAATCTTTTGTAACTGCATGGGAGATTCTCTCCTTCTTTATATTAGGATGCACAGCTATCGCATTCTTCAATCGTCAGTGCGCGACTGCGTACATAATAGGTTGATTTCATACCTGATTTCCAGGCATGGATGTGCAGTTCCAGGAATTCAGTAGCTTTGATATCCGGGCGCACATACAGATTAAAGCTTTGGCCCTGGTCAATATGACGCTGACGGGCAGAGGCCATGTTGATCGAAGCATGCTGATCCAGCAGGAAAGCCGTTTTGTAGTACCAGATCGTTTTTTCGTTTAAGTCCGGTGCAGGGTTAGCGATCTTGTAGGTTGTTTTCTCTTCATAGGAAAGCAGCTCATACAATGGATCAATGCTGGCCGTAGAACCTGCAATGATGGACGTGGAACCGTTAGGCGCAATGGCGAACAGCCATGCGTTGCGGACACCGTTTTGTTTGACTTCTTCCGCAAGCTCACTCCACTCGGACGTGGTGACAAATTTGCCTTCACGAGTACCGTCTGTATAGCCACGGGACGTGAAATAATGCCCGGTAGACCAGTCGGAGCCTTCAAATTTGGCATAACGGCCTTTTTCCTTCGCCAGCTCCATGCTCGATTTTACAGCCAAATAGTTAATTTTTTCGTATAAATGATCGTTATAGGTTACCGCTTCATCGGATTCCCAACGGATGCCTTCGAGTGCGAGCAGATGATGCAGTCCGAATGTACCCAGACCGACTGCGCGATATTGGCTGTTCGTATATTGTGCTTGCAGCACCTCAATGTTGTTGATATCAATGACGTTATCCAGCATGCGTACCTGAATCGGTACGAGACGATCCAGCACACCTGCCGGAACAGCGCGAGCCAGATGGATGGAGTTCAGGTTGCAGACGACAAAATCGCCAGGAATTTTTGAAATGACAATGCGTGTTTGTCCATCCTTGGTGACTAATTCCTCTTTTTCCACCACGGTCGCCGATTGGTTTTGCATAATTTCCGTGCACAGGTTGGAAGAATATACCATACCGTGGGCGCGGTTCGGGTTCGCACGGTTTACAGTATCGCGGTAAAACATGTACGGAGTACCTGTTTCCAACTGCGATTTCATCAGGCGCTTCATGATGTCGATAGCAGGCACCGTAATGCGGGAGAGAATTGGATGCTGTGACGCTTCCTCATACTTCTCGCGGAAGGAACCTGTACCAAAGCCTTCATCGTAAAAATCCTCCAGCCCCAGTGGACGGCCGTTGTCATCTTTCCAGCCCATGACCTTCTTCACTTCATGCGGGCAGAACAGGTTCCATTCGCCACGTGCTTCCACCCGCTCCATGAACAGATCGGGCAGACATACGCCATGGAAAACATCATGTGCACGCATGCGCTCGTCACCGTTGTTCAGCTTCAGATCGAGGAACGCAAGAATATCTTTGTGGAATACGTCCAGATAGACGGCAATTGCGCCTTTACGTGTACCCAGTTGGTCTACGCTGACCGCTGTATTGTTTAGCTGGCGAATCCACGGGATGACGCCGGAGCTTGTATTTTTGTGTCCACGGATGTCGGAGCCACGTGCCCGTACTTTACCGAGGTATACGCCAATGCCGCCGCCCATTTTGCTGAGACGGGCTACATCGGTGTTGGAATCGAAAATGCCTTCCAGCGAGTCATCTACAGTGTCGATGAAGCAACTGGAGAGCTGTCCGGCGACCTTTTTCCCGGCATTGGACATGGTTGGCGTAGCCGCCGTCATGTACATGTTGCTCATCGCCCAGTAAGCTTCCTTCACCAGCTCCATACGCTTGTCGGCAGGCTCCTTGTGCATCAGGTACATTGCAATGATCATATAACGTTCCTGCGGCAGCTCCATCACCCGTCCGTCAAAATCGTTCGCCAGATAACGCTCGGACAGCGTCAACAGCCCGATATAATCGAACAGCAGGTCATTTTTCGGCAAAATGGATGCACCCAACTCGTCAATTTGCTCCTTGGTGTAGTAGTCGAGCAGCTCTTGACGATAGATGCCTTTCTTGACCAGCTCGGTAATCAGCGGATAAAAAGCGCCGTAAGGCTCGTCCGCATAGGATTTGTAACGGCGGTGAGTAGCCGCTTTTTTATATAAGGAAGTGAGCAAAGCGCGCGCAGCGGCGAATTTCCAGTCCGGTTCTTCCTTGCTGACCAGTTCAAGCGCAGCCATCGCAAACGCGTTGCTGATTTCGTCGCCCGTGACTTCGTCCCGGCGCAGCTTGCTGACCACACCGCGAATCAGGCGATCTTTATCCAGCTTGTCCAATCCGCTGAGCACACGGTCGGCATATACGGAAATGCGTATTTCATCAAAAGCCAACTGGCGGTTGTTTGGTTTCGTTACGAGTTGTGGCATGGGATTAATTCCTCGCTTTCCTGACTTGGGAGATAAACTTGAAAATAAATGACAGTGAAAATGAAAAACGACGCTGAAAATTCCCGGGTTACTTGCTTGGTTCAGACAGCATTTTGGGGCTGTATGTAATCCAATAACATAGAAATAGCGATGCGCTTGCCAATGAAGGGGGGGAAGATGGTTCCCGTACGATTTATCGGCTACATCACTACATTTAGACGTCTTACAAATATTTAACCCAACATGTTGTGTCGAGAAACTTAAAATTTCAAATAAGCGCAAGGAGTATTATAGCAACATTTGAAGCCATACGTAAAGGAAAAGGAATGGAAACTCAAAATTTGCAGAGAAGTCGCGGGCTGCATTTGAATTGAGGCTTTGTGAACGGTACAATGAATGATAAAGATGTTTCCTACAGAAACAAGCAGCATACATATGGACTGTTTTTATGAAATAAGGTTGCTTTATCGGACAGAGGTTTTAGATTTTTAAAGAAGTGAAGATTTTAAATTAAAGGAGGAACTTGGCGATGACCATTGCAGAAGTGACAGTGATCCCGATTGGAACGGGGAGTACGAGCCTGAGCGACTACGTTGCCCAGATGCAAAAAGTGTTGAAAACGCAAAAAGGAATTACCTATGAGCTTACCTCCATGAGTACGATTATTGAAGGTTCGTTGGATGATGTGTTCACCGCTATTGCTGCGCTGCACGAAGCGCCATTCCTGTCAGGAGCCAAGCGCGTTTCCACCTCGGTCAAAATTGATGATCGCCGTGACAAGCCTTCCTCCAGTCGCCAAAAGCTTCGTTCCGTCGCAGATAAACTGTCTGGCAC
The DNA here is from genome assembly GCF_044907935.1 of Paenibacillus sp. RC21. Taxonomy (NCBI): domain Bacteria; kingdom Bacillati; phylum Bacillota; class Bacilli; order Caryophanales; family Paenibacillaceae; genus Paenibacillus; species Paenibacillus sp. RC21. The sequence goes on from NZ_JBIYCS010000006.1 coordinate 135,300, forward strand.
CGCAACAGGAAACGTTACCGAACTAAATCCAAATCCTAGTTGAAAAAGTGGATGTAAGTGATTGATTTTTATGTAAGTAAGAGTATAATAGTTTTTGTTGTCAGTTACACTGACCTGCTGGTGTAGCTCAGGGGTAGAGCAACGCACTCGTAATGCGTAGGCCGGGGGTTCAATTCCCTTCACCAGCATTCTATGAAACTCAAGCACAGCACGGCTTCCAAGCTTTTTGGAGGCCGCGTTTTTTTGTGATTTTGGACAATCTTCTAACATTCTTCTAACCTTTAGTCTAGTAAAGTGGGTTCTTCGGTGTTCATAGACTCCCCTGCAATTGAATCCCCAATGTTTCTTAGGTTTCGTCAGTTTGGTGCTGTCTCGCTTTCGAGAGATTGGCTACAGGCCGCAGCTATTCTTTCTCAACTCAGCCACGATAGGCGTTCCTCAAAAGCGGGAGTGCGTTTTCTTCATCGCAGCCCCGTGAGGATTTACCTTCTCCACCTCCATGATTGGAGTACAGCGAACCGCCCCGTGTTGTACAGGAACATTCGTAGCGGAGAGGGCAGGCCAATCAATTCAGACAGCCTAACTAACGTTGGCACAAATAGCGTCCACCGGATATGAACATGGGTGAATATTGCGGAACGCGAAGAAGGTGTGGACATTGTAATGTATTCATGGGCCATCCTCTCAGGTTTATAGCCTTTTTTCTAGATATATGTTCCAGTCTAGTAAAAACTAGTTGTTCGTCCATGTCTAAACCTAACAATATGCATACACTGAACTATCTTTATAGGGAGGTGTACGCATTGAGTTGTTCAGACAAAAAAAAATGTCGTAAAGGAAAAATAGAAACTGTATTCCCTTGGAAAAGAAAAAGAAAAGAACAGTGCCGAAAAGTTATTAAGAAGATAGTAAAGGTAAAATGTCCCCCACCAGAAGTGAATATTACTACTCCGACAGTTATTGGTCCTACGGGCCCACAAGGCATACAAGGCATACAAGGTTCTCAAGGAGTACCTGGACCGGCTGGAGCTATAGGCCCACAAGGCTTTCCTGGCGCTACAGGAGCAGTAGGGGCGGCTGGGCCATCCGGAGCTACAGGTCCAACTGGTCCAGCGGGCGGTCCGGTCGGACCGACAGGTGCCACTGGCGCAACAGGAACAGTAGGTGCGGCGGGACCATCCGGCGCTACAGGAGCAGCAGGGGCGGCGGGACCAGCGGGAGCCACAGGACCAACTGGTCCAGCGGGCGGTCCAGTCGGACCGACAGGAGCCACCGGCGCAACAGGAGCAGCAGGGGCGGCGGGAGCAGCGGGAGCCACCGGCGCAACAGGAGCAGCAGGGGCGGCGGGAGCAGCGGGAGCCACTGGCGCAACAGGAGCAGCAGGGGCGGCGGGAGCAGCGGGAGCTACCGGCGCAACAGGAGCAGCAGGGGCGGCGGGAGCAGCGGGAGCCACTGGCGCAACAGGAGCAGCAGGGGGAGTATTGGGATTTGCAGATTTTTTTGCCTTGATGCCTCCTGATAATGCAGCAACTGTTGCTCCGGGTACAGACGTAAGTTTTCCGCAAAATGGCCCTACCAGCGGGACTACTATTACCCGAACCGGTCCTAGCTCTTTTAATTTAGCAGCAATAGGGACTTATCAGGTGCTCTCTCAGGTTAGCGTAACCGAAGCTGGACAACTCATCTTGACACTCAATGGCGCGGATCTCGCCTATACTGTAGTCGGACGTGCAACAGGTACATCGCAAATCGTAGAAATGGCTATAGTGCAAACGACGGTCATTAATTCCATACTGACTGTTCGAAATCCTGCTGGCAATTCCACTGCACTTACTATTACTCCACTCGCTGGAGGAACAAGACCTGTTTCAGCACATCTTGTTATCACACAATTAGCATAGCAAGATATCTTGCATATAAATAATCGAGAAATTTGCTATCTTTTACTGGACGGCTTTTCATATGATCATAATAAAAAGAAAGGACGTACAAACGTCCTCATCTTCCTCCAGAGTATCCCTCGGCAGAGATAGCGGCCCGTCACGCGTGGCATTTTGCAGAAATCCGCTATCTAGTATTTCATTAAATGGGAAATCCGAGGGATACGACAATGGGAACAGCATACGAACAACAAAATGCAGCACTACAACATGAAATCGCGGTAATGGAAAGTATCCTGGAAAGCAAGGAGCAGTATCCCAAAATAGTTTCGTGTTGCGTCGTCATTCGGATCGCCACCTTTTTGGGGCTCTTAATTTTACGAGTTCAATCTATATAAGTTCAACTAAAGTTTCACGAATCTTGGAATGGATTTCCGATTCGCACGTCGAATAGATTAAGGAAAATCAACGAGACGAGTGATGATGATGGAAATTCAACCAACGGATCAACAAGAATTGGAAAGGCGGCTGGGTCAAGAGAAAAACCGTCGGATGTATGAACGCTATCAGACGATCTACTTACATGCTGTGAAACAGATGTCGGTGACCGAAATTGCGGAGATCATTCGCAGAAGTCCTGTAACGGTGAACACCTACATCAAATCCTATCAAGAGAAAGGACTGATGGCTTGGTGACGGGCGTCTCCACAGGCGCTCCCGAACAGTTGACTGCCGAGCAGCAACAGCAGCTCAAGCAGCTCATTATCACAAAACTTCCGCATGAAGTCGGGTTTCCCGCCAAGCACAATTGGACCCTCGCTCTGGCTGCCGCTTATGTGAAGCGTGAGTTTGAACGAAGCTACACCATTGCTGGCATGGCCAAACTGCTGCACCGACTGGATCTGCGGTTTACCAAACCAACCTATACTCTGGAAGCAGCCGATGAAGTGAGGCCAAAGGAGTTTGTCCACGAACGGTTCCCCCAGTTAAAAACAGACTCATGAACGACGAAATCCATCATTTGTTGCATGATCCGGGACTATCAAGCCTTACAGCGAACCTGGTTCGAGAAAGGCAAGCAACGGGTCATTCCGACCATCGGTAAACATCGCGGCGTGAAATTGCTCGCGATGGTGGACTACATGACCGGGGAAATCGTATGGCAAGAAGATGAGCAATATACAGCTGAAACGTTTTTAGCCTTCCTGAAATACCCTACAGGCAAAATGGTGATGGTGATGGACAATGCCCGCATTCATCATGCGAAATTACTGCAACCTTTTCTGGAAGAGCAGAAAGATCGGTTGAAGTTCCCCTTTTTGCCCCCGTATAGCCCGCAGTTTAACGTAGTCGAAGGGCTATGGAAATGGCTAAAAGCCGATGTCATCAACAATGTGTTTTATCATACGGTGGCCGAGATCTCCAAAGATAGATGGGCCATCATTAACCGTTTGTGCGTCCGCATGGAATCTTCCTTACGAAAACTCATTAAGCCTAAAATCATTAGTTGAACTTATATAGCTCTTATTGTTCGAAAAAAATAAAGTTGTAGAATAGGAAAATAAAGTATTAAACTGACGATGCGTCATTAAGCGCCCACGGTATGATTTGGTTTTCTCACAATCACCGTCAACATAATAATGTTAGATAGTCCAGCTTGTTTGAGTCAAAGGCTGTACTACTAACATTACATTGATCTAATTCCACGTCTGTTGATTAACCAGAATAAGTAATTTGATTAATAGAAGCAGAGACACGCTTAGGAAGAACATGCTGAATCTGGATCAGCCATTCCACCGGTAGATTTTGCAGAAGAAAAAGACGAGAAAATCGAGCAAAGGAAAGAATGGCATGTTTGGGCCACGCCCCTTGAGCGGCATCAAATAACCATTTAAGCAGGACATAAACGATGAGCGCGCAAAAGAGTTGCCCATAGACCGCATTTTCGGTTCTCCCAAACAGCGTTGGAATATTCAAATGTTGCTTGATCCAACGGAAAAAGACCTCAATCTGCCATCGAGCTTTATACATCTGTGCGATTTGTTCCGCTGTGACCTGCATTAAATCGGTAACGACTCGGATGACTCGACCTTCAAAATCTCGAAACATCACCACACGATGACGTTGCTTGGAACGACACTGCGGTGTCCCCAACTGGCAGGTGATATCCCGAATGACAGAAGAATCTGCTTTTTGGAGACGGGAAAGGGCATGAGGTTTTTCCAAATGGACGTTGTCGCGAAGCCGAATGACAAAGGATTGTCCTTGGATTTTGAAGTCGTCCAGACGCTCCAGTTTCCCATAAGCACGGTCCATCACCACAATGTAGTCCGGTTGAGCCAACGTTTCACTCATGGGGCCATCATGCTTGGAACCCAGCGTTTCGACGACCTGAAGCGGTTGCCCATTTTGGGCTCGCAAAGCGACATGAAGTTTAATGCCCGCACGCTCTCCGTGATAAGGAGCCCAGGGTAGTCGTGTTTTTCCCACTGTTATGGTGGTCGAATCGATGAGGAGTAATTCTTTGGAAAACGTAAGTTTTCGGCGTGTTTCTCGGCTACACTTGTGAATGACTCGATGAAGAAGTTCCTTAAATATAGCAAAGGGGACTTCGGCCTCTTTGGTGGAAAAACACGAATAATGAACCATAGGTAAGCCACTGCGAGCGGCATGATCCACACCGGAACGATAACTGTCCCATTGTTCTAAGGCAGCTACACACCAGTATTGAAGTAAGTGGGTTACTGCGAATTTACGGGCTTTGTCTTCATAATCTGCTCCCTTGGCAACGCTTTGCACTTCTTCCGGTGTCAGAATGGATTGAAGGATCAATGGGATCGTGATAGACTTTTTCATGGAGTCGTCACCTTTCGGTTAAGTTTGTAGGGGTACAAACATTTTACCGTGTTGACGGCTCTTTTTCTACCATTTAGTGGTTAATCAACAGGTGTGATCTAATTCAATTCTTTGCTCAAGTAACCTTTTAAAATGTGCAATTAACCACATGATTAGCCCTTCCCTTTATTCAATCTCTGACATTTACTAATAGAGATTCAGGAAAGAGAGGTGATATAAATGCCAATTACAAAACCCTTTATGGCTTCCCGAAGGTTTACTACTACAGCAGGAGCCGGAACAGGTGTTGGCATTGCATATAATATTCTTGCAACAGCCACCACCAATGACACCGGTGTTGCTGCCACAGCCTTCCCAACTGCACCTGCGTATTATAATCTTTACATTAATGCACAGATTCAAACAGGTGATACTTCAACCGCTACCACCACTGCGATCACCATTCCTGGTGGTGACGCACTCGATCCTGCGACTCCAATTGTAATCGAATTTGTTGTAAACTAATCCTTCCTTATTGACGAGATGCCGACAATTCTTATTGTTTTGGATTTTCGGCATTTTCATTTTAAACGCCCTTGGGGTATTAGTTTCGTATATATCTACTAAAACATACAAATAAATAGGGAAGTGAATCTAATGGCGATCATATACCCTATCTTTCCCCCAATAGTTTCCGGAATTGTTTATAATGTAAGTGCTCAAACTGTTCCTGTAGAGACTGATGTTATTTTTGATACAAACGGTAATCTTTCACCTGGAATCACACATACCCCCGGAACCACTCAGATTGCAGTTAGCAATCCGGGCAAGTATGAGGTTACTTTTTCCGTGACGGGTGTAGAACCCAACCAATTCGCACTATTTTTAAATGGCGCCCTGGTTATAGGAACCGTATATGGTTCAGGTGCCGGCACTCAGCAAAACAATGGGCAAGCTATAATCGCTCTAGCGGCCGGCGATGTTCTTACTCTGCGAAATCATAGTTCAGCTGCTGCGGTTGGCCTTCAGACTTTGGCTGGTGGCACACAAACAAACGTAAACGCTTCTGTTATTATCAAAAAATTAAGTTAGATTCTAATAATTAATGATGAAATGTGAATTGGTTCAGCTTAAAGTTTATCTGACTATCGACAAAATGTCCTTTTCGATAATATATCGCTCTATATTAATAGAAACTCTGTCCCAACGTAAAAAGGACCCTCAGCATCTGCGGTCCTTTTTGGGTTATTCAGTACTTTCTTTGGCATTTGATATGTAATCAATTTCAATAATTTCTCCGATATCTGTAATTTCAAGTACCTCAATAATCTTTGCCAGATGGTCTTTATTCAAAACACTACGAGAGCCACGGACAATTTCACTAATGGTACTTGGGCGTAATCCTGTTAACTGAGATAAAGTCCCTTGTGTCATTCCTTTTGACTCCAGAATCTTTCCAAGCTTGACCACGATTATAGCTTTTTTTGACATATAACCGACCGTTCCTTCCCCTTGATTCTTGCTTAGTTATGCTTGTGTTGATTTTAAGTGAAACTAAAAGATAACGCAAAAAGATGTTGACAATAACGTTATATGGTTATATTATTAATAACGAAATAACGTTAAATTGTTATGTTAATTCATGTCATGGAAACAATTTCGTTATTGACATAGTTGATGATAAGGCAGTACGAAAATTCGCATCTAATTAGAGTGGTTCTTCATTATTGTACAGCAAGTTAATCCGCAATTCTACGCGAGTGAACATGAAGCAGTCCTATCACAACTTATTGAAATCATAGGTAAGAAGGGAATTTGGGATTTTGCTATTGAGAGGGCAGTTGAGGCTGCCACAATTTGATGGTCAGGAGCCCTTACCAAGTTGGACGGATAAACACTAAGAAGGAGCGCATAAAAATGGAGACTAAATCAACCATACTAGAATGGGTGGCAATGGTATATGGACCTTTTGACCATTTACAAATGTATGAAATATATGAAGGTGTGCTTTATGATGGACGCTACTTCTTTCACATTGAGGACGGATGTTTGTGGATGCGTCATGTGCGGAGGTTGGAGCATCCCGAACATACACACTTATTCGTCGATGGTGACAGTGGTGGGCTGCAACTGGCAGAAGGCATTCAGCGTGATCTCATGGAGGTTGTTTCAGAAACCATTGACCAGCTACGCTCTATGGATGGCATGACTTTTTTGCTTAATGAACTGTTATGGTTGGAAGGGGAGGGGCGCTGTGACATCCAGTTGAATCTCGTAAGGAACAAGGGATAGCATTTACAGGGATTTTTGTCGTAGAAGGAATCGTTATATTGTTCACCGAATGAAATATTCGAGGTGATCGTCTTGAAGCATACATATAAAATGTTGAAAACAGACATGGAGCTATTTGGAGCGGCTTTAACCCAGGCACATGTATACGTTGTATCCGTCGATGAAGAATTACGTGTGACATTTGAGGATTATGGCGGAGTGGTGGAGGAGATTACGCCGGAGTCGGTTAAGATCGCCAGTAAAGATTTTATACGAGAACAGTTTGAATTCCGGGCAGACCTCATAGGAGGAGAACAATTTGAATGATTTTAAAATCCCGATTTTAAAAGAAAGATTAAAGCACATGGAGAGGTTAAAGGCAACGGTTCCACTCCCCTCCAAGGCAGACGTAGGCTTTAAATTCAGTGTTACGTTCGGGACTCGTTTTGCATAAAGCTGGGCGGAGGCATGGGTACAGCGTGACTCCCAAGCTTTTTGGAGGCCACGCTTTTTTATTGAAATGAGTGTAATTACACAAATATTCCAGGGAATTGTTTAGCGATTGCGTCAGTGATCGTATCCGCCATCTCTAACGCTTCCGCCTCGATTTTATCATATATCTGAACACTTGTTTCATAATCCTTGGTGATCATGGAGACAGCCTCTGACTTTGTTAAAGCTAAGTGTTCGTAGAACATTTTCCTAAATTCTTCTTTAGGTAGATAGGGATTGATACGGCTTAAAAACTCGGAAATTTCATCGGCGTTGGAGTACCACTTTTTTTCTGTAGCTGCAACCAGATTTTGATCTCCTGCTATGGCTGCTTTAACAAGATCCGCAGCAAGCACTAAATGTTCCCTAATTAAGTTACCGTATGTTTGAGCTACATGATCACCATACAAAGGTCGAAGTGAATTCCCCATATCTGTTGCATTTTGAAGAAGCCGGGCGGTAACCACGTTCACATCAGGTAGATGAAAGACCAAGCTAAGGATGGTCATCCTGGTCCAGGCTATATGTTGTTCCCACAGCATACGCATGAAGCTTTTCAATTCAACCTTCGCCTTGCTTACACAATGAGGATTTTTGGTCATTAGATGAGCAGGTGTTACTTGATCCGATCGCCAATAATGATCGTATGGTTGTATTACATAAGGAAATACACCCGTTGAATAAGGAAACATAATATTTCACTCCTTTTTTCGATAAATTTGTATACCACATGTATCTGCATATATAGTGCTACATTATTCGAACTCATATTGTTGGGTGAATGTCCAGTAAAAAAGTCATCTTCTAGCAGAACTTCTAAACAACCTCGGAATTAGATTAGTATGAGACGCGGGACTTCGATAATCATAATGACAAGGCATATTCCATATGACTAAGTAAGTACTTTTTGCTCACATAGAGGAGGGATATGATTGGATGCATTTGTTGCGCGCTCATTAGATGAGATACGATTTTGGTCCAGGATCATGAAGGAGCATTCATTTTTTCTGGGGTTAGGTTTTAGAGCTGAAGATACTCAACTCATTACAGAAGCCAATCAGTTTCATGCTATTTTTGAGGATATTGAGAGAAGATCACACGATTTTAATATCGATACTGACCCTCACACAATCAAAGAGTTTAATACGGAGGTCCAGAATGCAGCGACTCATATTTGGGCGTTTAAGAGAATGGTATTGGGCCTTATATTGCAATGCAAGCTTCCCGGACAAACCAATTTCCCTTTACTGGTAGATCATATAAGCCGGGAAGCGAATTATTTCAGAAACCGTTTAGAGGAACTCAATTCAGGAAAGCTCGAACCATTACCCGATGCAATTATCGATGAAAATGTATTTTTCTTGAAAATAATGGCCGATCATGCAAAATTTATAGGCCATTTGCTAGATCCATCCGAACGTAAACTGGTTGAGCAAGCCAGGGAGTTTAGTAATGATTTTGATACGCTGATGTTTCAAGCGATTGATTTAAGTCATATGCGGCCGCAGTCGCAGACCGTTCCACTCCTGAGTCAATTTGTTGATGAAAACCGTGTCTCTGTTAAGTCCTTGCGTGATTTTAAGAAAACAGCGCGTGATTTAATCGACGAATGCCGAATAAAAAGTATTATCCATCCTTTATTAGCCGATCATGTATTTCGTGAAGCTGAGAGGTTCCTTTTTATTCTCGATATGTTTGATCAATCTTTATCAGGTGTTAAGGTGAACAAGAAAGAAATTATGCACTGATATGCTAAAACGTAATCCTTCAGACTGGGACACAGTATTCCCCAACAGGAGGTGCGCCAAGACCATATCATTTAAATCCTAATCAGGTTTCGAAATTTATAAATCATTACGTTGGGCCCTTTTCCTATATCTCAAAAAAAGGAGAAACCCTGCCTTGTGTAAAGCGGGTTTCTCTACTTTGTAGAGATCGTTTTATATTGTCGTCGATTCGTAATTTTAACTATGAATGCACAGCGTTTTTCTGTTCATGTTCTTCGTGACTACATACTTTAAGTGTATAACCTGTATCATCGTTAGTACACCATGACTGAGATTGAAAAGCCAAGAATAATGCGACCCAACGGTCTTTAAACTGAATTAGCAATCCCCCGTCTTGCCAAACTCCATTATCTTTTTCCCATTTGGGATTTCCTGAGTTACCTTGGTTCATATGAATATCGTGAACTCCATTTCCGGGTTTGAAATGAAAGTATTTATCCTCCTTATGTTCAGGGCCAAATCGTTCTCCATAAGCATATATAACAGCTTCTTCATCAATGGCTTTTTGAACATAGTCTGTTAACTTTTCATACAAATCGTTGTCCAATCCAGGTTTAATATTTGGGAGTGGTGTCATTTGTTTAGGATCAAACAGACGGCCCCTGACATAATCCAGGGCAATCTCCCGATTGTTTTTATTGATTCCAGTGAAGCCTTCTGCCATACCTTGCAGATGGGTAATTTGCGAGGAATTAAAATTTTCGCCAATCAAATAAAGAACTTCTGACGGCCAAGCTTGTGATTGGATATTAATGGCTAATCTGAACTTTTCTTTGCTATGCGATACTTCCATGAGCACTTCTAGATGCTGGTCATCTTTTCCTAATTTAAATTCTTTAGAATTGCTTTTAGCACACCGTATTTAATGGGCATTGTTATAGTCTCCTTGTGATTAATTTTTTATATTTTCTAACGTGTCTTATATTTGTGTTTTTATGTTGGATAATTTAGGGGTTATAAATTTTTTGAAAAATGAAACAATAACTCAGTATTTGATAACAAAGGAGGAAACAAAATGTCAGAAGTTAAGGGATTGGGCTTAACCCCATCTCCAATAGATAAAAGGGATATTCTTATGTCTTCTATTTTGCCGCCTTTTATTATTCCATCAAAATTTGAAGTTAAAGAAATAACTCCGGTAAGAGATCAGGGACACGAAGGAACGTGCGTTGGATTCTCATGTGCTGTAGGTATGAAAGAGTGGCAAGAGAGAGATAAACATGTCGGACTCTCACCCAGATACCTTTACGAGAAGGCAAAAGCAGCAGATACAGCTCCAGATAATACACCTCGATGTACTACTGATGGAGACGGGACATCTATTAGGGTAGCCATGGATATACTGAAAAAACAGGGAGTATGTGAAGAAAGCTTTTGGAAGTATGAAGCCTGTAATCCTGGTAGTCCCCAAGCTGGAGCAGAAACAAATGCAGCAAAATATAAAATAAAAGCATATGCAAATCTGGATACGATAAAAGCAATGCAGAGAAGCTTAGTTGTAAATGGCCCTTTTGTAGTCGGGACATCAGTATACAAAAACTGGATGGATCCAAACGTAGCAGCTACAGGTAAAATACCTTTACCCGGAAGTAGTGAATTTATAGGTGGACATGCCATATGTATTGTAGGCTTCGATGATGAAACCCAAATGTTTAAATTTAAAAATTCTTGGGGAACAAGTTGGGGAGATAATGGATTTGGCTACTTACCTTATGATTATCGTATTCAAACCCAAGCGGAACATTTCTTTTTCGAAGCATATAGCGCAACGGATCTAATCGACAATGTTGACGCCTTAGTCGGTGCTAAGGAGAAAATATTGCAGCAAATGGGTGAAGAGTTTAAAGAAGAGGTTGAGCTTCACCATTGGGGAGGAGATCAGGTTATTAAATATCACTAGAAAGTCAGGTGATTTAATGATCATTTCCATTGAAGAGAAGGACAATGGTAAAATCCTCCGTCTAAAAAAGGGCGAAGCCTTTCAGATTACCCTACTTGAAAATGCATCTACAGGATATACATGGTTGGAAGAAATCGTTTCAGAGAAAAATGTGGTTTTGCTTGAGAAAGAAGATTATGTTGGTAACCACACTGTAATTGGAGGATCTGGTGCCCGAGCTTGGACGTATACGGCAAATGAAGCAGGTCAGAGAAAGGTGAGATTTCATTACCAAAGGCCGTGGCTACAGGAGGCTGTAAAAAGTTTTGAAATTACGGTTATTGTAATATAGGGACGCTGAAAAGCGTTCCTTTTTTATTTCTGTGTTTTAATAAGGGGCTATTGATTACGCGTCTTTAGCAAAATGGAATGGCATTACCTACTGTATGAAGCAACGCATAACCCTTCTACCAAAACTATTAATGATTTGCTGGCCTTTTTGCCGAAACATGTCCCAAACTAAACTAAGTTCCTTTTGACCAAATGTACAAACAGACCAAGGGATTGGCCGGGAACAGCTATGTGGATTATTATAATTCATACCTGAATAATGAGAAATATCTTCCCAATTCGTTCTTTTTGTGCGAGAATGATTGAAAAATCATTCATGATTGCGCATTACAGCACGTATAACAAGGGAGGAAATAACCATGTCAGAAGATCGCAAGCTGTCATTCGAAACTCTCGCTGTCCATGCCGGACAACAAATTGATCCTACTACCTTTGCCCGCGCCGTTCCGTTATACCAAACCACCTCGTATGGATTTCGGGATGCCGAGCATGCGGCTGATTTGTTTTCGCTAAAAGAGTTCGGCAACATTTATACGCGCCTGATGAATCCGACCACGGATGTGTTCGAGCAGCGGATCGCAGCTCTGGAGGGAGGGGCTGGCGCGTTGGCAACGGCTTCGGGAGCAGCAGCCATTTCCTTTTCCATCCTGAACATTGCAGGAGCAGGGGATGAAATTGTGTCGGCATCCAGTCTATATGGCGGTACATATAATTTGTTTTCCACGACGCTGCCCAAGCTGGGCATTAAGGTGCATTTTGTGGATTCGGATGACCCGGAGAACTTTCGTAAAGCCATTACGGATAAAACGAAGGCGTTATATGCCGAGACGATTGGCAATCCGCAGGGCAATGTGCTGGATGTGGAAGCTGTAGCAGCGATTGCGCATGAATACGGTATTCCGTTAATTGTAGATAACACGTTCCCAAGCCCGTACTTATTGCGTCCCATTGAATACGGAGCGGATATTGTCGTGCATTCGGCGACGAAATTCATTGGCGGACACGGAACGTCCATCGGTGGGGTGATCGTGGACAGCGGCAAGTTTGACTGGAAAGCAAGTGGCCGTTTCCCTGGACTGACCGAGCCGGACCCGAGCTATCATGGGGTTGTATACACCGAGGCGGTGGGGCCTATTGCATACATTATCAAGGCGCGGGTACAACTGCTGCGTGACCTGGGAGCAGCTATTTCACCGTTCAACTCATGGCTGCTGCTTCAGGGCTTGGAGACACTCCATCTGCGGCTGGAAAGACATAGCCAGAATGCTTTGAAGGTAGCGCAATATCTCGAAAGCCACAAGGATGTGGAATGGGTCAGCTACACTGGATTGCCAAGCCACCCATCCTACGAGTTAGCCCAAAAATACTTGCCGAAAGGGCAAGGGGCGATCCTGACCTTCGGCATTAAAGGCGGCAGTCAGGCGGGAAGCAAGCTGATTGAAAATGTGAAGCTATTTTCCCATTTGGCGAATGTGGGCGATTCCAAATCTCTGATCATTCATCCGGCGAGCACAACGCATCAGCAGTTGAATGCGGAGGAACAGGTTGCTGCCGGAGTCAAGCCAGAGCTGTTGCGTTTGTCTGTCGGGACGGAAGCGATAGACGATATTTTGTACGATTTGGAGCAGGCGATCGCGGCCAGCCAGCAGTAGTTAAGGTTGATCAGGTGGGGGGTAACCTCCACCTTTTTTGCGTCCATGTCATGAATAAATAGCGTTGACAACATACCCCCGCAGGTATATATTATACCCCATAGGGTATATTAGGAGGGGAAGAAATGAGCAGAAAAATAGTTATTATTGGCGGGGTAGCAGGTGGAGCTTCTGCGGCGGCAAGATTGCGTAGATGGAATGAGGAAGACGAGATTATGATGTTTGAGCGCGGAGAGCATGTTTCTTTTGCGAACTGTGGTCTTCCTTACTATATTGGCGGCACGATCCATGCGCGGGAGAAGCTGTTCCTCCAGACACCTCAAGGGATTCGAGAACGTTTTAATATAGATGTGAGGGTACTCACCGAAGTGATTGAAATAGACCGAGAGCAGAAGCTCATTCGCTTCCGTGATGTGATAACAGGGATAATGGGAGAGCAACCGTACGACTTGGTGGTTTTGTCCCCAGGGGCCAAACCGATGATACCGGATATTCCCGGATTAAACGAAGCTACTAATCTATTCACGCTAAGAAATATTCCTGATACGGACGTGATTAAGGCATATGTAGATGAAAAGCACCCGCGACATGCTACTGTAATCGGCGGTGGATTTATCGGGCTGGAAATGGCTGAGAATCTGCGGGAGCGTGGACTTGCGGTAACGATTATCGACCAGGGAGAACAATTGCTTAATCCGCTAGATCCTGAAATGGCTAAACTGGTAGAACAGCATATGAAGCTGAACGGGGTGGAGGTGCGCTTAAAGGAAGGGGTCGCGGCTTTTGCAGCTCAGGGTACACGGCTCCTTTTAGCTTCGGGAGGTGTGCTTCAGACGGATTTGGTTATTCTGGCGATTGGTGTTGTTCCCGAAAATGAACTGGCCAAGCAAAGCGGATTGGAGCTTGGTTTTCGTGGGGCTATTCAGGTAAACGCTCAATTGCAAACCAGTGATCCGGCCATTTATGCGGTAGGAGACGCCATTCAGGTCAAAGATCGCAATCACGGGTTTGCAACTATGGTATCGCTGGCCTGGGGAGCCAATCGGCAGGGTCGTTTGGTGGCGGATCATATGAACGGTCAGGCCATTTCTTATGATGGCGCGCTCGGAACGTCCGTGATCAAGACCTTTGCCTTGACCGCAGCATCTACAGGCAATAACGAAAAAACATTGCTGCGGCTGGGTGTTCCCTATAAGGCTGTTCATATTCATCCCGCTTCGCATGCGGGTTATTATCCCGGAGCATCGCCAATTTCCATGAAGCTACTCTTTAACCCGGAGACTGGAATGATATATGGGGCACAGGCCGTTGGAGTCGATGGAGTAGACAAAAGGATTGATGTGATTGCGACCGCCATTCGTGGACATTTGGAGGTGTGTGAGCTGGCTGATATCGAACTCGCTTATGCACCCCCGTATTCTTCGGCCAAAGATCCTGTCAATATGGCTGGTTATGTGGCTTCGAATATCATGGATGGGCTGGTCCAAACGATGCAATGGCATGAAGTCGATGATTTTTACCGCACAGGCGGCGTTATTATTGATGTCAGGGATGAGGTGGAGCTGCAAGCAGGAGTCATTCCGGGCTCTATCCATATTCCTTTGGCAGAGCTGAGAGGACGAATGTCGGAAATCCCCCATGATCAAGAGATGGCGGTATCCTGTCAGGTTGGCTTGCGGGGCTATATTGCGGCTCGAATGCTGACCCAATACGGATATCAGGTGAGAAACGTTGATGGTGGCTACAAGACATATTCAGTTATGGCTGAACGGGATTCTGATTCTGATCTGCCAGGGGGCGAACTGGACGAGGAAGCCAAAGACGGATCCGGCACAGAGCTAACCCTGCTGGATGCCTGTGGATTGCAATGTCCTGGTCCTATTCTCAAGGTATATGAAGCCGTTAAGGCACTGGAAGAAGGGCAAAAGCTGGAGGTTACCGCAACCGATTTCGGTTTTGCGAGAGATATTGAAGCATGGTGCCTCAAAACCGGGAATACGTTGGAATCTTTGGGAGTGTCCCAAGACAAGGTTAAGGCTGTGGTACGCAAAGGTTACAGCAAGTCGCCTGCTGTTAACAGCCAATAGTGGTGGTAGTAGAAGAAACAAGCAGGACAGCGTCGATGCTATCCTTTTTACTTGGAATCCTCTAAGCGCTGTTTCCTTTTTAACCACAGATCAAGGACGACGGTTTTTAAAATAGTTCATAACCCATCCAATGTGATTGAGATGATCTGTCACTTCGCCATGCAGGGCACCAAAAAAAGTATCTTGAAGCTCTACGTCAACGGTACCCTTTTCCGCCAGTGCATGGTAAGCCTGCTTAAGCTCCTCTTCGCTGTCAAAGTCGAGAATGATTTGTACATGCTGCGCTTTTAGCGGTTTACCGTAGGAATCAGAAAAATGAATGTGACTGCTGCCCAGGTGAAGCTCAGCGTGTAAAAGCTTGCCCTCCTGCTTGTTCAGTACTTTAATTTCTCCGCCCAAAACAGACTGATAATAATCCACCGTTTGCTGGACATCGTTCACAATGACAAAAGGACTTGCACTTCTCATGGGTTCATCTCCTTTTAGGTCTTTATGTAGTTACTATACATTATTTACGTTGCCTACAGGGTTTACCCCTTTTCATTTCAAATTATGGCTTGGTTCACTGTGTGACGTCTGTTACAATAGAAGGGACATTTACGAATGGATAGAAAAAAGATCGGACGGTGAGCATTTCTATGCTTTGGGAAGCAGCTATATATTTTGTGATTTTGGTAATTTCTGCTCTAAGCGTGATTGTGGTATCAGGTAGCCGGAGGACGGCGAGTACAATTCTTCTGGTGCCCATCGTTTTATTTTGTACGATATTTATGGTGCAAGGTTCAGTACTTACAGCGGTGAAGCACCCGACGATGGGAGCTAATGTTGGTTCGGGCATGGCATTTTTAACAACTTGGGTAGTCACCGGAATATTGTTTGCTGTGACGATTGTGATTACTTTCGTTAAATATAGCAAGAAGAACAAGGCGTAATTCAGCCTTAACCTCAGATGAATCAGGGCTTGCGGTCATTTGCCGAAAGCCCTTTTTGTATTTAATTAGCATGTACCGATTTACCTCAAGAAGATACCTGTTGTGGAGCGTTTGGAAAAAAATAGAGCTGGATTTCAAAAAGAGGTTTACAGGATTAGTTGGGAAGTGTATACATATAGTAAGGAGGCGATTGCCATGAGTGATCGTGCATTTCATCTGTTCTATATTATTTTCCTGACGGTTCTGGCATTAGGAAGCGTTGGTGGAATCGTCTGGTGGCTGCGTTCTATCGGTCGTCAGGAGAAAGAAAAAAACTGAATTTGAACCGGACCGTAAAAGTCCAAAATGCAGCTTCCAGTAGGAGGGTGCATTTTTATGTGTTATAATGGGAACATACGTTCTTTGTGATGGTGATCCTGGCCGTTGGTTGCTTGGGAAACCTGGAAAGGGAGGAAAGATGATGTTGCCTGATTTGGAACGAAAGCTGTTACGGATTCTGTATAACTATTTTGCCCAGCATCGCCATATGCCGACGATGACGGAATTGACCGTCAAAACGGGGAAGAGGGACAGCGAGATTACAGCCGCTTTGCGGCATATGGAACAGGAGCGTTATATTACATGGGAAAATAACTCCAGTACTCAGCATGTGGTTTTGCTGGAAGGGTGGGAGCGGCCTTCGACGGACAGGGGCACCCGCCCGGAAACAGGGCGATCAACTACGCCAACCACGCCGCAGGGCGGCACGGAATACTGGACGAATTATTAGAGTAGAACACAAAGCTGGAAAATTAATGAGTTTTTAAGGTGCATATCATTTAGTTTTAAGAAAGGGGGACTATAATGACCCTATTAACCCCTTTTTGATCAAGCTATAGGCCCTGCCGGTGTATCGGCGGGGTCATTTTTTTTGTTCATAGATGCTCTCGGCGGTACTTGCTAGATACATATGTACATTAAAAATCCCCCGGGGATCATCCGGAGGATGGGTGCAGCTTGCGTGAACTGCACGGCCTGCTCGAACTTCATGGTTCGACGGCATAATATATATTCAACCCCTGCTGCCTTGCATAATATGGTCAGCATGTTCATAAGGGGCAGTCCGATTCCACTGCTCATTTTCCAAACGACAAAAGCCCTACCTCTCTTTCGTCCTTGCGGCTCCGATGACCGCGCCAGTGTGAATGTGAAAATCTTCGGCAAAAGCTCAAAATTCTACATTAGGGTTATACATAAAATTTGGAGAAGCTCCATGCGGTGATTAGGAGTATAGCTTGTTGCGCGGAATCCTATGGGGTTTAATACATACTTCAATAGTATAGCAAGAACGATTATAAAATGCAAGGCATTTCTGGTTTTTTTGATGATAGATTGGAAAAAATGACGGATAAGACTGTATTAGCGCTCCAGAGCCGCAAACTGCTTGAGCACTGGCGGTGTTGAGTTGGCCATCCAACTTGTTGCCTTTGGCATAAGCCTTGTCTTCACGGACATAGTAGGCAACGCCCACTGGCCAACCTGATCACCAAGGCTCGAAAGCTGTGGTGTGTTCCGTATTTGATTTTCCATGATACAAATTTACCACATGAAAAGTCCAACGGCAGATCATAAAGCGGTTAAATTCCGCTCAAAAAAAGTCATAATATTTTGATTCTAACTAATGGATATATACATAATTGCTTTATCGACAGGATTTACAGATACTCTCATTGATTTACATACACTTGCAAAACATCTTACTGCTAAATAATCCTTAAATGCTTCACCTAGATACCATTGGTGCGGTAGTAAAACTAATTCCCCCGCCTCTCTTATAAAGGTATTGTTTAAGAATGTCCACAACTCAATGATTGATTTTTCAGATGACCTCTGGATCAACTCAATATTGACTTTGTATTCTTTCTCTTCCGAATAATTAATACCCATAGAATTATTTCTGTACAAACTATATGCAATTGGATTTATTTCACCAGAGTCCATCACTTTTTCAATAAACCTTTTTGAAATACCCCTTACTTTACTTAACATAATTTGAGCATGCTCCTTATACTCAACGATTTTACACTCTTCAAAATGTGACCCTATCTCTTGTAATACTTGCACTTTAGTATCGTCATCAAAAACTGGAATATGTAAAACGGCATTTGAATCACCTGTTTCGAATGGCAAAAGAAAAAATTGAGCCAATACTGATAGATTCTCCTCAATAGTCTCATTTATTTTAATTTTTTTAATGCTAGGTCTATCAAAAATAGTGGTCTTGTTGTTATTTTCGATAGTTGTTTGTTCTTGATTATTTAAAATCTCTTCAAATAGTTTCATCTTTATTCCTCCTCTATAAAAACACAATAACAAATACTTAGTACTAAGACAAAAAGAGAACACAAGAATTGAGGAGTAATTGTGTTCTCTTTTTGGGCTATTTAGTTGTAAAAGTCACTTTAGCTCCATTTGTTGGATAATTAAAGGTATCCTTTTGTCCATTAGACCAAACTAAAGAAATATTAACATGAATTATTTTATTCTTTTTATCATCCATTGTAATAGTCCAATTTCCCAATGCAGTGCTTCCATCCACAATGCTCGTTAAGCAGCATGTTGCAGAATTAAATGTTTACACTCGCAGGTGAGATATGTAGACGGATTTAAGTGTTTCAATCTATATATGGTTGATTAAAAGGCACTTATAGGATTTGTGCAGATTGCTCAAGCAAGAAGGTTAACTTTTGCCGACCGGACTCCGATATTGAATAAATAAGATATTTTGTGAGTGTACGGATGAAAAGAGGGTAGCATTTTGCCGATCTATAAGCGTTTTATTCAGCATGTTATCCTGAACTATATTATAGGTTCGTTTATAGCTGTTCTGTTGGTGGGCGCGATTTTTATATTTTCCACGTTAAATGTAGCCCATTATGAATTTTTAGGTCTTATGAAGATCATTACTTTTTCCAGTATTATTATGATTGCTTGTGAAACGCTGGTATTTCGGATGCATCTGGGACCGGTTCGTCACTTTTTTCTGGATAAGCGGACGACGTTCGAGGATGTAGAAGCGATGTATATACGGATTCACCGTCTGCCTAATCTGTCTGTGTTACGTATTATGGGACCGCATTTGCTCGGTTTTTCCATCCCGGCAGCTGGTATGGCCATATGGATGATTCATACCAGACAGCTCACCCTGCCCTTCTATTATGTGGGAATTGCCTGTATAGGGGCTTGCCTGGTTGCTTCGATGCACGCGATGATTGAATTTTTCCTGACGATGAGGGCGATCCGTCCGTTGCTGATAGAAATTAGAGACCGAACTTATCAGAAATATGGAATTAACATATCGCTTCGGGGACAGGTATTACTATCGCTCCGGCACAAATTTCAGCTGAGTGCAACGTTGATTGGTGCTTTTCCGCTGTTTTTGTTTTGCCTGGCTACGCAGATTCGGCTGGAACATCTGGATGAGGCACTTTCCAGCTCCTATTGGTTATGGGCGGGCACGATTTTACTATTTGGTGTGGCCTTTGCTTATCTGGGAGGTTGGCTGTTAACCCGTGAGATTGAGCAGCCAATTCACCATCTGCTGGAAAAGATGAATGAAGTGAAGGAAGGCCGCCTGAACGATAAGGCTAGCGATTTGTACTCTGACGAATTTGCGAAGCTGGTTGAAGGCTTTAACATCATGGTCGAGGGATTGAAGGAACGGGAAGACAAAAACAGTCAGCTACAGGAAAGTTATTTCGCCACCTTGGCGGCAGCACTGGATGCGAGGGACGCTTATACCGCAGGACATTCTTTGCGTGTGGCTGAATACTCGGTGATTATTGGGCGAAGGGGCGGCTTGAACGAGACGGAGCTCGACCTTTTGCGCAAAACGGCATTACTGCATGATATCGGCAAAATCGGCGTAGCCGATGCCGTGCTGCTCAAGGATGGCAAGCTGACGGACGAGGAATTTGACCAGATTAAAATGCACCCGGTCATGGGAGAAAGCATTCTCCGCCAGGTGGAGCCGGCCGATGCCATGGCTCCTTATTTGCCCGGCGTGCGTTCGCACCATGAGCGTTATGATGGCAAAGGATATCCAGACCAGCTCTGCGGGGAGGATATCCCGCTATTTGGACGGATCATTGCGGTAGCGGATGCGTATGATGCGATGACGTCTGACCGCCCATACCGGAAGGGTATGCAGAAAGAAAAAGCGGTTATGATATTGGAAGACGGAAAAGGAACCCAGTGGGACCCTTACTTTGCCGAATTATTTGTCGATGAATGGCGCCGGAACAAAGGCATCATGAGTTGACCCTATGCTGTATATCCACCAGGCGAGCCGTTGCGGTTCGCTTTTTTTATATAGGGATGTACGCATCTTTTGACATGTCGAAAGCTGAAGCTTCATGTTATGATATACGAGAAAAGCAAAAGCGGTCAGCATAGGCCTGGCATCCAATTTTTCGCGCTATGGGAGTGTGATTCCATGCAGTTTTCAATGATGTTTCTAATGAATCTGGGGATGCTGATTGCCGTTGCCTATGTGGCGAACGTGATTTATAAATATGGGTTGAGTCGTACCTCTTCGCGATTTAAATATATCAGCTCGGTACTGCTGGTGGTATTTGGCGGATGGGTTAGCTCTTGCTTCGGTTTTAACTTTAGCGAGACGGTTATTTTTGATCTGCGCTTTGTGCCGTTAATTATCGCGGCGTTGGTGTATCCCCGCTCCTATACGCTTATTATTATCGGGGTAGCGATCGGGCTTACGAGATTTACCTTCGGTGTGAATATGGCGGCGTGGGCCGGTTTTCTGAATATGAGCATTCTGGGCGTGCTGTGCGCCGGATTGAACTACTGGATGCGCCGTTCCACCTGCCGTCTGATTATTAAGGCATCGGTGACCATTTTAGCGGTTAATATCGTAAATACGTTGAATATTGCCTTTCTGGGCGTCATTCCATGGCACTATTATGTGGCGGAAGTTGTCCCTCTCACTTTGCCTATCGGCATTGTACTCAGCTTTTTATTTGCGCTGATTTTACGTGATTTTCAGATGGAGCAGATGCGTAATTATCAGATTATACAGGCGAATCAGCTATTATCGGAACAACGCGATGAGCTACAGAAGACGAAAATCATTTTGGAAGAACGGGCCAGACAGTTAATGGTGGCTTCCCAATATAAATCGGATTTTATGGCAACGATGTCGCATGAGCTGCGTACACCACTTAATAGCATTATTAATCTGGCGCAGATCATCAACGAGCAGGGAAAAGAACTGGATGAGGACGAGCTTTACCAGTATAGCGAGCTGATCTATGCCTCGGGGCATGATTTGCTCCAGTTGATCAATGACATTCTGGACTTGTCCAAAGTTGAGGCGGGGCGGATGGAAATCGTCAGTGAGCCGGTCAGCGTACGCGAGATTGCGCAGTTGATGATGATGCATTTTGAAGTCACTGCCAAGGACAAGAAGCTTGAATTCAGCTTGAAGGAGCATGGTGATATACCGGATGAAATTCGATCCGATCCCAAACGTGTACAGCAAATTTTGCGCAACTTGTTATCTAATGCTTTTAAGTTCACTCATGAGGGACGTGTATTGCTGGAGATCAGCACACAGCATCTGGAACGAAAGGGGCAGGAGGGAGATTGGGTTGTAATTGCGGTAAAAGATACGGGTATCGGTATCTCCAAGCTTCAGCAGCATGTTATTTTTGAGGCATTCCAGCAGGCAAACGGTTCCATTAACCGAAAATATGGAGGAACCGGACTGGGACTGTCGATTAGCCGTGATTTATCCCGCTTGTTGGGCGGTTTTATCCGTTTGGAGAGTGAGGAGGACAAGGGAAGCACATTTTCCCTGTACCTGCCCATGTGTCCGTCTGAAAGCAGGGAGGCGGGCGAACAGCCGTTTAAACTAGCCTAATAACACAGGTGCGGGAGCAGATAGGTTACAGGCATAAAGGAGGTCTATCGTGGAACGTAAAGCGGTCGTTGTGGGTGCAACGGGGCTTGTCGGAGGTTATGTTGTACGGGAGCTGCTGGTGCAAAAGGAATACAGCCGCGTCATGGTTGTGGGCAGACGTCCGCTGGAAATCAAGCATCCCAAGCTGGAGCAGGCACTCATCGACTGGGAGCAGCCGCAGGAAGCGGCATCCGCCTTCGAGGGGGTTGCTGATGTTTTTTGTTGCCTCGGGACGACGATGAAAAAGGCTGGCTCCAAGGAGCAGTTTCGTCAGGTGGATCTGGACTATCCGGTTCTGACCGCACGGTTGGGCAAAGAGGCCGGTGCAGTGCAGATGCTCGCCATCTCCTCGATGGGAGCGGACCCGGAATCGCGCGTGTTTTACAACCGTACGAAGGGTGAGGCTGAGGAGGCGCTTGCCGATATTGGCTTGCCTGCGTTGCATTTGTTCCGTCCGTCGCTGATTTTAGGCACAAGGCCCGAACATCGTTTTGGCGAAGCCGCCGCAGCTGTCGTGATGAAGGCACTGGATGGCATGATGACAGGCAAACTGGCTTCCTACCGCGCCATCCCGGCCTCGGTGATCGCACGGGCTATGGTACGAATCGCTCTCGCGCATGCGAGCGGCGTACATATTTATCCGAATGATATCATTCGGGTCATCGGAGCCGAGCTGGCACCCGGTGAGGATGAACCCGGCACAGTAACGGGTGCCGATAAAAATGTGTAAACCTACTGTACTACCGTGTAGGATGAAAAAATAAAGCACAACCATAACAGGGTGCCTTGGGGGGGCCTGTTATGCGGTAATTCATTCATGCGAAATAGTGGCTTTGGACTTCCCGTGCTATAATACGGAGAACCAGTATCAGGAAGGAGAATTCAACCTATATGAAAAAAACAATTGCCACTGAAAAAGCTCCCGGCGCTATCGGACCCTATAGCCAAGCTGTAGAGGCGGGTGGTTTTATCTACACCTCAGGACAGCTTGGACTGAATCCGGCAACAGGTGAGTTCGGTAAAGATGTACAAGAGCAGGCTCGTCTGTCCTTGAGCAACGTACAAGCTATTCTGGAAGCGGCTGGAAGCAGCCTGAACCAAGTCGTGAAAGCGACCGTATTCCTGAAAGATATGAACGACTTTGTCAGCGTAAATGAAGTATACAGCTCTTTCTTCGAACAGCCGTATCCGGCTCGTAGTGCAGTGGAGGTAGCACGTCTGCCGAAGGATGCACTGGTGGAGATTGAAGTTATCGCCTTGAAAGGCGAATAGGCTGAGGAATACAAAAGAACTTCCAAAATCCACACTTGATGTGGAAATGGAAGTTCTTTTATGCCTGTGGTATACGTGATGAGATTCCTTTAGTCCCGGTCCCGGTTACGGGCAAAGAACAGCCAAAGCGAGTACACCAGGATGATTGCGGCCAGAATGAATGCAGCCAACCGCACGTTTTCATTGTTCGGATGCTCGATGGCGATGGCGACATAAGCCCACACGAACACAAGTGGATAAACGCTGTCACGATATGGGAAGCTGACCATGATAGCAAGCACGGTGCCAATGACCAGGATGATGATCGCCCAAGTAGTATCGCTGAGCCCCCAGCCGCTCCACTCGTTCTTTTTCAGTGCCACCGTGATGTTGATGATGGTAGCGACGGATATCCAGCCAAGATTCAGACTGAACGGCAGCTTGACGAACCACATTTCCCCGAGGGTTGGTTGTGGCGTACGAGTGCGCACATATACGACAGCCAGAGAGAGCAAGTACAGTATAATGACAATCACACACAACTCTACATATACATACTGCCACAAAAAAATCCAGATCATGTTGAAGATACAGCTTAAAATAAAGAAAACCCCGATAGACTGAACGCTCGTCTTGGTTTGTCCTGCCGATGTAGCCTGATACACAACAAAGCAGGCAAGCAGCAAGTAAATAACCGACCAGATGGAAAAGGCATAACCCGCAGGTGTCAGCAGGGTAGGGTACATGTTGGATACGGCAGCGGTGCTTCTTCCGCCGATGGGAAGTGTGGAAGCCAGAATGTTAACAACGATGACAGCAATAAATGCAATGATATTCCACCATTTCAATAAATGGCTTCGTGACATAGGGCCTCTCCTCCTCAATGAATGATGAACCGTGGAATGACCGACTGGTCACAATCTTATACTATGAATATACCCACTTTGCTACCAAATATGTCCTTGCCGGGAAAAGTTTCATGCTACAAATATTTTATTAAAAAGGTGTGTTTATATGCAGTCATATGTAATCCAATGATAAAAATTTTAAGTACTAGAAGTGAGGAGATAGGAGAATGAATGGTTTGGAAAAAGCGGGGAAGTTCATAGGAGGAACCTTTTCGATCTGGGTACTTTTATTTGCATGTCTGGGATTTTTCTTTCCTGCGGCGTTTACAGGGCTGAAAGGATACATACAGCTATTCCTTGGCATCGTGATGTTCGGTATGGGGATGACGCTGTCCTCGGCTGATTTTCGTGAAGTATTCCGGCGGCCGGTTGATGTGGCTATTGGTGTAGTCGGACATTATCTGATCATGCCGTTTTTGGCGTTTGCATTGGCAGTGGTATTGCAGCTACCGCCAGATATTGCTGTTGGTGTTATTTTGGTAGGCTGTTGCCCGAGCGGCACCGCGTCCAACGTAATGACCCTTTTATCAAAAGGCGACGTGGCGCTGGGAGTATCCATTGCTTCGGTGTCGACGCTGATCGCGCCACTGGCAACCCCGGCCATGATCAGCCTGCTTGCTGGAAGGTGGATGAATATTGATGCAAAGTCGCTAATTATGGATATTCTCGTCGTGGTGATTGTACCGATTGTGCTGGGGGTTATCGTCAAATCGTTGTTCCGCAAACAGGCCGAAGCAAGTGTCAAGGCACTCCCGCTCGTATCGACGCTGGCTATTGTGCTGATCGTGGCGATTGTGGTCGCAGGCAGCAAAGGCAAGATTTTGGAAACCGGCCCGATTATTTTTGCTGTGGTGATTTTGCATAACGGCATCGGGTTCCTGCTCGGGTATTGGTTTGCCAAGCTGTTCGGAATGAATCTGTCCAAACGCAAAGCCGTTACACTGGAAACAGGGATGCAAAATTCCGGGCTGGGCGCTGCGCTGGCAGCGGCTCATTTTAATCCGGTTGCTGCTGTGCCGAGTGCCATTTTCAGCGTGTGGCACAATATTTCCGGCTCGCTGCTTGCGACCTGGTTTTCCCGTCGGGAAGAAAAGGACAGCACAGCCAGGAACAATTGAATTACTGTCGGTGGCTTATGACAAGTGGCTAAGGTTCAGATTTTCCGGATAGTTTAAGGAAGGTCAAAAGGTTAGATTTGACTTTATGGAGGCGGATCATTATACTGTGGTTGTTATAACCACTGTATTAAAGTAAGCAATTAAAGCAAGTCACAGTAGGCAGGCTTCATGGTTTACAGCCTCATCTGATCTGACTTAAACTGAAGGAGAGAAAACGAATGAACCCGAAATATAAACCTTTATTTGATACTTTTACCCTGCCATCTGGCGTTACGTTGAAAAATCGTATTACGATGGCACCGATGACCAACTTTGCGTCTCATGAAAATGGTGAGGTCAGTGACCAGGAGTTGGCTTACTACCGTGAACGTTCCGGCGGTGTAGGTGCGGTCATTACCGCTTGCGTGTACGTGACTCCAGATGGTAAAGGCTTTGTAAATGAGTTTGGCGCGGACAAGGATGAAATGATTCCGAGCCTGCGTCGTCTGGCCGACACGATTCATCAGGAGGGCGCAAAAGCGATTCTGCAAATTTATCATGGCGGTCGTTCGTGCCCACCGGATCAAATACCGGACGGACAGCCGATCAGCGCAAGCGCGGTTGCTGAGGAAAAAGAAGGCGCACCTGTTCCGCGTGAAATGACCACTGATGATATTCACCGTGTCATCCGTGCCTATGGCGAAGCGACTCGCCGCGCGATTGAAGCGGGCTATGACGGTGTCGAGCTTCACGGCGCGAACGGTTATCTGGTGCAGCAGTTCTTCTCCCCACATTCCAACCTTCGTACCGACGAATGGGGAGGAAGCCTTGAAAAACGTATGACCTTCCCGCTGGCGGTTGTCCACGAAGTGAAGAAAGTGATCGCAGCGCATGCGAAGCAGCCGTTCATCTTCGGGTATCGTTTGTCTCCTGAGGAAGGACATACACCAGGCATTACGGTGGACGATACGCTGGTACTCGTAGACCGTCTGGCGGATGAAGGGCTGGATTACCTGCACATTTCCGTTAACCATTTCTTCGGCGGTTCGTTCCGTGATCGTAGCGACGAACGTTCACGTACCGTTCTCATCCATGAGAAGGTTGGAAACCGCGTGCCGATTATGGGAGTTGGGTCGCTGAATACACCGGACGATGCACTTGCAGCGCTGGAGACAGGTGTACCGCTGGTTTCACTGGGACGTCCGCTTCTGATGGAGCCGCAATGGGTTCAGAAGGTTCAGCACGGCACTGAAGATACGATCCGTAAGACATTGTCCAAGCAAGCTCAACAGGAACTGGTCATTCCGGACTACCTGTGGGGTGCGCTGACGACGATGCCTGGCTGGATGCCTGTTACGGATTAATTTTTGAATTGAAGGGATACCCTGGGTTGCTGCCAAGCATCCGGGGTATTTTCCTGTCTTGTGTCCCGTGAGTACGAAACATATGAATAGCGAGAAAGAAGGAAAATGACAATGTTACATGAAGCTAATGGTTCTTTTTCGATAGAGTCCACCCATCCCGGGTTACGGATTCGACTTTTACAAGTAAGTGATGCAGAACGATTATTGGAGATTAGACGCGAAAATTTTGATTTTTTTAAGCCATTTGAGCCGGAACGGCCTGAAATTTACTTTACGCTGGAAGAACAGGCCCGCCTGATTTCCATCGGCCTTGAAGCTGCGCAAGCCGGGCAGGGATATACGTTTGGACTTTTTTTGCCGGAAAATGACAAGCTGATCGGCAGAATGGAGCTATCAGGCGTGGCCAGAGGCCCTTTTCAAAATGCGAATCTGGGGTACTTCGTAGATCCTCCACATCACGGACAAGGCTACGCCACCTCAGCAGTAAAGGATGTTGTACGTTACGCCATAAATGAATTGGGATTGCACCGTATACAGGCCGGGGTTATGCCGAGAAATACGCCATCCAATCGAGTAATGGAAAAGGCCGGATTTCGCCGGGAAGGGCTGGCTCTAAACTATTTGAAGATTAATGGTGTCTGGGAAGATCATGTGCTGTATGCGTTAACGGCTGAGAATCTACAGAATGGCGCCTTCTGAACTCGCCGGGCGTGACGCCCTCCAGTTTTTTGAATACCTTGCCAAAATATTTTTCGTCCTGATAACCGACCATACCGGCAATATGATGAAGGCGTAGCTTGTCGTTTAACAGCAGCAGCTTCGCTTTGTCCATCCTGATCCGGCATAGATACTCGGACAGATTAACGCCGTATTCCTGCTTGAATTTACGAGAGATATATTCCCGACTGAGGTAAAAACGGCTCGCCATATCCTGTAGGGAAATGTCCTCGTCGTAGTGAGCATCCAGATAGCGGGCAATATCACGGATAACAGGATTGCTGGGGCTATGGCTTGGTGTAAGGGCCTGCCCAGCTGCCAGCAGCCGGTTCTCGACCAGCTTCTGCCATAGGGGCAGGGATAGCAAGCCCCGCTTGTCGATCGGCAGGGCAGGGATGGAGCCGTGCTCGTCTGCCAGTTCCTCCCCTGCCGCATCGCCGGGTCTGTCGTTCAGCCAGCGGGCCAGCATCCAGTCCAGCTCCTGATTCCAGCCGACCAGTTGCTCAGCCGTAACCAAAGGCAGCTCGGCTACGGCTGATATCCAGCGGCCAGCCGCCGCAGCTATACGACTGGCGTTGCAACTGAGTGCACTAAGCCGAAGCTCCTCCTCCATCTCGGGAAGCTGGGGAAGACGCACCGCTTGTCGTGCTAGAAAGCTGTTGTGCAGCCAGTCTGCTGCTTGCAGCACATCTCGTTTCCACAGTGCTTGCCGTGCTTCCTGGTAGGCTGTGGCCGCCGCCACGGGAAAGGCACCGAAAGAGCCGATTCCGATGTGCATATAGCACCGCAACGTCGTTCTTATCCCTGTGTGGATATCCTGTAAGAGCAGCGGCCAGCGGGACGGTTCGCCCCAATACAGCAGAATAATTTCGTCCATACGCTCCAGATGGCGGAACGCAATTCCGGTTTGGGAATTCCCGAGAAACTCGTTGCAGATGTTAATCAGGGAAAAGCCCAAAAGCGTGTGCCGCGTCTTGTATTTGTCCAGCATATCGGCATTCAGTTGAGTGGTGCTCATCACCGCTGCATTGCACATATGAATAGCCGCAGGAAGATGCAGTTCCTCACGTAAGGGCGTGATGGAAAGATGGGTATTCGCCGTACCGGATACCAGCTCGGTCAGGAGCTTGTCGGCATAGTGCGGCCTCATCCGGTTCACCTCAATCGCCTGCATCGTGTGCCTGTTCCGGTCTTGCTCCGCTGTCTGCCAGGCTTGAGTGGCTTTCGTTAAAGCCTCGTTAATCTCCACCGGGTCCACAGGCTTGAGAATATAGTCCATGCCTCCCCGCCGGATGACCTGCCGGACCAGCTCAAAATCGTCATAGCCGCTGACCACCACGACTCTGGTCGCGGGGGAATTCACCTGAATCCACTCCATTAGGGCCACCCCGTCCTTGCCAGGCATCCGCATATCCGTGAGTACAACGGGTGGCGAAAGGGCGGTGATGACCTCAATCGCCTGATCGCCCGACTCGGCTTCAATGACCTCAGTCACGCCACAAGCTTCCCAATGTACAAGCATTCGAATGGCATGGCGCACATGCTTTTCATCATCCACAATCAGGACTTTCATGACAGGTCACTCTCCCTTAGTATAAATTTCGGTATGAGCTTCGGTACGAATTTCGAGTGTATAACGAACGCCATGAGGCAGAATATTGTCTACATACAGGGTATTAGAGCCGTCTTCGGAGTGAAGCTGGATGCGCAGCAGCACATTACGGAGTCCGATAGAATCCGACTCGCTGGTGTTCGGTTCCTCATAGGCTTTCAGCGGACGTTTCAGCATATGCTGGAGATGCTCCAACTCAGCCTGTGGAATCGATATCCCATTATTTTCCACTGTAATCTTCACGATTCCTTCCCGAATCCGGCAGCCCGCAATTCGAATTTCACCATGTCCCAGCCGCGGATCAGCACCGTGTTTAAAGTAATTTTCCACTAATGGCTGGAGAATCATTTTGGGCACCTGATCATCCAGGACCCCATCATCCCATTGGTAAGTGACCTCTAATTGCTCGCCAAAGCGTTCTTTTTGCAAATCAAGATATTGCTTTACATGCTCGGCCTCTTCCTTAAGTGTTACGACTGTATGATCCCGCATGTTATAGCGGAGCATTTTGGCAAGGGAAGAGAGCAGGGAATAGATTCGCGGCACCTCATGCTGTAGAGCCAGCGTTCCGATAGATTGCAGCGTATTGTATAAAAAATGAGGGTTAATCTGTGCTTGAAGCGCTTTCAATTGATGTGTCTTGTTCGCCAGTTCGAGCTTGTATTCCCGTAAAATGAGGTTGTTGATGGTATCCATCATCTGTCTGAAGCGGCGTGACAGCACTCCGATCTCATCATTGCTCATGGCCCGGATGTCTACATCCAATTGACCGGACTGAATCTGGTTTATGTAGCGGGTCAGTCGCTTGATGGGCTCCGTGATTTTGATGGAAATCCACAAGGTGGCAACAATGACGAGCAGCAACGCTGCGCCTGTAATGACTGCATTGATCTGGGTCAGGCGGGTGGCCCGTAAATAAAGCGTGCGATTAGGGATTTTCTTAATGAGCGTCCAGCCTGACAGGCTGGCATCCAGCTTGCCGTACACCTGCAATGCCGTATCATCTTCAATGACTCCGTGCTTGCCTTCTTTAGAAATTCGATTAAGCAGGCCGGATTCCTTCCAGCGCGTTCCAATCGACGCTTCCTGTCCACTATATATGATCGTTCCGTTCCGGTCGATCAAAAACAGTTCCTCTGTATCTGCATTGTACAACTGACGGCAAATGCTACGCAGCGGGTCCAGACGAACATCCATAGCAAGCACCCCAAGCATCTCTGAGGAAGGAATGTTCTGAATCGCCCGATGGAGTGTAAATACCTGCCGCTGTGTGTCGTGTTCTGCATAGGAAACCGCCGAAAAGCCGTACAAATGCTTCGTATGTGAAGGCTGGATGAACAATCCGGAAGAGCCGTAATGAATGGAGCCGGGAAAGGGTGCCAGCCGGAATTCCCGTAGAGGGACTGTGCTGGTAATCAGCGTAGATTGCCTGGCCTCAAAAGAGTGCAAATACACCTGATCGATGCCTGACGAAGCATTCATCATCGTTTGCAGCGTGGTGTAAATTTCGGCAACGGCCCGGTAATCATTCGGAATTTTAGCCAGGTTGCGCAGGAAATGAGGATCATTATAGACTCCAATGGACGCGCGGTTTAATCCCTGTAAATAGTTATCCAGATTCGTAATTCCCTGAAAAATAAGTCGTTCATTTTCTTGTGTGGCCTGCTCTCGCAAGGATTGCTTGGTAAGAATGAAGGTCATAGTCATCGACAGCAGCAGCGGCAGAGTAACCGCAATTAAGAGAAACCAGATCAGGCGAGAACGAATGCTGTGGAATTTCATGCGAATAGCTCCTTTCACAATTCAAGGCAAGCCGGAGGTCAATATTTTCCCCCTGAATGGTTCACGATCTTGCGTGTTCTCCAGAGCGCTTATTCGACATAATGAACATGTGAACCACAAATCGAATGGTCAAAGCGCCCATGCTGCTTGAGGAAGCCGTAAGGAGCGCTCCAGACACCAACAGACAACAAAGGGGGGATCGGCTTGAACCGCGCCAAATCGTCGCAATGGCTCCAGCAATGGATTTTCGTAGGGCCGTCGACGTTATTTTTCGTTATCATTATTGTAATCCCTTTCATGCTAGGAATGTACTATTCTTTTACAGAGTGGAATGGAGTTGCTAATCAGGCGAAGTGGGTCGGATTGGATAATTTCAGTCACATTTTACTGGATGATGACAAGTTTAGGACAGCGTTCTGGTTTACGGTCCGTTTTACGGTGATTGGAGTAGTGGCTGCGAATATGATTGGTTTTTTGCTGGCGTATTTTTTAACCAAGCCGCTGAAAACAAAAAATGTGCTGAGGACTATTTTTTTCATGCCTAATGTGATTGGCGGGCTGTTGCTGGGATTTATCTGGCAGTTTATTTTCGTCAAAGGATTTGCAGCGATTGGAGAGAGTACGGACTTGTCTTTCTTCAATCTGCCCTGGCTGGGAGATGAGATCACGGCTTTCTGGGGGATTGTGATCGTGTTTATCTGGCAAACCGCCGGATATTTGATGGTTATCTACATCTCTTCCCTGACCAATGTGCCGCGGGATATGCTGGAGGCAGCTGAAATTGACGGAGCGAGCCGGATGCAAATATTAAGGTCAATTATACTGCCTTTGATCATGCCTGCCGTTACGGTATGTCTTTTCCTGGCGATCTCGTGGTCGTTTAAAATGTTCGATCTCAATTTGTCACTGACCAAAGGGGGGCCCTTCGGTTCCACGGAGTCAGTCGCACTCAATATTTACAATGAAGCGTTTGTGAATAATCGTTATGGGCTAGGAACGGCCAAAGCACTCATATTCTTTATCATTGTTGCGCTTGTTACGAGCCTTCAGGTGCGTTTGACGAAAAGCCGGGAGGTGGAGGCGTAAGTGGAAACAAGCAAGCGTTACCGTGCCGGAACATGGGTGACCGAGCTGGTCATGATTCTCGTCGCTTTGATATTCCTCGTTCCGTTTTATTTTTTATTCGTCAATTCGGTCAAAAGCTTTGGTGATCTGCTCACCGATTCGGCGGCCTGGCCGCAAACGTTTGTATGGAGTAACTATGCCAGAGCATGGAGCATTACACGTTTTCCCGAGGCCTTATGGAATTCACTCGTGGTTACGGTGGTCAGTAATCTGTCGCTTGCGCTGATCAGCTCGATGGCTGCTTACCGGATGGTCCGGCATCCGACGCGTTATAATCGGGTGTTGTTCACCCTGTTCGTGGCTGCCATGGTCATTCCGTTTCAATCCGTGATGATTCCTTTGGTCAAGGTCGTAAGTACGCTGGATTTAATGAACAGCATCAGTGGTCTGGTTATCTGTTATTTGGGATTCGGGGCGCCTATGTCCATCTTTCTCTTTCACGGGTTCGTCAAAGGCGTACCGGTGGAGGTGGAGGAGGCGGCTACGGTAGACGGCTGTACGCCTTACGGTGTGTTTTTCCGCATTGTATATCCGTTGATGCTGCCGATGATGGTAACGGTTATTATTTTGAATACGCTCTGGATCTGGAATGACTATCTGCTGCCTTCTCTTGTGCTGCAAAAGGCGGAGCTGCGGACGATTCCAATCGCGACCTATGCCTTTTTCGGACAGTACACCAAGCAGTGGGATTTGGCATTGCCTGCACTGGTACTGGGTATCTTGCCAGTGATCGTATTCTTTCTGGCCATGCAAAAATATATTATTCAAGGTATTATGGCTGGCTCAGTCAAGGGCTGAGTGTGGGATGAACTGAAATTTAGTATAGAAGGGAACATGAATATGAAAACGCATACTTTTAAAAAGAAAGCCCAAGCCCTGATTCTGCTTCTCGCTGCGTTTGCACTTGTTCTGGCAGGCTGTAACAGTAGCGGTGGTGAACAAAATGCAGGCAAAGAGGAAGCCAAGGAAAAGACGATTCACATTTTTCAGTTCAAGGTGGAAATTGCAGAGGCACTCAATCGCATGAAGGCCGAATATGAAGCTTCCCATCCGGGAATCAAGCTTGATATTCAGACCGTGGGCGGAGGTAGCGACTACGGGGCGGCCTTGAAGGCGAAGTTTGCCTCCGGGGAGCAGCCGGATATTTTTAATGTAGGAGGCTACCGCGAGCTGGATACGTGGCTGGAATATTTGGAGGACCTGTCTGACCAGCCTTGGGTCGGTGACGTGGTCGATGTCGCCAAGGAGCCGATGACCAAGGATGGCAAGCTGTACGGTCAGCCGATGAATCTGGAGGGCTACGGCTTCATTTATAACAAGGATTTGTTCAAGAAAGCGGGCATTACCGAGACACCCAAAACGCTGTCCGAGCTGGAAGGAGCTGCCCAAAAGCTCCAAGCCGCAGGAATTACACCTTTTTCTAATGGATATCAGGAGTTTTGGGTGCTGGGCAATCATTTGCTGAACGTGGCATTTGCCAATCAGCCGGACCCGTCAGCTTTCGTGAAGGGACTGAATGATGGAACAGCGAAAATCCCGGGCAACGCTGTATTCGCCGAGTGGATTAAGCTGTTCGATCTGACGCTCAAGTATGGCAACTCCAAACCGCTGACGACGGATTACAATACTCAGGTAACGAATTTTGCTACGGGCAAGGCCGCCATGATGCAGCAAGGGAATTGGACCCAAGTACAAATTGACGGGATTAATCCAAAGCTGAATCTGGGTATTCTGCCTATGCCGATTGGTGAAGACGCAGCAGCCGGAGATAAGCTGTTTGTAGGAGTCGCCAACAACTGGGTGGTTAATAAAAATTCATCTGTCAAAGCCGAGGCGAAGGAGTTTTTAAACTGGATGGTGACATCCGAGCAGGGTAAAAAGTATATCACCAAGGAATTCAAATTCATTCCGGCGTTCAAGAGCATCAAAGGGTCAGAGGCTGATATGGGCCAATTGGGTGCCGAAGTGGTGAAATACAGTCAGGAAAACAAGCTGCTGGGCTGGTTCTTTAGCCGCTATCCTGAAGGAGCGCAGCAGGAATTCGGCAGTCAGATGCAAGCCTATGTGGCGGGCAAATCGGATGCCGGGAAGCTGTTCGAGGATTTCCAGAGCACGTGGGATAATTTGAAGACCAAATAATGAACAAAAGCACGCGATACAGCCTTCGTATTCCAGGGAGATTGCATGATCCTGAAATACGAAGGCTTTTCTGTAAACAGAATTATATATGATAATGAAGCATAACGATATCCCCGCAGCGTTCTATTTCTTTGAGTTCAAACGTACTTGGCAGCGTTCCTTCTGGAAATAATGGTATTCCTTGTCCGAGCACCTTGGGAATGACCGCAATGATAGCCTCCTCCAGCAGTCCCTCCCGCATGAAGACCTGAACTAACTGGCCTCCACCCACCAGCCATATTGCACCTTCCGATTGTTCTTGCAGACGCAGAACAAGCTCAGACAGAGCTTCGTCTGTAAACGTAACATGCGGTGCTTGCTGATGCTTCGTTAATGACCGGGTGAGTACATAACACGGCTTGCCGGCATAAGGGAAATCATCTGAAAGCTTCAATACCTCCTCATACGTTAACCTGCCCATCAGCACCGTGCCTACGGTGTCGTAAAAGTCGGCATATCCATTGTCACCGCCGTCCCCTTTGACATCATACAGCCAGTCCACTGAGCCATCTGGCAGCGCTATATACCCGTCGAGACTCATGGCAATATACAGCACAGTTTTGTTGCGAGATTTTGTATCCTTCATCGTTCATCGCTCCTTTCTATCTCCTATGATATAATGCATTTATGACATATCATGTCGTAGTTAAATTGCGTATCCGATTGAATTTTTAATAAAAGGAGTACCTGATGAACGAACGGAGAATTGCCCTTATGAGGATACTGGATTCCCGAAAAAAATATACGGCACGTGAGCTTGCCGAGCGTTTTGACGTCTCCGTCAGGACGATACAAAGAGATCTCGACTATTTGCAGCAGACCGGGTTACCCCTTTATACCGAAACCGGACCTCATGGCGGGTACCGGGCGCTTCCCAATCGACTTCTTCCGCCCCTTCATCTTGCCCGCGACGAGGCCTTGGGTCTTTTTCTCATGCTGCAACTGCTGGAAGACATTCCTGATATCCCTTTCGGATCGGTTCGCGGGCATGTATCCGAGCAATATTATGCCGGGCTTCCACAGGATGTGCAGGATAGCATTGATCAATTGAAGGATTATATCTCTTTTCGCATGCTGCCTACTCACGCAGAGTCGCCCTACACCTCGCTCATTTTGGAGGCTGCGTTGAATAAGCGCCGGGTGAAGATGCATTACCGCTCCGCTTCCGGGGAAAAGTGGACTGAAGTTTATCCGGTTGGGCTATATTTTGATCACGGATATTGGTACATGCCAGCGCATAGCAAAGACCGGATTATCCTGTACCGTTCTGATCGGGTAATCGCAATGACCATGCTGGAACAAACCTTACCCAGCCTTCCCACACTCCGGGAATGGATGGCTTCGGATGATTCCCGCCAGGGAATTCCGTCAAAAATAAAGTTTACTGCGTTTGGTGCCCGGCTGGCGGAATCAGACCCCCTCTTCCAGAATGTCTTCCATCAGGAATGGCAGGGATATATTCCGCCCGAGGAATTGAGTTATGTATCCAGACTCCTGTTAAAGTATGGGCCGGAGGCCGAGGTTATATATCCGGAAGAGCTGCGTATGCGAGTCAGGCAACTGCTGCAAGACAGCCTGAATCCTTATCTGAAGGATGCGGAAGCTGATGATGATGAAAAAGAGGCTTGATCCTATAGATCGAGTCTCTTTTGTATAGTTAACCACATGAATATTTAAGGTTATTAACTTATGACTTTCCATTTATTTTTGCGATAAAGTTTTGAAAAGAGCCTGTTTTCGTATATGATGAAGAGTAATAATTCAAAAGGCTGGACGGGAGACAGATATGAATCAACCGCTTTATGGAATATGGCTCGGAGATGTGTTTTTTTGCTTTTCTGGTGAGACGTCGGAACCACGTATTGATGCGTGGAGCAGTGTAATCCGCAGGCTGACGCTGAAGGGAGACCTTCGGCCGTTTCGGCAGGCTGCGTTGCGTCTTGCCGAGGTGCGGATACCGAACACGGCTCGCGTGGAAGTCGCAGGCAGAGGAGGCAAAAGACGCTCCATGCTGGGCCGCACGCTGGAGGGCTTGGCGCTGGAACCGCGCGAAACACTGGCCCTGCTGACCCGTATGGACGAGAAGGGCTGTGCTGCGTCGGGCATTACGCTGGGAGAGGAAATGCAATATTGGCAAAAGGCCGCTTATTTTGCGCTGGAACTGATGCAGCGAGGCGAAATTGCGCCATCGCTTACAGAGGCGCGTCCATCGGGACCGCGACGGCGCGGCCCGGAGGCGGCGGTTGGGGTGTGGATTCCCCGGCTGCGCCAGGAGGAGGACGTTCGCCGCTTTCATGAGCTGGCTTCGGCGATGCCAGCCGTCTGTATGGCGGCTCCCGCCGTCTTCGCAGGCAAGGAGCCGGAAACACGGGAGGATGCAGCGGGAATTGTGCTCTATTCCTTCCTGTGTGCGGTCATCCATGCGGAAACGACCGCGGTGCTGGCAGCCTCCGACCGTGAGCTGAGCAGATATCGCGCAGAGTATCGGCGCGGGGGATCACCGCTGGCAGAGCTGTGGTGGAACAGCCTGCTGACAGGTTCCCGCCCGGTTGCGATACAGGGAACGCCTGCCGAGATGGAGGAGTTGGTTCTCCAGGCGGCTTCTCTTGAAGGAAGCGCGATGCCAGTCATGGAACGGGAGGATCAGGAGCCGATCGAAGGACAGGTTCGTCTGTGCCTTCGTCTGGAGCCTTCACTGGAAGAGAATGTTAAGGAATGGCGCATTACCTTTTGGGCAGAAAGCGATGCCGAGCCGGGGTTGCGACTGCCTGCTTTGGCGCTGTGGGCGCATCCCGAGCGCGATCTGGTGCGCGGCACCATCGTGTATCGCCAAGTGCAGGCACAGCTGCTGCTGCTGCTTGGACAGGCGGCCGAAGCGGCACCGATACTGCAAGAAGCGTTGAGCCGCCCTTATCCCGAGGGCCTCACGCTGGAGCCTGAGCTGTTCTTCCGCTTCCTGACGGAAGCCGTACCCGCTCTGCAAAAGAACGGAACCACCGTGCAAATGCCTTCACGCTGGAGCCGGGAGGGTCGCCGCCGCGCAGGCTTGCGGCTCAAAATGCGTCCGGCGGAGCGCGGCACCCCGCCGGAAGGCGTGAATACCGACACATCGACGGTCGGTATTAACCGCATGATTTCCTTTGATGCCGAGGCTGTGCTGGGCGATACGACCTTGACGATGGAGGAATTGGAAAGCATCGTCGCGGCTAATTTGCCGTATGTACGTCTGGGAGGCGAATGGATCGAGGTCGATCCGAAGGAAATTCGTCAGGTGCTGCGTTTTATCAAGCGCGGTGAAGACGGCGAAATGACCTTGTCCGAATGGATGCATCTGGCCGCGGAAAATGAAGGTGCAGGCGAGGCCTCATGGAAGGGCCTGTCCATCTTCGGCGCGGAATCTGCCGGGTTGCTGGCCTCTCTGGTTGAGGGCGGCGTGCTTCGTTCTGTGGAGCCGCGCCCTGTACCAAAGACGCTGCATGGCGCATTGCGTCCTTATCAGGAGCGCGGCTTCCAATGGCTGGCTGCCATGCGCGGGCTGGGCTTCGGTGTCTGCCTTGCGGACGACATGGGGCTTGGTAAAACGATTCAGGTTATTACCTGCCTGCTCGATGGCGGCATCGGCGCGACGGATCAGCGTCCGGCGCTGATCGTCTGTCCGACCTCGCTGCTCGGTAACTGGCAGCGGGAGCTGAAGCGTTTTTCGCCGGATTTGTCACTTTATATTCATCACGGCAACCAGCGACTTCACGGGGAGGCATTTCAAGAAAGCGTCCGCGAGTATGATATCGTTCTAACTACCTACCATTTGGCGGGTCGGGACGGCAGCGATTTATCTGCGGTCTATTGGTCCTCTATCGTGTTGGATGAGGCGCAATATATTAAAAATGCACGGACAAAGCAGGCTCAGAGCGTAATGAAGCTGTCAGCACCGCATCGGATCGCCATGACGGGCACCCCGGTGGAGAATCGGCTGAGTGAGCTGTGGTCCATTTTTCAATTTCTGAATCCGGGTTACCTCGGCACCTCATCTTCGTTCCGTCAGCGCTACAGTATGGCGGGAGAGGAGAGAGGGGGGGCGCTGCGCGAGCTATATCGTCTCGTCTCGCCGTTCATGCTGCGTCGACTCAAAAGCGATCCGGATATACGCAAGGATTTGCCGGAGAAGCTGGAATTGAAATCATATTGTGTACTGACACCGGAGCAGGCTGGATTGTATCGCGGCGTGGTGGATCAACTCATGGGGACACTGGACGGGCAGATCGGTATCGCCCGCAAGGGGCTTGTCCTGTCTTCGCTGACCAAGCTGAAGCAAATTTGCGACCATCCGGGTCTGATCATTCCGGGCCGGGCTGACACTGGAAAAACCGAAAATTCGGGCAAAATGGAACGGCTGCTGGAGCTGGTGGAAACCATTCGGGAGAATGGAGAATCCGCTCTGATTTTCACCCAATATGTGTCCATGGGAGAGCTGTTGGTAGCACGGCTGGCCCGGATTTTCGGGGAAGAACCGTATTTCCTGCATGGAGGGCTGGCGAAAACCAAACGGGACGAAATTGTCCACAACTTCCAGCAGGGGGAAGGGCCGAATATATTCGTGCTTTCCCTGCGGGCGGGTGGCGTTGGCCTGAACCTGACGCGTGCCAGTCATGTTATTCACTATGACCGCTGGTGGAATCCTGCGGTAGAAAATCAGGCGACGGATCGGGTATTCCGCATTGGTCAAAGCCGGAACGTGCAGGTGCATAAGCTGATCTGCCAAGGTACGCTGGAGGAACGGATCGACGAGCTGATCGAGAGCAAAAAGGCGCTTTCCGAGCAGGTTGTCGGCTCCGGTGAGCATTGGCTGACGGAAATGTCTGACGATGAATTGCGTGGTCTGATTGCGCTGCAAAATGATATATGGATTGAGTAAGCACAGAAAGGATGAAGACGATGACAAGGCCGCGAGTGAAGCTGCGAGTAACTGACGGTCAATGGGAGGCGGAAGTAGAGGAGTACGGAACGGACAACGGTTCGGCGATTGCTCGGGCTGCCCGCTGGACTGGCACCGTGCCTGTACTGGACCCGGAACAGCGGACGGCATGGCTGGAGCAGCTAAAGGCGGAACCTTGGGACATATACCGTTTTATACAGGGGGAAGCCTGCCTCTCGCTGGATGAGGTCGTTCAGGTAGCAGCCGATGCGGCTACATCCAATCTGGAGGACGGCGTTGGTGCAGCCGACGAAGCGAAGAAGGCTCTCCAAGCGGGGCTGGAAAGCGAGCCGCTGCTTGGTCTGGACCTGATCGGAATGACGCGCGAAGCACTGCTGGAATTCGTATTCAGTGCTTGGGCAGGTGAACTGTCCCATGTGCAGGGGGCATCTCTCGCGCATGAGCCAACCTCGCGGTCAGAGGGCGCACGCAGCGGATCGGCGGCGATCAGCGAATGGATTGCTGAATCTGCCGCCGAAGGAGCATTACATCGTCCCGGCGCGGGCTTTCATGCCATTGAGATTCGTCTGTCGCAGAAGCTTGCGCCTATGAATGAAGCTGACATTACGGCATTGCTGCCGGGACTGCCCCGTGCGGAAGAGGCACTGAAGCTCATACGTGAGCGTGTAGCTGAACGCGCCCGGGCTACAATTCCGCAAAAACGTCATACTCCCTAACAATTCGGGTCTATTCTTTCTTTTTCGGGCCTATTCAGCTTCATCGAACTGGATAACGGCTTCGAAGAGTGTCGAAAGTTCAGTTACAATAGGGGAACGTAAAACCATAGCAAGCCATGCATCAAATGTAATATTGGAGGAGATACCCGCATGAAACAACATATACAACAGAAACGGACCCCTCAGCGCTGGAGCAAAGCGCTTATCCCGGGACTGATCCTGCCGGGGCTGCTGTTGGCAGCGTGCCAGCAGGGAGGTTCGGGTGGACAGGAAAGCGAGCCGCTGAAATCATCCCCGACGACACAGGAGAGCGTCCAGCCTGCCACCCAGTCGAATGCGGGCAATAGTAGCGGTACTGAAACGGGTACTGGACAAGCCTCGGTGGGTACAGGAAGCGGACAGGCAGATCCCGTGATGGCGCTACGAAGCGAGAGTGCGCTGCAAGCCACGGTGAAGGAAGATGGGGGGACTGCCATTGTCACCAACGCTACGTCTGATACCGTCGTGGTGAACAAAAAGCGCAGCTTGCCTGTAGGCTATGCCCCGGATGATCTGGTGGAGCCGAAGGTACCTTTTTCCTTCGAAGGCCCGCATGAGAAACGGCATATGCGGAAGGAAGCGGCAGAGGCGCTGGAGAAGCTGTTCGACGGTGCGAAGAAGGACGGCATGGAGCTGCGTGCTGTATCGGGATACCGTTCCTATAAGCGTCAGGTTTCCATTTTCAACAACAATGTGAAGACAAAGGGGCAGGAATATGCCTCTAAAGTCAGCGCGGTACCGGGTACAAGCGAGCACCAGACAGGATTGGCGATTGATGTGTCCAGTCCAAGCGTAGACAATGTGCTGGAGCAATCCTTCGGAGCCTCTAGGGAAGGCGAGTGGCTGGAGAAGCATGCGCCGGAATACGGATTTATTATTCGTTATATGAAGGACAAGGAAGATGTGACTGGCTATGTATACGAGCCTTGGCATATTCGTTATGTGGGAATTGACATCGCGGAGGATGTAGCCAAGCAGGGAATGACGCTGGAGGAATATTTTGACCAGAAGAATATCAAGCTGTAGCAGCTGAGAACAAAGCCGTAATCCTGGGGATTGCGGCAGCAGCGGCTATTCCAAATAGTACAACAAACTTTTTGAAGTCCGCATCATTAATCATATTATATGATGTTAAAAACAGTAAAATAAGCTCTACAGAATCTTGATACCTTTGTCGTTACCTGCTCTCTTTGGCAGCCAAGCAAGAGAATGGCTAAATCCTATGCTATAATGTAAAGGATTAACAATAAAGAGCGGTCAAAAGAGGTTTTATTCATTTATGACAAAATTGATGAACGTCATGCAGGCAAAGCATATAACACTTTTTAAATATATAACAATCATGCTGTTTATTTTTGCTGCATTAGTCGGCATGAGATGGGCGTGGTCTGTCGTTTTTCCCGTATCCGACCACCAGCCCCGTGCTGTTGGCGGCGTGCTTGACCTGCGCGGTATTGATCTGGAAAATTCCCCTGTGCTCTATTTGAATGGAGAATGGGAGTTTTATCCTGAAAATTTTGTTTCGGGAGACGAGTTTCTGGAGAAGGAACCCGAAGCAAGCCATGTTACCGTACCAGGTGACTGGGGGAGCGCGCTTCAGCAGCATTCAAACAACTCGTACGGGTATGGAACGTATCGTCTTCGCATTTTGATTGATTCGCTTCAGACTCCTGTTTCATTCTGGTTTAAAAAAATTCAGGCGGCATCGGAAATTGAAATTAACGGAAAAAATTTTGCCACTATGGGCAAGCTAGCCGACGCTGCAAATGAATATACACCCAAAAGCATCTCTTTTACCTCTACTTATGACACAGAAGGAGTGACCGAGATTGAACTGGTCATTCGTGCGGCCAATTTCGACAACCCCTATAATGGCGGCATTGTAACTCCGATTCGCTTTGGCACTGCGGCCACTATTGATTTTGTGCGCTGGTACTCGATTGGATTTCAGCTGTTCATTTTTCTTATTCTGCTGCTTCATTGCCTGTATGCTTGCATTCTCTATCTATTCAGCTCAAAAGAGAGGACCTTGTTGGTCGCAGCGCTGTTAACGATATCCGTTGGCATTACGATTCTAGTAAGTCACGATAATATACTCTTGTTATGGCTGCCGATTAACTATACATGGGCAATCAAAATTAGACTGATCTCTCTGCTGTGGCAAAATGTGTTTCTGCTTCTGCTATTCAAAAGTTTCAACGCGGCCCCGCTGCGAGAAAAATGGTTCCAAACCTACATTGCAGCGAATGTTGCTCTTACCGGCATTTTCCTGGTCTCACCAGCCAATATTGCTTATACAATCGTCCATTTCAATGTATTTCATACGATTAATTTCATATCATTCGTCTGGTTTATATACATAGTAGGAACGATGATTTTGCAAAAAAATAAAGATAATGACGTCATTTTCTTGCTGTTCTCCGCAACAAACATCTTATCCAACTTACTGTGGAGTATTGCTGAGAGCGCAAGAGATGTTACGACTGTCTACTATCCCATCGACATTATTTTTGCTATTACCGGCTTTTCGGCCTATTGGTTTAAAAAGTATTTTCGAAATTCGATAGAAAACATGGAATTGAACAAGCAACTACAAAAAGCGGATAAAATTAAGGACCAGTTTTTGGCTAATACGTCCCATGAGCTCCGCACGCCGCTGCACGGTATTATGAACATCGCTTATAACGTTGTCACCAAAGAGAAGACCAGGCTTGCGAAAAGCAGCCTTGAGGA
The DNA here is from genome assembly GCF_044907935.1 of Paenibacillus sp. RC21. Lineage (NCBI taxonomy): Bacteria > Bacillati > Bacillota > Bacilli > Caryophanales > Paenibacillaceae > Paenibacillus > Paenibacillus sp. RC21. Next base: position 177,880 of record NZ_JBIYCS010000006.1, read on the forward strand.
TATGCAGCTGCTCATTACGATCAGCAAACGGATGTCACAGCTGCTTGGCGATCTTCTCGATGTCGTTCGGCTTCAGGAACGGCGCATTGTTTTGCAGCGGGAGCCCCTCAGCATTCAGTCCATCGCTCCTGGCGTTGTCGCAATGCTGCAATTTATGAAGGAAAGCAAGCCAATCGAACTGCATATGGAGATACCGGAATCGCTGCCTTTGGTACTGGCGGATGAGAAAAGGCTCGTTCAAATTTTGTATAACCTGCTGCATAATGCGCTTAAATACACCGAGGAGGGAAGCATCTCCGTCTCAGCCGAAATTCGGGACAGGCAGGCTGTTATTCATATTGCCGATACGGGGCCCGGCATGGATGAGGCGACCCAGTCGCGTATTTTTCTCCCTTATGAGCAAGGCTCTGATGGAATAAGCGGTGAGCAGGGCATCGGACTGGGCTTAAGCATTTGCAAGCAGCTTGTCGAGCTGCATAATGGCGACTTGACGGTTCGCTCCAAATTGGGAAAGGGCTCCATTTTCAGCTTTAATCTGCCTTTAGCAGACGCAGCAGATTTTGAACCCAATCAGGTCCCTATTGCTCAGGCACAAACGAAGGGAATAATAGATGAGGTGCCTGCCGGCTTTCTTTTTCCGCACTCCATTGGGGAAATGGAAGCTGCCGCCGCACTGCCGCCGCTGTTAAAGGAGGAAAAAGCCTATATAATTGCCGTTGATGATAATCCGGTCAACCTAAATGTTCTTGTCAGTATCCTTTCAACGGAGCCTTATAACATTACTACCGCTCGTTCCGGACGGGAGGCGATAGAATTGCTGGGGACCAGGCAGTGGGATCTGCTCATAGCCGATGTTATGATGCCGCAAATGTCCGGCTATGAATTAACACAGAAGGTTAGAGAGCAGTTTTCCATGTCAGAGCTTCCTGTGCTGCTCCTTACCGCACGCAGCCAGCAAGCGGACATTTACACCGGATTTTCAGCAGGGGCAAGCGACTATGTGACGAAGCCCGTAGACGCTTTGGAGTTAAAATATCGGATCAGGGCATTGATAGCCCTAAAGCAATCCATTAAAGAGCGTCTACGTGTGGAGGCTGCCTATTTGCAAGCGCAAATCCAGCCCCACTTCCTATTCAACACCCTTAATTCGTTAATGGCGTTAAGCGATATCGATACGGAAAGCATGCGCAAGCTGGGTGAGGCCTTCTCGTCCTTTTTACGAATTAGTTTTGATTATCTCAATACGGGGGAGTTAGTAGAGCTGGCCCATGAACTCGCGCTCGTTGAAGCCTATCTATACATCGAAAAAACGCGGTTCGGGGATCGGCTGTCGATTAAATGGGAGGTGGAGACGGGCATGCGGCTGCTGCTTCCTCCGCTCTCAATTCAGCCGCTGGTCGAGAACGCCGTCAAACACGGTCTTCTCAGCCGAAACGCAGGCGGTACGATTCAGCTGTCCATTACTCGCCGGGAGGGCTTCACCCTTATTGAAGTTAAAGATAACGGCAAGGGAATGGAGCAGGAAAAGGTCAATCAATTGCAAAATGCGGCTCAGAGTGAAAAAGCAGGCATTGGCATCCCTAATACGAATCGGCGATTGCAGCAGCTGTACGGTCAAGGCTTGTCGATCGTGAGCCGTGTTAATGAAGGAACAACCGTGTCGTTTGTTATTCCGGATAGATAGTAACAAGGCTCACGTCCTGGACAGGGATGATACCATGACGTGAGCCTAAATTCTAATTCGAATCCTGATCAAACATATATAAATAAACATCCTCCAAATTCGGCTTTACGGATCGCACATCCCCTTCTATCGGCTTGCTATCACTAACGATTCGAACACAGACACCGCCGTTTTCACTTGTAATATTGCTTGCTTTATATTGCTCTTGCACATGAGCCAAGGCGTTTTCTTCTATCTGCACTTCAAATACTTTTTCTTTCATACGCTCCAAAATCTGCTGGGGCTCCTCCTGCAAGACAAGTTTTCCTGCCTTGATTAAAATAACCTGCTTGGCGATAAACTCAATGTCAGAAACAACACGAGTTGCTGGAATGACTATTTTATTCAGAGCGATCGTCGTTGAAATTTCCCCCTTCTCATACGCCTGCCTAATATTGTCCTGCCTGCTAGGGAACTGCTCAAATTGCCGCTTCTCTTCTTGCATAGATGTTTAGCATAGTAAATAGCCCGATGATATAACAATCTAAAATAGTGAGTTCTATTTGTAGCGTCTTCGAGATTTCCAAAATCCTTAATTTTTTCTGAGAATCTTTCAAGTAGATCATCTACATTAACCGAATGAAGCGAAGATGTCTCCATGATCGTGACGAGTCCGGGTAATAACTCTTCCGGATTATCTTCTAAAAATTGAACAGGTAGGTACATTTTTAATGTGAATTGGTATAGAGAAGGTGTGAAAAGGATCTGCAAAACCGCACAGCGGAATTGTAGGTCTTTTTATTTTATGGATAACTATCGATTCTGCGGGGACTATTCTGCAAAGCTACGGGTGATACTGCATAGCAAAAAGGAATTTAATGCAGTCATAAAAGCCAAATTGAAGAGAAGGGAATTCTGATCACATGAGTACCTCCATCTCCCCAACCAAACCCATTCATATGGGTGTCATCGGCCTGGGCCTTATCGCTGAATATCACATTAGATCCCTGCAAACCATCTCGGGGGTTTCTATTGTGGCCATTAGTGATGTGAACCCCAATCGCCTTCAACTGCTGGGTAAGCAATTGCAACTGCCTGCTTCCAAGCAATATCCCCATTATGAAGCCTTAATCCGTGACCCGGAGGTGGATGCGATTCTGTCGCTGACACCCAACGATGTGCATTTTGACATTATTCGTATTGCTCTGGAAGAACACAAAGCCGTTCTGGCGGAAAAACCGTTGACACTCACGTGGGAGGAAGCGGATCAGTTGAAAAAGCTGTATACAGCGAACCCGGTGCCTTTTCTGGTTCATTATAAGCATCGTTACGGCGCTGCTTTCCAATATGCCAAGCAATTGCTGGATGAACACAAGCTGGGCAACATCTATAACATTCAATTTCGGTATCTGATGGATGCATTCTCACCATATCGTCAACATCCGTATACATGGCGCCATAATTTAGCGAAGGCAGGCTCCGGAGTCGTGGGCGATACAGCCTCGCATATTATTGACCTGGCCCGTTTTCTGGTGGGTGAATTTAAAAGCGTCGCGGCGCTGCTACATACGATTACACCCGAGCGGCCTGATCCGGTCACAGGTCTGCCTGTAAAAGTAGATGTGGAAGACTTCGCTGCTTTCCATGGAATCATAGGGGATAATACCGTCGGCACGTTCATCACCCACAAAAATGCCATTGGCAAACGCCACGATATCGAAGTTGATATCTATGGCGAGCTCGGTGCGCTGCACGCCAGTCTCAACAACCGGGAAAATGTCCGCATTGTGCTGCGAGATTTGGAGCACCCGGATGCCGAATACGAGTCTTGGGCTGTCCCTGCAATCTATGATCATACGGCCTATGGAGACTTTGTTAAGCTGACAAGGGGAGAGTCCGTGGATCGTGCCCCATTGTTCGAGGACGGCTACAAAAACCAGTGGGTCCTCGAACAAATACTGCAATCCTGGAAAGAGAACGGACGTTTAGTGGAAGTGTAGGGGCAAGCATACCAAACTGTGGCCCATAAGATGGAGTCCTGAAAGGAGTGACCCTCTTGCGGATCACAGTTCCGCTCGGTTTGCATCAGTTCAAATGAATCCTGCTTCGATCTGTTGAATAATGGTCAGCAGGAAGGATTCAGCCAAGCTGTTTTTCAAAATAACCTGCTTGGCTTCCTCCAGCGTAAACCAACGTGCTTGGTCTACCTCTGCACTGAGAGCATCCAGTTTGTCATCGTTCACAATGGATACAAAATTCAGCATCAGTGTATGGGTTCGTTCAAAATACTCGCTGCGCATATATGTATACTCATCCACTTGCAATCCCACTTCTTCCATAACCTCGCGCACCAATGTCTGCTCGGCGGATTCCCCCTTGTTCACATAACCAGCCAGCAAAATAAAATCCTTGATATTGTACTGCTGTATGAGCAACACTTTATTTCTCTGCCGATTGATTACAGCGGTGCTAATTGCAGTGCTGAATATCGGGAACCGAAAGACCTGACATGTATTGCAATAGGGAATAGGGCCTTCGCCTTCACACTCCTTCACGATTAGTTTTGTTCCACATTCATAGCAATACTTCATCTAAGCGCCACCTTATATCACATTTTCAAATTGTAAATGTTGCTTGTTATTCCATGTTCGTACTTCGTACGGAATACTCATCATCTTAATTCCACAATAACTATTCTGTCTATGCGCGTTTTCGTTCCTCTCGACTCCTTTATTGCTTTTCCTTCTGTACCTTTGCCCGTCTGGACCCGATCAGCCGCCAGCCTGTCAGCAGTGCCGCCACCAGACAAATGGACGCGGAAGTCATAAAGACCACATGCATTCCTGATAGAAAAATTTCCGGGTGACCTGGAACCAACCCGGTGACTCGATAGCCAGCCTCTTTGCTCATGATATAAAACAGGATCGACGTGGCTAAGGTAATCCCCACCACCATGCCGACGTTGCGGACCAGTGAATTGACACTCCCGGCTGAGCCGAGCTGCGTGCGGGGCACCTTGGACATGATTAGCGAATTGTTCGGCGATTGGAATAAACCACTGCCGATACCCAGCATAGCGATCCAAAGACCCACGAACGGAACGGGACTGCCTGCATGGAGACGAGCCAAGCCAATCTGGGCGACTACCATGACTACCAGTCCGGCAAAGGTGAGCAGTTCAGACCCGATTTTATCTGAAAGCGCACCGCTGAGAGGGGCAACGATAACCATGGAGATTGGAAACAGCATCAGCAGGAACCCTGCATAAAAAGGCGACAAGTTCAGCATATTCTGCGCATAGAAAGGCGAAATGATATTAAAGCAGAAGTTAGCGGCGAATACGAGAAAAGCGCACAGAATACTGAGCGAGAACAACGGATTCTTGAATAAAGCGAGCTGCAACAACGGCTGTGGACGGCGAATTTCCACCCGAAGGAATACCGCAAAAGCAATCACGGCAATTACCAGCAAAGCAATGATGCGGCTGTCCCCATATCCGACCTGTTGTCCCAGTAGTAATCCGGCGAACAAAGTGAGGATAAAAACCGCAAACACCAGACTGCCGGGAACGTCGATCTTGTCTTTCACCTTGATCAGATCCTTTGGCAGCAGCTTCCAGCCGAGAAAAACGGCCACCAGACCAATCGGTACATTGACCCAGAAGATATATTGCCAGCCTAGCGAAGAGACGATAATACCACCCAAGCTGGGTCCCGCGATACTGCCGAGGGAAACGAAGGTTCCGATTAGGCCGAGTGCCTTGCCTCGTTCAGTGGAAGGGAAGATATCCGTGACGATTCCCTGGCTGTTGGCCATGGTCATGGATGCTCCGAGCGCCTGAATGATTCGGGAGATCAGCAGCATGGGCAACGAATGACTGAGACCGCACAGCAGTGAGCCAAGGATGAACACGATCGTGCCGATCTTGAATATTTTAATTTTGCCTACAATATCTCCAAGCTTGCCAAAAAATAAAATGGCTGTACATATAGCCATCAAATAGGCTGTTGTGACCCATTCAATCTGTGCTACGGGTAAATTTAGCGTGCGGGACAACACGGGTAGAGCAATATTGACGATGCTTCCATCCAGCGTGGACATAAACGTAAACAGATTCAATACAATCAAAATCATCCAACGTTTCTTCTGGATTTCGCTATTTTCCTGATACGTTGCGGCAGCTGTAGCGGTTGAACTCATGATTAGCACCTCTTCATCGTTGACCATTACTATTTAGTTGCACACGCAACTAAATGACGGTTCTAGTGTACAGCAAATTAGTTGCGCATGCAACAATATTGTTGTAAAATTTGCCTTGGTCCCACCTGAAGATTTGCCATTTTTAAGCCACTGAGGTGTATTTATTTAATGAGAAAAAAACCGATTGGAAAGCTGATTTCCCACCTGTACCGGCGAAATCAAAAAATACTGTCCAAAAAACTGGCTCCTTATGGGATCGGTAGCGGGGGCCAACACAGCTTTTTAAAGCTTATTTTGCGGCGTCCGAGCATTACACAGGAACAGTTGACGAATGAACTCAAATTTGACAAAGCAACCACTGCGCGTTCTGTGAAACAATTGGAGGAATCGGGTTACATTGAGCGAGAAACGGACCCGAATGATCGTCGCTCCCATCTTTTGTTCCCAACGGCCAAGGCATTAGAATTTTATCCTGTCCTGCAAGGAATCTTGGATGAGTTCAATGCTGATCTTGTACATAATTTATCTGATGAGGAAGAAGACCTGCTTATCGCCCTGCTGCAAAAGATTAGTATAGACCCTGGTGAATAAAGGTATACAGCGGAATCATTGGCCACTCCCCCATCGGCTCCAACATACATCTCCAATAAAATCAAGCCTGTTTCAATCTTTAGAGGGTGTTTGACTATACCAGGCTAAAGTCATTGAATATATTGTTATCATTCATCTTATTTAAAGGTTTTCTAAAAAATGGGGAGGAGATCACATTGGCTATCCGCTACAGCATCGTCATTCCAACCTATAATCGAGCCCAGCAGCTGTTGCTCACGCTCACTTCATTTGAAACACAAACCTATTCGAAGCATCTATTCGAAGTGATTGTAGCTGATGACGGTTCTACAGATGGAACGAAAGAAATGGTCGAAGGCTTCAAAGCATCCTATCCTCTTATCTATGTGTCCCATCCAGAACAACGCGGTCGATCTGCCGTTCGAAATTTGGGACTGCGCCGTGCCAAAGGGCTATACATCATTTTCTGCGACGCTGATTTTTTGGTGTTACCTGATTTTATTAGAATCGTGAGCCGTTATCACCGTAAATATCCCAAATCCGTGCTTTCAGGCTTCCCTCACTCGTGGGATGATGCTTATACCCATTATTACCCTGACTTTTCCCCTGCGGAAAAAGAACATTTTCGTAATACACTTACACAATCCAACCTATGGAGTGCGGACTTTGAAGCAGCGAATGAAATTATTCCGTTAATAACGCCAGAAGATATCCTTCATCAAACGGATGCATTGTCCAAGGTTATGATCCCTTCCAGAGTTCCCCCAAATGTCAAAAAGCAATTTGTCAAAACGGATGTAGCTTCTTGGACGTTATTAGTTACACGTTGTGTATCCATCAGACGCAGCCATTTGGCTCGTATTGGAGGTTTCAATGAACGGTTTGTACTCTATGGACTCGAAGACTGGGACCTTGGCTACAGGCTGCATCGATTGAAAATCCCTTTTTATTGCATGAAAGAGGTAGTCGGATATCACCAGGAGCATCCAACCCACCTCAGAGGAAACGTTTTAAATACGGAAAATCTGAAAATTATGTTTAAAACCTACGGATTTAATGACTCCTCGTTAAATTTATTCGCCCTTGTACATCCATCCCTGGATTTGGAGACTTACAAAAATACGTTGCGGGTACTGCGCAGTGGAAGCCGATCCAAGCAAACACGTTCGTCAGCGCTGTTGTTGAGGAGAACACTGCGAATTGCAGCCAAGCAGTTCTATTATCAAAACCATACTCATGCATACAAAAAATCATTGCGATGGATAAAAAAGAAAGCAAAGAGTGGGAAAAGTCGAGTCGCTCACGTGTTACGAGACATGGTGCTGAAGTCTGAAAAGCTGGTAGAGTAGTGTTGCTCGTTTTCAACGTGCAGCTCATACCCATCACATCTTCCCTATTGTGTGAAGGTAATTCAGGAAATGAAAAATCCACAATCTCACTCGATTGTGGATTTAGCAAAATGGAGATGAGGGGAGTCGAACCCCTGTCCGAAGATAACGACAAATAAGCTTCTGCGAGTGTAGAGACAGATTCAATATGACTACAGACCGTGTTTACTCCGTACGCAGGAACATAATCATTAAAATGGCTGTTCCCAAAAGGAAACAAAGAGGGGAATAGAGCACACTGTCCCATTTTGCAAAAACGGTTCCTTTCTTTCTCTTGAAGAACCCTACCCATTTGAAATCACCTATAGAACGTAAAATAAATAAACACGATAACAAGCCTGCTCCGTAGGAATAGAAGGAGTTGAAAAGCAGGAATTGTGTAACTCCCCCTAGTTCCAAGATGAACCAAGCGGCTAAAGCTAGTAAAATGGCTACAATCGCTGTACCTATTTTGGAGGGCTCAAAGAGCCTATCTGTTCCTGTGCTTGGAATCGCTGCGTTAATGCCAATTTTTCCACCGAATACCCAATATACATGCATGCCGCTCAGTACCAAAAGAATTCCGCCAACTGCCCATGTAAGTAACTCCAACATGTGACATCCTCCTTAAATTGAAATCCACTCCGTCCAAATCATGTGAATATGTTGCTGAATGGCTTCATCACTTAACGTCTCTTGTTTGTGCCGCTCATACCACCCTAAGTAATAATGGTACAACATCCATGATCTCTGGAAGGCTTTCTCTGGCTGCATTCCCTGCTGTATTAATAACTGCTTCATAAACTCCGTTCTCATCTGTTCCACTTCATCCAGAATGGAGCGATACGTGTCATCCCTCAAAGACAGTTTCCGTAGATAAAACAGGAAGTCTCCCCGTTTCGTCGTACCGAACATCCGGGTCAGCAAGTCTCTGATCCGCTCATCTGCGGTAGCATGGATGATGGACGCTGCAATAACCCGCTGTGTTGTCTGTTCCTTCCACGTCTCAACAATCTGTCTAATATAGCTGCTGCGATTGTCAAAATACCAATAAAAACTGCTCTTGCTGCATCCTAAGGAAACGGCCATTTTTTCGATAACGAGCTGCTCGATGCCGCCCTGTTCAAACCGTTCAATTCCTTTCTGAATCCATTGTTCTTCTGTGACAATGATTTTAGGCATCTTTCCTTCCCCCTCTCTTCTTTTTTTCTGTACGATACCGTCTAGATGGGTATTATATTACAGCGTTTTTTGAGTTGTGTAAATATATGTACATCCGTTCTCACCACCAGATGATGAATGTGAGGAGTGAAACTTACATAAACAGCCACTTGAAATAGCTGCAAATTTCATCTATAATGCTGTAGCATATAGTAATACTCAAGGCATTGACCAAAGACATGATTTCCTTGAAGGGCCGTTCAGAGAGAAAAGACGAGGCTGAGATCTTTTCCGGCAACCGCATGTGAAGTTACCCCTTTGTAGCCGTGACGTTGAACATGTAGCTGTGTAATGTGGCAGTGACATCAGTAAGCGCCTACCGATTTATCCCCGTTAACGGATACCAATGGAGGGTCACGCATGTCGTGCATGAACATGTTTAATGAACATGAATGTATGCACAGGAGCGGGCCGAACTAGGGTGGAACCACGAGCTGAACGCACTCGTCCCTTGAGGGAGAGAGGCGTTTTTTTTGCGTTCAATTTTGATATATAGCATGCAACCTTACAATTTGAATGGAGGCTTTAATCGTGAGTATTCAAGTAAAATTGCCAGATGGAGCCGTACGCGAGTACGAGCAGGGCGTAACCATCGCCGACGTGGCGGGTTCGATCAGCTCCGGTCTGAAAAAGAATGCAGTCGCAGGTAAAGTGAATGGGAAGGCTGTAGATCTGAACACCGTTTTGGAGCAGGACAGCGACCTGGAAATTATTACACTGGACGGTGTGGACGGTCTGGAAATTTATCGTCACAGCACAGCGCATTTGCTGGCACAAGCCCTCAAACGTATTTATGGCGAGAAAAACGTGAAGCTTGGTATTGGTCCGGTCATTGACAGCGGCTTCTACTATGACATTGATATCGAAAACCCGTTGTCCGTTGACGATCTGGCGAAGATCGAGAAGGAAATGACGAAGATCGCACAGGAAAATCTGCCAATTACACGTCGTGTGGTCAGCCGTGAGGAAGCAACTCGTATTTTTGGAGAGCTGGAAGATCCATTGAAGCTGGAACTGATTCGTGATTTGCCGGAGGATGCGGAAATTACGATCTATGATCAGGGCGAATTTTTTGACCTGTGTCGCGGGCCGCATTTGCCATCTACAGGCCGCATTAAAGCTTTTAAACTGCTGAGTGTAGCAGGTGCATACTGGAGAGGCGATTCCAACAACAAGATGCTGCAACGTATCTATGGAACCGCATTCCCGAAAAAAGCACAACTGGATGAGCACTTGCACCTGCTGGAGGAAGCGAAAAAACGCGACCACCGCAAGCTGGGTAAAGAGCTGGAGTTGTTCATGTTCTCCGAGGAAGCACCGGGTATGCCGTTCTACCTGCCTAAAGGTATGGTTGTTCGTACTGCACTGGAGGATTACTCCCGTGAAATACAACGTCTGCATGGCTATGAGGAAGTACGCACACCGCTGATGATGAACAACCGTCTGTGGGAACAATCAGGACACTATGAGCATTACAAGGAAAACATGTACTTCTCCGAAGTAGATGAAACTACATTTGCTCTGAAACCGATGAACTGCCCGGGGCATATGCTCGTGTTTAAAAATGAGCTTCATTCTTACCGCGATCTGCCGATTCGGATTTCCGAATTTGGACAAGTGCATCGCCATGAGCTGTCCGGTGCGTTGAACGGTATGATGCGTGTTCGTACATTCTGTCAGGATGATGCGCATATTTTTGTTACTCCGGGTCAGATTGAACAAGAGATTACGGACGTAATCAAGCTGATTAACGAAATGTATAGTGTGTTTGGTTTTGACTTCACAGTGGAGCTGTCCACACGTCCGGATGACTTTATGGGCGAGCCAGCGCTGTGGGATCAAGCGGAACAAGCTCTGCAAAACGTGCTGGATCACCTGGGCATCAACTACCGTATTAATGCGGGAGATGGAGCATTTTACGGTCCGAAAATTGACTTTCACATTCTCGATGCGCTCAAACGCAGCTGGCAGTGCGGAACGATCCAATTGGACTTCCAAATGCCTGAGAAGTTCGACCTCACCTATGTGGGCGAGGACAACCAGAAGCACCGTCCAGTCGTTATTCACCGTGCCATCTACGGTTCGATTGACCGCTTTATGGGTATCCTGACTGAGCATTTTACAGGTGCATTCCCATTGTGGCTGGCTCCTGTTCATGCGAAGCTGTTGCCTGTATCCGAGAACTATATCGAGACTGCCCATGAGGTGCAGGAAGCGCTGCTGCAAGCGGGTCTGCGTGTCGAAGTGGATACTCGTAATGAGAAGCTTGGTTATAAAATCCGCGAGGCACAATTGGAGAAGGTTCCATATATGTTCGTCATCGGGGAAAATGAAAAGACATCCGGTACTGTAGCGGTTCGCAAACGGGGCGAAGGCGATCTGGGATCGCTCAGCATTGCGGACATTGTTGAGAAAATCAGCACAGAAATCCGCGAGAAGCAGTAAGCTCTGAATAAAAGAAATAGAGCAAGACAAAAAGTATAGAGCAAAAGAGCGCTCAAGCCACGATAAAAGTGGTTTTGAGCGCTCTTTATTAATATAATCAGGATTTTGCAACGCTGAAGCTGAATCGAGGCTGTTGACGCCTCAGCCCAATGTTCAAGGATCATGTACACCGATACCTAGCAGGTCTGCGGCCGGGATTCGGTGTGATCCGTGGCGAGGGAGAGTGTCTTCGAAGAGGATTCCGCAGCAGTTGGCTGCTCGGGGGATTCTTCTTGCTCCTGTTCCTCGCTGAGCGACAAGATTTCGCCGCGCAGCTTTAGCATTTTCTGATCCAGTTCATAGGTTGCACGCGCAGCCTCGGATAATCCGTTAACGACATGCTCAGGCACTTTCTTATCGAACTTATAGTACAAAATATGCTCCATGCTGGCCCAGAAATCCATAGCCAGTGTGCGGAGCTGAATTTCAACCTTGATCCAGCGTGTACCTTCAAACAGAATTAGCGGAACTTCTACAATGACATGAAGGCTCTGATAGCCGTTGGGCTTGGGTTGGGCAATATAGTCCTTGACCTCCAGAATACGGATGTCTTCCCGTGTGCGCAGGTGATCCATCAGGCGATAAATATCTTTGACAAAAGCACACACGACTCGCATTCCCGCGATGTCATGAATTTCACGCAGTATATTGTCCAGGGTGACTTCATACCCTTTGCGTCGAACCTTTTCGACAATGCTGTGAGGCTCTTTGATTCGGGTCTTGATATGCTCAATCGGGCTAAAGCCGTCCATCAGCTTCCATTCGGTCTGAATCAGCTTGATTTTGTTCTTTAATTCCTCCAGAGCCAACTGATAAAGGACCGGGATTTTTCTCCATTCCTCCAGTTGCTTGGCGTTAACTCCGTTCTGCTCCAGCTGTAGCTGAAATTCCTGTAAGGGCAAAGGGACAGCATTCAAGTGCTTCCAATCCGGTTCATTCACAGGCCATTCTCCTAATTGAGGCTTACGATGTCCTCGATCTATTTCGTAAATATGCACTACCGTATATATTGTACACTATGTCAAAACCTACAGGCAAAGGAGAAGAGGTGGCGGGAAGAAAAAAAGGATAACAATTTATATTGTAAAACCGAGTAAACCGATGTATAATTACCGAAATGTTGATTCGAAGCATTTTAAAAAAATTACATGAAGCTCTGTTAGTCACTCTATTCAATATAAATTACAGAAAAAGAGGTCGGGACAAATGGCAAAAGTAGAAAGCTTTCAATTAGATCACACGATTGTAAAAGCCCCTTATGTAAGAGCAGCCGGAGTAGAGCATGACGAAAAAGGAAGTACAGTCCAAAAGTATGACTTGAGATTTTTACAGCCAAATGAAGATGCAATTCCAACAGCCGCTGTACATACGCTGGAACACTTGTTGGCGACGTATTTGAGAGATGAAATTAAAGGGATTATTGATATTTCTCCGATGGGATGCAGAACCGGGTTCTATTTGATTCTTTGGAATGAACATGAGCCTGAAGAAATTGCAGTCGCTTTGGAAAAAACCTTGAAAAGAATTCTGGAAACCACGGAGGTTCCGGCTGTTACGCCTTTGGAATGCGGGAACTACAAGGACCACTCTCTTTTCTCGGCGCAGGAATATGTAAAAATTGTATTGGAAGCTGGCATTAGCCGGGATCCTTTTGAAAGAGTTTTTTAAAATCTATGATTTCGATCGACTTATCTCATCAGACAGCGGTAGTGACAGGCGGCAAGTCAGGTATAGGCAAGGGAATTGTGGAACTGTTCATTCAAAGCGGGGCCAAAGTGATTTCTGCTGATATTTCTTATGAAGAGCCGTATCGAGTGGTCAATCCGCAGTTGGTTGAAACTCATTTGGACATTTCCAAGCCGGACGATATTGAGAGATGGTGCAATGTACTGTTCAGTGAAACGGGAGTCCCTGACATATTGGTAAACTGTGCGGGCACTTCCACGATGGACTATGTCATTGATAGCGAGTTAGCAGACTGGGAGAAGGTATTTTCTATTAATTCAACCGGATTATATGTGACGTCCAAACGGTTTGCCAAAGAAATGGTGAACGCTCATAAGCCGGGACGAATTATTCAAATCGCTTCGCAGGCTGGAAAAAATGGATATCGGGCGATGGGAGGGTATTGCGCCTCCAAACATGCGGTTCTCGGATTAACCAAGGTTATGGCGATTGAGCTTGCGCCCCAAAATATTTTGGTCAATGCGGTGTGTCCCGGCATTGTAGAAACGCCGATGAAGCATCGGGAACGGATTGAGGGAGGCGTCATTCGTGGAATGACCGCTCAAGAAATATATGAGGAAGATTGTTCTCAGGTACCTCTGGGAAGAACGGCTGAGGTGGAGGACGTCGCCAATGTGGTGCTGTTTTTGGCAAGTCAGCTCTCTGCATACATGACAGGACAAGCGATTAATGTTACAGGCGGAATGACGATGCACTAGCAAGATCTGGGGGGAAGTAGAGATGAAGAAATCATTAATTTTACTATTAGGAATCAGTTTATTATTAGTAGCTGCAGGATGTGGCAATAAAAGCTCTGACAGTAGTGGCGCCAGCTCCACTTCCGGTTCGGAAACACAGAAATTAGTCATCGGCTCCATGGGTTCTGACGCACAGATCTGGAAGCATATTGCCCAATCTCAAGCAGCCAAGGATGCCAAGCTGGACATTCAAGTGAAGGAAATTAACGGCGGGATCGAAACGAACAATGCCACCAAGGAAGGCGAAGTGGATGTGAATGCATTCCAGTCGTGGGCATATCTCGTTACCTACAACAAGGAAAGTAAGGCGGATTTGAAGGCTATTGCCACAACCTATCTGGAGCCGATGGGCATCTACTCACAAAAATTCAAAAGCATTGATGAAGTGACGGACGGGGCTTTGGTGGCTTTGGCAGATAATCCGGCCAATACGGCAAGAGGCTTGAAGCTGTTGGAGGCGTCCGGCCTAATTAAGCTGAAAGCAGATTTTGATGATGCTTTAGGCACGGTCAATGATATCACCAGCAATCCTAAAAACCTGAAATTTGAGCTGATCGACGATAAAACAGGTCCTCGTGTGATTCAGGATGTGGGATTGGTTTTGATCGGGAATACGATTGCTTTAGAAGGTGGCCTGAATGTACTTAAAGATTCTTTGTTCCACGAAGAGATCAGTCAGGCGACCAAAAATAATATTAATGTCCTGGTCACTTCATCCGATAAGGCGAATGACAAAGGACTTCAAAAGTTGGCAGATCTGTATCATAGCGAGGATACCCAAAAATACATTAAAGATGAATTTGGCGGCACCAAGGTAGAGGTTAAAGAGCCTGTTTCTTATTTGGAAGGAAAGTAATACTCGGAAGTAGCTGTCGTTAAAATCATAGTTGAGCGGTAGAGGAATGACAGGATGCTCCCGATTTCCTCTATTTGCCCAATTTATTGATTATAAACCCAAAAACACAATGTACCCAATATACAAACAAGCGACAAAGGATAGAGCAGCCACTTGCTAACTCTACCTTTAAAAACGATTACCAAACAAACAGTACATATCCACGCGATTATCAATTGCCAGAAACCCAATGAATCAACACCTCCCCATGACAGCATACTTCGACAAAGTGAAATGTATATCCTTCCACTTGTTTTTTCATATGGAGCAAGAACTGCATGAGATCCAAAGATTCTGCAAGGATTATATAAAAAAGGCCAGCACATTGGCCGACCTGATCACCGAAGCCCGAAAGCTGTGGTGCTGTTCCTTACCACTAAGGTCAAAATATTTGTGAACCATTTCACTTTGGTTTAAATTAACTTTCGCTCCACCCTCAGTAATGAGAAAAACTTTCTCTGTCTCAGAGAGTTTTTTAATATCTTTTCCGGTATAATCCATTTCGCTTAAGATCTCGTATTGTTGTTTCTCCGTCAAAGATTTTGCATTCTCAATTGGCTAAACACGACCATCAGAAAATTTTTTAACCGTTATATTGCTGTCAATTTTCAGTGGAGTATAGTCCATTACTGCAATTTCTGCCGCACTAGCCGCGCTAACTGAGCCTTGAGATAATGCAAGGAGTCCAACTACCACAAGCGAGAGTAAGCCTGTCTTATGTTTCATTTTATACCTTCAAAATGGAATTATTTATAAATATATTCCCGATATTATCATATATATAGTATAATGATCAATTATTGGAGGTGATGATATTTTTGGTCAAAAAAATAAAATAATTAAAGTTACTTTAAGAATTGTATTTATTTTGCTAATATTAGGCTGGATTTATTATTATTCAGGATCTCATCCAAGTGAAATGGCTAAATTAGTTGGAATTTATGATGATTACTTAGTAATACAGAGTGATCCGGCTAACGGAGGTGAGATTAAAAAATTATATATCTCTTCAAAATCCGTTATCCCTCCTCTTGTTGTGGGGAAAGAATATTATTTCGTGTCTGACCAAAGGTATTTTCAACGTCCTAATATCCGTTTTGTAGAAGACTAAACATGAAGGTTCGCTTTGTTGTCCTTTCACAAAAACATATTTCTGTTTCCACTCTCTTAAAGTACTTATGGAAATGGTATAAATAGAAATGACAGATATATAATGAACAATAAGCACCATCATAACCATGTAACTAGTGGTTTTGATGGTGCTTTTATACTTTTTCAAGGGAAGAATGATTTAGTTTATACCTATCTGGCCGGGATGCTGCGTGTCCCCTCTGTCATCGGGGATGAGCAGAGCGGGCATACCGGCGGCGTGCCTGCTCCAGCCGAAGCCGTTCGGCGGGCGCCTGACGTATCGCGCCGCATCCACGCCTTGCAGGCGTCGTCGGTGCATTTCCACACGGGCACGCTGATGCGTGGCTCCTCCCGTGTACTTGCCACCGACGAGGCCGTCCGCGCTGACCCGCTGCCTGGTCCGGGCCTGCTGCTCACGCGGGTAGCCGTGCCGGACGCGTGAGCTCCGCTGCTGGCGCGGCCACCTTGCCCGGAAGTCCCCTTCGGCTGGCCGAAGCTGGTGCGCCGCGTTTCCGGCTTGGAAGCCTCAGGGGGTGTGACCCCGTAGGCTTCCAACAGGAAGCGCGACACGGCGGCAGGCTTGCCGTGGTTGGAGGCGGGGGAGGTGATGTACAGCAGCTCCTTCGCCCGGGTGACGGCCACGTAGGCGAGGCGGCGCTCTTCCTCCAGCGCCGCGTCGTTATCTACGGCCGCTGCGGGGGCTGCGCCTGCCCGCCGATCCTCTGGCAGCTCGCTGTGCAACGCGGAGCTGTGCGGCAGGATGCCTTCGCTTGCGCCGATCCAGTAGACGCAAGGGAACTCCAGTCCCTTGGCCCGGTGGATCGTCATGAGGCGGACAGCATCGCTGTCTTCTTCTCTGCGCAGCGATTCCATCTGACGGTGGCGCTCGGAAAGCTCGTCCGCAAAGCTGACGAACGCCTCCACCGTGTCAAAACGCTTCGCCGCCGTTTCCAGCTCCTCCAGACTTTCCTGCATCGTTTCCTTATAATGAGTCCACGCGCCCGTATCGCCGCTTTCCAAATATTTATCGTAGAAAACGCGCCGCATTTCCTGAATGGCATAGGTCGGCTTCATCGTGGTGAGGCTGCGAATCAGCCGAATACGCTCCTTCACCTGTTCACGCTGAAAGTCGCGCAGCCGATCCCAGCGGCTGAGATGGATTAACGGATATTTTTTAGCCTGCTGCTTTTCCTCGCGCATAATCCATTCCATCCCCGCTTCACGGGAAACATACAGCGGCCCAAGGGTACTTGGAATGGATTCCATCCGCCGGGGGTTCAGCGACAGACGCAGGTGATCCATCAAGGGACGAATCAGGGATTGGTCATAAAATACCGCCCCGGCCCCATACTGAATAAACGGTACATCCCGCATGATTAATTGCTCAAAAATAGAACGGCTTCCGCTGGCTGTCCGGTGCAAAATCGCGATATCCCGGTAGCGAAGCCGACCTTCCTCTACCTGTCCGAGCAGATGTGTAACAATATGCGTCGCTTCTTCCTCCGGCCCGGATGGCGTGGCAAACTGTGGGGGCAGGCCCTCACGTCCGGCAGCCGACAGGCGTTTGGAGCGTCGGTGGACGTTTTTGGCGACAATGTTGGAGCCCAGCCCCAAAATCCGTGCATCGCTGCGGTAATTAATATCAAGGGTAATGACCCTCGCATCCTTGTAGACCTTGTCGAACTCCAGAATGGATTCCTGACGTGCCCCGTTAAAGGTGTAGATCGTCTGGTCATCATCACCGACGACCATCAGATTGCGGTGACGGGCAGCCAATCGCTGCACCATTTCATATTGCAGGGCATTCGTATCCTGAAACTCATCGACCATGATGTGGGAAAAACGCCGCTGAAGCGGCTGAAGCACATCCGGGTCACGCAGCAGAACGGAAGCACGCAGCAGAATATCGTCAAAATCCATTTTATTGCGCTCCTGTTTCCACGCTTCATAAGCGAGCATGGCACGCTTGGCATCCGATTCCTCGCGTACGGTTTCTGGCAACTCGTCCGCGCTGCGGCCTTCCGCCTTCCAGGCGGAGAGGGCGGACAGCAGGCTTTCAGGCTGGAACGCCTCGCTAAGCCCGAGCTGGCGCAGCATCATTTTCATAACGGTGTGCTGGGCCTGCGTTTCGCCGAATACTTCATCCTGCACGCCGCGATGACGCAGCATCGCCAAAGCGAATGAGTGGAAGGTACGTGCTTGGACAGCACGTGCGGCAGCCGGGCGCACACCGGGCAATCCTGCGATGCGCAGCTTCATTTCGGCAGCCGCCTTGCTGGTGAAGGTGACCAGCAAGATGGACGATGCAGGAACATCTCGCAGCGCCATCAGGTAGCCTGCACGGGCGGCCAGTACTGTGGTTTTGCCGCAGCCTGCCCCGGCTAGTGTCAGCAGGGGGCCTTTGCCATGACGGACGGCCTGGATTTGCGGGCGATTCAAGTGGATACCCGCGTTCTCCAAAGCGCGAAAATAAGCCGAGTCGCGGTCACTGTCAGATACTAGCGTTGTGCTGGTATCCATAGAAGCACGGCGTGCCTGCGGGCTCGACGTTGAATAAGGAACCCCGATAGGACGGGGGTAAAAAGCAGGATTTGGGTCCATGATCCTGAAACCCCTTTCGCTTATAAAATCTTCCATTTTCACAAATGGGGGTAGTTTTTGGTATGATAGAGTTCTAGTCAGCATAAGCTGCTCTTGAGAACAAGACGATGGACTGAAATATATGCTGAAATGCTTGCATCCTTTCAAAAGGCGATATGACCGCATTCCATTATACAGGAGTTCGAGGTTTGCCAACAGAAAAAAACTTGGGATATATGCACGGTACGGGGAAATCCGGCTGGATATAGGGAGGAAATCAATATGAAGCTGATTCAACGTATAAAGGAAGGCGCGAATCGCGCTACAGAAAAGGCACAGCATGCTGTCGAGATTAGTAAAATAAATTCACAAATTACAGCGATTCAGCAGGAAATGGATGTTCATTTTTTGCGAATGGGTCAAATTTTTTATGAAGGCTACCGGGCATCCGATATGTCGGTGGCAGAAAAGGAAATGACACAGCTATCTACCGCTTGTGATGAGCTACAGGATGAAATTGACGAGCTGCGCGGCAGAATTGCAGAGCTGAAAAACGCTCATTTATGCACCTGTGGAGCTGTTGTGCCGCTGGATGCGAACTTTTGTCCGAAATGTGGGCGCAAGCTGAATGAGGGACAGGCTGCTTCCAAGCAAGTGGCTGCTGTGCGTGAAGAGGCGCCAACGGGCGTATATTCGTTTGATCTGCGCAAGCATGAGGAACCAGCCAAGGGTGCTGAGCCTGCCCACAATAATTACGAGGAACATGAGCCGTATGATCGGCATGAACCGGAGCAGCATAAGCTGCATGAAATGCACGAACCATCCAGCTTGGAGCGCAACTATACGGTGTCCGATTTTACACCGGAAGAAAAAGCGGCCTTCGATGAAGAGTGGGAGCGTCGTCGTCAGGAAGAGCTGGAGCAAGAGCATCGCCGTCTGGAGGAGCTGGAACGTGAACGGGAGCGCCAGGAGGAGCTGGACGAGCGTATTCGATACTGGAAGGCCAACAACTCCGAGGCAGAGAAGCCGGCAACTCCGGCTGCACAGGTACGCGAGAATGTGAAATGCCAAATTTGCACAGCCGAGCTGCCCAAAGGCTCCAAGTGGTGCCCGCGTTGCGGAGCTGAACAGATTTGACGCAGCCGAACAGGCTGCTGCAGGATATGAACAGAACGCCGGGCAGCATAGGGGGAACAGAACATATGGAGCGTTTGCTGCATCATCTGCGTAATCTGGGATTTACGGAAATGGAAGCCAAGGTTATGGTCGAGCTATCGAGGCAAAATGCGGCCTCCGGCTATGAAGTCGCCAAGCGTCTGGGTGCATCACGCTCCAACGTATACGCGGCTTTGCAGCGTCTGGCCGGGCAAGGGTATCTCAGGGCGAGTGCGGGAGAACCTGTGCGTTACAGCATGCTGCCATCGGGTGAGCTGACTCGGATGATTGAAGGACAGTTGCAGGAGTCCCTGCGTGCAGTCGAGAAGGAAATGCCGAGAGCAGAGCCAGACAAGCCAACCTTTTATAACGTGGAAGGCGACCGGAATGTACTGGAAAGCCTGACCCGTGAGCTGGAACGGGCGGAGCATGAGATTGTGCTGGATTTGTGGCGTGAGGAAGCTGAACTGCTGCGGACAGAGCTGGAAAAAGCCGAAAAACGGGGTGTACGGCTGCTATGGTCCTGCGATAACGGTGAAAGTGTGCTTGGACCGTGGCTGCCGCGGGCGTCTGGCAAAAACGGACAGGAGCCGTCGGGACGCAAATTTTCTTTTGTCATTGATCGGCGCTGGTGCCTGCTGGGCATGCGGGGAGAGAATTGCCCGACACAGGCGCTCATTACCGAGCACCCGGTGATGACAGGGCTGCTGCTGAATCATTTTGCCCAGGATCTGATTCTGTATGAGCTGGAGCATGACATGGGCAGCGAGCTGTCAACCCGGTATGGCTGGCGGTATGAGGGCATTATCGGTAAATATATGTCGGCCGGAGAATAAAATAAGTTTTATAGAACAGGAAGTTTCATCAGAGCCTGGCATATAGATGTAATGTATCCGGCCTTATGAGGAACGAATTGATCCGATGTAATCAGGCGGCGATGCTGTTCGGGGTTCGGCCCCGAGGATATGCCATTGGCTTCGAGAAAAGGAATACGTCCTTCAAAGAGGGCCAGTGCTTGTTCGAGGTCTGCTTCGTACAGCCCGGCCACTTCTTCTTGCTGGAGTCGATAGTCCTCCAATGGCTGGTTCGACAGCAATCCAAACACCGAGCTGATCTCGCGGTCCCAAAAAGATATGCCCTGTGCCGTTCCTTTGCTCTCATATCGAACGGTCATCAGCGGTGTCAATGAGGTAAAAGGAACGTGAATGCCGAGTTCTTCCTCCAGCTCACGCACTGCCTGAGATACATCTTCACCTGCCGTTAAATGGCCTGCTGCCGTAATATCGTAGTAGCCGGGGAAGGTGTCCTTCGTATCCTGGCGCTGTTGAAAGAGCAAGCGGCGGCCTGTTGAGGTGTCTCGTGCCAGCCAGCAGTGAAAGGTATGGTGCCAGTACCCCTTGGCGTGTGCGTCTTGGCGGGAAGCTGTGCCAAGGGGCTTATCTTCATCGTCATAGATGTCCAGAAGCTCGCTAGTCATCGTGGTTCCTCCTAAAGTATAAGCAGATGTAAAAGGTCTATTTTACAGTATAACGTGTTTTTCGTCCTGACGATATGAAGGCGGCTATGGAATGTGGAGTGGGGTTTGGGGTATGCTGGGAACATGGAGATTTACGCCATAAAATAGGTATACGATCGAAAGGAGCGATTTTACATGGAATGTATCGTACATTTTCGGGTCATGCATCCGGAAGAACCTAAGGAGCTGCGCGGACTGATTATGCTGGAAAGCGGAGGCAAGCCGGGTATCGAACAAATCACGGATATGTTCAAAAATATGGGTTATGATGTCCGTCCGGACAACCCGGAGGAACTGATTTTCAAGCCAGTCGATGCCAGAGCGAATTATACATATATCCGGGTTATTGAGCTGGATACGGGTGAGGAAGTCTATCAGGAAGACCGGGATTTACGTGCGATCCTGGAAACCTTGCTGAATAAGCGTTAAGGGATCAAGCTATCCTGTTGTCATTTCATAGGAACGGAGAAAAGAAATATGAGATTGTATATCATTCGGCACGCAGATCCTGATTATCCGAACAATACCATAACTCCGGAAGGGCATTTGGAGGCTCAGGCACTGGCCAAACGGCTTTCCAGTCACGGACTGGACCGTATTTATGCTTCTCCTATGGGGCGTGCGCTGGATACGATGCGATACACCGCCGATTCTCTCGGTATGACTCATGAAGTGGAGCACTGGACGCAGGAGTTGGGCTTGAAGCTGGAGGAAACTCCTTATGGTCGTCTCTCTCATTGGGATTTACCCGGTGAAGTGATCCGCTCTGAGGTGCCTCTGCCGACTCATGACTCCTGGAAGGAGATTTCCTATTATCAGGGAACGCAAAGTCCTGAAACGTTCGAGCAGCTAAAGCTTCATTCCGATGAATTCTTGAAGCGCCAAGGCTTTGAGCGGGTTGGGGGGAAATATCGAATTCTGAAGCATACCGAAGACCGGGTGGCCGTATTTTGCCATGGCGGCTTCGGGCTGACCTGGCTTGCCCATCTGCTGGAGCTGCCACTGGCCCTGGTCTGGTCCGGTTTCTGGATGCCGCCTAGCTCCGTAACCACGATCTTGTTTGATGAGCGTTCCAAGGAGTGGGCGACTCCGCGTTGCATCGGCTTCGGTGATGTCTCCCATCTATACGCAGAGGGCTTGCCCGTCAGGCCCCGTGGCATTATCACCAATTTTAGCTGATCAAGCCTTCGATACTATAATCAAAGCGGCTTAGACGTTTCATCGTCTAAGCCGCTTTTTGTAGTTATATGAGTGGTTCTTGACCGACGTCTCCCGGCTGAAACCAGTTAGTGTGCTTCTACGTAACCTTCCAGCTTGGAGGTGCAATGTGCGCAGCGGGTTGCAGCCTTGGGAATTTCCGACAGGCAGTGTGGGCACTCCTTGGTCGTTTTTTCTTGAGGAGGTTTTTCTTCCTCTTTACGCTTCAGCATGTTGATCCCTTTGACCAGCAGGAACACGCAGAAGGCCACGATCATAAAGTCAAGCAGAACGTTAATAAACTGACCGTAGGCAAGAACGGCGATCCCTGCATCTTTGGCCTGTGCCAGAGTCATGCGTGTTCCATCAGCATTCAAAGGCTCGGCAGTTCTTAAAGCAACATATAGGTCTGGAAAATTCATGCCGCCCAGAAGCTTACCAATCGGAGGCATAATAATATCATTTACTACAGAAGTGACAATTTTGCCAAAAGCTCCACCGATGATAACACCAACCGCGAGATCAATCACGTTTCCCCGTACAGCAAATTCCTTAAACTCCTTAATAAAACCTTTTCCGCTCATGTGAGTGCTCACCTTCTTTACATAAAATCATTTATTTATAATACATGCTATGTTAGCTGAGGGCAATTCCAGATTTTTTAATTTCACTTTGTCACAAATCCACAGGTTCATTTGTCTTCTAAGTGTAAACCAATGATGGAGGCGATGTATCGTGAGTTTAAGATTCAATCACAGAGCAGTAAGTCCAAGTACGTTTAAGGTAATGATGGAGATGGAAAAATATATTTCCGGACGTTTTATAGACAAGGTGCTGTACGAGCTGCTGAAAATCAGAGTATCCCAGATTAACGGGTGTTCTTATTGTTTGGACATGCATGCCAAGGATCTACTGAAACTGGGGGAGTATGGTGATCACATTTTGCAGTTGGCCCTATGGCGGGAAGTTCCTTTGTTCACGGAAAAAGAACGTGCTATGCTTGAATTAGCTGAAGCGGTTGCCCGCATTTCTGAACAAGGGGTACCTACGGATTTGTATAATCGGGTCAGAGAACATTTTACCGAGGAAGAATATGTGGACGTAATCATGGCTGTTAACGTCATTAACAGTTGGAACCGGATTGCTATTGCAACGGGAATGTATCCGGGTAGTCTTTAATCGAACAGGGGGCCATACTTTGACTGGCAAGGAACACGGAATTGAACAAGAATCGGCGGATTTAAGTCTGGAGGAGCTATATCAAAGATATCGTAAATATTCTTTTGCCATTGCTTATCGAATGCTTGGGACAGTGACGGATGCCGAGGATGTAGTTCAAGACTGCTTTGTCGAGTTGAAGAAAAAGCCCCTGGATGACTTACAGAATCCCAAAGCCTATGTAGCGAAAATGACGATGAATCGGTGTCTGAATCTTCTGAACTCTGCCCGTAAGCAAAGGGAGACGTATGTTGGACAGTGGCTGCCGGAGCCGCTTGGTGAGAGCGCAGATCTTCCAGCGGATTGGTTGGAGCGTAAAGATATGATATCTTACGCTTTTCTGGTTCTGCTGGAGCAGCTCAAGCCGATGGAACGGGCTGTTTTTGTGCTCAGGGAAGCTTTTCAATATGACTATAAAGAGATCGCGGAATTACTGGGAAAGACAGAGAGTAATTGTCGTCAACTGTTCAGTCGCTCCCGCCGTATTCTTTCTTCCGAGGAATCTGCCCTTGCCGATTCGGTTAGCAGCAGTACGATGAATCCTTCCAGAATAAAGGTGCTGGAACGTTTTACAGCCGCCTTTCTCGCCTACGATGTTAGCGCTATGCTGGAGCTACTGGCTGAACAGCCCGTATTTGTGGCAGATGGCGGAGGCAACGTGCATACGGTGATGCGACCGATGGTTGTACGCAAAGGCGTTCTCGCTCTGTTAACCTCTCGTCGTGTATTAACCGTATTACGGGAGAGACAGCTGGTCCGCACCGTCATCAATGGTGAGGTACAGCTCGTATTCTTGAAAGAAGGTGCAGTGAGGGAGGTCTTATGCATCAGTCTGGCACCAGACGGGGAGCATATTCAGGATTTTTACTTGATGATCAATCCGGACAAGCTGGGGCATATTCGTGTATGAGCTGAAAAAGGCGACAAGCTACAAAACCTTGATTCCTTCTCAGGATCAAGGTTTTTGCTGTTTTTAAATCTTGGTTAAATATACACATGCTCTCACAACTGCCGGGCTTGATGGAGGGCCAGATCACCCACCCAAGGAAGCTTGAGCCACTTGCCTTGTCCAGCATGAATGATCAGGACGACCCATAAGACGATGCCTGCCAGTGTCAGCAGGGAAGCGAGTAGCGGGCCGAGTAGCGGAATGAGTCCTGCGAGCACATGCCCGATCATAAGGGCTACGAACAGAAAAATGGATTGCAGCGCGTGAAACAGGACGAACCGACTTTTCTTTTCCAGCAACACGAAGGCCAGTGCACCAAGGAATGCGAACAGGTAGCACAGGACAGCCGCTATATTTTCATCCATTCCTGTGGAAGACTTGTAGACTGACATGTAAGGCCAATCCCCCTTTATAAGTTATTCATGCGCAAGCTCCGTACTATACAGGGTATGAGGACAGGAATTAAGGTTATGCCAACCTGCGGCAGAAAAAGTTCAAGCCGAGCATGTGTATAAAAACACGAAAAAGGCCGAACGAATAGGTTTCGCTCAGCCATTTTCAACGTTATCCACAATTTTTGCACATGTTGTACGCAATTTATCCACTGATTCATAATATTTATCCACAAAACAAACAGTTGTTATACACAATTTGTGCACAAGTTGTAGACAACATAGGACATACCCACGCTTTATGCACAGTTTGTGCACAATATATCAACAAGATATACTTATCTGTGGATATTTCATTCAGATACTTTCTTACCCATGTTAACGATCTCCGCGTTGTAAACGACGGCGTGGATGTGTAATTTTACCCTTTTTATCCTCGTCATCCTCTTTAGGGACAAGTCGTTCATCGGTACGTCCGTCATGATGATTGTCAAAGGCGTATTCGGTCATTTTCCACTCGGAATCGCCTAAAACAACATCAGAGGGAAAATGCTGTCCCCGATGTAAATGCTGCTCATGTCCGTCCTCATCGACATAAATACCGTCTACTTCTACCTTCTCACCCGTAAGCGGGAGCAAATCCTTTCCTTTGCGTTCCATGGTATCCCCTCCGTCTGGCTTATTCTTCGTTAATTTGTCCGTATGGAAGGGGTTTTATCCACAAGCTGGTGCAAAATATCCTCGGCAATCCGGTCTGCGGGATGAGGTTTGCGCAGTTGCTCAATCGACTGTTTCATTCCTAGAGCGAGAGAGGGATTGGAGATCAGGTCGACGCAAAGTTGAATTAGCTCTTGCGTATTACGGGCAATGCGAGCAGCTCCTTTTTGCTCCAGATACAGGGCGTTATTCAGCTCCTGACCGGGTACAGGCTTGAACACAAGGATGGGTAATCCAGAGGCGATGCTTTCCGAGAGTGTGATGCCGCCGGGCTTGGTAATGACCATATCGCTTGCACGCATGAGTGCGGGAACATAGTCGATGAATCCAAAGATGCGGATACCGGGATGATCTGCATACAGCGCATCCAACTCAGCTTTTAGCTGCGGATTACGTCCGCAAACGATCAGCAGTCGCAGCTGCGGGAGACGGCTCAATTGCCGACAGATGTCCAATATACCGGACATCACGCCATAGGCACCTGCCATGATAAGCAGTGTTGTAGTTCCCGGATCTGACGGAGGGATTGAGTAATCCTCAACCACATCAGCATCTTCTGGATTAGTATCTTCGGCAAATCTTTTATAAAACGAAGCATGAATCGGAATCCCTGTGGCGACAATCCGTTCGAGAGAGATTCCTCGCTGTGCGGCTTCCTGCTGTATATCCTCGGTTGCCACATAGTAGCGGTCGATATCGGGATGCAGCCAACGTCCGTGCAGATCAAAATCCGTAACCACGTTCACAATGGGCAGCCTCATCCCCAATTTGCGGCGTAACGCCGGGAGAGCGAGCTGAGGGAACGTATGTATGACAAGGTCAGGCTTCTCCTTCTCCAGAGTGAGCGCAAGCTGGCGCATCCCAAAGGAATGCAGCACACTGCCAAAGGCTGATTTTGCCTGCATTTCACGGGTTATGTTATAGACCCAACCGTAAAGCCCGGGAATGGTTTTGAAGCTTTGCATATAGACAAATTTCGTTAAATCGTTCAACCAGGGGTGGGATTCAGCCATCAGGTCGAGTAACAGAACCTCGCAGCGTCCGAGCCTCCGCAAACTGTCCATAATAGCTCGGGCGGCTTGCACATGGCCTTCTCCGTAGCTGGCATACAATATTAAAATTTTTGGTGCTGCGGCTTCCATCATGTCTAGCCCCCTATTATTCAATAAGCACATGTAGCTCATTTTCAGGAACGTTCGCATCCATTCTCCTTGTATGTTTATTTATTTTACCCCAAACACATACGCCGCAAAAGCCGATAAATAGGGTATACCCTCCTGTAACAGCCACAGATGGCAACCCGAATATGACGTGTAGCGTAAAATTTGGGTAAATTAGATGTAAAATTTCTGGAAAGCTGAAAGCTGTACCTGAATATGTTATAATGGGGAAGTGATTCAGCCAATAGAAATTCGATTAATAATAGTGTCAGGTACATGCCTTGCATAAGGCATTCCCGACCTGAGCTGCATTAAGACATACTACTTCACTGCATAAGGACATCAATACTTTTCGGCATTCTCTTCAACGGAGCACTTATTTTCAACGTTTTGGGAGGGAGTAACATGGCAACGAAAGGTCACAATGAAGTTAAGGAAAGTCTGCGGGAAATGACTCGAATTTTCCGGCCTAAGGATCCCAAAAAATTTGTAAAGGAATATGTGCGAAAATACCGGATTACAGGAGGGTATGAGGAAGAGTTGACCATGGTGGTGGAAAACGAACTCGGTCGCATAAATTCTTCAGTATCTTAAAGGGTTCGATGACCCGCAAAACATAGAAATCCGACTTTTATAAACCGTCTATCCACAGAGGAGACGGTTTTTTTGTGTCCGCCCTGCATACAATGGGATAGGTTTAGTGAATTTGTATGCCTAAAGGAGGCGGATTCCAATGGAGGAGATAGCCATACGGACACCAGAGGAAATCGGCTATATGAGGGAGGCCGGACGTATTTTGGCCGATTGCCATCGTGCGTTGGAGAGTCGTATCCTTCCGGGAATGACCACGCTGGAAATTGATGCGTGGGTAGAGCAATTTTTGAGCAAGCGCGGAGCCACGCCTGAGCAAAAAGGCTATAAGGGCTTTCCTTATGCCACCTGTGCTTCGGTCAACGAGGTGGTATGCCACGGATTTCCCTCGGAGCGGGTGCTTCATGACGGGGATATTGTGACCATCGACATCGTCGTCAATAAGGACGGCTGGCTGGCTGACCGGGGCTGGACCTATGCAGTAGGTAACGTCAGTCGCCCGGTAGCGAGGCTGCTACGGCAAACGCATAAGGCACTGGTGCGCGGAATTGAAGTCGCTCGTCCAGGCAGGACGCTGGGGGACATTGGGCACGCAGTGGAAAAAGCCACGGGATGGCGGCGGTACGGCATCGTTAAGCCCTTGATCGGGCACGGTATTGGTCGTCAGATGCACGAGCCGCCAGATGTTTTGCACTATGGTCGTGCCGGAACGGGGGTACCGCTGCGCGAAGGGATGGTGATTACCATCGAGCCGGTATTTACCCTCGGAACGGAGGGGGCTGTATTGTGGGAGGATGATGGCTGGACCATCACCTCGGCGGACGGCAGTTGGGGCGCACAATATGAGCACACGATTGCGATCACGAAGAACGGCCCGTACATTTTGACCGCATAAAGATCGGTACAGCCATAGGGAGCCCCATTTGACCTGGCAAGTGCATGGGCTCTCTTGGCAGGTTTTTTATTTCAGGATGACACGTTCATCGTGTTCAGAGAGATTTTCCGGTAAAGCCACAGATAGATACCTAACTCGACGGGTGAGGAAACGGCCATAACGATTCCTGCCACCTGTCCGTCCAGCCCCGGGAAAAAGGAGATGCATAGAATGAGCGCGAGAATCGCAAAGGAAACGGAGAACAATCTGCCGATGAAAACAGGTTTGGTATTGCCGATCAATATCGACCGTCCTATGAAATATTCTACCCATGGATAAAATGCTACATAGATTGAAAGTATGCGAAGCAATCCTCTCGTCTCCACCAGCAGTTCCCCTTCCAGTCCCAACACATCCCGTAAAATAGGGTCACCTGCAAATTCAAAGGACAACAGCAGCAATAATAACGGCGACAGGGTGGACAGAACGCTCAAAAATATCAGAACCTCCCGACGCTTGCTCGTATAGAATTGAATGACGATCTGATGCAGGGAACTGCAAAACCAAACGAACAGATTCAGGATTTGCAGAGCCACGGAGAAGGAGGCTACGGCCAATAATGGATCGGTTGTATTGTTCAGCGCAGCCTGTATGGACGGATTTAGAACAACCAGCACCAGCGCCGAATACAGCAAGGGGAGATAAAAAGGAAGCAGATGGCTTGCACGGTGGATGGTTTGCTCGCCGTTGTTGGGCGGCAGCTTTCTTTTTAAAATGCGGCCTTCCAAAAAGGTAACGACCAGTTCAATAAAGATACCTGCAATAAAGATGGCAGCACCAATTCGCCCGTCATTTGTCCAGCCTGCCCGAATTAGAAACCAGGATGCGATTAGCATCGCGACAATACGAATGGACGAGCTGAACGTCATCCAGGCCGTACGGTGCTTGTTAATAATAAGACCCTGATAGATGTTGCGGACGGCTACTAATATGTATAGTAGAGTAAGCACCTGAAACACACTCTTGGTGGGTTCGATCAAGGCCGGAGATACGCCAAATACATATTGAAAGATCAGATTACCCGCAGGTGTAAGACCAATACTCCAGCCGATGACCAGTACAGCCGCCGCTACACACGCACATAAAATACCGATGGAGCGAACGGATTGGCGGTCATATCCGAATTTCGTGGTCATCTGTCGTACGGCGGTTAACGGGGTTTCCAGCAGCAGGCACAGGCTAACTGCCACCGCATAGCTGCTCAATGTGAACGAAGGATGCTCCGAGCGCGCGAGCACAGCATTGACGATGACATGGGTCAGCGCGGCAATCAATGATGAGATGCCAAGCGGAACGTAGAATGAAATGATTTTATTCAAGTCAAATCCTCCAGTAATGAATGATGAGTAAAGGGATTGCCGTTGCATCGAACTTCCGTAAACAATGGTAATTCTTATTATAGATCAAGAATGGGCTCGTCGGTATAATAGAGAGCATAATATTGGAAATGGAAGTGGAGCCAAAATGATGATCAGAGAAGCGACGATATCAGATACGGCAGGTATCGCCAAGGTACATGTGGATTGCTGGAGAACCACCTACAAAAATATCATACCCGCCGAGGTTCTGGAACAACTTTCCTATGAGCAAAGAACAGAGCTGTGGAAATCAAATATATCCAGTGAAGACGATCATCAGGTATATGTGTTTGAAAATGAGAAGGGGGAAATCATCGGATTTGTGAGTGGAGGGCCGGAAAAGTCAGGTGAATATCCCCCATATGAGGGAGAGGTAACTGCTATTTATGTGTTAAAAGAATACCATAGTTTAGGATTGGGAAAGCAATTATTCATGCGTCTTCTTCAACATTTAAGCAGTATGAACATTCACTCTGCCATCGTCTGGGTGTTAGCAGATAATCCGGCTCGGTATTTTTATGAACAACTGGGAGCCAAGCTTGTAGTAGAGCAGCATCTTATAAAAATGGGTGACAAAAACCTGAACATGGTGGCTTACGGGTGGGAAAATAAATAGCGGACTGTGCAAATGGAAAGAAGTCTTTCTCTACATGTAATGTGGAGGAAGACTCCTTTGATGTTAACTGGAGGCGACAGGAATACGGCGAGCAGTCTTTTTGAAGCAGATGATGATTACTCGGATAAAATCCGTTTCTGCCCTTCCAAGGCACGAATAGGTGCGATGTTTTGCGTGAATTCCAGCGTTCCCAGATAGCGGTCTTCTGCATCACGGATGGCAAAATAGCGGATATAGACAAATTTATCCTTGATCGGAATCCAAAAATCTTCAGCATCCTTGCGGCCAGCCTTAAAATCCTCCAGCAGCTTCTCGACGACATGCACGCTTTGCGGCGGGTGGCAATTCTGCACGGTACGTCCAATGACAGCCTTCGTACGGGCGAAGACCCGTTCTTTACCATGGGAGAAATAACGAACGACATCGTGCTCGTCTATAAATGTCAGATCGACGGGCAGATGATTCAACAGCAGCTCCAATTGTTGCACAGACACAATCCCCGTCTCGAATCGCACAAAGCCTTGGGGAGTTCCTGATGTTCCTTCCTGTTGCTCATCCATTTCCACAGGCTCCTCTGCCCGCTCAGGTATCCATTCCCGCTCGGGAGCGGTCAGGCAGAACCCGATTTCTGCACTTTCACGGGCTATTTTCAGCCACTCATCCTCTGTTAGCTTACCCAGCGCCATCGGCAGCAGAATATTCTCTTCCTTGAATATCATTTCGTTCACTTCGGTCATGATATGGGTGAGCGTCTGCCCAATAAGTTCTTTGTTCCCATTATATTGGGTGAGCAGATTCTTCGCTTCCTTGATGGCGTTACGAATACTGTCGTCCACTCCCCACATTACCTTGGTTGGGCCGAAGATTCCATAGCGCTCCAAATAAGGAAAGACCAAATTTTCTTTACGGCTATAGTGCTTATCAAGATCCAGCAGCAGACTTAAATCCTCCAGCAGCTTGTAAATGATTTTGGGGCTATCATCCTTTTGGAATTGATCTGCGTGCAGTGCGAGCTGGAAGTTGACCAGTCGTTCAATCTCCCGATTTTCCAGCTTGAAGGTATGAACGGGATGTCCCGGCTGTTCCTCCGGTCCGGAAGGACGGTGGATATCCTCAATCGAGCCCTTGAATATCGACGTGTGGACGGAACAGAGACGCTGCACCTCCGACACGGGGATTCCTTCCTCGGTCATCAGGGCATGCTCCATGGCCGAAATTTCTGCCACACTTACCCCGCCAACTGCCACTGCAAAGCGCGCTTTGACTTCATCCACGCTTTTCCCGTCATGTAGTTCCTTCATAATTTCCTTTAATATTTGCTGGCGTTCTGTGAGTTCCTTTGCTGTGTGTTCGCGGTTGTTAATCAGCTCGCTCATGATGGTTCGCTCCTTTATGTTTGAATGCGTTTATCGCCTTGAATGAGAATGTTTATCAGTTATAGGGTAGCATAGGTATTGGCGGGCTTTTGTGATTGTACGCACAATTTGGCGGAGTGGACTGTACGAGCGATAAAGGGCGCCTTTGGGCCAACTTATTTGGAGAAATGTACGGTCTTAGTGTTGACAGGTGTGATTCTTAGTTTATATACTGTGTATAAAGATATATACAGTAATAACACTTAATACTGTGACGGTAGCTCAGAAGTCATGTGAGGCAGAGGGCGTCGTTACGGACAGTGCAGAAGGGATCAGGATAAGAAAATGACAATCATGAAGCAGGCATGGATGATCACTCGTCAGGATTTTCGCAATAATCCTTATGTAATGCTGTGGACGTTACTGTTTATTATGTACCTAGGGTTTACCATGAGCTTTGTTGTAAGTATGCAGTTGGGTGAGAGTGGAGCCTTGAATCCGGCAGCCGATTTTGTCATGCTGGTGCTGATTCCGTTTCTCGGATTCATTTATAACCGACGTACATTCAAATATTTGCAGGAAGATTCCTATACGCGCATGCTGGCTTTTCTCCGCATATTGCCTATACCAGTGAGTGCGGTGATTATGAGCCGAATTCAACAGGCGGTTTTGGCGTTTATCGTGAATAGCGTGGTATTTTTTATCCTTTTGTTTACAATTTCAGGTACACTTCGGGTATATGCTGGCACAGGCTTTTTTGTATCGTTTGCGCTCACCTGGATCGGTTACGGGATGCTGATTCAAGCCATTTATATTTATTTGGAGTTTCTTAAAAATGGAAAGGGCTATTTCTGGCTATCGCTTGTGATCATGCTGGTTTGCGGAATAATCGCGATTGCAGTTCGAATATACGGGGTGAACCTGGTATCGACGACGGCATATTTCAGCAAGGAGTGGCAGCTATTATCTCCGCTGATGTGGGGAGCGCTGGCAGCAGGAGCTATCGGCATGTTCGTGTCCTATCGGATGACACTGCGCAGGCTCGTGAAGCGCGATCTGGCTTAGGGGGCGTGTATATAAAGATCAATAAGGGGGGAGAAGCAGGTGAACATACCGGTGCAAATTGATGAGAATAGCGCGGAACCGCTGTATGCGCAGATTGAAAAGCAGCTTCGTTCACTCATCGTGACCGGGCAGATTGCAGCAGGAACGCTGCTTCCCTCCATCCGGGAGTTTGCGGGGACACTCCGTTGTAGCGTGATTACCGTCCGGCGGGTTTATCAGGATTTGGAAAACGAAGGTTTGCTTCGTACCCGGCAGGGAACGGGAACCTTCGTAGCTATGGTCGAGGAAGATATGCGCTCAGGCTACCGCCTTAAAGCGGTGACCGAGGCACTGGAGACGGCGATTGCTACAGGCGTGGCGGTACAGATGACGGAACAGGAATTGTTGGAGCTTTTCGCAGACATGGTGAAGAGAAAGTATGAAGTCCAAGCGAAGGAGTGAAGCCCGTGGAAACACCAATCATTGAGATGAGCCAAGTCTATAAAAAGCGGGGAAACCGGGAGATCGGACCGATTAATTTGACGATTGAACCGGGATATGTGATTGCTTTGGCCGGACATAACGGATCAGGGAAAAGCACATTGCTGCATCTGCTAACCCAGCTTATCCACCCGGATTCCGGTGTAATTCACTGGTTCGGTCAGGCGTATCCAAATGGTATGTCCGTAGATACGCGGCAGTGGGTTGGATATGTGCCGGAGCAGCCGACCCGTGAGGAAGACCGACTTACAGCAGAAGCAGCAGCGGCTTTTCGGGCATTATGGTATCCGGGCTGGGACGAAACGCGTTTCAAGCGGTTGCTGGAACGCTTTCAGGTCCCGCAGCACACGAGATTATCGCGTATGTCCAAGGGTGAGCGCCGCAAGTTTGAACTGGCTGCTGCCTTGGCACCTCATCCCCGTTTGCTGCTGCTTGATGAACCTTCGTCTGGATTGGACCCTTTTGCATGGAAGATTATGCTGGAGGAACTGCGGGATTGTATGGAAAACGGCAAAACGACGGTTATTATTGCCACTCATATCATGGAAGAGATCAAGCGCCTGGCGGATTATATTGTCCTGATGCATGAAGGAAGGCTGCTCGGTAAGCTGGAAAAGGACCACCTGCTCGAAAATAGCAAGGAAATGTGGTTTGAGGGGACGCCGGAGGAAGCATCGGAGCTGCCGGGAGTTATAGAGACAGAGAGCGAAGGCGGATTGCAGCGAATTGTAACGTTGGCAGCCGGAGAAGCTAGCGCGATATTGGAGCAGGCGGGCATTCGCCCGATTCGTATACGGAGTCTGGAGCTGGATGATATTTTATGGCATTGGTCTGCGGGACAAATCCCGGGAGGTACAGAGATTTTAGGGGAGAAAAAGGGGGCTGGAGATTCATGAGTATGCTGCAATTGGAGCAGGTTGTGAAGCAATATGGCAACCACACGGCGGTTAACGGCATTTCGCTGAATGTGAACGGCGGAGAGATTTACGGACTGCTGGGAGGCAATGGAGCAGGCAAAACGACAACGATGCGCATGGTACTTGGCCTAATTTACCCTGATGGCGGAAGCATTCAATATGAGGGCAAGCCATATAGCAAGGAGCTTCAACGGACGATGGGTTATTTGCCTGAGGAACGAGGGTTGTATCCCAAGGTAAAGGTGAGCGAGCAAATTAACTATTTAGGCAGGCTACGCGGAATGTCGTCCAAGGATGCGGACAAAAGTCTGCGCTATTGGCTGGAACGCTTCGGCGTGCCTGAATATTACAATAAGCGGATTGAAGAGTTATCCAAGGGTAATCAGCAGAAAATGGGCTTTATTGCAGCCGTTGTGCATCGCCCGACGTTGCTCATTTTGGATGAGGCATTCAGCGGGCTTGATCCTGTGAACGTCGAGCTGCTTAAGGATACGGTGAAGGAGCTACGGGACGACGGGGCTGCAATTTTATTTTCGACTCACCGGATGGAGCATGTAGAGGAGCTGTGTCGCCATATTACGATTTTGCATCGTTCGAATACAGTTGTGCAGGGAAATGTGCAGGAGATTAAAGGTCGCTACCCGCGTGAAAAAGTTCGTCTCATCACGACTGGCGAAGTGAACGGACTGGAACAACTGCCCGGCGTACGTCGTGTAGAGCGAATGGACCGGGGCTGGATGCTGCATATTGAACAGCCGGATGCGGCCAAGTTGATTTTACAAACGGCGTTGGAGCAAACGGCTGTAGAGCATTTTGAAATTAAAGAGCCTACGCTGAATGAAATTTTCATACGAGAGGTGGGTGATTCTCATGAATAGACTGGGTACGGTTATCAGTTTTACGTTTCGCCAGAAGGCGAGAACCAAATCTTTTGTCATTACAACGCTGGTGCTGGCATTGCTCATTACCATTGGCATGAATCTGCCGTATCTGATTTCTTTATTTAAAGGAGAAGGAATGGGTGGTGCAGGGGGTTCCGGTAAATCCGCTGCTGAGCATCATCGTCTGGGACTGATCGCTGGAAGCCGGACTGAGATCGCGGATCAACTGGAGCAATTTACGAAGGCTCAGTCCAATCCGGCAGCTACCTGGGTGCGTTATGACAACGCACAAGCTCCCGCAATGCAGCAAGCTTTGAAAGACGGGGGGCTGCAAGGCTATGTGGAGTTTACGCGGCCTACCGCAACGGGAGAAACTTTTCCCAAGGTAGAGTACGTATCGGTTGAAAAAGAGCCGTCCCCGGCTGTAATCACATTGCTGCAAACTGGACTTCAGGAGGCAAAGGTCAAGGCTATGATCGGTGTGAATACCTTGACCAGTGAGCAAGTCCGTGAAATTAGTACGCCTGTTACCGTGCACAGTCGAGAAGTGAACAGTCCCTCTGAGGCAGGTCGTGCTGCCGGAACAGAGGACAAAGAAGCTTCCATGATTAACTATGGCTTGGTCTATGTACTCATGATTTTGTTCTTCACCTCGTCGATGATGACAGGCAATATGATTGCCTCAGAAGTGACTTCGGAAAAAAGCTCACGCATCATGGAAATTCTCATCACGAGCGTATCGCCTTTGACCCAGATGTTTGGGAAAATCATTGGTATCTTTCTGGTGGGTCTGCTGCAAATTGCTGTTTTTGCCGCTGTAGTGTGTGCCAATCTTATGCTGCCACATAACAGCGTTATCCTCAGCTCGGCTGGGCTGGATCTGTCGCAGTTGAATACCACAGTGCTTGGATATGGCCTGGTTTTCTACATCCTCGGTTACTTCCTGTACGCGGTATTGTTCGCTGCTGTCGGCTCCATTGTCAGCCGTACCGAAGAATTGGGGCAGGCGGTCATGCCGATTACCATGTTGTCACTGGCAGCCTTTTATATCGGTATCTTCAATATCGCCGCACCTGACACGATGTTCGTCAAGGTCGCCGGGTATATTCCGTTTTTTTCGCCGACCGTCATGCTGCTGCGGATTGGTCTGGAGCGGGCGAGCCTGCTGGAAATCTGGCTGTCACTTGCCATACTGGTTGCATCCATTCTGTTCTTCGGCTGGCTAGCCGCCAAAATCTACCGTACTGGCGTCTTAATGTACGGCAAGCGTCCTTCGTTCAAGGAGCTGCGTAAGGCGATGAAGGCGTATAAGATATAGGATTGAATTTGATTTGTGTGTGTGGTGTCATAATTATTGAGAAATGAATATTTATGAATTGATATACATTAGTGAAGTTGTTGTATGGTGTCTGAGTAGAAGAAGGTGTCAGAGAAATGGACTATTTGAGGGGACGGCTTTAAAATGACAAAAGAAAAAAATTAAAATACGCTGATGTTGTTGAGTACGGTACTACTGATTGTGTTTGGGATGGCCATGAGTACAACAGGTTCAATGCTAAAGAAGCCGTTCAGGGAGGAATGATGGGCTTGGAAGCCTTACGTGGGACTGTGGTCGTTCGGTAAAAGAAAATAATTTCTTCGAATGGGTGGGTTCAATTGCGAACCTACCTTTTTTTCATTGAACACAGCTATGGTTCTTTCTGTAAACATCTGTCCGATACATACATAAGGATGATTTATTGTTAAATATACCCTTAAAAATTATGATTTCACATATCATTTATATTAGATTTCGGTTTAAGATAACCAGCTACTTGATACGTACAGCCTGTGTAAATGCGGAGGAACAGAGGGCGCGCGAACGGCATGCGATGATGGATTTTCTCGGCAAGGTGTGGACGAGTGCCAGGGGGTATGGAGAAGTACAATCCATACATGACTTTATCAACTATGTAAAGGGAGTCAATCAAGCTTCCGTACAAGCCTATAGCGATATTCCTTCTGATATACGAGAACGATGGTATCAAAGAAACGTGGATCAAGAATTTGAAAAGGCGCTGGATGCTTATTATAATAAGCAGGACCCCTTCACAGATATAGTCTCATTAATGGAACATCAACGGCAGACAGGCAACCATTTCCGATATAGTGACAGAGCTTTGATGAGTTTCTAGGCAGTTCTACTCGTACAGAGGCAATGAATGCTGGTAAAGCATGGGTAGGTGAGGGTGCTAAAGATATTATTGATAAAACGACAGGTGAAATTATTGGTTTTTCAAGTGCAGATGGAATGAGGGCTTTTAGAATTCAATTTAAGCCAGGAGAAAATATGGTAAGAGCAAATTTCCAAGAAAATATCATGATTAGGACAGAACGTAATTATAATAACTATAATAAGACATGAGCACCAAAGCAAATTAGAAATGTTCATATCGATATTTTGGATTAGGAGAGTAGATTAAATGCTTATTATAAAGGCTCTAACAAAGATATATGAGGACTGGGGTGATGATATAGACGATTTTTATATTACTTATCATATAGATATCGGTCCTAAGGACATAAATGGAGCATCAGACTTGTTTTCATTCGAATTAATTAGTCCTAAAGGGTTAGAACGGATGGTAGGTCCAGGTGATGTCATAATCGGACATGGTCATTTTATTACAAGTGACTTTAATGAAAAGATACTTGAAGCAACTTTGAATCGTATTATTAATAAATGCACAGATGATGATATTAATAAAGCATACAATAATCTCTCCAAATACTTTCGTTGGGAGATGGATGAGTAGTAACACATATAACCCATGTAATACCCGTAAAAAGATTTCCCCATTATGTTTGTACGCACATTAATACCTTAATTTTATACCCTAAATAACGTAATAGCGTTACATTGAACAGGTTGATTATGGTCAAATACTACCATGGTTGATCTGTTTTTTCATCTGCTGTACCGCCACAACCCATGCGCACCATGCACCGTCAATTAAGCGGGCAGCAGATAGCGAAGCCAAGCAAAATTCGATTATTCTTACCCTTGCTGATAATGAACCGATCGGAGTAGCATCCAAATAGTGTGACGAGATGCGGAAATCTAATCGAATCTATTCGGGGCTTACCGTTATTAACTAGGCTGTCTTGTTATTAATGAGTAATTCTGATGTGACAAATACAAGAGTCTTCCTAATGCTTCTGTATGTCTGGGTGTGATTCCTGCCTGTAGAGTGTCTAACCTATAAGGGAAAACATCTCGAAAGGAGAATACGTTCATGAATCATCCTGTTAAGGAATGTATTCAGAAGTTAGGGCTAACTCATCGGGCGTTTGTTGTCCTGTATGACATCTCATGGGAAAGGTTTCGTAGTTGCTTGTACGGTTACACCAATTCCATCTCCCGCGCCATCCTGAACGTCATGATACATAACGGCTACGATGAACAGGAAGCACAACAGAAATATCTGTTATGACGAAAGTGGAGAGTACAGCAAGAGGTTCTATCTGATTCAAAATCGTCAAGCTTGCTAATGAGTACATGGTAGTTGAAGAAGTATGGGGAAATGCTAAAGGTTCGGATGGCAGAATTACGCAGGGTGGAATTATGTATAAATACGATATGAATATGGAAATAATGGTGTAATGTGAATTATTTATAAGTAAAATCCAAAGATATTGAGTGGCATGTAGTACAATGGAACAAGGTTTTATATGGTGAAATTGTTTTTATTGCCAGTAATTTGATATAAAGTCGTGCAAAAAGTTAAATTAAGTAACACTAACAACAATAGAAGGGGAGAAAGTCTGGTGGACGAGAAAGTTAAATATATTAATGAGCTGTTCAAATATTTAACACAAAATAATGATACCAAAGAACATCAAACCTTTTTTGCTCTATTAGACAACAGACAGTAGGCATTCACTACAGCGAGGAAGCGATTTTTTTTACTCATAACTATCTATTTAAAAACTATCTAAATAAATATACAGTTAACAGGCCTGCAAATCGATTATCTACACTCATAGCTGACCTTACGTCTATACAATTCGGCGAATTTAGTATTATCGGCCTACTCAGAGTTTAGTAGAAGCTGATTTTTTTATATTTTGATCTACCGCTAGTCATAGAAAACGTAAAGTCTCAACCATAATTATATAAAATACAAAAAGTCTCAAGTTACGATATAATTAATCTCATTTGTAAGCATAAAAACAGCCTATTTTATGCTTTTTTAGTCTCATTTATAAGAATTACTCACACCTTATCAGGCTTCAACTTTTGTGGGTTTATTGAGAATAATCACCAAATAGATGAAGAGATATTTTATTGTTGACTACATGGTCAGGAAGTGATAGTTTTACCCTATGAGCAGACCAAGAGAATTTGATGTCGATCGTGCATTGCAGCAGTCTATGGAAGTGTTCTGGAATCAAGGATTCAAGTCAACCTCTTATGAGGATCTTACTCGTACGACAGGGGTCAAGAAGCAAAGTTTGTATTGTGTATTTAATGACAAACGCTCATTGTTCCTCAAAGCGCTGGCACTCTATCGCGAACAGAGCGTAGGGAAATTGAAGAAGATCGAAGCACAAGCCTCATCTCCGCTTGATAAACTGGATTCTTTGCGCCATTCACTTTTAGACGACGAATCCGGCTGCCAAGGATGTCTAATGGTGAATTCCTCACTGGAATTCGGAACAGATGACGAGCAGGTCACGCTAGAAAATGAGCTAATGTTAGAAGAGGTTCAACAGATTTTAGAGAAGATCATCCGTAACGGTCAGGAACAGCAGTTAATTTCGAACCGTTTTTCTAGCAAAGAGCTTGCAGCTTATCTAAATAACACCATACTGGGTGTAAAAATTATGGAGAAATCCGGTTCATCGCGTGAACAGATCGAGGCGGTCTTGCGTACGTCTTTTGCCATGATGTTGCCTTGATCTTTTTTTTGTCTCATTCTTGACTTTGTAGTCAAGAACTGATGCATTGTTGTAGTGAAGGACGGTTTAACGATGAAATTTGAGGAGGTGGGGCTTTTCGATAAAGTTCTTTGAACGATTCATCTGTAAGTCAAGCTGATATTAACATGGGTCATGGCCGGTGAAGCGATCTAAGCATTTTATAAAAAAACTAAATTTTTGGAGGCTATTATGAATTATTCTCAATCAGTAGAACCGCTGTTCCAACCTATAGAATTAGGAAACTTGAAATTATCTAATCGGATTGTGATGGCACCGATGACTCGTCAATTTTCTCCGGACGGTATACCAGGTGCAAATGTCGCTTCCTATTACCGCCGCAGAGCGGAGAACGGTGTGGGTCTTATTGTGACAGAAGGAACGGTAATTAATCATCCGGATGCATCCAATCAAGTTAACGTGCCGCACTTTTATGGCGGAGCTGCACTAAATGGCTGGGCGAACGTAGTGTCAGAGGTACATGAGGCTGGTGGACGGATCATTCCACAGATCTGGCATATGGGAGCTAAAGGTCATGTTGGCGATTATTCGGAAGCTGAAATTACTGAAATCGTCCAGGCATTTGCACAGGCAGCTTCTGAGGCGAAGCGTCTTGGGTTCGATGGTATTGAGTTACACGGTGCGCACAGCTATCTGATTGATCAATTCTTTTATGAGAAAACCAATCCGCGTACAGATCGTTATGGTGGGGATATGCTTGCACGCACACGCTTTGCAGTTGAAGTCATTGAGGCTTGCCGTGAGGTAGTTGGACCGGAATTCCCGATTGTTCTGCGTTTATCGCAATGGAAGACTGATGACTTCCAAGCTAAATTGGCAGAAACTCCGGAATTGCTGGAGCAATTCTTGGCGCCACTTGTTAATGCGGGCGTCGATATTTTCCACTGTTCCACACGACGTTTCTGGGAGCCGGAATTCGAGGGCTCTGATCTGAACTTTGCCGGATGGACCAAAAAGTTGACTGGCAAACCAACAATTACAGTTGGATCTGTTGGCCTTGACGGTGAGTTCACAAGTCTTTTCACCGAAGGAAAAGGAGCCAATAACGTCGGTATCGATGGACTGGTTCAACGACTTGAGAATGAAGAATTTGACTTGGTGGCAGTTGGACGTTCGCTAATGGTCGATCCTGCATGGGCTAAGAAAATTCGTGAAGGACGTATAGACGAACTGATTCCTTTTACTTCAGAAGCGACTAAAGTACTTACTTAAGTAATATACCATATCTCTTGGATCGGTTTGGCGACAAAGTCAACGCCGAGCTTGCAGGAGGGGTTAAACGCTCCAAAACTGCAACGGAGGCTCTTCAGTTTATTTTTGGCTTCATGATTTATGAATTAGTCTGCTCTAAGAGAGTTAGTTTGTAAGAAACATCGCTACCTATGTCGGAGGACGAGAACTTTGGTATCATGCCTGTTTTGATGATAACCTAATTACACTAGGAAGCGACGATTTAAGTACAAGGTTAATCCAAATGTTAAATATGAAATCAAAAGGTGATCATTTGCAAATGTTCTACCGCATCGATATGTCGTCTGAGCAGTTCCTGCCGAATATGGGGAGGTTTAACCACGGTCAACTCCGCTCCAAATGACATCAGGAACGAATACAATTGTTCCCCCTCATGTACTTCCAGAGAGACGTGCAGCCTGCCATCAGGTTGCTTTTCAATCCGGGAGGGTTCAAAAAAATCATGCACTCTGTATGCAATGGTACTAGAGAATATCAGTTTCATGGAAACTGGAGGACTGGTAACGTGTTTTTCGGAGACCCTTAATCCCGCTGTCATGCTCTGATCGAGGGGCTTTGACAGCAGTTTGAGCTCAGAGACCCTTTTCATCTTGAAAGTCTGTGCTTCTGTAATGCTCGGCGTGCTCTGACCGTTACCTTTGAAGTACCAGGTGTTATTTTTGAATATTAATTTGACAGGTTCGACGGTCTCTAAACTTGGTTCACCATTGGAGTCGATATAATGAAACGTCATAAGCTGTTTCGTGAGTATGGCCTGCTTCACCTGATTGAACAGTTCTCTCTCCTGCAGTGAAATGCTGCGCCAGGGGGAGAAATCGAATTCGATCCATTCCAGCTTGTGATCAAACATCGCGGTCAACCGTTTCAGCATATGGGCACTGTTGAGATGAGGGATGGCACTGACGCTGTATAGTCCAAGCAAAATTTCATTTTGATCGTCTTCGGACAAGAGAGACTTGTCCATGACAAAGTTGTCCATAAGATGAATGCCGCCATGTTTTCCGGTTGTGGTGTACACAGGAATGCCTGCTGCACTCAGCCTGTCGATATCACGGTACACCGTGCGCACGGATATTTCGAACAAACGGGCCAGTTCCGGGGCGGTCGCTTTCTTTTTCTCCAATAACAGCAGCATCATTCTGAATAATCGGTTATTTTCCATGCCATGATTATACCATGACAGAAGGTGTCAGGGTATGGATGTTACACTAGTTTTGAAGTCTTGATGAGACATTGGAGGAGGAACTGGTTATGACAATGAAAGATGGATTTTTCTGGGGTGGAGCAACGGCTGCCAATCAATTTGAAGGTGGATGGAACAAGGGCGGCAAAGGCCCGAGCACTTCCGATATGATGACAGGCGGAACCCACACGACACCGCGGCGGATCACGCCTGTACTTGAAGAGGGAACGTATTATCCGAGCCATGAAGCGGTTGATTTTTATGGACATTACAAAGAGGATATTGCCTTGATGGCCCAAATGGGATTTAAAATGTTCCGCATGTCGATCAACTGGTCAAGAATCTATCCGAACGGTTACGATCTGGAGCCGAACGAAGAGGGATTGCAGTTCTACGATAACGTTTTTGCCGAGTTGAAAAAGTACAACATTGAGCCGCTGGTGACCATTTCCCATTATGAAACGCCATTCGGTCTGACCGAGAAGTATAACGGCTGGGCATCACGGGAAGTTATCGATTGTTACATCCGATATTGTACAACCCTCTTCAACAGATACAAGGATCAGGTTAAATACTGGCTGACCTTCAACGAGATCAACTGTCTGACGATGCCGTTGGGGGCTTATATGGCCGCAGGTATTCTGTTCGAAGGCAAAGAGACGCTGACAGATGGGGTCGATGATCCGCAGACCCGCTTCCAGGCGCTGCACCATCAATTTGTGGCAAGTGCGAAGGCGGTCAAGCTAGGGCATGAGATCAACCCCGATTTCCAAATCGGCTGTATGGTCGCTTTCATGACAACGTACCCGAACACATGCAATCCGGACGATATTTTGCTTGCACAGCAAAAGGACCAAATTTCGAATATGATCTGTGGTGATGTGCAGGTCAGAGGGGCGTATCCCGGGTTTGCCAAACGCTTCTTTGCCGAGCAGGGAATCCGTATCGAGATGCAACCGGAAGATGAACAGACACTGCGGGAAGGGTGCGTGGATTTCTACTCCTTCAGCTATTACATGTCCATGGTCGAAAGTGCGGATGATTCGCTGGAGAAAACAGGCGGTAATCTGCTGGGCGGCATCAAAAATCCATATCTGGAGTCGTCCGACTGGGGATGGCAGATCGATCCAAAAGGTTTGCGTTACACGCTGAATCACCTGTATGACCGTTACCAGATTCCACTGATGGTGGTAGAGAACGGCCTGGGTGCTGTAGATGTGGTGGAGGAAGATGGTTCAATTCAGGATGATTATCGCATTCAATATTTGAGAGGTCACATTGAACAAATGAAGGAAGCGGTAGCAGACGGCGTGGAGCTCATTGCTTATACGATGTGGGGTTGTATCGACCTGGTTAGTGCTTCAACAGGCGAAATGAAAAAACGCTACGGCTTCATCCATGTTAACAAAGACAACGATGGCAATGGTGATCTGAGCAGAACGCCGAAGAAGAGCTTCTACTGGTACAAAAAAGTCATTGAATCCAATGGCGAAGAACTGTAGCCAAATTTGTTTTTGCCCAAGCACAAGAATAGAATGCTTAAGAAACCGTGATAATTGCGGTTTTTTTTGTTTTCTCTATAGGGGTTGTTCAGACAGCAAATTTTATGGCTAGCTGCAAAAGGACAATAAACAGAACCTCGTTTGGGGCCCCCGCAACAAACTGCTGGTTTAAAAGGTTCTCATGAGAAAGGCCTGTTTCCCATCTTGGTTGTGTTCGGCTGCAACGATACAGCGTGTTCGCGGAGATGCCCAAGATGACCTTTTCATTGCCAAATTGTTGGAAATGACTTGCTATATAAAGCGCACTAAAGATTATAACCTAACAAGCAAGCGATCAATGGTTTCTTTCGGGTGCTTGTTCAGTCGATTGATAAATTTCGTGACGTGGAGACGAATCTGGTAAAATTTTTTTGAAAAATACGTTGTTAATGACATCACTTTTGAGCCACTTCCAGACGCCCTCCATGAGTTGAGATCGGGGCTGTAGGGCGGCAAGAATACAAGCTCCAAACGACGGTGTTTCTGTAAAAAAGGTTGGAGCGCCCGGGCATGATGGATGCGACTATTATCCAAAATAAGGACTATTTTCCCGGTCGGGTAAGCTTCCAGCAGCATCGTCAGAAAACGAATCCAGGCGTCCACATTCGCTTGTTCGACTTCATAGTGATGGACTTGCCCCGTCTCGTAGTGGATCGCACCAAACAACTTGGCTCCTTCATGCTTGCCATGGGTT
The DNA here is from genome assembly GCF_044907935.1 of Paenibacillus sp. RC21. Lineage (NCBI taxonomy): Bacteria > Bacillati > Bacillota > Bacilli > Caryophanales > Paenibacillaceae > Paenibacillus > Paenibacillus sp. RC21. Next base: position 222,624 of record NZ_JBIYCS010000006.1, read on the forward strand.
TGAATCTGTTGCTGTTTTCCTTTCGGAAACCAGTTATATTGTAGCGCCTGATACGCCCGGATTGTGGACTCATCATCAAATAACAGATGGTCGATGTCTCCATCCTCCAGTTTGCGTTTCAACTGCGGGAATGTGACATCCCGAAACACGGCCTGCTCCTGTGGATCTGCTTTGGCTAGGGTATACGTTGCTTTGGTGAAGCTAAATCCCAGTCGTCCCAACACTTTGCGAACACCGCGAACGCTGTATTCCTGTCCAAACTCACGCCGAATCCAGGCGGCGATTAAGGCCAGTGTCCAGGTGTACCTGGCTTCAAAACCGACATCGGCGGGCCGCTTGCTCACCAGCATTTCGGCAAGTTGTTCGTGCTGTTCCTCGCTCAGCTTTGGTGGCTTTCCTGGTGAATGCTTCATAGGAAGGCCTTCCAATCCATAGGTTTGGTACAAATCCCAATACTTGCTAATGGTCTGGCGAACCAGACCTAACGTATGTGCAATTTCAGTAAACGACTGTCCTTCGAGGTGAAGGCGGACAGCCAAATAGCGTTCATATAGCCGTTTGTCATGGGTATGCTTCATGGCTTCGTTTATTTGATCCATTTCGGATGAACTCATGTGTTTCCCCACCTTACATTTGGTCTTACTTTTAATTACCCAATTGAAGGATCGTTAACTTCTTTAGTACTTTTTATATAGGTACAGGTACATTTGGTTTTTGGGGGAACAATACGGAGAAAGAAGCTGCAGTCATACTGGATGAAGCTTTGGCTGGAGGAATTAACCTGATCGATACTGCGGATGTCTATTCAAGTGGTCAATCCGAAGAAATTTTAGGTCACATTCTAAAAGGACGCAGACAGGATGTCATTCTGGCCACTAAAGGCGGTCTTCCCATGGGCAGTGGACAAAATCAATCAGGAAATTCAAAATATTGGATTAAACGAGCAGTAGAGGATAGTTTGAGAAGGCTGCAAACCGATTATATCGATTTGTATCAACTGCATCAGCCTGATCTCGATACCGATATTGAAGAGAGTCTTGGTGCACTTACGGATCTGGTCAGTGAAGGGAAGATACGCTACATTGGTACATCCAATTTTCAGGCATGGCAAGTGACCGAAGCTCAATGGACTAGCGAACGCAAAAATGTAGCACGTTTTGTCTCTGAGCAAGCCCCGTATTCCATTTTAAACCGAAGTATCGAATTCGATCTGCTTGCTGCCACAGCAAAATATGGAATGGGTGTTTTGGTTTGGAGCCCACTTTCGGGTGGCTTATTAACGGGAAAATACCGTTCAGGAGAAGCTGTCGCCCCGGATTCAAGAGCAGCCACCTTCGCTGGACGCTTAAAATCTGTTGTTGACCCTAGTCGAGAAGAAAACCGCATCAAGTTTGAAGCCATAGCCAAACTCCAAACACTTGCAGATGAAGCAGGATTAACTTTACCGCATCTTGCCATGGCATTCACACAAGCTCATTCGTCCATTACTTCTGCCATTGTTGGGGCAAGAACAATTGAACAACTCCGGGAAACGTTAAAGGGTAGTGACATCCGATTAAGTAGCGATATACTGGATGCGATAGATGCCATAGTTCCACCAGGAGTAACCCTGGATGCGATGGAAAAAGGATGGACGCCCGATTGGTTACAAGCAGACAAACGAAGAATCCTTCGTTAAGCATTTAAATAGGTCTCATACCTGTAATGCTCACAAAGAATAAAATCAAGCGCCACGCTTGATTTTATTCACGTTTTACTCTCTAGTTTGCCGATCGTTCACTTCAATGTAAAATGAATGCATGAGGTGATTACAATGGCAAGATCCAAAGAATTTGAAATTAATGAAGTATTAGATAAAGCGATACACCTGTTTTGAGTGCAAGGTTACGAGAAAACTTCAATGCAAGAATTAGTTGACTTTATGGGAATTCACAGAAGAAGTATCTATGATACTTTTGGTGATAAGCATGCCTCATTTATGAAGGCACTCCAACGATATGAGGCTATTCAAAATAAAAAAATGAAATTCCTGGTTGAAAAGCAAGAACCGGTAAAGGGATTAATTCGACAATTTTTAGAGTCCACAATGAGGAAAGAAGGAGAACGTCAAGGGTGTTTCATCGTTAATTCGGGCGTGGAGCTGGGATTAACCAAGAACGTATTCAATTTGGTCTAAACCATAAGGTCCGGTTGAATACCGGACCTAGGCTGCTTAATTTAACTTCGTTTTCGTTATTGCCCGCTTTGGACTTGCAAAGTGCCAAGGCCATTACAGTCGCTCTTCCTGCTGGAAGCAATACTTATCTCATCAGAAAAAAGCTCAGCATCTCATCTGAGCAGATTATGAATTCTAGATTGCAGTTCCCCGTCCACATTTATTGTGGCTCCGGTAATATAGCTAGCTTCTTCGCTAGCTATGAAAGCTACCATACTTGCAACTTCTTCAGGAGTTCCATACCGACCAAGCGCAATAGAGCGTGCATATTCCAGTGCAGCTGGGGAGTCAGCGGGATTCATGTCTGTATCAGTGGCCCCTGGCTGAATATTGTTAATCGTTATTCCCTGGGGACCCAGATCACGCGCCAACGCACGAGTCAGACCAGCTAAAGCCGCTTTTGAAGTTACATAAAGAGTATGGTTGGAAAGGGATTGTTTTGCGAATTAAGACTGCCAATATTAATGATTCGTCCACCGTGACCCATCTGCGGTGCAACCGTCTGTACTGACAGGAAGATTGACCGAACATTGACGGAAATCACATGATCAAATTCATCTGGGGCAATCTGTTCGTATGGTTTACGGATGGAAACTGCGGCATTATTGACAAGGATATTGATATTTCCAAATGCATTTATCGTTTCAGTAATTGCAGCACGAATATCTTCAAATTTGCTACTATCCGCCTTCAAAGCCAGGGCACCCCTCCTTCTGCTTCGACTACCTTGACTAATTGTTCAGCTCGTTCTTGTGAACTTGAGTAAGTAAAACCTACTGACGCACCTTCTGCAGCAAGTCGTTTTACGATAGCAGCCCCGATTCCACGCGATCCTCCAGTAACAAAAGCGACTTTCTTCGTTTCCATTACATTTTTCCTCCATTCATAGCAGCTCAGTTAATCTCATTCTCAAAGAGACGTTTCAACGTGGTCCTCTTGAGTTTTTTTCAATATATCCATTGTCAGGCACAGATATCTATTCACATCAAGAAGAAGGTTGGAACTCCATAGATTTTCGGCTGTTAAAAATGGTGTTTTTTTTATTGCTGCTGTTGGTAAAATATCAGGCTATCTGTCTAGCTCTTAAAGAGAAGGGGTAAGACAAGCAAGCAATTGGGCGATCCCGAGGAGGATTAAGCGCGAAAATTCACGCCGTGGTCGATGCGCTGGAACCCACTTCGTTTTGAATGGACAGAGCGACAAGCCCATGATTCTGTCCATGGATACGAAATGCTCCAGACCATGAAACTACACCAAAGGCGACAGAGCATAAAAAAAGTGGCATCCATTTCCGAGTTTGATAAGGCGATTGAGCAGCCTTTCATTTGTAGGTCGAAAAAAAAGGGGGTTGACTTTTTTCTTAGTTGGGGGGGGACTTGACACGCGTGTGCTATGATCAAAAAGCTGAAAGTTCTCTTCTACTCGACAGGTCCGATATTTTTATCAAATGTGGCTGAAGTTGAGGCGGTGGCTATACTGTTCGCTTCCGAGTTTACTTTTCCATGGGTTTTAGAGAGAGAATGAGATAAATATACAAGAGGAGGTGCAGATATGAAAATAACTCAATGCGCTGCCTGTTACCGTGGTTCTGGTGAACGCGCTTACTAATATAAAAATATCCCGTGCTGCGGATAGTAATGCAGTGAAAATTAGTAAGAAATAGAGGAGTGAAGGTTTTGCAATCAGGTACTGTTTCAGAACAGCAATCGGTTCCAAATGTTAAAGTTTTACCTATCATGTTTTCGTTAATGCTGGCCGGTATAATAGGTACGTTTAATGAAACTGCAATTAATATAGCTCTTAGCGATTTGATTAACCGTTTTGCTATTACCGAATCCACAGTCCAGTGGCTAAGTAGTGGTTATTTACTCACACTGGGAATTTTAGTTCCGCTTTCAGGATTGTTGATCCAGTGGTTTACCACGAGGCAACTTTTCTTTGCCTCACTCATTATCTCAATCGTAGGTTCAGCTATTGGAGGCATGGCCGGAAGTTTTGAAATCCTGTTGGTAGGACGTATATTACAAGCCGTAGGAGCGAGTCTCCTGTTCCCATTGATGTTCAATACAGCTCTAATCATATTTCCGGCTGAGAAACGCGGATCAGCGATGGGCCTGGTTACGCTTGTTTTCACGGTGGGACCTGCTATTGGTCCAACCATCTCGGGTCTATTGCTCGATAAGCTGAGTTGGCATTGGATATTTTGGTTGTCTTTAATGACCCTGCTGATTGCTTTGCTTGTTGGCGCCACGTATATAAAGAATGTATCACCAATAACTAAACCACGTATCGACCTTTACTCTTTGATCTTGTCAACCTTGGGTTTTGGGGGTGTCGTGTACGCTGTTAGTACAGTTGGAGAAAGCGATCATGGCTGGAGCGACTCCAAGGTCATTGTATCCCTAATCATGGGCATTGTAGCCTTGATACTATTTGTATTCCGGCAACTGAACATGAAGGAACCGCTTATGAACTTAAGAACGCTTAAAAATCCGATGTTTGTTATCGGTACATTGCTGGTGTTCGTTTGCATGATGTCTGAAATGTCGGCCATGTTCATTCTTCCGATGTTTATGATTCGCGTTCTTGAAATAAGTGCTCTGAAGGTGGGTCTCATTCTTCTTCCGGGCAGTATCCTTTCTGCTGTTCTTTCCCCCGTCATTGGGACGCTCTTTGATAAATTTGGAACCAAATTTCTGGTTGTTCCCGGTTTGCTCTTAGCCGTGGCCTCACTGTGGTTCTTTTCTAGTATCACGACGGCATCCACGATTACTTTGATTGTGATACTGCATTCCTGCCTAATGATTGGAATTGTAATGGTATGGATGCCTTCTCAATCGAATGGGCTTAACCAGCTTCCTGCCGAAATGTACCCGGATGGAACGGCAATAATGACTACGCTACAGCAGATTGCTGGGGCTCTCGGATTAGCAGTAGCGGTTAGCGTTATGACAAGCGGAGTAGCAAACTTTATGAAGGATGTACCTAACCCTTCAGACCCGGCTAATGCAATACTGGCATTGACTGCAGGCATGCAGAACGCACTTTTGTTCGCTATGTTGATTGCCGTTGCTGGGCTTGTTCTTGGAGTGTTCGTTAGACGAGTGAAAGTCGCCAAATCAGACTGGTCATAATGAGGTGAGCCTATGCATATGTCTGAAGCCGATCTCATGGAGCTCCTTACATCGAATCCTCATGTGAAAATTCGAGAACAAGATCAACGGTTGGTAAAACCTCGGGAGCCATTGCCTACTCAACGCCCCACATTTGATAGCGAAGCGGAGGAGCGCTTCTATAATAAAAGAATTGTTCCTTTGACTATTGCAGGTTTCCTCCATAAGCTGGAACTGCATAAAACCTTTGAGATTGTGGAGGCTGTGGAGCATTGCGGCAAGAAATATAAAAAACGTGTGTATACACCGGACTTCTTCATGGAACTCAAAGATGGCTCCGTTGAAGTCGTCGAGGTTAAAGGCCGTATCATCAAAAAACTGCAACGAGATTATCCTCTTCGGCGTCAGCTTTTTATTTTAAACTACTGTCTTCCAAATAACTGGAAGTTTATTGAGGTGCACGATGATGAGATATAGAGTGGAAATGGCCCCATCTTGATCGGAGCATTATAGAGTAGTTTATGAGTCATTTTATCTCTGAATCCATATCAAAACCTAATACGTGTAATGAGGAGAGTGTTTCTATTGTCAACCTTAAGTAAAGTAGTTCAACTTACCGCTGAAGAGCAAAAACTTCTCCAGAATGCGACGGAATTAGTTCCATTGCTAATGGAATATGGAACAAAAATTGATAAAGACATGCATATACCCGAAGAGATTATTGAAAAAGTTTCAAGTGCAGGACTCTTCAAGCTTAGAACACCGAAAAAATACGGTGGATATGAAGTGAGTATTCAAGCCATGATTGAAATTGTTTCAGAAGTGGCAAGAGGAAATGGCTCCGTGGGTTGGGTGGTTCAAAATATAAATGGAAATAACTATAGTTCATCGCAGCTACTGCCCACAGAAGTTGTTGATAAGATTTTTAAACAAGAAAAAGAGGTGAAATTTTGTTCGGTACTACAAGCCATTAAAGCTGTTGTGAAGAAGGTGGATGGAGGCTATTTGGTTGAGTATGGTCGTTGGGCATTTGGTTCTGGGTCAAAGCATGCAACCCATGCATTGTTAAATTTAAAAGATGCTAGTGCGATGCAACAAGACCCTAAAATGAAGCTGGCCGTTGTTCCAATGGATGAAATTAAAATTATCGATGATTGGCATACGATGAGTTTAAAAGGGTCGGCAAGTAATAGCTTAGAAATGAATTATGTCTTTATTCCCAATGAATATGTTGCTGACGAAAATTTCGAGGAAGTGGATGAGACTAGGTTACAGCATTTACAGGGGGAAGATCGATATAAGCATTATTTATTTCTGATTACCAGCATTACAACAGGTATAAGCACTATTCTTGGGCTTGCAAGAGGGGCAGTGGAGCACTTTATTGAAAGGGCACCTAACAAGGGAATAGCCATGACCATTCACAGATCGCAGGCAGAAGTTGGACATATTCAGTACAAAGTAGGGCTGGCAGCTATGAAGGTTGAATCCGCACATCTTCATATCAATCGATCCATCGACATTCTAGAGGATTATGTACAACGTGGGGAACTATTAAGTCAGGAAGATTTTGTACAAATCCAAACGGATATTGGGTATGCTGCTATGTTGTGTTCGGAAGCAGTTGAAATGCTAATGGTAGAAAGCGGCGGTAGCGCAATTCTGGATTCGAACCGATTATCGCAAATATTCCGTGACATTAGAGGCGGAGCTAACCATGCGTTTACCACAGCTTCTACCTGTCTGGAGCTATACGGGAGAGTACTTTTGGGATTACCGCCACAGCATATTGTAACAATAAGCAGTGCGCATTTAGTAAGAAATCAATCTGTTCAGCAGGAGCAAGCATACTAAAAAATAACAATAATATCCGGTAGTCCAATTGGAAATTCCCGAGATAATGGTGTCATCAACAATCGTACTAGCAATTATATCAATTCCAATTAGTACGAGAATCAAATATTAACGGCAGCCAATTTATTGGCTGCCGTTTTTGAGGTGATAACACATATCGTATTTGCCCATGGTCTGGTTGGAGTAAAACTTAAGAAGCAGAGGCTGTGCTGTGCTTCTCCTTGGTCTTGCCACGGTCGCGACGACTTAGCAGAAATCCAACCAGAGACGCCGTAGATTGCTGGAAAATCATTCCGAGTACAACAGGCAGCGCTACCGGGGCCGGGAAGTAGGTGATGGCAAGCACGGCTCCCGCACTGATATTGCGCATGCCGCCGTTAAAGACAAGCGCCGTACGATCTGCATTATTCCACCGCATCAGCCCTGAGATCAGATAACCGATCGCATATCCGGTGGAAGCAAGGATGATTATGGATAGGCATACTCCGACAAGCTTAAGATTAAAATCGACCAGATAAGGCGCGATTACAGATCCGTTAATCATCACGACAAGAGCCATGGCCAGCTTGGAGAACGGACCCAGCCGAGGTCCCCACACCTGCTTGATCTTCCCTTTGGTCCATTCGTTCAAAACCATGCCGATTAGCGAAGGAACGACAATCATCCAAAACAGGCTTTGCATCATCGCCCAGGTGTCAAGCTGTACATCCGCTCCGACCAGCAGGGACATAATGCCAGGTACGGCGAATGGAGCCAAAATCGTATCGATCAGAATAATAGCCAATGTCAGCGCCGTATTGCCTTTGTAGATGTTGACCCACACGAAGCTGGAAATGCCCGTAGGGATAGCCGCGCCAAGAATAAGCCCGGTAATCGTATAAGGATCGTCGCCGAAAGCCAGATGCCCAAGCATCATGGCGAGAAGTGGCATGGCCAGGTGAAGAATAAACAGACAGGCGATCAGCGGACCGGGATGCTTTATCACATGGACAAAATCCTTGAAACCCATGCTGATGCTGCCCGCGAAGGTCATGAACGCAAACAGCCAGGGAGAGAGTTCGGTGTATTCCGACAACGACGTACCGATCAGGACGCCAATTAGTATGCTGGTAGGCGTGATTAGCGGCATAGCTGTATTTAGTCTTCGATTCAACGTTCGGAGCATACAAAACTTCCTTTTTTAACCTTAAGTATAGACCTTGCACCCCCGATTCGTAAATGATCTGTGACCTTGCGGTAGCCTGATAGAAGCAAATTTGAACGCTCCTGATGAATATAGATCAACCCTTCAAATTATTTCGGTATTCCAAAGGAGAGCAGCCCATTATTTTTTTGAACAGTCTGGAGAAGTAGTACGGGTCCCTAAAACCGAGTTGTATGCTAATCTCTTTAATAGAAGCATTAGTTAAGTCCAAAAGCTGACTGGCCCTCTGTATCTTCATTCTTAAATAGTAATCGACAGGAGAGTAGCCGGTTGATTGCTTGAATATCAAGTTCAAATGCTGCTTGGATACCTGAACATGTCGACTAAGCCCCTCCAACGAAACGGTGGATTCCAATTGTTCGCTCATATAACGTGTTGCCTTATCAACATGGCTCTGGTACGTACTGTCTTCCTTGCGAAATGCAACAGATAAAACAAAACTCAGCAGATAACGAACAGTTTGCGACACTTGAACTAAATGTATAATGGAGTATGGTTTGTTCAATAAAAGGTCGTAACACTGATGAAATAGCTCCAGTAGTTTGACTTCATCACTGGCTGCCATCGTAACATACGTTTTAAAAGGGTCAAACAATACCATGAAATCGTCCATTTGGTCCCCTTGGAGATGAAACCAGTAAATCGTCCAAGGATCTTCATCGTTAGCCCCATAAGCATGCGGCATGTCCCTGGGAATGTAAGCAAAGCTTCGCTCCGTCATGCAAATGGTTATGTTATCCTCCGTTCGTACCCAACCTTTTCCGCTGGCACAATAAATGAATATATGAGAGTCACAGCCATGCGTTCTTTCGCGAAAATGATGGCGGGCATGGCTAAAGCAGCCTATATCCGTAATATATAGATTGCGTGTAAGCGGATTCAATTTTAATTTATCCAACATATAGGGTGGAAGGACATATAACTTTTCACCTTCAAATCCATCAGCTTTCTTATTCATAATTTATTCATCCCCCAGCCGGATGCGTCTTTAATGATGAAATACGTATATAGTCCATCATAAACAGTGGATTGTCAATTGTCTGTAATGTCGCTTACTTGTAAGCTCTGAATATAAGAGCGACTACAAAGGAGTGATGGATTTGAGAAACTTCGAGGCTAAGGCACGCGTGTGGGAGGAAACCGTGCAGATCCCTACGTACGGCATTGGCAAACCCGACAAAAATCCAATGTTTCTGGAGAAACGTGTCTACCAAGGAAGTTCCGGTCGAGTGTATCCGCATCCGGTAATTGATAAAATTGAGGATGATAAGAAACTCGAAAATTATCAATTAGTTTTTCTGGAGAATAAATATTTGCGTATTGAGATCATGCCAGAGCTTGGAGGTCGCATTTATCGTGCGGTCGACAAGACCAACGGTTACGATTTTGTTTATTATAACAGGGTCATCAAACCAGCGCTTGTTGGCTTATTGGGGCCATGGATATCGGGAGGCATTGAGTTTAACTGGCCACAGCATCACCGTCCCAACACTTACGGACCCGTCGAATACAAGCTGGAAGAACGTGAGGACGGAAGTGCGACAGTATGGGTGAGCGAAATGGATCGTATGTTCGGCACTAAAGTAACAGCTGGTTTTACACTTCAACCGGATAAAGCATACCTTAAAATTGGGGTCCAGCTATACAATCGGACTGCCGAGCCTCAAACGTTTCTGTGGTGGGCAAATCCAGCCGTAGCGGTACATGATCACACTCAATCTGTTTTTCCTCCGGACGTATCGGCTGTGTTCGATCACGGAAAGCGAGATGTATCCCGTTTCCCGATCGCTACAGGCACTTATTATAAAATGGATTATTCTGAAGGCGTAGATATTTCCCGATATAAAAATATTCCTGCCCCCACTTCGTATATGGCCTATAAATCGGGCTACAATTTCATAGGTGGTTACGACCATATGAAACAAGCCGGACTTTTGCATGTGGCCAACCATCACATCTCTCCCGGAAAAAAGCAATGGACATGGGGCAATGGCGAATTCGGGCAGGCATGGGATCGGAATCTGACTGACGAAGACGGTCCTTACATCGAGTTGATGACGGGGGTATATACCGATAACCAGCCGGATTTTACTTGGCTTCAGCCGTATGAAGAAAAATCGTTCTCGCAGTATTTTATGCCTTATAAACATATTGGTATGGTCAAAAATGCTTCAATTGATGCAGCTGTAAGTTTGGACATGGATCGTAGCGAAGGGATAGCACAGATTGGAGTCTATGTGACTTCGCCATTCCGTAAAGCCGTCGTGGAATTAAGCAGCCAGCGGAGAATCTATATTAAAGAATCTGTAGATCTGGAACCTAGTAAGGCCTTTGTACAGAAGATCAATCTCTTGGCTGAGGATGAGGATGATGAACTATGCTTAACCGTCAAAGACGCAGCAGGGAGGGAACTGATTAGCTACCAGCCGCAGAAAAAGCAAGTTGAACAGATGCCAGCTGCGGCAGCCCCTCTGCCGGAACCGGAGGAATTAAGAACTAACGAAGAATTGTATCTAGCAGGACAACACTTGGAGCAATACCGTCATGCCACCTTTGAACCCGAGGCGTATTATCTGGAGGGCCTGAAAAGAGATAAAAATGACAGCCGCATAAATGTAGCGTATGGTACGTTGCTTCTCCGTAGAGGGTTGTATTCAGCAAGCGAAGCGTGCTTCCGTAAAGCCATTTCGCGGATAACCTGGTGCAACTCTAACCCCTATGACGGTGAGGCCTACTATCAGCTTGGTTTGTCACTAAAACACCAAGGACGGATGGATGAAGCGTTCTCTGCATTTTATAAATCAGTATGGAGTGCGGCATGGCAAGACAGCGGGTATTTCTCACTTGCGCAGATTGCGACAGAAAAAGGGAACTATGAAGAAGCATTGGAGCTCGTGGAGCGTTCGATCATCCGAAATGCTCGTAATTACAAAGCACGTAACCTTAAGTCGGCCATTTTTCGTAAGTTGGGCAACTACGAAGCGGCAATAGCTTTTTCCAAGGAAACGATCATGCTCGATATCGCCGATTTTGGAGCTTACCGTGAGCAAGCATTATCATTAGAGGCTCTCGGTTTACGATCTGATGCTAAAACGGTCTTCGAAGAGTTGAAAAAATGGATGCGTGGAGATGTGCATAATTATATAGCAGTAGCATCGGACTATGCGGCGGCGGGACTCTATGAGGATGCAGCATGTGTGCTGGAAGAAGCTCCAGAGCAGGCGAAAACATACCCTATGCTGTATTACGTTCAGGCCTTCTGCTATGCTAAAATCGGCAAGCTTGAGCAGGCGAACAGGACTCTCGTTCATGCAGCCGAAGCAGTGCCTGATTACTGTTTTCCTAACAGTCTGTTTGAGTTGGACGTGTTACTATTTGCAATTCAAACGAAACCGGAGGACGGAAAGGCTCATTATTACTTAGGCAATTTACTCTATGATAAGAAACGGCATTTGGATGCCATTGCTTGCTGGGAAACATCTCGTACCATTGATGATACCTACCCCGTCGTTCACCGTAATCTTGCTCTTGGATATTTTAACAAACAAGGCCAAATAGAGAAGGCTCGCCATTCGTTAGAGCAGGCCTTTGTATGCAATACATCAGACGCGCGTGTTCTTTATGAGCTTGACCAGCTTTATAAGAAGCTGAACATTAAGTCCGACGAAAGATTGAACCTGCTGGAGAGTTATCCGGGGATCGTAAAGCTTCGCGATGATCTGTTTTTGGAATATGTAACCGTTCACAATACGATGAAGCAACATAAGATAGCGTTGTCCTTGCTAGCAGGGAGAACATTTCACCCATGGGAAGGCGGAGAGGGTAATGCAACCGGACAGTATAGGCTTGCCAAAATAGAGCTTGCCAAGTCCGACCTGAGGTCTGGACGGATTGAACAGGCTGTAAGAGGGCTGCGTGAGGCTTTAGTTTATCCAGAGAATCTTGGGGAAGGTAAGTTAAAGGGTTCCCAGGATAACGATATCTACTATTATTTGGGCTGCGCGTATGAGCGATTGAAATTAACAGATAAGGCAATGCTGACCTTTTCCACGGCCTCTCAAGGACTGGAGGAACCCACCAACGCCATGTATTACAACGATCAACAGCCGGATATGATATTTTACCAAGGATTGGCCTGGAAGAAACTTGGTCATGTGAAGGAAGGCACTCGTCGATTCAACAAGCTAATTGATTACGCTGAAAGACACTTGTTCGAACCCGTGAAAATGGATTACTTCGCGGTTTCATTACCCGACTTTCTTATTTTTGAAGATGATTTGAATATTCGTAATCAAATCCATTGTACCTATATGAAAGCACTTGGCTTGCTTGGATTAGGGCGACAGGACGAAGCTATCCTGCATTTTGAATCGGTGCTTAAACTGGAAGCTAACCACCAAGGAGCATTGAATCATATGAACTGGGAGGGGAGCTTAATTGAGTAATCTCTTGAAAAAGGTACCACGCAAATTGACGATCACAATGTGGGATTTCTCTTGGTATACAATGACACAGGAAGGTGAGCCCTATAGCGATCTTGAAGCCCGTTTTAAAGAAGCGGTCGAAAGAGGCTACAATACGATCCGAATATGTGCTATGCCATTCATGTTGTTTACGGCGGATGGCAAACGCCCCGGACCCTTGGAGTTTGCGAACCTTGGGGAAGTAGGCCAGCGTACGCGCTGGTATAACTGTCGCGGCGGCGCAGTGCTGGATGGGCATGCTCATTTGCTTGAGCTGTTTAGACAAGCAAAGGCTCATAACTGTTACATTATGTTATCCTCTTGGGAATATCAGCAGAGTCCCAGCTTCCTGGCTCATTGTGAGCTTAGAGATGAATTAGCTGCAATTCCTCCTAAGGAAAGATTTATGGCCATCGCAAGGTCGATGGATCAGTTGATTCGTTTCGTTACAGCGGAAGGCTATAGGAACCAGATTATCTATACAGAGTTGCATAATGAAGTGGAGTTTGGACAGTTAAACGCCGTCGGAACGTCTGAAGGCATAGCAGAAACGAATGTATCAGCCATTATTGAAGCCATGCAGCCCTATGTAGAGGAAGCTGTTGGATATCTTCGCCAATGTCATCCCGATATTATGATGACGGCCAGCTATACGTTGAATGAAGCCTATCCTAAAGCTTACGTCGCGCGCAATATGCAGGTTGCCCATTTTCATCTTTATATTAAAGGGGTGCTTAATGAGCTTATGGAAGCGGCAGGGCTTGATGATGAGTTGTCGCCGTTCCCCAATCCATTTGTACAATCCCTATTAAGAGAAGACGCTCCTCCATTTGCAGAGTGGACCCTGCCTCCGGAGCAGAATTGGCGGATGGAAGGCAATCCGGTTGGCATGAGGCTTATTTATTTGCACGACTGGGTGGATACCGATCAATGGGATTTATTTTTGTATGATCGGTATGGAGCTCATAAAATGGCCATGTTGCAGAAAGCGGACTCCCGATTGGAAGAAATTCATGAATGGACCCGTCATTCCGGCATTCCAACTGTCATAGGAGAAGGCTATGTAGGCTACACGCCGCTGTATGCCCAATTTGAAGAAGGCCCAGTCGGTAAATTTATCGCTGAATATGTGCTGCGAAAAGGAATGGCACTTGGATTCTGGGGAATGACCCTCTGCTCCAACTGTGCTCCGCATCATCCATTCTGGAATGATGTAGCTTGGCAGCGCAAATGGAATCAATTTATCCTGAATTCAATATGAACGAGTGAGGGGAGTGAACTTCATGAGAAACTATCGAATTACGGTCAAAGACGATCACAAGCATATTGTTAAAGGACATATCCAACTTGGCGGCACCAATCCTAAAGGAGAGGAGATCGGATTCACCAACTATTTTATGGAGAAGGACGGAGAGCCCTTTTTCGGCATTTGTGGTGAATTCCATTATGCCCGTTACGATGAACGCTATTGGGAAGATGAAATGATTAAAATAAAAATGGGCGGCGTAAACATCATTGCAACTTATATTTTTTGGAACCTGCATGAAGAAGTTGAAGGCGTTTTTAATTGGAGTGGGAACAAAAATCTTCGCCGTTTCATCGAGTTGTGTGGCAAGCATCAGCTATACGTCATGATTCGAATTGGACCCTTCAATCATGGGGAAATCCGAAACGGCGGTATGCCGGATTGGTTATTCGGTCGGCCCTTTGAGGTTCGTTCTAATGATGAGGGGTATCTGTTCTATACAAGAAGAATGTATAACGAAATCGGTACCCAGGTTAAAGGATTGTTATACAAGGAGGGGGGACCGATCATCGGCACCCAAATCGAAAACGAGCATAATCATTCATCTGCTCAGTGGGCATTGACTGTAGGGATTAATGATATGTGGTTAAACAGTGGAAGTGACGGTAATTCGCATATGTTAAAACTTAAAGAAATAGCTCTGGAAGCGGGGATTGATACTCCGATCTATACGTGCACAGGATGGGGAGGAGCCACAACGCCTGTACCTGATATGCTGACCTTGTGGGGCGGGTATGCCTACTGGCCATGGATATACTACGAAGAGGGACGTCTGGAGGGGATGGACGAGCATCCTGCGACACCGGAATACATTTTCCGAGACAAGCATAATAACAAGATTCCGAAGAGCTACAATTTTGAGCCCCAATACGCCCCGGAAGACTATCCGTACGCTTGCTGCGAGATGGGTGGCGGCATGGTTCAGTTTTATAAATACCGGTTTGCCTTTCCCTATCGTAGTGTTCCAGCGATGACTGTCATGAAGGTTGCAGAAGGCTGTAACCTGATCGGATACTACATGTATCATGGGGGTTCGAATCCTCGGGGTAAGGTTAACCCGTTCACAAATGATCTGGCTACACCTAAAATATCCTATGATTTTAATGCCATGATCGGCGAATTCGGTCAAGTAAGGGAATCATACCAAAGAACAAAGATACAGCATTATTTTTTTTCAACCTTCCAAAAGCAATTCTCCCTAACGAAGACCATTCTGCCAGGGGATACGTCCCAGATGGATCCTTACGATGTGGATACCTTGCGATATGCAGTGCGCTCCAGTGCCGGATCGGGTTACCTGTTTCTAAATAATTTCCAAGATCATGTCGAAAATGACGACCTGTGCGATTTTAAGGTAAGCATTGAGCTGCCAGAGGAAACGATTGTCATACCTAGTCAAGGGGAGCTGGCGTTAGGACGTGAAAGTTTCGCCATATTGCCATTTAATCTCGATCTGGATGGAATGAAGCTCAAATATGCAACGGCACAGCTGATAACAAGGATAGAAGAGGCTGGAGAAGTATATTATTTTTTCTTTGTACCGGAGGGCATGACAGGAACTTATGCAATGGAGTCAAAAGATATGATCAGTGCCACCATCGACAAAGGTTCGATAGACCAAATGGATGGGAACACGATCATTAAGGTTGCTGAAGAGGAAGATAATCTCATCCACCTGGTATCTGAAAGTGGCAAAAAAGTTACCATTTACACGATGACTGATGAACAAAGTCTAAAATTTTGGAAGGTAAACTTGCAAGGCCGGGACAGAGTTATGTTGACAAGTGCCAATGTGCTTGTATCTGGAGCTGAGATCAGGCTGGAGTCAACAGACCAGGAAATGGTAAGCCTGAGTGTATTCCCGGATTTTGACGCCTCAATCACATCCATTTCTGGTGGAGAGCTGCTTGAAATAACAGAAAACAATTTATTCAAAACGTATCGTTTAAGGGCTCCTAAGAAAGAAATCCAGTTCTATTTGAAAAGGGTTAATGACGATAAACTTACTCTTGATTTCGAAATAAATGCCTTTGACGGAATCAAGGAGGCTCTACTGCGTATCGATTATACTGGAGATATTGGTTATGCTTTTATTGATGGCGAACTGATTCACGATAACTTCTGCAACCATACGACCTGGGAAATGGGTTTGAAACCATTTGAACATCGGCTCATGGAGCAAGGAATGTATGTATATGTTTCCCCCATTCGAAAAGGCAAGGTTCTCAACAGCAATACGACCATGGCTGGCTGGAAAGAGACGACGGAGGAACGAATCGTGGACATCGGCTCGGTCAGCATTGTACCTGTGTATGAGATCAAAATCACCATGTAACCTGGGCAGTTTTCGATGTTGATCTACAGATCGATGATGGTCCTCATAATGTAGTGCCTGAGTGAGAAAAGGGGAGAGCTATAACCGTTACTAACAGAAGCTGTTGTGAGTAACGGTTATGATGGAATTTGCTGAATCAATGGGAGGCGAGGAGATCTTCCGCAATCTTCACCAAGTCCTGCTTGACCAACGGACTATTCGGATTGTCATGAATTAAATATATAATAAATAAATTTATACTACAGTCGGCTCCCTTGGAGCTGGCTGTTTTACTAAAAGAAATAGCGCCTATGACTGAAATAAAATGGTACAATTGATGTACATTCTCCATGAGGAGGGATACATGCATGACCATGACTATGGGGCAGATTGTGAACCATCTGACCAAGGGAATAAGCACACCTAACACGACCGTAGATCTGCTTAATCCAGGGCATGTGGATACTGAGGTGCAAGGAATTGTAACCGCTTTCTCAGCGTCGCAGTATGTGATAGAGCAAGCTATTTCTCTAGGCGCAAATTTTATCATTACGCATGAAGGCATTTTTTATAGTCATCAGGGGATGCAGGAATGTTTACGACATGACCCCGTTTTTTTGCAAAAATCTCGCCTGATTGCCGACTCGGGTCTAGGTATTTATCGTTTTCATGACACCATACACCGTTATCAACCGGATGGAGTGATGATTGGACTTCTCCAGGCACTTGATTGGCACACCTACGTTGTGGAACAGCAGGCGACGGCCGCCATTTTGACGATTCCGGCGATGGAAGTTAAGGAGGTCGCCGAATATATCAAGGCCAAGCTTCATATTCGTTATGTACGGGTAGCTGGCGAGCTTTCCATGCCATGTGAACGAGTGGGAATCTTAGTAGGATACAGGGGAGGTGGTGAACTGGCCATTCCATTATTTCTAAATGAAAATGTGGATTTAATCATTGCTGGTGAAGGACCCGAATGGGAAACGCCAGAATATGTGAAAGATGCTGTCTATCAGGGCAGAAATAAAGCCCTTATTATGCTGGGACATGCTGAAAGCGAAGCGCCTGGTATGAAATATCTTGCTGATGTACTTTCCGCCCAATTTCCAATGATTCCCATACACTTTGTTGAAGATCGTCCGGTGTTTCAAATATTGTAATTGAGAACCCGTCTATTGTGATGATAAAGCCTGTACTGTTGTTATATCCGTTCATCAATTTTTATGAAATGGAGGCAAAATGATGGGAAGCAGAGTGATTACGCCATTCAACACGGACTGGAAATTTATGGATGGAAATTACACAGGTGCCAAGAAGATGGATTATAACGATGAGCAATGGCGGCTCCTTCAAGTCCCTCATGACTGGAGTATAGAAAAATCCTTTGATCCACATATGCTGTATGGCGGGAATCAAGCTTATTTGCCCAGATGGTCTGTCGGATGGTACCGAAAGCATTTTAATGTGAAGCCCTCTTCTCCAAAACAGCGCGTATACATACAATTTGATGGTATTCACAATAACAGTGAGGTTTGGATCAATGGGCATTTTGTGGGCAAGCGGCCTTATGGATATGTTAGTTTTCAATATGATTTGACCCCATATATTCGGTGGGATGAGGATAACGTGATTGCTGTCAAAGTGGACAATACGACTCTTCCGCCTGACAGATGGTATTCGGGGTCCGGTATTTATCGTAATGTGTGGCTGATTTGTACGGATTATATTCATGTAACCGAATGGGGGACTTACATCACCACACCTGAAATTTCGCCAGATGAAGCCAGGGTGAGTGCCAGAATCCAGGTTACTAATCATCATGAGCATGCCGTAGAGTGCAATATTGTGACTGAAATTCTGGACTCACAGGGACAAGTAAAAGGAAAAATTGAAAACCGAGTGACTCTTTCGGGCTTTGAAGCGGGCGAAATGGAGCAAAAAACGCGGGTTTTAGAGCCAGAATTATGGTCACCGGAGAACCCAGTGCTCTATGAAGCTCAAACAATCATTTATTGCGACAATAAAGAGATAGATTGTTATCGAACCCCTTTTGGCATAAGAGAAGTGAAACTGGACGCTCAAAAGGGTTTATTTCTGAATGGAAGCAGCTTGAAGTTAAAGGGAGTTTGCATTCACCATGATTTGGGCTGTCTGGGAGCTGCTTACCATGATACGGCCATGAAAAGAAGACTACAGAAGCTGAAGGAAATGGGCTGTAACTCGATTCGTTTTGCCCATAATCCGATGGCACCTGAATTGTTGGATCTTTGTGATCAGATGGGGTTCCTGGTAATTGACGAAGCTTTTGACAAATGGAAATCTCTTTCCTATGAGCATTTATATGATGAATGGTGGGAAAAGGACCTGGAGGCGATGCTCGTAAGAGACAGAAACCATCCCAGCGTTTTCATGTGGAGTGTTGGGAATGAAGTAGAGAACCAGGGCCAACCGTCCATGCTCAAAATGTTGGAGCAACTCGTCGCCTTTTGCCATGAAAAAGATCCTACCCGGCCTGTTACATGTGCGCTTGAGCCGCATAATACACCGATCAGCTTGCGTGATGGTTCGATTGAAGCCAAGGTAGAGCATACCAGGCTGCTGGCACAACGAGTGGACGTTCTGGGGTTAAACTATCAGGAGCAGTGGTATGAGCACTACAGAAGGGCCATGCCGGATACGCTAATCATTGGAACGGAGACTTTCCCATACTATCGTGGTAAAGATAACCGGGTTAAAGGTTATTTGCCCCACAATCCTTGGTTTGATGTCGTTAATCATGATTATGTGATGGGTCAATTTGTTTGGAGCGGGATTGACTATCTGGGAGAAACAAGCTATCCCTCCAAAGGGTGGTCCTCGGGCCTGATTGATACTTGCGGGTTCCGCAGACCTGTATCCTATCTTCAACAAAGTTTATGGTCAGATGAGCCTATTGTGCACATTGCTGTACTTCACGAACGTATGAAGCCGGAACACAATCCATCGTGGACGATGCACTGGAAATCTCCGGGTATGGAAGATCATTGGACATTTCCTGAATACGGCGGAAAATTGATACGGTTAGTTACCTTCACCAATTGTGAGAGCGTGGAATTGATTGTGAACGATGAATCTTACGGTGAGAGAAAGCTTGCCGATTATCCTGATCATTTAATCAAATGGGAACTCCCCTATTCACCGGGCAAAATCCGGGCTATTGGCAGTAATGGAAATCAGAAGGTCTATGAGCATAAATTAACCACTGCCGGGCTTCCTTATGCTCTAAAGTTGGAGGTTGATCGGACGGTTCTACCTGCCAATGGTCATGAAATATCTCATGTGGAGGTAACTGTCTCAGATCAAGATGGAATCATTGTACCTAATCAGGAATTTGATTTAACCTTTAAACTACATGGTGATGGTCGTATCCTTGGAATAGACAACGGCGATCTCACCAGTGATGAACCCTTCCAGGGAAACCAGATACGAACACACAGAGGCAGGTGTCTCGTTATTGTACAATCCGGGTATCTGGCAGGTGAGCTGCTGCTTCAAGCTTCAGCAGATGGAGGGTTGCAGGGAGAAACCAGACTAAATATGGAGCATGAATACAAATGACAATTCAAGGTTGAGGAAGCGGTCGATCTGACACGTGAAGCGGATGTAGCCGTATTGGTACGGCAGCAGTGCCGCCAGTTCGGCGTAGCCTTACGGATACGGTAACGTCCGAGCTTGTGATCGAGCGTTCATGATAGGCCTGATGATTCATTTTGGAGCTTGCCGTTTCTGATATGTAGAAGCACGAGATGATGGAAGGTGCGCGTTTTTTCACTCGTCCTTGTCCTTTGAAAAACAGTCGAGTTTAAAATTGAAAATGTTGTGTAACTCACAATATTTTCGGAAATAATTATGATAACTCCTTTATGGTGAGCCAGCTTTTGTTAAGAGCTTTTGAAAAACGCATTGTGAAAGGTCTTTGCGTTTTTTTTTACGCTTTGTTTTTTTCTAAATATAAGCAGTGAGGATGTGTTTCGCATTGCCCAAAACCAATATAAACGGATATAGTATGCATTACACGGATCGTGGAAAAGGGACGGCGATCCTGTTCGTTCATCCTCCAGTGTTGACAAGTTCGAATTTTCAATATCAAATTCAGGAATTGTCTGATCGTTTTCGTACAGTCGCTTTTGATATTCGGGGTCATGGTCAAAGTGAGCCTTCCAAGAAAGCGATTACCTATCCGTTAATTGCCGAGGATATGAGGCAGCTCATGGACGAGTTGAAGATAGAGAGGGCATTTTTATGCGGTTATTCGATAGGTGGCTCCATTGTGCTTGACTTTCTGTTAGCCTATCCTGATCGATCCCTGGGCGGCATTATCATCGGTGGCATGTCGGAAGTTGGCGGTAGGGAATTAAAAAATAAAATATCACTTGGACATATGTTCTCCAAGCTGGGATTGATCAGTCCGATTGCTTTCTCCACTGCTTGGAGTCAAGCTCATAAAAATTTATCCTTGTTCTGGACGTTGTTTAACGATGCCAGAAAAGGAAACGCCAAAAACGCGGAGCAATATTACAATTATAGTCTGCACTATAACTGTACAGCACATTTGCAGGAAATAAATCATCGCGTCCTGTTGATTTACGGAGAGAAAGACAAACTCTTTTATCCATATGCCCGGTTGTTGCATGAACGATTGCCCCAAAACGAGCTGATTTTTATCGAAGATATGGATCATCGAATTCCTACGAAAGCAGCCAAACCATTAAACCGATTAATTAGCCAGTTTGTAAGTCGCTTAGGCCATGATGTAATGAGTGAAGAGAACGGAGTCTAGACCTGTATCAAAAGCAGACACTTTTACTACTATAGCCATGTGAACTGGAGCTGAAGTGCATTTGAGGGATTTGAATTTGCGTTTTATCCAAAAGCTATGTATAGAATATTAAAAAAATTGTATACTGTTCAGACTATAATTCCATGCTACATGCCGTGGGAATGAGAGGTATGGCATTTATGTATAGAGTGGCTATCTGCGATGATGAGTACAAGCAAAGAGAGCTTGTTAAAAATATGCTGATCGCTTTATCAATCAAAACAAATATAGAATTTAAAGTGGAGTTATTCGACTCAGGAGAACAACTGGTATCTCATTATCTAAACCATGAATCGCCATTCCATATCTTAATATTGGATATTGAAATGAACGGCATGAACGGAATTCAAACAGCCCAAAAAATAAGGAGTTTGCGTCACCTTGATGAACAGATTGTTTTTTTAACGAGCTATCCCGAGTATATGCTGGAAAGCTTTGACGTGGTCACATTTCAGTATTTAATAAAACCGATTGCTTCCCATATCCTTGAGGAAAAAATGATAAAGCTGTGTCAGTACTTTCAATCTCTCGATAAAAAATTCGTTATCATCAAGTCAGCTTATGAAGAGGTGCTTTTAAAATATGATGATATCATTAGTATTGAAGTGGCCAAAAGCTTAACCATAAAAAACAAGCTGCATTTTGTAACCTCTACACAAACCTATGATAGCAAAGGGATTCTTTCAGATTATGCATCAGCATTAAAGGAGTATAATTTTCTGCAAATTCATCGTTCGATTATTATAAACTTAATTCATGTCAAAAAATTTGCTGGCGGTGATGTTTTGATGTCAAATGGTGTGAAGCTGCCTATTGGACGTTCTAAAGTAAAAGAAGTTAAAGATTTGTATACCAAATTTATGATCATGAAGATGCATTAATATGATGGAATATAACTACCTGCTTCTTAATCTATGTGTTGTACTGGTGATGTGCTTTCAGGTAAATTTTTACTTTAACTCCGTTTTTGATAAATCCAATCGAAAACCAAATAGAAGATTCATGTATTTCATCATTTTTGGATCACTGAACATCTTATACTTAAATGTTTATTTGTCCCCGACGCTATCCTCTATTTTGGCATTAATCGTCATATTTAGTTTAGCGCTATCTTATACAGTGGAAATCAAGACAAAGATCATTTTTTCCATACTTTATGCTGTATTGTTCACCATTGTTAATTTTATATCCCTGTATATTTTATATGCTGTAGACTCCGTCAAGATTAGCAACTTCAGTCATTTGAGCGGACAAGATCACTTGATATTTTCTAAGGTTATGTTACTCAGCTGTATTATCATGTTTGCTGTCATTCAGATTATACGATTATTTGCCAAACGCAGAACCTTCCCTTTGCATACTCGTTACTACATTTTATTTTTAATCGTTCCCATCATAAGTATATACCAGGTCAATGTTTTATCTGTTTATAGTGAAAAGAATATGTATTATTTTGTATCTATTATTAGCTTTATTTTCTTAAATGTTTTTATCATATACATCTTCGATAATATCATTGAAAAATTCCAGTTAATGCATGAAAATGGCCAATTACAACATCAGATGGACTACCAGGATGCTAACTACGAAAAAACGGTTCACAGCTTTAAAAATATGAAAAGAATCATTCATGACACACACCAACAGTTTTTGTATATTGAAGAATGTATCAAGAGAAATGAATTAGCTGAGGCAAGTGAACATATTAAGGTCACATTAAATAAAATCGAAGGAGCCTATCAAAGGGTTAACACCGGTAATCTGGTTATAGATGCTCTTGTCACGAATAGTCTTAATATTGCTCAGGCCAATGGCATCAAGGTGGATACCCAACTTAACTTATACTCACAGAAAGTGAATATTGAACGTTATGACTTGTGTGTCGCTCTGGGCAATATGCTGGATAATGCCATAGAAGCATCTAAAAAGGTCAAGATTGCGGATGACAGATACCTTCTTATTAAAATACATTCCAATGAATCTGGGCTTTTTATTCACATCCTGAATCATATGGAGAATGAAGTTGCCCATTTGCATAGTCAAAAATCAAACCCGGATATTCATGGTATTGGCTTAACCAATATATCCAGAATATGTGATAAATACGGTGGAAACATGACCATTGAAACGAAAAATAAAATATTTAATAATATGGTTTTATTACCATTTTATAAGGATAATCCTTAGACAGTATGTTGTTTAGGGATTGTTTTTTTCGTTTAAGGGTGCCTTTTATATATAGAATCCTCGTTCATTGTATGATCAGTCCAGTAATAAAATCTGGGAAGTCATAAGAGGAGGAAATATGGAATGAAGAAAATAATAGCTGTGTTCATTTCGGCTATGCTTTTTGTACTGCCGATGACGAATGCTTTTGCTCAAGGCAATCCTGAACCTATCAAGGAAAAGGCTCGCAATCTGGCTTCAGAACTAGTGTCCAAATACGGTGTTAGCGGTGTGCAGTATGCCATTATGGACCATGGAAACATCGTATTATCGGATAGCGTGGGTGTAAAGAATAAAGCAACCAACGAGCCGATCACCAAAGATACGATGTTCGGTATCGGCTCTATCAGCAAAATGTATGTATCTGCTGCAACGATGATGCTGGTGGATGCCCATAAGGTAGATATTGATCAGCCGTTAACAACGTACATTAAGGACTTTAAAATGTCTGATGAAAGATACAAACAAATTACACCGCGTATGCTGTTGAATCATTCATCAGGTCTTTACGGTGCCCACTATACAAATAGTATGTTGTTTAATGACAATGATACAGAAAATCATGATGAGCTATTACTGAGATTACGATCAGAAACTTTAAAATCCAACCCCGGCGAATATTCTGTATATAGTAATGATAGTTTTCAATTGCTTGAAATATTGGTTGAACGGGTGAGTGGTCTAAGTTATACCGAATTCCTGACAAAGCATATTAGCGCCCCTTTGGGTTTGAACTCTACGAAAACACCACTCGATCAGTTTGACAGACAAAAGCTGTCCAAAACTTATTTTCCTGCGATTGAGGGAGCCTTACCCGTTGAAAATGCCAATGTGCTTGGAACAGGAGGCTTATACTCCACCGCAGAAGAGTTGGCTATGTTTTCAGAAGTATTAACGGGGAACAGAACCGATATTTTATCTGCACAATCAGCACAGTCCATGCAAAGCCATGAATATCGAAAAGGAATATGGGTACCTGAAGAGACAAACAGCTTTAATTATGGGCTTGGCTGGGATGCGGTTCAGTTGGCACCGTTTAGTGATTACGGAATAACTGCGCTATCCAAGGGTGGGGATACTGTTTTGTATCACTCTGCTTTGATCACCCTACCTGAGCATCAAATTTCTATGGCTGTGCTTTCATCTGGAGGGTCTTCCATCCTGGATAGCATTTTTGCTTCTAACGTTTTATTGGAGCTTTTAAAAGATAAGGGCATCATAAAAGACATCATACCAGATAAAACATTTGAGCCGCCTGTAAAAGTGGAAATGCCATCTGATTTACTTTCTTATTCGGGATTATACGGTTCTGTGGGTACAACCATCAATGTAGAGATTAAAAACGGTGAGTTTGATTTACCTGCTCTGGAGGGATTCGTCCCGGCGCAAAAATATGTGTATACAGGCGATGGACGATTCAAAAGCAGTGATGGCAGTGTAGCCGTAAGTTTTGACAAACAAAAAAACGGGAAAACATATATTAAGGCTAACATATATTTAAACTTTTCGGGATTAGGGCAAATGGTTATGGTGGTTTATGAATATCAAAAGCTGGATGCCAATCCTCTAAATACTACAGTTAAAAAGGCATGGGAACATAGAAACGGAAAAAATTATTATGCTTTGGATGAAAAGATTTCTTCCATATTCTATCTGTCCTCATCATTTATAACGAAAAAAATATCCGTTGATCATGATGGATACGCAAGTGGTACTAAAATTGTGGATGAGAATAAAGCAGTTAATGCCGTTGAGATTCCTGTTATGAGTGGAAGAGATGCATTTGACCTGAATTTTAATACCAAGGATGGTTCAGAGTATTTAACTATAGATGGACAGTCCTATATCAGTGAAGATACTGTTAAACCCATCCCGGGCGGGAAATCAGTGTACACCATACCGTCTAATGGCCAAGCCACATGGTTTAAAATAGATAAAAACTCAGCCAATAAAACGATGACGGTTGATGTTCCAACAAGCGGAGGGTTTGCTGTCTATGATGAAAAAGGAGCAGTTGTAGATTTTTCAACTGCCAGCCACAACAATTCGGTTGTTCTGCCCCAAGGTGGCTTAATCGTTTTGGGTGGCAATGCAGGGGATGTATTTAAAATCAATTTGAATTAAGCGTGTAGCCGCTTCTGAAAAAATTCAGGAGCGGCTATTATGATATAAGGTCTTCATTTTAGGTTGTGTGTTTTTAAAAGATACCCGCTTTTTTCGATGTTTCTTTGATCCCATTGGCTCCGTTAACTACAGTTTTACCCCAATCAGTCAGACTGCCATTAGGTCCTGTTACAAGATCAAGATAGGAAAGGTCGGAATTGTTACCATACCAGGACCAGGCTAACCAGCCTATACCTTTGGATTGGCCGTATCTCATGATTTCTGTCTCATCGACATCCGCTCCCTGATGGTAACCGCCAAATTCACCAATAATCAGTGGAAGTCCTTTATTCAGAACGTTATCAATATTGGTGCGTACAGTTTGAGCATCTTTACCAGCGAACTCATACATATGGATGGAGAATACTGTATTCTTCAATGTATCAGCTGCAAAAACAGATGTACCATAGTCCGTGATAGACTGAGGATATTGTCCCCATCCGGCACAATCGACGATTAGCGTATTTTTGATTCCTGCGTTTCTGAGCTTGGGAATGGCTTGCTTGTACCCATCAGCCCAACCGCTTCCATTCCACGTTCCATACCATTCGTTAGCAATGTTTACGATAACTCTGTCTTCCCTGCCGATCAAAGCATCTTTTATGCTAATCCAGTAATTCACAGCCGCATCCAAAGACGCATAATCGTCTTTGCCTGTAGCGTCATGAACTTCAAGTACAGCAATCATTTTATGATTTGAGATAAGAGAGATCATATTTTTGACGGAATTAATATCATCCTTGGTATATTGGCTTCCGTTAGAAAGTACAACCCGAACTGTATTGGCTCCTGTATTGGCAATTGCAGGGATGGCTGTAGAAAGGTCGTTTTTGAACCAAGAGTGACCATGATTGACGCCTCGCATAACAAATGGCTTACCTGTAGAGTCATACAATTTGGTACCGCTTACATAAAATCCTGAAGCAGCTTGTGCCTTCGAGAAGAACCCTCCTAATCCTATCATGATGAGTAGACCGACTAATGCAGATAACAATATTTTTCTTAACAACACTTTCATTTTTAGCCCTCCTTAAATATATTATTCAACTCCCTGCTACACAGGTGTAATGAGTATGTAGGTCTATGTATAGTAGTAAGTTAAACACATTATTAAGCGCTTTCAAAAATAGCTGAGTTATTATTTGTTATTATAGTATTGAAATTTTTGTTATTCAGTATATTTTATTAGTTAGTTTATAAATATTGAGATTTTAATGTATTTATTACAATTTATATATAATTAAAGCGTATAATTAAGTGATTTTATAATGTTTATTAGATATAATACTAACATTGTTATTTATTTGTTAGTTTGTTTAGGCGATTTATTCATTAATTCTCACCTTGAATAAAGGTTGGTGTGACTAATATTATGGAGATGCATAAACAGTTTTAATCAAGGGAGGGTTTATTCAGCAGATGAACCTAAATCCGTAATGGATAACTTAACATCGAAAGTTACTGGTATTTGACTGAATTTATAATCCCAATCATTCTTTACTTTTTTCCACGCTTGAGGTTGCTCAATATATAAGCGCTCGCCAAAACCCGCAACATCCACTTTATATTCCGATTGTAGCTTGTGCATAAGAGTTTTAATCCTTCTTGTTACTTCTTTTTCAAACTCTTTCTCAGCCTTTTTCATGTTTTGTGTCTTAGTCGGGTCCATTTCCTCATCCCAGTCTTCAATTAAACGCCCTTTGGATTCAATCTTGACATGAAAGGAGATGTCGTTTCCCTCGGTCACCTTAGTTGTTATTTTGCTATTTACCGATTTGATCTCATAAGTTATAGGTTGATTCCGCTCATCGTATATTTTGATAGCTCCACCCTCAACATCATCTTTAATCCATGCAATACTTTCCACGTCTTGTTGCCCCAAATTGCCGATCCAGTGGCCAGTGTCTCCCTTAATAATGCCAGCACCTGAAAATTCAAATTCTCCCTGGGATTCTAAAATGTTTTGCAAAATATAGCTTTTTTTGGAATGCATCAACCCATCCAGTTCAGATAAATTAGTTCCTCTCATCATCTTGCTGGTTCTAAAATGGTTACGAAGCATATACAAAAGATGAAAGGACGGGACCTCCTCCTTATATTTTGTAACTAATGTGTTAGCTGCTCGTTCCTTACTTAAGAAAACCATGCAGCTTGGGCGAATATCATTATCACGAAGCACAAAATCCATCAATTGCTGGATCGTCTGTTGTTTCGCCAGTTCGGTGGAAACCACGATGACCTTTAGATGTTGACCAATAATCGGACGATCCAGGCGGAGGGAGAATTGCCGGAAGATTTCAAGTACAGAATCCCCGGTGCCAGCGATATTTATATAGTTTGGTCCTTGTCCACCGCCTTGTTTACCTGCGCCCCCAAAAGTTTTTTTAGGGACGATTTGCACGCTGGCAGTAATTTTATTTTTCTTGAAGTAACTGCTGCCTTCCTTCTCCAGATCTTGTTCCAATGGACTGAGTTCACCCTTGTCCAGAGCCAGTCCTGTATATATGCTTAGTTCCTCCACTTCTTTGCTGCTCCAACAACCAACTTGAGTTACCAGAAGAATGAAGGCAAGCAGCAAAGATAGGATATGTCGTCTATACATTTTGCTTCATTCCCTTCTTCCTGATCATAAATACGATTGAAAGAAGTACCGGAACCAGAAAAAATAAAATGATTCCCATGTACCCGATTGCATCGCCGAGACTAAACACTTCAGTCATACGTACAGGAGTCATTGTGGAGATAAAGATAACCGGGATTAGGCCAAATATTGCATAACGATATTTAAGGCCAAACACCTGTGAGATACCTAAGGATGCATTGAAGAAAAAACTGCAAAAATTACAAAACATTTGCATCATCCAGATCACCAGCAGCGGAAATTCAAGGCGTTCAAAAAGAAATCCCGGGATTTCAAAACTGCGCATTAAATTAAAGGTGGGCCAGGTACTTGTCACAGTAGAGTCCACAGATAACCCGCCGACCACCATAACGACTGTCAAAAAGTACAAAACCCAAGGGATGCTGATTCCCACTACCATGGCCTTGACTGCTTTTTCAGGGTGCTGCAGGAACGCGACCAGTGTCATGATCACCTCACAACCAGTGAAAACAAGGACAGTCGACTTTAGCCCCTTAATTACTGGAAGCATACCTTCACTTAAAACGGGACGCAGATGGTCAATTTCAAAGACCCTTAGGCTAAGGACAAAACAGAGGAGCAGAAAGAAGAGACTGATCGGGAGTACAATCTGGTATAATCGCGCGATGGCATTAATGCCTCCAAAAACCAGATAACTTCCCACCCAGATGAATGGAATCACAATCGCCCATATGGGTGTCCCTTCAAGCAGAAAATATATCGTCACTTCAGCTAAAACGCGAATCTCAAAGCCGGCGATGATTAGATAATATATAATTAATAACAGACTTAAAAATCCTCCCGGAATGATACCCACGATTTTTCTGGAGTATTGATACACGGTGCTTCCGGGAAACTGCTGGCTTAATTTCACCATTAGCAAGACCACCAATATGACAATACATCCGCCGATCAGGACAGAAAGCCATGCATCAGGAGTCTTTACTGTTTCAGTTACACCTCTCGGTAGTGTCAAAATCCCTGCGCCCAATACCGTATTGGTCAGGAATACTGCCGCCTGTTTGGTTGTGATCTTATCATCAGAGCGTGTAAACACTATAATTCCTCCTTCCTCCGGGTACTATGATCTGCGCTTGTTTTGCTGAGTTTTCATCATCACGGGTCTTCGCTTCATCAGAGTCAAAGGAGCTCGAATAAACAGATCCTTCCAGTCGTTTAGACGAATAGGGGAGAAGGGAGTAATATACGGTACCCCAAAGCTCTTCAGTTTCGTCATATGGATACAAATTAGCAGAAAGAATAAAACCGTACCGAACATGCCCAGAATGGCTGCAAAGAGCATTCCGGCGAAACGCAAAAGACGCAAGGTAATACCCGCACTATATGACGGTATCGAAAACGAAGAAATGGCAGTGACCGAAACCACAATCACAAGAAAAGGGCTAACAATGCCCGCATTTACAGCAGCGTCGCCGATGACCAAGCCTCCCACAATGCCCATCGCAGGGCCAATGGGTTTAGGCAATCGTATGCCGGCTTCTCGCAGGATTTCGATAGAGATTTCCAGAATCATAACTTCTATGACAGATGGAAAAGGGACACCTTGACGGGTTTCAATGATACTAATGACCAGCTTGGTCGGAATCAAACCGGGATGAAAAGATATAAAAGAGATATATAAAGCAGGACCCATAAGCGCTATAAAGGCTCCGCAAAATCGTAACACACGTAAAAGTGTCCCTGGAATCCAGCGCTCATAATAGTCCTCGGGAGATTGAAGCAGCATACTGAAGGTTACCGGAACAATGAGCGCAAAGGGGGTACCATCAAGCAGAATAGCTACTCTTCCTTCCAACAAAGCACTCATGACACGGTCGGGGCGCTCAGTGTTGTGAGCCTGCTGGAATGGACTTAAATAATTGTCTTCAATAAGTTGTTCCACATAACCGGATTCAGGTAAAAAATCCATGTCTATTTTTGAAATTCTGTGGTTCACTTCTTGAAGGAGCTCCGGATTCACAATATCCTTGATGTACGCGATAACCAGATCTTTTTTGATTCTGCTTCCAACCTGGAATTTCTTTATTTCCAGACTTTTATTTAAGCCTTGGCGTCTAAGCATCGAAGTGTTTTCACTTAATACTTCCGTAAAGCCGATTCTGGGACCCCGAAGTAATGCTTCAGAGGTCGGTTCATTCACTGATCGAACAGAACCGTTAGGGGACCCGACCAGGAGTGCTTCCTTCATTCCTTCAATTATTAATACGGTATGGCCTAAAAGGGTTAATTCGTGCAGATTCTCCATATCTGCAACTTCACTAATTTGCGTAAGTGGCATCAAGCTTTCTTTTATAAAAGATTTACTTATACGTTCCGGCTGCTCCTGTTGGCCCTCAAACATCAATACCTGCAATACCTGCTTGTTTATAAGTTCCTCATCCTGCATACCTTCTATAAAGATTAACACGGACCGTGCATGAAATTTCTTCACCATAAACTCACGAAAATGCACATCACTATTCTCGCCTATCGCCTCTTGGATGGATTTCAAGTCGGCATCATAATCCCCCGTAATTTTGGAGCCTGGTTCCTGCTGCTGATCAGCGTGGTCTTTGTCATCCTTAGGGCGGTCAGCAGGTTGTTTGGAATTCGCTCCCTTACTGCCTACAAGTGAATATATCGAGGTGTTTATATAATAAATCAATAATGGAAAAATCAACGCGAGGCCGGCCTGAAATAATGTAACCCAGCTTGGAATATAAGGTACTATTTTAGACCACATGATGATAACCCCCCCAAACGATTCAATTCATTTCATTTCCCCGTAGAATAGCAGGTTGTCCATAAAGTATTCCTTGTAAAGGATTTATTTACTCATTAAACTGTCTGATGACTTGCTATCTCCTCATACTTTGCGGAAACCTCGTTCTACGCTACTTCGTCAGTTGACATTAATAGTAAGACTATGTTAATCTCCAATCAGGAAAACGATTACTCAAAATAACTATTTGAGGGAAATAATATGAAAAAAAATCAGGTGTCAATAAAAGATATTGCCAGATTGAGCGGGGTTTCTGTAGCAACGGTTTCCCGTGTTATTAACGAGAATGGTCGCTTCTCTGAGGAAACACGACAGAAGGTTAATGAAGTCATCCAAAAGTATCAATACGAGACCAATAGTATCGCCAAAAGCCTGCGGATGAGTAAATCGCAGACGATTGGCGTTTTAGTGCCGGATATTAATAATGAATTTTTTTCGGTCATTGTACAAAAAACGGAGAGCTTCTTTTTCAAACAAGGCTACTCTACCATTATATGTAATACTGCCAAAGATGCGGAGAAGGAACGAGAATATCTGAAAACTTTGGATGGGAAAATGGTAGATGGCCTGATCTGTATTTCGGGACAGGAGGAGCTTTCCGCAGAATTGCTTAAACGGCCCATTCCCATTGTATGCATTGACCGTCGGCCGAAGATTAATACGAATGTAGCTTTTATCGAGTCCAATCATTATGAGGGTGGATTTCTGGCGACAGAGGAGCTGATTAACAAAGGCTGCAAGGATATTTTACTGCTGACCAAGCAAAACAATCTTTCCTCTGTTAATGAACGTCTACACGGCTACAAAGATGCTCTGCAAAAGCATGGACTATCTCCATCTGAGGACCGCTTGGTTGCAGTTCGTAATGATGGGCCTACTTTGGAAGCCGCACAGGCTGCTATTGAGCGCGTCTTGGAAAAAAAACTCCGGTTTGACGGCATTTTTGCTACCAATGACTGGCTAGCTCTGGGCGGATTGCTGGCGTTACAGAAACACGGAGTACAGGTTCCCGGTGAAGTCAAAATAGTAGGTTTTGATAATGATACAATTTCCCAATACTGCAATCCACCGTTGACTACAATTGAACAGGATAAAGAAACACTTGCAGATCAAGCCTGCAATACGCTGCTTCGTATGCTGAGTGGAGAAAGGCTGGAACAGGAGCAGCATTATTCCGTCCCGGTACGCTTGATACAACGCAGTACCACCTGATTTCGTGTTCAGATAACATCTTGGATTAGCCACGGGAGAGGTAACGTAAGGTATGTTCTATCTCACATAGTGTAAGATGGTTCTACCACGTTATTCTTTTCCCGTGCAAGATCCGACAAAAAAATGTTTGACAACAGTATCATTAAATGATACTTTAATTACGTCGAATGTAATCGTTTACTCAAACGAGTACAGAAATCAATAATACGTGAAAGAAAGCAACGCTGATGGATTTCAATCCATAACTGTTGCTATTATTTTCAATGAGTAAACGTTATCTCAACTATTTTTCTCGTTACCAAAGGGCATAAAAAACAATCTAATGAGTTTTGTGGAAATTGTAAAATATATTATGACGTTTGAGTAATCGTTTACTCAATTTCTTGAAAAGGGTGAGTATTAATGAGTATGCTATTATGTCCTTCCATGATGTGCGCTAATTTCAGGTCATTGGAGCATGAAGTAAACGCACTGGAAGAAGCGAATGTGGATATTTATCACATTGATATTATGGATGGTAGATTTGTTCCTAATTTCGGAATGGGGCTTCAGGATTTGGAGTATATCCGTAAGCAAACCCAAAAAACAGTAGATGTACATTTGATGATCGACAACCCTTCCGCCTATATTGATTTGTTTGCTGATAAGGGTGCGGACATCATTTATTTTCATCCGGAGGCTGATATGCACCCGACACGCACAATTGACCGAATAGTTGGCAAGGGAAAAAAGGCAGGGATCGCTCTTAATCCGGGAACCGCCCTTGCTGCGGTTGAACCTTTGCTTGGCATGATCGATTATGTGTTGGTCATGACCGTAAATCCCGGCTTTGCGGGTCAAAAATATTTATCCTTCGTGAACGACAAGATCATAGCACTACACGCATACAAGCTTGAAAAAGGACTGAATTATACAATCGTGGTAGACGGTGCGATCTCCGAAGAGAAGATCAACGAACTGGCAAGCTACGGCGTTGAAGGATTTGTTTTGGGGACATCCACTCTGTTCGGCAAAGATGAACCCTACAAAACCATCATTAACAGATTAAAAAATATCTAATTTGGGGAGGAATAGAGCCATGAAAATTGCCATTGGGAGCGACCATGTGGCTGTAGAGCTTAAAGCGATTATTTCGGCTTATGTTAATGAACTGGGTCATGAGGTCATTGACTACGGGCCGGAAAATTCGGAAAGAACCGACTATCCGAAGTATGGGAAGCTTGTTGCCGAGGCTGTAGTCGGAAAGCAGGCTGACGCAGGTATCCTGATTTGTGGCACAGGTGTGGGGATATCCATCTCGGCCAACAAAGTGAAGGGAATTCGGGCTGTGGTATGCAGTGAGCCTTATTCGGCACAGTTGTCCAAGCAGCACAACAATACGAATGTTCTTGCATTTGGTGCGCGTGTCGTCGGAAGCGAATTGGCGAAAATGATTGTGAAATCATGGCTGGAGGCTGAGTTTGAAGGAGGGCGCCATGGCGACCGCATCAAGATGATATCCGACATCGAGGAACAGCATTTGTGCTGATCAACAACTGCTTATAAAACATAAATGATATGGAGGAGATTACAATGGCTAAAAGATTAATCGCGAGCACAAAGAGTGACATTATGAAATTTAATGCAGCAGATTTGAAAGAGTCCATCCTGGCTTCAGAAGGACGCGTCATTATGGGACAACATCTTGTAATGATAAACACCGGTTTGGTTGATGGTGTCACTAATGCAGAAATCCAGGCTGCCTACGGCGCAGATATGGTTATGCTGAACGGCTTTGATATGATCAAGGAAGAATCCAATATCGGATTGCGTGAAATGAAGCATGGTAAGCTGGCTGAGAAGCCGTACAGCCTGAAGCAAATCAAGGAATGGGCTGGAGTTCCGCTTGGTATTTATTTTGAGTGTCCAAGCCCTGATGCACAGGTTGCGGGAGAGCAATATGTAGAGGCAAAAGAAGGCAGAGTCGCTTCCAGAGAGAACTTCCTGCGTGCCTTGGAGATCGGAGCCGATTTTATCGTACTTGGAGGAAACCCTTCTGCAGGTACAACCTTTGAACGAATCATTGAGGCTACCAAGCTGGCAAAAGAAACGCTAGGGGATAGAATCTTAATCTGCGCCGGAAAATGGGAAGACGGCACCATCGAGAAGGTGCTGGGCGATCCGCTGAGCAAGCGACCTTCCAATGATATTATCAAGGATTTGATCGATTCTGGTGCTGATGTTATTACGTTGCCTGCACCTGGCTCCAGACATGGCATTACAGTAGAGCATGTCAGACAGTGTGTAGAGTTTGTCCATTCGTATAAACCCGGAACTCTTGCTCTTTCTTTCCTGAACAGTTCGGTTGAAGGGGCAGATGTTCAAACGATTGCCTTAATCGCACTCATGATGAAGCAGACGGGGGCGGATATCCATGCTATTGGAGATGGTGGTTATGCCGGAACACCTCTTCCTGAGAACGTATACCAGCTTGCACTATCCATTAAAGGACGCAGACATACAATCAAGAGAATGGTAGGGAGAAGCCGGTAACGATTGACCCGTGTAATTTAAAGACTCTATATTCTTTTTGTACTCCTTGGAGTGCGCGTAGAGTCTTTGGATTACTACCATTTATGTAAACGTTTACTTTCATAGAAATATGCCAAATGAGGATTAAAGGAGCGAGCAGCATGTCCAATGAAAAACTGGCAAAAGACATTTTAGCGTCCGTTGGCGGAGAAGGAAATGTCTCTAGCTTGGTGCATTGTGCCACTCGGTTGAGATTTAAATTAAAAAACAAGGATCAGGCCGACAAGAACCAGACACAAAATATTCCCGGAGTTATTACAGTTGTTGAAAACGGTGGACAATATCAAGTGGTCATTGGAAATACGGTAGGCGACGTATATAAAGAAATTTTAAAGATCAGCAGCATTGGAGATGACGACAAATCGGATGCAGCCGCTGCTCCTGAAGGCAACTGGTTCAACAAAACGGTGGACATTATTTCCGGTATTTTCACACCATTTTTGGGGGCACTAGCAGCTTCCGGGATCTTGAAAGGGCTTTTATTAATGCTTGCCTCGTTGGGATGGCTCACCAAAACAGGTGGTGTCTATTCGATCTGGTTCGCTGCTGCAGACAGTATCTTTTATTTCCTGCCGCTGGCGATTGCAGTCACTTCTTCGAGAAAGTTTGGAGCGAATACATTTGTAGCGCTTGCATTAGCGGGAGCTCTGGTATACCCGAATATTATTACTTTGTATAACGATAAAGCGGATATTACGTTCTTCAATATTCCTGTTGTTCTTATGAGTTATACTTCTTCGGTTATTCCAGTGATTATCGCGGTTTGGTTACTATCCATTCTGGAGAAATTCCTGAATAGAGTTATTCATGATAGCGTGAAAAACTTTATAACGCCACTTATCTGTCTTATGGTCATTGTTCCCTTGACTCTGATCGCGGTTGGACCGATTGGAATATATGCGAGCTTGGGACTGGCTAAGGGTTACACTTTCTTATATAATTTGAGTCCGATTGTAGCAGGAATCATTTTGGGTGCTGGGTGGCAGCTGCTGGTAGTTATGGGTCTTCACTGGGCGTTTGTGCCTATTATGTACAATAACATTGCGGTATACGGTTATGATACCATGAAACCATTAATGGCACCTTCTAACTTTGCACAAGCAGGTGCGGCACTGGGTGTATTCCTTAAAACTAGAAATCCAAAAGTTAAAGCGATTGCAGGCCCTGCGGCAATAACCGGTTTGTTCGGCATCACGGAACCGATCATCTACGGGATTAGTATTCGCTACAAAAAACCATTCGTATGGGCTATTATCGGTGGTGCTATCGCCGGGGCGATCACGGGTGCTTCGGGTTCCGTGGCCATTGCTCCAGGTATCCCGGGCTTGGCATCCCTGCCGATTTTCTTCGGTACAGGATTCGCCGGATTCGTAATTGCTATTACGGTAGCTTATGTATTCACAGCCATTACCACATATTTCTTTGGATTTAATGATTCCATGGAAAAAGAAATGGTTGCAGTCCATGAAGAGAAAAAAGAAACTGAACCAGCTCCTGTGCTGACGAATGAGACCATTTCCAGCCCGCTGACAGGTGTCGTCAAACCGTTATCCGAGATATCTGATGAAGTGTTCTCCACGGGAGCCATGGGTAAAGGCGTTGCTATTGTACCTGAGGAGGGCAAGCTGCTCTCGCCATTCAACGGAACGATAGCTAATGCCTTCCGTACAGGCCATGCGATTGGCATTGTGTCGGATGGAGGAACAGAGATTCTGGTTCACATCGGCATGGACACCGTCAAATTGAAAGGACTACATTTTAAAACGCATATCGCTGAGGGTGATCGGGTAACCAAAGGTCAATTGCTGGTCGAGTTCGATATTGAGGAAATTAAAGCTCTGGGCTATGACATTACTACACCGATTATTGTGACCAATACAGCTGAATACTCGGATGTTAAGATGCTGGGAAATAACCGAGTACACACGGGAGATTCATTGCTGGAGGTCAAGCTATGAAGACTATTGAAAGACTAAATCAAGTCAATGCACCTTTGGTCATTTATGAGGTAATGAGTAAAGCGTTCCGTACGTATGGGAGGCTGCTGACTCATTTTAATACCGCAGAGCTCACCAAGTATGCAAAAGAAACCACTAGCGTTCCCAATCAGGGAAATCATTATGTACCCTCGGTGGCAGAACTCGAAGCCTTTGGCGTAATTCGTCAGATTCAAGATGAGGTATACGGCCAACTCCCGATTCAGGCTGGCTTTTGCACAGGGCAGAATACGGGCCTGACCGGGCTGGAATATCATCAGGGCAGCGAGGTGGTGATTGCCGCGACGGACTGTATTCACCTTGTCGGCAGAGTGCAGGACATTGAAAATAATTCCTTTGGCAGCGGAAATGTTCAGGCTTTTTTCCAACCCAAAAACACGGTGGTCGAGCTATATTCTACGACACTTCATTATGCTCCTTGCAAAGTTGACAGTGAAGGGTATTTGACAATAGTGCTTCTCCCGGAAGGAACTAATATGCCGCTTGTATCTGGAGAAAGCAGCCGGGGGAATCCATTGCTTACGAAGAAAAACAAATTTCTTATGGTTCATAGTACACAGACGGAAAAAATCGCGGTCGGGGTTCATCCCGGGCTGCACGGCAAGCTGCTGAATATTTCATCAATTTGAGTCAAAGTCAATAATTCATTAAGCAAAGAAACCGCTTCCGGAGCATGTTGAATGGTAGTTCCATTCTTCCAGAGGACGGTTTCTTTGTCGATTATTTAACGGATAGGGATATCCCTTGTACTTTGACGTTTATCATGCCAATGGATAGGCCCGTATATTTCTCAATGGCTTCCCGAACATTCTTCTGTAATTCTCTGCCTACATCGTACATTCTTGTCCCGTAATGAACGACAATGCTTAAATCGACATCCAGTCCTGATTCTGTCACATGAAGCTCAATGCCATTTTGCAGGCTTTTCCCACTTAACTTGTTAGTGATTCCTTCGACGACTCCTGTTGACATCGATGCAATTCCCATTGTTGCCGTTGCTGTCTTGCCAATGATTTTAGAAATAGCATCTTTGGAAATCGCAATACTCCCCAATACGTTTTGAATTAACATGTAGATTCCTCCTCGCGTGGTTCGCCTCTTCATAATCCAGTGTGATCAGTAATCAGTTGCTTTGAATCCATGGTAAAAAGTATTTACAACCAGTGCCGCCGCAGAATTTTTCGCAATATTGCCGTTCCTTACTTGCTGCCATGTTAGGAATAGCAGCGAGTAGAGGACATTCATGATCCAATCTTTATCGACATGCGGGTGAAAATAACCCTTTTGTTGCAATATTTCAATCACATGCAGGATGGGTTCCCTTAGCTTCTGATCCGCTCCTTCAATTTCCTTGTTGAAGTTGACGGATGCATCATGAGCAAGAAAATAAATTTTGTCTCCTAACGGAATAAGTGTCTCAATCAACTCTGGAATGTAATTTTCATAGTTTTCCTCGTCCAAGGAAATCCCTTTCATGGTTTCACTTACGACTTCGATGGCCCGAAATCCCAGATAAATCATCAGTTGCTCTCTGCTTTCAACATATCGATGCAATGTGGCAATACCAATTCCTGCATAATCAGCAATCTCATTCATGGAGGCGTTTGGCTTTTCAATAAGTAGCATGGTAGCTACATCCAAAAGGCTGTTAAGCCTCACTTGCTTGATCGTTGTCATGTCTTTCTTCATGGGAACTCCTTATTTATTTGATATCATATATTATTAATTGATAGTTTTTTGTATCATTTAATTGAATTTTAAATCAAATATTGAGAAGAGTCAAATAGGAGCATCCACTTTTCAAAAATCATCATAATAACTCAATTTCAATTTCAATTTCAGTTTCTTACCTTAATCCCTTGAATCCGAATAGGGAAATCCCTCAACATTTAAGGTTTTAATTATATTGTGATTGTAATCACACATAACGCAACTCCCGACATTAGAATAGAAGCATAAGCAATATTCATAAGAACGCAGGCAATGTCGTCGAATGAATGGAGGAACCGGCATATGGCAAACAGTAAACAGAAGCTTGTTGTTATAGGGAACGGGATGGCTGGTATCAATACGGTCGAACAAATTCTAAAATTAACGGATAAATATGAAATTACGGTCCTTGGAAATGAGCCCCATCCGAACTATAACAGGATCATGCTCTCTTATGTTTTGGAAGGGAGTAAAACCATTGAGGACATCATT
The DNA here is from genome assembly GCF_044907935.1 of Paenibacillus sp. RC21. Taxonomy (NCBI): domain Bacteria; kingdom Bacillati; phylum Bacillota; class Bacilli; order Caryophanales; family Paenibacillaceae; genus Paenibacillus; species Paenibacillus sp. RC21. The sequence goes on from NZ_JBIYCS010000006.1 coordinate 261,748, forward strand.
CTGAACGATTTGCAATGGTACGAGGACCAAGGTATTACTTTATATACTGGGAAAACGGTGCGAAGCATCGACGGAGAAAGAAAGAGGATTCACACTGAGGACGGACTTGAAATTGATTACGATGTAGCTTTGGTGGCTACTGGCTCTCAATCGTTTATCTTGCCTATTCCGGGAAAAGAGTTACCAGGCGTCATCGGTTTTCGAGATATCGCCGATTGCTCGGCAATGCTTGAGGCGGCGAAAACTTATAAAAAGGCAGCAGTCATTGGTGGAGGGCTGTTGGGACTGGAAGCGGCTAAAGGCTTGGTCAATCTCGGCATGGACGTAACGGTCATTCATTTGATGGAGGATCTGATGGAGCGTCAGCTGGACCCGGAAGCTTCTACGATGCTGAGGGCAGAACTAGAACGTCAGGGGATCAAGTTTGCTATGCAAATGCAAACTGCAGAGGTGTACGGTCAAGATCGGGTACAGGGACTGCGGTTTTCGGACGGAAGCGAACTGGCAGCGGATTTGGTCGTTATGGCCGTTGGGATTAAGCCTAATATTCAGGTGGCTGTGCAAAGTGGTATGGAAACGAACCGTGGAATTGTGGTCGATGATTGGATGAGGACCTCCATGCCGGATGTATATGCTGTAGGGGAGTGTGTTGAACACCGCGGGATCTGTTACGGCCTGGTTGCTCCGCTGTTCGAACAGGGAAGTGTAATTGCCAAACATTTGGCAGGTGCGGATACCGAAGGCTATATGGGATCGGTGGTTTCCACCAAGCTCAAAATTTCAGGAGTGGATGTTTTCTCGGCTGGTGAATTCATAACTGCTTCTGAGCATACGGTGATTGTAGCCAAGGATGAGTGGAAGCGCACTTACAAAAAAATACTGCTTCATGAAAACAGGATTGTCGGAACTGTACTGTTCGGAGATGTGAGCGAATCCGCCAGCCTTCAAAAATATGTGCGGCAGCAAACGTTGATGACAGATGAGATATATGGACAACTCATGGGTACCGGATGCAGTAAAGACGGGGCTAAAACCTTATCCGCTGAAACGATGGCTGATGACGAAATTGTCTGCGGCTGCAACGGTGTGACTAAAAAGGCGATTGTTGATGCGGTCCACGAAAATGGATTGACCACAGTCGACGAAATTAAGGCATGTACCGGGGCAACGCGGTCCTGCGGAGGGTGCAAGCCGGTCGTTGAACAAATTCTCCAGTATGTTCTTGGAGACAGCTTCAAGACGGCTGCCAAGCAAGGAATATGTGGCTGCACAACATGGAGCCGGGATGAAATTGTTGCTGCTATCAAAACCAAGGGGCTTACAACGACACGTGAAGTTATGAATGTACTAGGTTGGCAGAATGATGAAGGATGCTCCAAATGCCGCCCGGCGCTGAATTATTATTTGGGAATGATTAACCCGGATACCTATGAAAATGAGGAAGATTCCCGGTTTGTGAACGAGCGACTGCACGCGAATATTCAAAAGGATGGAACATTTACAGTTGTGCCAAGAATGTACGGTGGTGTAACAACTCCGGAGGATTTGAAGAAAATAGCTGATGTTTCTCTTAAATACAACGTTAAAGTAGTTAAAGTAACAGGAGGACAGCGGCTGGATTTGATTGGTGTCCGTAAAGAGGATTTGCCTAAAGTGTGGGAAGAACTCGATATGCCGTCGGGATATGCCTATGCCAAATCCCTTCGTACAGTTAAAACCTGTGTTGGATCACAATTTTGCCGTTTTGGTACACAGGATTCTATGGGAATGGGAGAATTGCTGGAACGGAAATTTGAAAGATTGGATTTTCCGGCAAAATTTAAATTAGCGGTCAACGGATGTCCGCGCAACTGTGCGGAATCATGTACAAAGGATATCGGGATTGTGGGCAATGATGGAGGCTGGGAGATTTTTATCGGTGGAAACGGTGGTATAAAAGCGCGGTTGGCTGATTCGCTCTGCAAAGTGAAAACGGACGATGAACTGATTGAGATTGTGGGAAGCGTGATGCAACTGTACCGGGAAACAGGCCAATATCTGGAGCGTACTTCGGAATGGGTGGAACGGACCGGCCTTGAAGAGATTCGGAAGGCTGTCGTTCACGATGTAGATCATCGCAAAGCTTTAATAGAACGGATCGAATTTGCACTGCAACAGGTTGAAGACCCATGGAGAAAGATCATCAACGATGCCGATTCGCGCAAAAATTTATTTGAAGTAGTTACACCGTCTGTTGTGTGAATGTATTTAAATCATGCCTGGAGAAGGGAGCAATCAAGCGAATGATCAAACATGCTGAGTGGCTTATCGTCGGTCACAGTAAGGATTTTCCAAATAGAATTGGGCGGACGATCCGGTTGGATGATAACGAAATCGCAGTTTTCCGCACTTCGGAGAACAAGCTTTACGCTGTTGAAAATTCCAGCCCGCATCCTAAAGGGGGGCCGCTTACCGAAGCGATGGTATCCGGTCATTACATTTATGACCCGCTATGTGATTGGAAGATTGATTTGGAGACGGGTATCGTTCAAGAGCCTGATCACGGACAAATTAAAACATTCACCATTCGGGAAGATGGAGAAGAAGTGAAAATATCACTTTAATGCAAATAAGAAAAGGGCTCGGCAGGAACAAGTCCTGCTGAGCCCTTTTCGTCTTGGATCAGGTGATGGTAATGCCTGCGCTCGCATAACCCACGACGGTGTTTACGAGGGAGAGTCCCGTAGCTGTTGCAGAGAAGACAAGGAGCAGACGAGTCTGCGCGGTTACTGGTATAGCCAATCCGGTAGTGATGCCATTGGAAATGGTACCCAAGGCAATGATGCCAGTCAGTGGTGGAGCTAATGTAACGGTAGCCCCAGGGACCGCTGTAAAGGTGTTATCAGGTGTAGTCGAACTAAACAACTGGGCAGTAATCGTCGCGGTTGATCCAACGAGAGTTAGCGCAGCTGTTGTACTGAAATATCCAGCGATGGATGTAATTACGCCATCCCGTGGTACAGAAAAAGCAAAGTTAATCAGTGGCCCTGCAAGTGTGCCTGTCAGGTCAATGGTTCCACCCACAAGGCTAATGCCTGTTGCCGAGCTTCCGAAGCCGATCAAACTTGTGGTTCCAACCAGCCCGCCGACAATGGTTGTCAAAATTGCTGGTCCACCCGAAGCAAATGGAATGATTGCCCCCGAACCGGTGGCTCCAGTAACCCCTGCTGTACCCGTGGCCCCGGTAGCTCCGACAGCGCCCGCCGTGCCTGTGGCCCCGGTAGCTCCGACGGCCCCCGCCGTGCCTGTGGCCCCGGTAGCTCCAATGGCCCCCGCCGTGCCCGTGGCCCCGGTAGCTCCGACAGCGCCCGCCGTGCCCGTAGTTCCTGTAGCCCCAGCGACCCCCGCTGCGCCCGTAGCGCCTGTGGCTCCAACGGCGCCCGTGGCCCCGGTAGCCCCCCCGGCAGGTCCTGCCGCGCCTGTAGCTCCTGTAGCCCCGGTGGCTCCAGCAGCCCCGGCGGCGCCTACTGGCCCAGCGGCGCCGATAGGTCCGGCGGCTCCAACAGGTCCGGCGGCTCCAACAGGTCCGGCAGCCCCGACAGGTCCGACAGGACCAGCAGGTCCAACTGGACCTGCTGGTCCTGCCGCACCCACCGGCCCTGGTCCACCGACAGGTCCTGGAGCACCGCCCGGACCAGCAGGCCCAGCGGGCCCTTGTGGACCGGGGGTTCCTGCCGTGCCACCCAACGCAATACTGATAGCCGTTTCGGCATTTCTGATTGCACTGATCAAACTGTCTTTAAGAGCAGGATCAAGGGGTTCCTGCAAAATAATAGACAATAAGACTTCCAGCAGTTGTTGCAGTGTCGTTCCAACACCGATCGGGGAGAAAAGAGTGGCTTCCGACGCCACGATAGCCAGTTCCAACGCCGCTAATAAATCTGTCTTAGCCGAGCCTCTAAGTCTCAATTTATTTGCGAGAGCTAATAATCGCTGTAAAATCTGTTGCAATGAAGTTACATTAGCCACAGACGGGTTTGCGAAAACGAGCGGGATGATGGCGACTAATTCCTTAATCAGTTTGAGAAGTTCTTCCGTTTCTCTGCTAATTTTAGGTGGTTTGCAGTCCTCGTCTTTTTTTGAAGCACCACTGAACCTGAACGGTTTTCTGTGTTTCATGTTCAAATATCTCCTCCTTCACATTTCTCCCTACTGTAGAGGTGACAGGTGGATCATCGCCCCGTTTCGCAGATATTAACAATATATTTACTGAAGCGAAAAGGGTGAATCACCACACAAGAATTATTATTGGAGGCTTGTACATAAGCTTTAATATCGATTTTCTGTATTTCCAAACCGGGCTTCCAACTTGTAACGCTGTATAAAATATTCGTTAATTGCGGAACGCGAGCTGTTAGCCGATCTGATCCAACCAAAATGAACAGGCTGCTGCGCAAAGCGCTCAATTTCCAATAGATGGACGGATTGGCCCCGCTCCATGGTCGCCTTTTGAAAGGAATAATCGTGACCTATCGAAATAGCCAGTCCTTCTAATATAGCGCTCTGAATTGCACTATCCGAGTTCGTCTTGAACAAAATATTCACCTCACCAAACTGCTCGGTAAAGTCTCTGATAAACATATCGATATAGTCATCCTTATATAAAACAAAGGAATAGGCTCTCATTTCCTCAGGGGGAATAGATTTCTGTGAAGCCAGCGGAGAGTTCCGTCCGGCAACAACCATCATTTTGCCTTGGTAGAGAGTATCGAAGGGTAGAGCCTCCTGCTGTAGTAAATCCTCGGGTAGAGCAATCATGCCCAGATCAATTTTACCTTGCCGCACCAGTTGAAGGGTCTTTAGAGAGCCTTGCTCCGTGATCTCAATGTGAACTTCCGGATGCTCCTTCTTTAGTGAGACAATAACGTTGACCAGTGTCGCCATTTCCGCAGGCATAGTGCCCAAACGCAGTAAACCACTTAAGGCGTGCTTGCGATTTTCCGATTCCAGCAGCATTTCTTGAATGATTTTCGTTGCTTCAAAAGCTTTCTTAATAAATAGCTGGCCTTCTTCCGTGGAGGTTGTACCGGATCTTGAACGGTTGAACAGCTTGAGTCCAAGTTCTTTTTCGAGAGCGGTTATGGCCTGACTGATGGCTGATTGAGACACATGCAGACGTAGAGCTGCCTCGGAGAGTGATTTTACTTTATCGACCTCTACAACATAAGTTAATTGTTCCAAGTTCAAAACAACATTCACCCCACATATAAGTGTTACTTAATTAAAAGTAATTATAATTAATTTTAATTAACTTCTCAAGAAGAGTAAAATAACAATGACATAAAATTTGAAAGCGCTTAAAGGAGTGACATCATGAAAGCAGCCGTAATTTATGGAACCAAGGATGTACGTGTTGAAGAGGTCCAAGAGCCTGGCATACAGCCTGGCAAGGTCAAGGTCAAAGTTGAATGGGCCGGAATTTGTGGAAGTGATCTCCATGCGTATCATCACGGGGTAGGTGTATCTGAAACACCACATCCTCTTACCAAGCGCGGACTTCCACTGGTGCTGGGGCACGAATTTGCTGGAGTGATTACTGAGGTGGGAGAAGGCGTAGCCCATCTTTTGCCCGGAGATCGGGTGGCGGTTGAGCCGATTGTGTACTCACAGGATGATTATTATGTACAGCAAGGGAAGTATAACCTGGCAAATAATTTCGGATTTATAGGTCTTCAAGGTGACGGAGGCTTTGCTGAGTTCGCTCTGGTTGAAGCGCATCAGGCGCATAAGCTTCCTGACTCCGTGTCTCTTGAGGAAGGAGCCCTTATTGAGCCAACTGCTGTAGCAGTTCATGCCGTTCGGGAAAGTCAGTTGAAGATCGGGAATAGCGTGGTTGTCTTTGGAGCCGGCCCCATCGGTATTCTAACGATTATTGCCGCCAAATCGGCGGGTGCTGCGGAAATTATAGCCGTGGATATTTCCTCGGAAAGACTGGAGAAGGCTCTTGAGGTAGGGGCAACCGTTGTGATTAACAGTGCCAATGAAGATGTGACTGCCCAAATACTCTCCTTGCATGAATACGGGGTTGATATTGCTTATGAAGCGGCAGGCGTACAGGCTACGTTTACGAGCGGGTTGGAGGTGCTGAAAAAAGGAGGACAATTGGTCGTTGTCGCAGCATACGCGAAACCGGTGACTTTGGATGTGAACAGCATCCTGATCAAAGAAGTATCCATTCGAACCTCAATCGCCTATCGGCATATCTTCCCTGAAGTCATTGCTATGATTGCGGCAGGCAGACTGGATATTAAGAAGGTCATTACTCAAAAAATAACGCTGGATCGTATCGTAGAGGATGGTTTGGAGCTTTTAATTTCAGACAAGCGTCAATCTAAAATCTTAATTGATACGCAAGGTTAGTCCATATCATTCACAAACAAAGCGCGGTCTCCGAATAACTCGGAAACCGCGCTGTTTTGCTTATACTCCACTAATATATCTAAATTCATTAGGTACTTAATCAGTCTTATTTGAAAATACGTACCAGTAGTTCAGCCATCTCGCCTCTGCTAATGGCTGCCTTTGGTTTGAGCGTTCCATCAGGATATCCGCTGATCCAACTGGAGGAAACAGCCTTTTCGAAGGCGGAGGAAGCCCAGGAAGCGATCTGCTGCTCATCCTTATAGGATTGCAATTTGGCCGTGCCTGAAGCCGATGCCTTATCCGCTATCGCATGTGACAGGATCACCATCGCCTGTTCACGGGTAAGACGTTCATCGGGGCCGAATGTCTGAGCATTTAACCCTTCGATCCATCCCTGGCGATGAGCGGCATCCACGGCTGATGCAGCCCAGTGCCCATTCATATCTGTAAATGAGGTAGACACACTCTCATGTACAGTGGTTCCCAACGCTCGGGTCAGTATGGATACAAATTCTGCGCGGCTTACCGCACGCTCTGGACGCATGTTGCCATCTTTGTAGCCTTGTATCCAGCCTTTGGCTGCCAGCGATTGCAGGGACTTCGCCGCCCAATGGCCTTGGACATCCGGCCATACCGGAGCTGTGTCTTGCGAATCCGCTGAATTTGTTGTGCTGTCCTGAGCGTTTGTATTATCGGATGGAGACTTTGTATCAGTAGAGACAGCAATCGCAAAGGTACTAAACCGGGTCGTATCGAAACCCACAGCCGACAGATTTCCTTTGGAATCCCTCACTGCCGTACCTTTCAGAATCTCCTGCTCTCCATTGTCATGAATAACGAGAATAGAAAACTGGGGTTCCTTGCCCTGCAATTCACGGATGGATTCGGCATCCAGTGGCAGAACGATATGCGATGTGCCTGTAACGTTAGCCTTGATTTCCACAGACGCACCGATCAGCTTCAGATTGGGTTGTTGTCCGGCCCAATCGCGGATCTGCTGTGTACGCTGTGCATCTGCCTGCTGGAATGACAATGCAACGTCCTGCTGACCCGAGAACATACGGGTTAAGGCATCACTGGATAGCATCAGTGTTCCATATTGGGATATGACCGCGGCCCCGACTTTATCCCATTTATTCAGCGAAGAATAGGGAAGAACAACACGGCTGGTATCCTTTTCCTGCTCTAGTTGTATATCTGCGTAAGCCTTGCCTTCCATGCGGGCCTGAGTGATTTGTCCATCCAGAAACGCCGCAGAAGGAGTATAGATGATGGCTTTTCCCTGTTCGGAAAATCCGGGTTGCAGTTGAATAAGAGAGTTGTTGTAGTCCTCGTCTCGGTCTTTTTTATTAGAATTGCCCGTGTCTACAATGACCTTAGCAGGAACGGTTACTTCGATTTGTTGTGTCAGGGCGTGAGAACCGTCGCTTACCTTGGTGACCTCCAGTATTACAGCAACCGTCGTTTGGGTTGCTGCCGGGAAGATAGCTCCATCTGTACGGATAATATCCGGCTGGCTACTACTGCTGATGGTCAGGCGGAAGCCCTCGGGCACAGCAGGCAGCTTGAGCAGGGTATTACTGGCGGCAGGTGCTGCCAGGCTTGTGATGGAATCGGCTACACGTTGGGCGGTTAATCCCTGTGCATACACTAATCTGGAGGGAGCACTTTCCATACTATTCACGATCTGTAGCACGTAGTAGCTGACTCCTTCAGGAACAGGTGTAAATACATATTTCCCTTCTCCAGAAGCGGTTCCTTGCGCAATCAGCTCCTGCTGGGCATTGTACAGTTCAAGCCGTGCGCCCGGCCAAGCGCCTGTAACGATCACCGAGGCGGTAGCGTCATTGCCTGCTGCGGCTTCAATAGCACGGGGGAGCACGTTTATGTGACGTTCGGCTGGCTCAGCCGACCAACCAGATTGATCGCTATAAGCATAGTTCAATACATATACACTAGGCGCATTCGTATCCACGTTGCCGATACCTGACAGATCCGATACCAGAATATTACCATATACGCTGTCCAGCACGCTGGCTCCCGGATCGGTGAAGGTGCTGCCAGCTTCCAGAATGATCGGGTTGTTGCCGTTCAAACGTACATAGGGTGTATTCGGTAACGCCTTCAATACTGTGATTATGAATGTTCTTTGTACAGAGGTTGGGCCTTTGGATATAGTTGCTATTAATTGTACATTTACATCACCGTCTATAAACTTCGGCCGATTCACCTGACCCGTGTTGCTGAGAACGTCCGGTTGATCCGAGGACCAATCAATACGTGTGTCAAATGCTCCTGCATTGGGCAGAGTGATGGAATCCTTAATCCCCTGCGGGTAATCCAGTTTCAGAGTATCTGCTGCCAAATTCACAGCTTCATCAGCGCTTACGGGCAGTGAAGGCACGAGCAGGCTAAATGTTTTGCGAAGCTCCGCTCCGCCTCTTGCCAGAACAGCTTCCAGCGTAATAGTCTGATCACCCTGTACATAGCTCGGGAACGTGACATGACCGGTGTGATCCAGGAACTCGGGGTGATTCGAAGTCCATGACACCTGAACGCCGTTCAAACCTTCTTTCGGCAAATATACGTCCCCGGTTACGGTGGTTACAGGTACATCAAGTGCCGTGTAAGCTGCGTTTACGGCTTCAATATCGTTCATCGGCAGACTGAGCACATGTGCAGTGAAATTCTTTGTTTTCGTTAAGCCTTCGAGATGCAGGACAGCCGTCAGGGTAACATCTGTATTTCCATTAATATAGGAGGGTCTGCTAAGTGTTCCATCTGGTGCGATAACAAGTGGATTGGCAGAGGACCATTCGATCTGGACACCACCATAGCCGGACAGAGGAAGAGACAAATTTTCTTTCACCGCAGACAAATCGCCCAGTGACAGGCTATCTGCTGCCTGATCCAGTGTATCTTGTGCGGCTACCTTCAATACGGTAACCTCAAAAGTTTGGGTATCCGAAGCGGTTCCCTTTGTAATCGTCGCGGTCAGCTTTACTTTCCGATCACCCGAATCGTAGCGCGGGCGTGTGACAGTCCCCTCATTGGTGATGACATCAGGGGTATCTGAACTCCAGCCCACTGTCGTATCATTCAACCCAGCGAGTGGCAGCGTCAGCTTTTGGGATACCAAATCAGCTGTATCTCCAGGTGCGAAGCCTAAAGCAAGAGCGGCTTTTGCCTGTGCAACTCTCTCGGCATCGGTAAGTATGTTCACTTTAACCTCTGAGGGAGTGCTCTCCCCCTTAGCATTTACAGCCTGAACAGTGTAAAGGGCTTCACCTGGCGGCAATGCTGAAGTGTCTATGAATTGGGTTAAGTTACCTGTATAGAGCGTTACACTATCTCGTATGACTTTGTATGAAGTTGCATAAGGAACGGCATCCCAGCTTAACTCCACTGTATTTCCATTTTTGGTTCCTGTAAAATGACCCGGAGCCTGTGGAACGGGTAATCGCTCCCCATAAGCTGCGAATTCCATGATGGAAGCCCATTGATTGTTTCTCGCATTTCCTTGATCAATATATAATCGCAAGTACCGTGTAGTTACAGGAGCAATGCTCTTTTCAAAATTAGAGCTCCCATTATTCTGAACGGCATCAACAGTCACCCAATTACTTCCGTCACTGCTCGTTTGCAATCGGAAACTATATGGATCACGTTGATCTTGCCACCCATAAAGGATTCCCATACCTGCTACACCATATCGATCTACGATATACCAGTCTCTCAGATCTACCTGAATCCATTTTTCACCGTTGCTTGCTTGATACCAGCGACTTGTCGGTTCATAGGAACCGTCGACTGCTTTGCCGGGTTCATATGGCTGACTATAGCCGCTTGATGTGGCTGGTTTGTTAAGTACTACATTTTCCCAACCAGCAGCATTGGCTTCATTCGTCCCAATGAGCAAAGCTGCTCCGCCGAGGAAAGGCAGCAATGGAACCAGCAAGCGATAGGGTTTCAATTTGTTGCGTGTGAAGTTATTGCCTTCGAGCACGCCATCACCTCTTCTTCATTAATTAGCCCATCGATGAACACATTCATTAAGGGCGGGATGGGTACACCCCTTCGGTTGCGATATAGTAGTCTACATTCGGCATTGGGGAAGCCCCGCGCAAGTCGGGTAATGCAAATGTGTTCATTCCATCGCCGCCAAAATTAGTGCCCAGCAGACTGAATAATGCAGTATTCTGACTAATGCTCAAGAGCTGACCCTCGCATTTTAACCATCCCCTAGGAGCGAACATGTAAGGATACATCGTAACTTCCCCAATATAAGGCTCATACCCTGCGTGTGCCTGTTTGGGACTGATGGCCGTTCCCCCTAACAAAATGACCGCTAACAAACTCAATACAGCTGCTTTTTTCCAAAAATGTTTCTTCATACCTACAACCCCTTTTCAGATTCAAATAATGGACAACAAATCCAACGAATTTGTGAGATTAGTCACGGACTGAAATGATACTATCATGAATTTTGGCTTTTGACATCGCTAGATAACCATCAAATTAACCGTTTTATTCCTTTTATTAGACAATAATTTTATCCCACCAAGTAAGTATTCCTTAAAGGGAATATCCCTTGTTATGTCTCGAATGTGCATCTGATGGTGAGGTGCGGATCAATGCTCATGCATTTTTTTTCTAATCCCGGTAAATATATATACAAATCGGATGAAGGCGAAGGGGGAAGGGACATGTGGCAGGCAATTGTAACTCATATGCCCAAATGGACAGTGTTAGTACAGGCTATCTTTTTGTCCATTGTACCTTTACTCATCTTGTTGGCGGTTCGACAAATTAAAACGGTCGACGGCAGAGAAAGCAGACGCAAGGAACGAATAGAGCTGCTTGAAGAACGCGACCCTGCAGAGCAAGATGCTCGCGATCCTTCTGAAAGCAAGGATCCGAATGTTAGTAAGAATGAGGACGAAAGCTATTCTGAGGATTATGAGGCGAATGTAACGAAGATGAGACAAGCCATAATGGATATGGCGGATGTTAATCAAAAGTCTATTTTTCTGGATCATTTACAGGTCAGGGTAAGTCTGTTTTGTGTAGATGGCTTAACGGACAAGACCAGCATGGACCAAAATATAATCAAGCCACTGCTGGATTGGGGAAGCTCAGACCAAGAGGAAGAAATACCGCAAGGCGATGCACTCCGGGATATGGTTATCCGTCAAGTTATGCTTGTAGTGGAGACAGAGCATACGCAGGATGTGAAATATTCTTTGCAGAAGGTTTTGTTCGGCTCTATCGTACTCTTGATCGAGGGTACTTCAGGTGTACTTATTCTGGGTTCATCCAAGGGTAAAACTCGCGGAGTGGAGGAACCATTATCAGAATCGGTATTGCGAGGTCCACGGATTGGCTTCACAGAGGTGCTCAGCGATAATACGGCGTTATTGCGCAGACACGGAGAAAGTACCGAACTGGCCATGCACTCCTTCAAGGTCGGTAAAAGGGTGCAAAAGCAACTGATGGTTGCCTATTTCAGGGACATTGCTAATTCTGAGCTGGTAGAGGAGGTTAAACGGCGGATCAAAACCATTGATGTAGATGAAGTCATGGAGTCAGGCTATGTGGAGCAGCTCATTGAGGATAATTTTCTTAGTCCTTTTATGCAAATTCAAAATACGGAGAGACCTGACAGGGTGATGGCAGCTCTGTTGGAGGGACGTGTAGCTGTGATGTTGGATGGTACTCCGTTCGCCCTCCTTATGCCTGTAACCTACGATATGATGCTCCAGTCGCCTGAGGATTACTATGAGCGATGGCTATCGGGTTCCCTGATTCGGTTGCTGCGTTTTATGGCAACTGCTATCTCCCTGTTCGCGCCTGCTCTCTATATTTCCTTTATCTCGTTTCATCCCGGGCTTATTCCCACCATGCTGGTCATTTCTATCGTCAGCGCAAGACAAGGTGTACCTTTCTCTACATTGATCGAGGCGCTGATTATGGAAACCTCCATTGAAATTCTGCGTGAAGCAGGATTGCGTCTGCCCAAACCTATTGGGCCTGCTATGGGTATTGTCGGCGGTCTGATTATTGGACAGGCTGCGGTTAATGCCGGAATTGTAAGTCCCATTTTAGTCATTGTTGTGGCAGTTACGGCGATTTCTTCGTTTGCCACACCTGTGTACAGTTCCGGGATTTCGATGCGTATGCTTCGCTTTGCGGGGATGTTTGTTGCATCCATATTCGGTTTGTATGGTGTAATTCTGTTTTTCCTGCTGTTGGTTATCCATATGGCTAAGTTAAAAAGCTTTGGATTGTCTTATCTTAGTTTGACATCTCCGCGTTCGTTGAGGGACTGGAAGGATTACATGATTCGGGCGCCGTTACATTTTATGAAACGCAGACCCCGTCTGCTAAATCCCAAACAACCCAAGCGGAAAGGCTAGTTATTTAGGAAAGGAGGGAGCCACAACGATATGAAAAAACTGGGGGAGGATAAACTTACAACGTTGCAGACGACAGGGATTCTTGTCGGCTTTACCATGGCAGCAGGTCTGCTTACGCTTCCTCGGGTGGCAGTTAAGGCTTCCAAGACTCCTGATGTATGGATCTCCGTGATCCTGGGAGGATGCGTAGCTTTTCTGGCTGGCTGGATTATCGTGAAATTGAGCCAGACCTTTCCCCAAAAAACCTTCTACCAGTATGTACAGCAGATTACGGGGAAAGCGATCGGCAAAATCATTGGTATGCTAGTCGTGATTTATTTTGTAGCTTTGTGTGCATTTGAAATTCGCTCTGTGGAAGAAGTAACATCGTTTTTTCTGCTTGAGGGAACGCCTGCATGGGCTATTTCAGCACCGTTTATGTGGGTGTCGCTATATCTGTGCATGGGCCGCATAGGAGCGATAGGTAAGGTGTGCCAAATTATTTTACCCATTACAGCGTTTATCTTTTTGATCATCTGTCTGCTGAGCTTTAATATTTTTGAACTAAACAATTTGCGCCCTGTATTGTCGGAAGGGCTAAAACCAGTCATCAAAGCCATAAAGTCTACAAGTCTGACGTTTACAGGTAGTGAGTGCCTGCTCATCATTATTTGTTGTATGGAAAAGCCCGAGAAAGCAATGAGGGTGATTGGTTGGGGCTTCGGGATCACGGTGCTGTTTTATACGACTGCTGTGATCATGTGTATCGGTGCTTTTTCGGTGGAAGGTGTGGTGACTCGGACGTGGCCATTTCTGGACCTGGCCCGCAGCTTTGAAGTGGATTTTCTTGTATTTGAACGTTTTGAGTCCCTGTTACTGTCCATCTGGATCATGCAGATTTTTGCTACGTTCAGTATCGCCTTCTACTGTGGTACGCTTGGCCTCTCCCAAATTTTTAATACATCGTATACCAAAATGCTACTCATTGTTCTCGCAATTGTATACGTTCTGTCCCGAATTCCCAAAAATATTAATGAGTTGTTTTCGCTAGGCACGATGATCGGTGACGCGGCTATCCTTTTATACGGTTTGTTACCCTTGCTGCTACTGCTTATTTCACGCTGGAGGAGACTCCGATGATGAAGAATTTGCGCATCGTTTTTTTCGGAATAGCATTTCTTCTGATATGTTGTTTGCTAACTGGCTGTTGGAGCAGTAGACCGGTGGAGGATCTGAATCTGGAGACGGGCATCGCGCTGGATGTAGGACAAGTATCTCCGCAGGAAGCGTATATTGAACGGGAAGGAGGATACTATCCGAAGAAAATTCTAATTAAAGGAACTTTTCAATTTCTGCTCCCTGAAAGAGGTAAAGGCTCTGGAGGTGCCCCTGCACAAAATAAAACCTTTTACAACATGACTGAAACGGGGGATTCTCTTCTTGAAATGCTGCGTGAAGTTTCATTACGTTCCAATCGTCCTGCCATCGGGTTTCACTTGAAGACGATCATTATCAGTTCCAGTCTGCTACAAAAGCTTCCTATGTACGAGCTGCTGGACTTTTTTGCAGGGGATAATGATATCAGGCCGAGCGTTCAACTGCTGATCAGTACAGAGAAAGCGGGTGATGCGCTTGAGGAAAAAATCCCCGGAGAGACACCAGCCTTTATATTGAAGGATGTCTTTATCAACCGTAAACGGAATGCGCGAATGATCAAGCCCATGTCTCTGGTTAAAGTCATTGGGCCGATGAAGTCCCACAGCAGCTTTTTATTACCCAATGTGATTACCACAGAGAAAGAAGTAAAGCTTGCGGGTGCGGGAGTCATTCAGGGAAAGACGCAAAAATACATCGGTCTTCTAAACGAGTCTGAGGTTGAAGGTCTGATGTGGATGAAAGGTGAAGTGGATGGAGGTACCCTGAAATACATAAACCCTAAAACAGGGAGAAGTATCGTGTATGAGATCAATTCTGTCAAAAGACGGATCAAGGCTACCGTTCATGGCAACGACATCTCTTTTCATGTTCACATGACATCGACAGGTCGTATTTCGGAAAACCTCAATCCGGGTCAGGATTTTTCAAAAAACCGTCTATTTTCACGAGTAGAGAATATCTTGCAGGAAGAAGCCAATACCACAGCCGAAAAAACGTTGACGAAAATGCATAGGCTACAGGCAGATGTCGGAGGTTTCGGAGAAGCACTGCGGATTCAGAATCCTCAGGTATGGCGTAAGGTCAAAGGAGATTGGGACAAGACCTTTAGTACCATTCCGGTGACCTTCAGCACGGATATTCAAATTGAGGATTATGGAGCCTCCAATACCACGGCAGACTAAAAATATCATTTTGATGTGTTACCAAAAAGCCTTTAACACCATCCATTTTCGTGGTGTTAAAGGCTTTTATATTTCATGTCACTTTTTCATATTGAAGCCTAATCAAACAACGGGAGCGTATCTTCCAGCCACGAAACATAGCTTTCTTCCCGATTAATGGCACGGCTCAGCACCAGATAATGTCCGAATTGTTCAGAGCCGGGAGATTGAAGGTTTTCGTCCAGCAGTCGGAGTGCGGTCTTACTTTGGTATAAATACTCCAGCTTCTCTTTACGTTTGGTAATCTGGTCCTCGAACAATCGTTTGTTTTCTTCCTTCGAGATCGCTGATGAAAAATACAGCATAAGCATGAATTCATCCTTTTCCGTTTCCGGTAAATCTTTGGGACTCAGCAGCCATTCGGTCAGCTCCCGGGTTCCCTTGGGCGTGATGCAGTACAGCTTCTTTTCCAGCTTGGCTCCTGTAATCGAGGTGCGATATTCGATTAACTCCTCTTCGGTCAGCCTTTTGAGCTCAGGATAAATCTGACTGTGCTTGGCGCTCCAAAATTGCCCGATTTCCTTCTTGAATTGGCTCGTAATATCGTAGCCGCTCATTTCCTCTTTGTGAATTAGGCCCAGAATGGCATATTTTAATGTACGTTTCAACGTAGCTCTCCTCGCAATGCGGTATTTGACATTAGTATACCACAGTGCTACAATTTATATGTAATCAAAAACATGTTTGAGTTTACATGTTTAAAATTCAATACTTATTATTTTCAGCATGATGTTCAATTCATGAAAACTCATAATACAGAAAGAAGGATGCAAGATGGACAAGTTTATCGGCAGTCACATGATTTACACCTACGAGAATGGTTGGGAATACGAAATATATATTAAAAATGAAGATACCATCGACTATCGCATTCATAGCGGCATGGTAGGCGGACGTTGGGTTCGTGACCAGAAGGTCAACTTGGTGAAGCTGGTGGAGAATGTGTACAAAGTATCTTGGACTGAACCGACAGGTACAGACGTATCCCTGAACTTTATGCCAGAGGAAAAACGGATGCACGGCATTATTTTCTTCCCTAAATGGGTTCATGAGCATCCGGAAATCACTGTACGCTATCAGAACGATTTTATTCCGCTGATGGAAGAATCGCGTGAAAAATACGAAACCTATCCTAAATATGTTGTCCCTGAATTTGCAGATATTACATTCATTGAAAATGCGGGTGTAAACAACGAAAAATTGATTTCTCAAGCGCCATACGCAGGTATGACAGACGATATTCGTGCAGGTAAGCTGCAAGCATAATCAAACATTTGCTGATGGGTGTAAAGCCTGGGTCTGTGATAAGCAGTCTCAGGCTTTTTTGTGCTAATTGGAGAAGGGTAGGGATTAATCTGTGAGCGGGATTTAGAATGAATAGTAGACCAGACCATGCTCGATCAGATAAGAACGGCTAATCCGTGGTTTTACGATGGGCGTTGCAGGAGAGAGACTTTGCAGGTTCACGTGGGTGGTCAGGTCGGATAAGGCGGACAGAGCCAGCACTGCTTTGACATGTCCCCAGTTGTCAGCGTGGTACTGAATATATTGGTGAGCCTCGGTAAAGGATAGACCCTTGAGCAAGGTGAACACGGAAGCCCATCGGACGAGGTCGAAGCTTCCTTTGATTTCAGGCAGCTCATAATCACAAACAAGGGCTTAAAATGAGGATGAGTAACGAAAACCGACTTTTAATACTCATGAAAGCGGATACTTGCATCCGTTTCTTTTATTATCTTGCCGATAGTCCTTTATATTGAAAAAAAGAGAACCCCGGATATCCCCGGGATTGTCTTTATGCTCTCTTAGGTCTAAAAATCATAAAACTGATTGCTGCTAGAACCCAGACACCAATACCGCCGTAGAGCATTATCAAGCCAAAGCCGTGCACAAGCGCTGCATGGACGACGGCTCCAGACGCATCCAGAGAGGAGAGTTCTGGCAAACTCTGCTTGAGAGATACAGTATTTCCGGCGGCTATTTTTTCGGCTACAGACCTCAATTGTACTGCATTGAAAGTCCCGGAAAGGGCACCCTTCAAATAAGACAGAATACCTTCCTGCAAGATGAATCCCATCACAGCGATGTTGATGGCTAGACTGATCAATCTGGCACTCATATCTATACCGGAAGCCATGCCTGCACGGGCACTCGGAACAGAGCCGGTGGTCGTGTTGGTCACAGGCGTGTTGGTTAAGCCAAGCCCAATACCAGCCAACAAGGAGCCAGGGAGCATGGTCAACCAACTGGCGTGATCGCTGCCGCTGCCATATTTCATCAAAATGAAGCCCATACCGAGGATGAACATACCTGATGGAATGACTATGCGCGGCTGATAGCGGAGCGAAAAACGCTCTGCCAGAGGCGGAATTACCAAGGTGGGCAGCGCATAAGCCAAGAGAGACAGCCCGGCGGCTACGATGCCGTAACCCAGGCCACTCTGGAAATAGATCGGCAGATAGATCATGAACGGCCAGAAACTGAAGTTCATGCCGATGGAGCCAAGGAGAGCGCCAGAGAAATTACGTATCTTGAATACGGAAAAGTCAAACATCGGATGGGCGCTGAGCTTTTCCGCAAATAGAAAAATAATGAAACTTATTGCTACTGCAATAAGGATGCTGATGGATGCTCTGCTGGTAAAGCCGAGTTCCGGCCCTTGCGTGATAAAGTATGCAAGGCCAAAAACTGTCAACGAAAGCGTGATGATGCCGATAATGTCCAGCTTTTTCACCTGCGGATCTCTGGACTCCTCTATGCCACCGAAAACAAGAATCAAAGTGAGGATGGTCAACGGAACGTGGACCAGGAAAACCCAATGCCAGTTCAACACGGCCACGATCATGCCGCCGATGATAGGTCCAAAACCGAGGCCGATACCGAACACGATCCCCCATATGCCAAAGGCTTTGCTGCGTTCCTGTCCTTCCTGAAACCGATGTGAAAGAATTGCTATCTGGCAAATCTGCATCGCACCAGCACCCACCCCTTGAAGAAACCGACTGATGATCAGAACCGATGTGCTTTGCGCCAAGCCACAAATCAAGGATGTAATACCGAACAGGACGAGGCTGATAATGAAAATACGCCTCCTTCCATACCGGTCAGCCAGCGTTCCAACAGCCATCAGAACTGTGGCACATGCAATGGTGTAAGCGTTCATAATCCATTGCATATCCTTAAGATCGCCATGCAATACTTTTTCCAGAGTTGGCAGTATCACTGGCACACTGGAAATTTCGAGGCCGAACATCAATGCGGACAAACATATAGCAGCCAATGCAATTATATTTTTGCAGGAGAAGGATAGGCTCACTGAGAGGTCCCCCCAGACTTTTGTTCACGGTCTGGACATCCGGCAGCGCAACTATAATATTGCGCCTCATTAAGCGCAACTTGTACACCAGCACCAACCAGCCTTTTTTCGTCAATTGTACGATCAATAGCCTCTTCAATATGTACTTCTAAATCTGCTACTGTTCCTGCCTTATTTAAAACATATTTACTCAAGGGCAGCCATCCTTTCTATCTTTTCATGTTTCACCTTATCGATGTGAGTTTTATTATATAATCTAAATCATTCATTTTACATAGCACAATCAATCCATTATGATGATGAAACAAAGTAATTAAATGAATTTCTCATAAAAACATTAAATTTAAAGGAGGGCATTTAAAGTGGATCATGTAGACAAACAAATCCTCTTTTATCTTCAAAGTCAGGCAAGAATTTCAATGACGGAACTAGGAAAATGCGTGGGTTTGTCCCAACCTGCTGTAACAGAACGAGTTAAACGAATGGAAGAAAAGGGGATTATCAAGGAGTATCGCACTATCATCTCTCCTGAAAAAATAGGAAAGGATACGGCAGCCTATATATTGTTTCGGACTAGAGATTGCCATGCATTTCTTGATTTTGTCCATACATCTCCACATGTTGCCGAGTGCCACCGTATAAGCGGAGATCACAGTTATTTATTAAAAGTAGTGACCAACTCGACGCGCACCCTAGAAGAGTTTAGTAACCAGTGCGATAAGTATGGAACCTACACGAGCCTGATTGTCATGTCGTCACCGATCGATCATAGACTTCTCATTCATTCTCTGGAAGAAGCAAGTGGAGCTGCTCATTCAGAAAAAGATTAAGAATGAAAAAAGACAACCCCGGATATCCCATCCCAGGATTGTCTTCATCACGAAAATGTATAGTTAAGCTGATTAAACGGGCGTTACGTCCTGAATCGCTTCTTCTTCTTTCCAAATCACGTTCTCGCGGTAGTTTGATCCCCAATCGTACATCGCTCTCAGTACCGGAATCAGGCTTTCGCCATGCTCGGTCAGTGAGTATTCCACATGCGGAGGGACGACAGGATAGACCTTACGAAGAATGAGTTTATCCTCCTCCAGCTCGCGCAGCTGGTTGGTCAGCATTTTTTGCGTAATGTGGGGGATCAGCTTTTTCAGTTCACCGAACCGCTTGGTGCCTTCCAAGCCGAGATGCCACAAAATAATCAGCTTCCATTTCCCGCCGATGACGGCGAGGGTCAATTCCTTATCACAATTAATCAGCTTCAAATCAATCCGGTCTTTTACAGTAGTGATGTTCATCGACCTCCTGTCCGTAGTTACTCCAAGTATACTATTTATGGCTACTATACGCAAAAGTGGATACATCCATTTTGGAAACTAACCATACTTTTGGATACGGACGGACCGGACAGTGACACGTGATGCTGCACGAACAGCTGAGAAGCCTGCGACGGTTAAGAAGGAATGACGATGGTGTTAAATGATTCCGGCTCCAGCTCGAAATGATGTGTAGCCTCTCCAGCGGACAGATTCAGCACACGCGATTCGTGGAACGGATTGGCAATGACCACTACCGTTTGTCCGTCAGCATTGCGGAAAGCAACGGCATTTCCCGTCCATGATCCATGGAGTCCAATGCGTCTCGCACCCGGCAATACAAAATGAGAAAAGTGCTTCATCACGTAATATTCCGGGTTCAGGGTACGCTTACGATCCGCCGGATCAACGGTGATCATCGAATTTTGCTCCCATCCCCATGTGCTCTTGCCTTTCGGCTCCAAAACCATGTTCCAGTAAATATAAGCATTCACGCCATTGGTAAAGTAGTGCTGGTACAGGTTATATACATATTTGGCGTAGTCCCACGAATTTTCTCCGTTCCCGCACTCATTTTCTGTCTGCATGTAACGAAGCTCGGGATAGCTGGCTACGGTGCGCTGGATGGCGTTTTTGCCTGCCCACTGATAGCCCACGCCCTTAATATATTTGTAGGCCTCCGGGTCACTCAGCACGGTATGGGCATATTCATCGAATCCGGTCGAAGTCTTCTTCATTAATTCTTCCCACGGATCGGGGGCGTTAATGGTACCTAGCCAAATTTCCGTATCTAGTCCGTGTTTCTCGAAGGCGGGGCCCAAGTAATCGCGAATAAATTCACGCAGCTGTTCTCCGGTCCATACACAGGAAGGGAATTTTTGATCGGCAATGACTTCATTTTGAACATGGATCTGATGAATCGTAATGCCTGCCTCACGGTAAGCCTGCACAAATTTGACGAAGTATAATGCATACGCTTTCAAAATATCCTTTTCCCAGCGCAGTGTGCCATAATTGTAAGCCTTGGGCGATTTCATCCATGTCGGCGGGCTCCAGGGTGAAGCGAACAGCTTCAAGTCCGGGTTAAGTTGCAATGCTTCCCGAATGAAAGGAATGAGATACTGCTGATCACGCTCGATGGAAAAGTGCTTCATTTCCACGTCGCCATCCGTTTCATTGTGGCTGTACCATTCCAGCGCGTAGTCACTGGCTCCAATAGGGAGTCGGCAAATCGTGAATTTATGCTCACCCTCCGGGTGGAAGAGAGAATGAAGTACCTGCTCCCGTTCGTTGCTCTCCAAATGGTCCAAGGCCACATAGCCCAGTTCATTAAAACAGCCGCCAAAGCCTTCGACGAGCTGATGCGTTTCCCCCGTAATGGTCAGGTTGGCATGCTCTTGGGTTTCGCTAAGATGATGAGATTGGGATTGCCAGGCTTTTGCTTTGGAAGTGGAAAACCACTGAATGGTCTGATTGGTCATGTATTACCCTCCTGTTAACGCTTTTTGTATCTCTTCTTATTATAGGGTAGGATCATAGGAGATGAGATGGTCTGAGCCAAGACAAATTTGCCCTAATCCAAGCTAGATTCTGCTGATCAGAAGTGCCAAGAACACATAAAGAACACATCTCTTTGGTATGCTGATGTCCTAGAATGACCGAAAGAGGGAAGTCGATTGAATAAAAGGGTTCTTCTTGTGGAGGATGAAATTCGTATCCGTGAAGTCATTGCGGATTATTTTAAACAGAATAATTGGGAAGTCTATGAAGCAGGCAATGGAAAAGATGCGCTAATCTGGTTTGATTCGGTGCAGCCCGACCTGATCATACTCGATATTATGATGCCGGAGCTGGATGGTTGGGAGGTATGCCGTCAGGTTCGCAGCCGTTCCGGGGTGCCGATCATTTTGCTGACCGCCAAATCCGGTGATGATGATAAAATATTGGGCTTTGAGCTGGGAGCAGATGACTACGTTACCAAGCCTTTTAGCCCTAAGGTGCTAATCGCCCGCGCGAACGCGCTGATGAAACGGGTAGAGGGCCATGTGCTGCCTGAGTCGCATGTCCTGCGGTTCGGCACGGCCATTCTCAATACGATGGCTCATCGGCTTGAGGTAGATCAGGCGGCAGTCGAGCTGACGCCCAAGGAGTATGAGCTGCTGCGGCTGCTTATACATAACAAAGGTATGGTCATTTCACGGGATGCGATACTTAGCCGGGTGTGGGGGATCGACTTTGAAGGAGACACGCGGGTCGTGGATACGCATATCAAAAAGCTGAGAAGCAAGCTGGGCCGTGAATCTCGCCATATCC
The DNA here is from genome assembly GCF_044907935.1 of Paenibacillus sp. RC21. Classification (NCBI taxonomy): domain Bacteria; kingdom Bacillati; phylum Bacillota; class Bacilli; order Caryophanales; family Paenibacillaceae; genus Paenibacillus; species Paenibacillus sp. RC21. Next base: position 283,862 of record NZ_JBIYCS010000006.1, read on the forward strand.
GGACTGTTTTTGGTACAGGCTACAGATTTGAGGAGGAAGAATGAACAAACGGGGAGTTACCTTTAAGTTGTTCATTATGACCGTTGCATTTTTTCTTTGTTTTTACGGCATGGTGATTTTGTGCCAATTGCTTTTTTTTGAAAAATTTTATCAGCAACAGAAGATCGGGCGTGTGGAAAGCCGTTTGCAAAGCTTCGGTCAAAGCTATGTCAAGGAAGCCTGGGGCTCCGATAGGGTTTCACGAGAAGCAGCCCGTTTTATGTTTCAGAATAAGAACCAGTTGGCGATTGTCACGCTGGACGGCAAAGTAAAGCTGGATGACCCGTTCCACATCAATCTCCGAAAAGCAGACGGGCAGATCGTTAAAATATCGTTGTCTCTGTTTATGAGCCAGTTCGGAGATGAGCTGAGGGCGGCCCGGATTCAGCCGGGTGACACGTTAACCGTTGAAGGTGAAGTGTTGGAAACCGACGGCATCTCTTCTGCCAATTTCATTTATCCGTCGGGCATTCAAAAGCCTGGCTCCAAACATATAGGAACGACCTCGGAAGAGTCGAGCACAGAGGGTAGTGTAAGGTTGTCCGGTACAGTGACAGAAATTGTGCTGCCGGATCTGAAAACCTGGAGCCAGCGGCAAGGATTGCTGTTTAGTGCGCTGGAGGAATGGTTTCCTTTATCGCAGACCCATTTGGAGAAGCTCAAGAATTTTGAAGTGCTGGAGGAAGAGTGGACGGAGCCTTGGACGGGTGTGCGTAATGCGGTCATTGTCCATCCTGTACGACAAAGCACCGGAGAGATCGACCTGCTGTTCACAGTGACATCGTTGCAGGAAATCAGCGAGACGAATGAAGCTCTGCGCTGGTTCTATCTGTACCTGGGCATCGGGGGCTTTGCGCTGATTTTGATTTTGTCCTTGTTCTATTCCCGAATGGTGACCCGTCCGCTCATTGCCTTGAACAATACTGCCAAACGGATGGCTAAGCTCGATTTTACAGCCCATACACCGATTCGGCAAAATGATGAGCTGGGCAGCCTGTCCTACAGCATGTATACCCTGTCCCAGAACCTGGACACCGCTTTGCGCGAGCTTCAGGAGGCTAACCAGCAACTGGTTGAGGATATGGAGCAGAAACAGAGGATGGAGGCTGTGCAGCAGGACTTTTTTGCCAACGCCTCTCATGAGCTGAAGACCCCGCTTAGTATTGTTAAAGGCTTCGCCGAAGGGCTACAGGATGGCGTTAGTGCCGGGAAGCAGGACCACTATATCAAGGTGATTGTGGAGGAAGCGGACAAAATGGAGCGACTGGTCAAGGATATGCTGGACCTCGCCAAGCTGGAATCCGGTACCCTCAAGCTTCGCAAAACGACCTTTATACTGAGCGAGCTGGTGGAGGAAGTCGTGGACAAGCTGTTCCATCTGCTAAAGGAAAAGCATCTGGAAGCGGTCATTATCCCTGCTAATGAGCTGCCGATTCATGCCGATGCCGGATGGCTGGAGCAGGTGATTTTCAACTTCGTCATCAATGCCATAAGGCATGCTGAGGAAGGAAGCTCGATTACGATCCGTATCGAAGGCTCCGGGGAAATCAATACCTTTTCCATTCAAAATAAAGGAGAAACGATTCCCGACGATCAGCTGGAGCAAATTTGGGAGCGGTTTTACCGGGCCGAGCTTTCACGCAGCCGTCAGACAGGGGGAACCGGACTGGGACTGTCGATCGTCAAACGGATTTTGGATTTGCACGATTTTCGCTATATGGCGGAGAATACCAGGGATGGCGTTCGTTTTGTCGTCATATTCGGAGGTTAAGCTATGGCAAAGGAGTCAAGCAGTATGAAATGGAATTGGTTGCCCTCACTATGCACGATGGCAAATCTGGGGGCAGGGGTACTATCCCTGTTTTACACGATTCATGAACAATATACGACCGCTTTTATTCTGATTATGGTGGCTGCTTTGTGGGATGTGCTAGACGGTTTGCTGGCAAGGCTGCTGCATTGCTCCAGTGATTTTGGCAAGCAGCTCGATTCGCTGGCGGATGTGGTCTCATTTGGCGTTGCCCCTGCTTTCTTGACCTTGTTCTACCAACTGGGAGGTACACATTGGATGGGGCCGCTTGTGGCTGTTTTGTTTGTGATATGCGGTGCAGTGAGGCTAGCAAGATTCAACTTGATGGCTTTTAGTACAGGCTTCGTAGGCATGCCAATTACGGCTGCGGGTGTTATTTTGTCCTTTATGTTTTTATGGAGTGAGCATTTGCGACCCGAATTATTGCTTGGGCTCATGGTAGTGCTGTCTTTCCTGATGATTAGCCGTATTCCGTTCCCGTCCTTCAAAAAAAAACCGATCAGGAGGTAGCACCCTATGGAATGGGCTATGAGCATAATTACACAATACGGGTATATTGCTATTTTTGCACTTCTTGCTCTCGGGATTATCGGCCTTCCAGTTCCTGATGAAATTATTATGGTCTTTGTCGGCTATCTGTCCTCCATCATGGTACTGAATTATTCAATGTCTGTACTGGTCAGCTTTATGGGGGCCATGACAGGCATGATGATCAGCTACACGCTGGGCAAAAAGCTGGGACAGCCGTTGGTGGATAAGCACGGCAAGTGGTTCGGGCTGACACCGAAGCGGTTTGCAAGGGTGAAGGGGTGGTTTGCACGCTTCGGGCTGTGGACCATTCTGGTCGGTTATTTCATTCCGGGCGTCAGGCATGTGACAAGCTACTTGTCTGGAATTAGCGCAATGCCTGTTCGAAAATATATGCTGGTCGCAAGCGCAGGTTCTCTCGTATGGACCCTTATTTTTATCTCGATTGGTTATATTACCGGAGCGAATATACACTTTCAATAAGGTTACACCAAAAGTAATGTAGCATTTTTCATGAATTCCGCCGATAATATAATAAAGAAACTGTACAACCAGTGAGGGGATCTGTAGTGAACGCTTTTATGAAGCATATTGAAAAATTACCTGGTTTTCTGCAAATGATCCTGAATATCTCGTTGTTTCTGGTCGGACTGATTTTAAGCTTCTTGCTGCTGAAAGAAACATGGTCCATTTTCTCCTATGTTTTCTTGTCTGCAGAGTTGGATAAGAATTACTACGAATTCACGGAAGAGCTGCTTGTATTCTTTTTGTATTTTGAGTTCATCGCATTAATTGTTAAGTACTTTAAAACCAATTTCCATTTTCCTTTACGTTATTTCATCTATATTGGCATTACGGCTGTCATCAGGCTCATTATTGTAGATCACGATGATGCCAAGAATACATTTTGGTGGTCCATTGCCATCCTGGTCATGGTAGGTTCTCTATTGATCGCTAACAGTAAATTGTTAAAAAGAGAAAGCTGATCGTTAGGACAGATTACAAGGTTGACAGTCAAGAAGGAGAGAGGGAATAAAGACGAATGGTAAGAAATTGGATGAATCATGCGGGTGTTAGGCGGGGAGCCGTCCTTGCGATAATCATTTTGGTGTTGTTTTTATTAAAGAGCATGATGAATATTATTTTGTTAACCCTGCTGCTTACGATCCTGATCGGCAGTATATATAACGGAGTGACCAAGCTGATCAAGCGGTTCGCCAATGTGCCGCCTACGATTGTGTTGCTACTGGTGTATGTGTTGCTGATTCTGATCATCGTATGGGGAGTTTACCGGATGGTGCCGCTGATTAGCGTGCAGGTCAAGCAGGTGTATCTCATGATTCAGCAAGCGTATATGTACCCGGATCGTAACCAATGGAACGAAACGATTATCGAATTTATGGATACACTTAATGTTCAACGGCTATTTGAGCCTGGCTTGAATGCAGTCATGAAAGTAAGCCAATTGGGCACACAACTGCTGGTGTCGATTATTTTGAGCTTATTCTTCCTGATGGAAAAATCCTATATTACACGCTTTACAGCTACGTTTAAGCATAGCAAGCTGGGGTGGTTTTTTGAAGAAGTGGGTCACTTTGGCCGCATGTTCCTGGATACGTTCGGGAAGGTGCTGGAGGCTCAACTGCTGATTTCACTGATTAACTGTATATTGACCACGATTGCGCTCTGGATTATGGGTTTTCCCAATCTGCTCGGTCTTGCATTGATCATCTTCGTATTGGGTTTGGTTCCGGTGGCAGGTGTGTTCATCTCACTGTTGCCGCTCGGTCTGATCGCCTTTAGCGTCGGAGGCATTCATTATGTCATCTACCTGATCATTCTGATCGTGGTGATCCATGCGATTGAAGCTTATTTCCTGAATCCGAAGCTGATGTCATCCAAAACCAATTTACCGATTTTCTTTACCTTTGTCGTCCTGATTTTCTCTGAGCATCTGATTGGGATTTGGGGGTTGATTGTCGGTATTCCGCTGTTCGTCTTCTTCCTCGATCTGATCGGGGTACAGCGCAAGCAAGAGAAGGATACCTGATTTGACGAATGCCTGCGAAGCCGCAGGCATTTTTTAATTCTGGGTTATCTGTAGTACACTGAGTATAAAAGATGTTGCCAGTTAAATAAGGAAACGAGATGATATGGGTGGATCAGAAAATCAAGGTACTGGCTATATCGGGGAGTCTTCGTCAAAAGTCCTCCAATACAGCCTTATTAAAGGCTACCATTGGGTTAGCGCCAGACAATATGATATTTACGATGTATAACGGATTGGGTGAGCTTCCTCATTTTAACCCGGATCTGGATGTAGAAGACGGGCCGGCTTCCGTCAAGGAGCTGCGGGAACAACTGAAAGAAGTGGATGGGGTATTGATCTGTACGCCGGAATATGGGAATGGTGTTCCGGGTACTTTGAAAAATGCATTGGATTGGATCGTTTCTTCGGGCGAATTTGTAAATAAACCTACAGCAGTTATTAGCGCGTCACCTTCTCCTATGGGTGGGAATCTGGCCCATGCCTCTCTGTTGCTCACACTGCAAATGATCAATGCCGAGATTGTGGAAAATGGAAAGGTCATTATTCCGCATATCACATTGAAGCTAAATCAGGAAGGCGTAATTACCGATTCTGAAACCAGGCAGGAGTTACATGCATTACTTCAAGGGCTTGAGCAAGCTTGCTCAAGATAGACAGTATAGAGTAAAACAAAAGCAGAACCTTCATGAACACATCATGGAAGGATCTGCTTTTTAACTTAATCAAATGTTAGATAGTATCCAATAAGCTCTCATATACCTTTAATCGGGCATATACCGTTTCAAGTATCGGATATGCATCATTACTGCCAGAAGCCAATGCAAGAAGTGAACCATGCAGGTGACTCGCTTCAATCGGAAGCTTTTTATGCATATCACGTTGCATGGATGACATCATCTCCGGTCGTAAGGACTCCATCGTTTTCAATGTATGAGCTTCCATCTCTGAATCAATCGGCATCCCTGCGTTGCGAGCAAGTGTGACCATCTCATGCAGCAGCTTTTCGTATATAGCACGTGACTCTGCCGTGGCAAGTATAGTCCCGACAGAGGTATCCATTAGTGTTGTGATTCCGCTCAAGCTGGCAACAAATATATATTTCTGCCAAACTTCACGCTGGATATCCTGACTTCGTGTGACTGTGAAGCCTGCATGATCAAGATGATTCAGCAGTATTTGTGTACGCTCTGATTGCACACCGTTCCATTCACCGAAGACGATACGGTGGAATGGACTTGTCTGAACGACAGAACCATCATGATCTAGCGTAGTTTCGATATAACAAAGTCCGCCCAGCACTTTTTCCGGACCGAATTGCTTGCGTAAAGAGTCAAAATGTTCGTAACCGTTAAGTAACGGAAGAATCATGGTATGATCACCGATATAGGGCTCAAGATCGAATTGCAATTGGGGCAGATGATATGCTTTGACCGCAACGATAATGCAGTCGAACGGCTCGACAGCTTCACCATATGTAATAGCACGGATTGGCGTCTGGAAATCCCCATGAACACTTTTAACAATCAGACCGTTCTCTTCCAACTGAGATTTTTTGGAAGGACGTACGAAGAAGGTCACGTCTTCTCCTTTTTGAACAAGACGTCCCCCGAAGTAGCCTCCAATAGCCCCTGCACCTACAATCAAAAATCGCATCATAGGGTCCCTCCCTTTACTTTTGCATTCCCATACAGCCGTTCTACTACGTTCTCATCTGCCTTAAAAGCATGCTCTTCGCACGGAAAAGAACGATTCTTTACGTCTTCGACAAATTGCCCGATGCTGTCGGGGATCAGAGTACCTATATCCGAATATGTTTTTACGAACATTTTCTCCCGGTACGGAGAGGAGTATTGTAGCATGTCATGGTGGACTATACCAGCTTTCTCAGCCAAACGAGCAGACGGATAATCATACGCCGTAATCATGCTTATAGGTAAACCTTCTCGTTTCATTTTCTTTAATTGCAAAATATTAAGCGCCTTTGGAGTTGCCATGGTTACATTCAATCCTTTCCCTACCTTTGTTTTAGAACACACAAAAAACCTTTCAGCACATGGCCGAAAAGGTCCGAAAGGCAAAAAAAGAGTCAATTTGCGACCGTTCTTTTGTCTCGGTCCTTACGGATCAGAGCAAAATCCAACGAGTTCACCTCCATAGGCTCACACATCTACATATTGAATTACACTAAACTAGTACCTTGACCAATTCTGATTTAATTTTTAAACTCTCCCTATAAGAAAAAATTGGGAGGGGATCACATGAACAAAAAATACGAGATTCAACT
>NZ_JBIYCS010000007.1:0-239285 GCF_044907935.1 Paenibacillus sp. RC21
ACAGTGAAGAAGTGACGGTGCAGTGGACAGCGGGAGAGACGGAGCAGTTGCTCAAGCAAAGTCACCGGGCATATACGACAGAGATGAATGATCTGCTGCTGACCGCACTGGGACGGGCCATACAGGCATGGACGGGCATCACGGAAGTAGCGATCAGCCTGGAGGGGCATGGAAGAGAGGCAATCGTGCCGGAACTGGATGTGACACGGACGGTAGGATGGTTCACCAGTCGCTATCCGGTACGGCTGTCCTTTCCGGCAGGGCAGGCATTATCCGTGCAAATCAAGACGGTGAAGGAGGAGCTGCGGCGGGTTCCCAACAAAGGTATAGGGTATGGGCTGCTGCGCTACACCTCGGATCAGACCGAGGATGGACCGGCTGGTCAAACACCGGAAATCAGCTTTAACTATCTGGGGCAATATGATTTGAAACCGGATGGTCATATGCGACCATCACCGTATCATGGCGGCCTAACTGTAAGCGAGCGTCATGTTCGTACGTACCTTCTTGAGATACACGGAATGGTTTATGAGGGGAAATTGTCGCTGACTATTTCCTATAGCCACACCCAGTACAAGAAGGAGTCCATAGAACAGCTTGGCAACTGCCTGAGAACGAGTCTGCAGGAAATTATACTTCATTGTATTTCTAAAGAAGGAACAGAACTCACACCTAGTGATGTATCGTTTTCTGAAATGGAAATCTCCGAGTTGGACCGTTTGATCCAATCTACACAACAGCTGGGTGAATTGGAGAGCTTATATCCGATGACACCGATGCAAAAAGGCATGTTGTTTCACAGTTTGCTCGATTCCCAATCGGAGGCCTATTTTGAACAGATGATCATTCATTTGGAGGGTCATCTGGATATGGATATTCTTGCTCAAAGTCTCAACAGATTAGGACAGCGACATGCTGTGTTCAGAACCAGCTTTTATAGTGGCTGGAACAAGGAAGCTCTGCAAGTGGTATTTCAAAAAAGCCGAATTGATCTGGTTTATCAGGACATCAATTGCATTGATAAATCAGAACGAAACGATAGGGTGTTCAATTTGGCGGCTGAAGACCGAAGAAGAGGCTTTGATCTAGAGCAAGACCCGCTAACGAGGTTTACGGTTTTGCAATCAGGTCCTGATGAATACGATTTGATCTGGAGTTTTCATCATATGTTAATGGATGGCTGGTGCATTCCGATGGTTACACAAGAACTGTTTGAGCTTTATGATGCCATCAGCCAGCGTCGTCCTCCCCGGCTGAAAGAAGTTTTTCCGTACAGCAGCTATGTGAACTGGCTTGGAGCGCAGAATCAGAAGGAGGCATCCGATTACTGGAAACATTACTTGGCAGGTTATGAAGGGCATACCAGCCTATCATCCGTTTTACCAGCGTCTCCTGTTGGAGCGCCATATCAAGCGAAGCTGGCTTGGAGCTTGGGAGAAGACCTGACAACTAAATTAAAAAACACAGCCATCCGTCAGCATGTTACTGTCAATACCTTGATGCAAACGGTGTGGGGCCTGCTGCTGCAGCGATATAATAACACCACTGATGTCGTGTTCGGCAGTGTTGTATCTGGTAGACCGCCTCATTTGCCCGGAATTCAGGACATGATCGGTTTGTTTATCAATACCGTGCCTGTTCGTATTCAGTGCAGTCCAGATCAGACTTTTTCTGAAATCATCCGTATCGTACAACAACAAGCTGTTGCTTCACACAGCTATGAGACGTTCCCGCTATATGAAATTCAGGCACAAACAGAGCAAAAACAAAAGTTAATCAGCCATATTATGGTTTTTGAAAATTACCCGATTGAACAGGCTCTGATACAAGGCAGTGATCCGGAAGCAACATCATTGCAGATTTTGGACGTCAAGACATCTGAGCAAACCAATTATGATTTCATGATAAGTGTCGTTCCTGGTGAAAATATGCAAATCGAATTTCAATACAACACAGAGACATACAGCCATGCACATGTGGCAAGGATGAAGGGACATCTAGAGCGTATAATTACCCAAGTTACCAATTTACCAGACCTTGTAATCCGCAAGCTGGATATACTGACACGCGAGGAATCCCAAAATATTCTTGAACACTTTAACAATACAGCGGCAGTTATCCCGGAACATATTCTTATTCATCAATTTTTTGAAGCACAAGCAGCCCGAACACCAGAGCGCATCGCACTGGTATATGGTGAGGTACAAATGACTTACGCAGAATTAAACGCGCAAGCCAACAGGTTGGCTCGCACATTAAGAAAAGCAGGCGTTCGTGAGGATCACCCTGTAGCTATGCTATTTGAGCGTTCACCCCAGGTCATTCTCAGTATGCTGGCCATTTGGAAAGCGGGCGGGGCATATGTACCCATTGATCCAGAATATCCGGCGAGCAGAATCGAGTACATGCTAGAGGATTCGGGGGCAGCGGTTTTGCTGACGGACTATCATACGCAGCACCATATAAACTTTGCTGGAGAGAGCATAATAGTTGATCACACGCCATGCGGTGATGAGGATTCCCACAATTTGGTATGCAATTGTTCCATTTCTAATTTGGCTTATATCATTTATACATCGGGGTCAACCGGCCAGCCTAAAGGCGTGGCGGTAGAGCATCGTTCCGTCTTGAATTTTCTTCATACATTAGAACAACGGGGTCCACTTGAACCGGAAGATGTACTTTTGCAAAAAACTTCTGTCTCTTTCGACGCATCTGTGTGGGAATTGTGCTGGTGGATGCTAAAGGGCGCTTGTCTCAGTATACTGGAGCCCGGAGAAGAGAAAGACCCGGCAGCTATCACAGCCGCCGTCCAACGATACGGGGTGTCACATCTCGAATTCGCACCCTCCATGCTTCAAGCTTTTGTAGATTATGTTCGCGAGTACAGCGCAGCAGATCAGCTTGCAACATTAAAATATATATCGGTTGGGGGCGAAATGCTGTCGTCGTCATTAGCCCGGCAATTTTATGATGTGCTGACAATCCCGAATGGATCGCAGTTGTATAACACCTATGGGCCTACTGAAGCAACCGTTGAAGTTGCCAGTTACTTGTGTCATGATCAGCACTTTGAAAATAGCATCCCTATCGGTACGCCCAATCTCAATACTCGTCTATACATTTTAAATGAATTTTTACAGCCGCAGCCTATTGGAATCGCAGGCGAACTTTACATTGCGGGAGCTGGTGTGGCAAGAGGATACGTGAATCAACCGGAAGCAACCGCTTCCCGTTTTGTGCCGGACCCGTTCCAGACCGAACCGAACGCGAAAATGTATCGCACCGGAGACTTGGCGGTCTTTGGGCCAGAAGGATATGTGTACTGTCTTGGCCGTCTGGACGATCAGGTTAAGATCCGGGGATTCCGTATTGAAATGGGTGAGATCGAAAACATACTGCTTAAGCTGGAATCTGTTCAGGAAGCGATCGTGCTGGCAAGAGATGATGGCGACGGGGACAAGGTTTTATGCGCTTATATTACAGCAGGGAAACACCTCTCCACCAAAGATGTACGTACAGCAGTTGCACGTTATCTGCCTGCATACATGGTTCCTTCCTATGTAATACAACTAGATCGTATGCCGTGGACAACCAGCGGGAAAATCAATCGCCAGGCATTGCCTGTACCAGCCGCAGATCAGCAGTCAGCTGAAGTCTACATTCCGCCACGCACACATACGGAACAGCTGCTTGCAGCGATATGGGCTGACATATTGAAAAGAGAACGAGTGAGCATCACGGATCATTTCTTTGATATCGGCGGTCATTCACTTAAAGCAACTCAACTTGTAGCCAAAATTCATAAGGAACTGAATGCGAAAGTTACACTCAAGGATATTTTCACATACCCGACAATTGAAGACATGGCGGGGTATGTAGACCGGATGGAGAACCGTACATCGTATACTCCTATACCGAAAGCCCCGGAGAGTGTGTATTACCCTGTTTCTTCCGCACAGAAGCGGCTGTTTATAGCAAGCCAGTCTACAGGTGGAGAAATGGCCTACAATATGCCTGCTGTGCTGATTGTGGAAGGGGCTTTGGATGTAGATCGACTGGAATATTCGTTGAGGCAATTGATTCAACGGCACGAGCCTTTGCGAACGGGCTTTGAGGCAATTGAAGGGGAACCTGTGCAATATGTGCATGCAGAAGCAGTGTTTGACCTTGAGCAAATAACTGCTGGCGAAACAGCGGTTGACGTCATAATAAGTAACTTTATCCGGCCCTTTGAGCTTCATCGGCCTCCTTTAATGCGTGCCGGGATTGTCCCGCTTGGCAACAGTCGGCATTTGCTGTTGTTTGACATGCATCATCTGATTTCGGACGGCATTTCTATAAATATTTTCATGAAAGAATTCATTGAATTATATGAGGGTAAATCGATGCCTCCTCTTACTATTCAATACAAGGATTATGCCGTTTGGCAGCAACAGCAGCTTGAAAATGAAGAGATGAACAAGCATGCAAAATACTGGCTTAATATGTTTAATGGTGATTTACCTAAGCTTGAATTACCAACAGATTATGAACGGTTACCTGTGCAAAGTCATGAAGGCGAAGAGTTTCAATTTGAGGCGGATATTACGGTTAGCCAAGGCATTATGAACCTGGAGAAACATACAGGTGCAACCCTCCACATGATATTATTGGCAGCTTATACGGTATTGCTTGCGAAATACAGTGGGCAGGAGGATGTGATTGTGGGTACACCGATGGCGGGCAGGACGCATGTAGATACGGAGCCGTTAATTGGTATGTTCGTAAATACACTCGCTATTCGGAATTATCCCTCAGCAGAGAAATCATTCCTCACGCTTCTCCAAGAGGTCAAGGATACGATGACAAGTGCCTTCGAGCATCAAAGCTATCCATTTGAGGAATTAGTGGACAAGCTCCATTTAAAAAGGGACATTAGCCGGACTCCATTATTTGATACGATGCTTGTACTTCAAAATACAGAGGAGACGACCTTGGCAATAGAGTCACTGACATTTACGCCATACACTAATGCCTATAATACCGCAAAATTTGATCTAACCTTATATGCGACGGCTGATGAACAGGGCTTACGATTCAGTTTTGAATATGGTACTCGTCTCTTCAAGGCCAAAACGATGGAGCGCATGTCCAATGATCTGCTTCTTATACTGATTGCCATATCTACTGACCCGAGAAGGAAATTAATGGACATTTCATTGAGTGAAATGGATGAAAATGAGCTTGGACTGATTGAAATCTCGATTTAAGACATCTTTACCAAAACGGTATGGGTAGACTGATTTCACTGTACTTCCAACAATTTTCCAAGGAGAGGGCCGCAATGAACGGATTTGAAAAAGAAGGCATATTTTGGAGCGGACGTTTTGATTCTGGCAGTCGGATGACAACATTTCCCTACAGTCACCCGGAAAACGGAGGGCAGCCAGCATGGGCAACAATTCAGACTGATTTGCCTTCCGAAATATCCAGCCGTGTATTGTCTATGGCTAAGGATTCGGATATGGCAGTGTATCTGATTGTTTTAACTGGCTTGAGCGGGCTGCTGTTCAAATACACTAATGAAAAGGACCTCATTTTAGGAATTCCGACTACACAGGCTCATCAGCAAATGTATCCATATATTGAGGAAATGCTGCCTTTAAAAGTAGAAATAAGCGATTCTTCTACTTTCCGATCGCTGTTAAGGGAGGTTAACCTGTCGGTTAATGAGTCCATTAAGCATCAGAATTTCCCTTTTCACAAAATGACGGAGCATCTGCATCTACCGACTGCTGAGAACGGTATGCCTAGTGTGCATACCGTTGTGTCACTTCGTGAATTACATGCTTCCGAGTTCCGTGATATGGCAATAACCGATAGTATCTTCACGTTCAGCCAGAACATGGGGACGCTAGAGATGTCCCTCCAATACAATAGCAGGCTGTATGACGAATCTTATATGCGCAAAGTGATGGAGCACTTTATCGGCATATTTACATTGATGATGGATCAGCCTGGACTGGAATTAGGCCAAATGGACATACTGTCTGCCGCAGAGCAGCAAGAACTTTTGACCTATTTAAACGATACCACACAAGCAGATTACCCACGTGAAGAGACCATTCACGGCTTGTTTGAGAAACAAGCCTGTCTCAGACCAGATCATCCTGCTGTTGTATATCAAGATCAATGCTTAACCTACAGACAACTAAATGAGCAGGCTAATCGGCTGGCAAGAACATTAAGAGCGGAGGGAGTAGTTACCGATCACTTAGTTGGTATACTGGTTGATCGTTCTCCGGCCATGATCGTTGCAATCTTGGCCGTCTTGAAAGCTGGAGGCGCCTATGTTCCTATAGACCCTGAATACCCGCAGGAACGGATTGAGTATATGATGAATGATTCCTGCGTTCAGGTTATTTTGACACAAAGCCATCTTCAAGCGAAGGTTGGTACTTCTGCCAATGTAAAGGTTCTGCTGCTGGACGATGCACATTCGTATGCTGAGATTCACTCTAATCCTCAATATCCCGTGCATTCGCAAGCACTTGCTTATGTAATCTACACATCTGGAACTACGGGCCAACCTAAAGGGACTCTAATTGAACACAAAAATGTTGTACGGCTGTTGTTTAACAGTCAAAACCGGTTTGACTTTGGAGCGGAAGACACCTGGACGATGTTTCATTCCTATTGTTTTGACTTCTCTGTTTGGGAGATGTACGGGGCACTGCTGAACGGGGGTAAATTGGTCATCGTACCGACTTTAACGGCTAAAAATCCGCAGGAGCTCAGAAAACTGATTCTGTCTGAAAGGGTTACAGTTCTGAATCAGACGCCCACTTATTTTGCACAGCTCATTCAGGAGGAGTTCTTGTACAGTCCGACTATGCTGCATTTACGGAAAATCATTTTTGGCGGGGAAGCACTCCGTCCTGCGATACTCAAGGAATGGCGAGAAAGATATCCAGCGATACAATTAATCAATATGTACGGCATTACAGAGACGACCGTGCATGTCACGTACAAGGAAATTGGAGAGCAAGAGATAGAGTCTGGTAAAAGCAATATCGGACAACCCCTCCCGACACTGCAAGCTTACGTATTAAATAACCGGAAGCAGCTAATGCCTGTAGGCGTGCCCGGCGAATTGTATGTAGCTGGCGACGGATTAGCCAGGGGTTATTTACAAAAACCAGAGCTAACAGCAGGAAAATTTGTGGAGCATCCATTCGTGTCCGGTGCAAAAATGTATAAAACCGGAGACTTGGCCCGTCTGCTTCCAGACGGCGATCTGGAATATTTGGGACGCGCAGATCATCAGGTGAAGATCAGAGGATACCGCATTGAGCTGGGTGAAGTGGAATTACAGCTTATGAAAATCCCTTCAGTCCAGGAAACAATAGTTATTGCCAGAGAAAATGGAGCAGGGCAACAGCAGCTTTGCGCTTATGTGGTGGCAGAACAACGTGTGACGGCAGCCGGCTTGAGAGAGCAGCTTGCCCTGCATTTGCCCACATATATGATACCATCCCATTTTATTCAGTTAGAACGAATGCCGCTCACACCAAATGGGAAAATTGACCGCAAAGCTCTGCCTTCTCCCGAGACTATGGTGCATACCGATAAAGCTTATGTACCACCGAGTACGCCAGCGGAAGCTGCTTTGGCTGTCATTTGGGAAAATGTTCTTGGTGCCTCGAGAGTGGGCATTACCGATAATTTTTTTGATCTGGGAGGAGACTCCATTAAATCCATTCAGGTATCTTCCAGATTGTATCAAGCAGGATACAAGGTTGGTATGAAGGAGCTGTTCAAGTATCCGACTATTGCGGAATTAAGTCCTTACATCCAGTTAATAAGCCGGACGGTTGATCAAGGGGAAGTACAGGGGAAGATGAAATTATCCCCGATTCAACACTGGTTCTTTGAACAGATGACTACGGATGTTCATCACTTTAATCAGTCTGTCATGCTCTACCGTGCGGAATCGTTTGAGGAAACTGCGCTACGTAAAGTCATGTCGCAGCTGGTATGTCATCATGATGCGCTGCGCACGGTATTCCGGGAGAGCGGGCAAGGCTATAAAGCTTGGAATCGGGGAAGCAATGAGGGAGAAACGTTTTGCCTTTATACCTACGATTTCACCCGCGAAAAGAACCCTGCTCGTTCAATAGAGCAAAAGGTGTGGCAGATACAGGAGAGCATGGATTTGTGCAACGGTCCTCTTATAAAACTTGCTCTTTTCCGATGCGCAGAAGGCGATCACTTGTTCATCACCATTCATCATTTAGTGGTGGACGGGGTTTCATGGCGTATTTTGCTGGAAGACATAGGAACAGGATATGACCAGGCGCTTAAAGGGGAGAGTATCCAATTCCCATATAAGACAAGCTCGTACCGGGAGTGGACGGAGTGGCTTAGCGTGCATGCCAATGATTCGCATTTACAGGAAGAACGCGAGTATTGGGAACGCATGGAAGCCTTGTCTGTATCTTCTTTACCTAAGGACAGACAGGCGGATAATGGACGAATGGCTGACAACGCGGTGGTAACTGTACAGTGGACCGAAGAAGAGACACAGATGCTATTAAAGAAAACGCATCAAGCATACAATACTGAAATTAATGATCTGTTATTAACTGCACTCGGATTAGCGGTCCAGCGTTGGACCGGCTTTGAGCAGGTTATAGTTAATTTGGAGGGCCATGGACGTGAAGCCATTTCTCCGGATCTGGATATGACGCGGACGGTTGGCTGGTTCACGAGCCAATATCCGGTTCTGCTGGATATCAGCCGGAACCATACACTATCGGACCATATTAAACATGTGAAAGAAGGGCTTCGCCAGATTCCACGTAAAGGGATTGGCTATGGTCTGTTCAAATATTTGTACGCCCGACAGACGGAACGCAATGTCCTGTGCAAACCGGAAATCAGCTTTAACTATCTTGGTCAATTTGATCAGGATTTGAATAAGCAATCGCTTCGTCCATCATCTTATAGCGTCGGTCCGTTGGAAAGTGAAAATCATCCGCGACATTATGCTTTGGATTTAAACAGCATTATTTCCGGCGGTGCCTTAACCCTGTCCATAGGATACAGTGATCACCAGTATGACGAACAGACTGTGCGCCTGTTTGGTGAATATGTGCGGACGGAGCTTTGTAGAGTCATACAACACTGTGCGGCCCATACACGTACAGAGATAACACCAAGTGATGTCTCATTCCGTGGATTGACGATTCCTGTGCTTGATGAACTGGTGAAGTATACAGCGGATACTGGAGAGATCGAAAATGTATGCTCGTTAACTCCCATGCAAAAAGGCATGTTATACCACAGCCAGCTTCATACGCAGTCCGGGGCTTATTTTGAACAAGCAAATTTTAATATCCAGGGGAATTTGGATATCTCTTTAATGAAGCAAAGTTTACAGCAGCTTACGCAACGACATGCTATTTTCCGTACTAACTTTTACAGTGGCTGGAGCGATATGCCTTTTCAAGTTATTTATCGGCAAAGGAACTTTGAGTTTCATGAACAAGACATCCGGGGGATGAACAAAGAGCATCGTGAAGGCTATATAGATGCTTACACAAGGGATGATGCGTCTAGGGGCTTTGATTTGTCACAGCATGCACTTGTTAGGATGTCGGTCTTGCGTACTGATAACGCTGCTTATCGTTTTATTTGGAGTTTTCATCATATCCTCATGGACGGATGGTGTGTACCGCTGGTCCTCCGCGAACTGCTGGAAATCTACACTGCGGCACAGGAAGGACGGGAACCCCGTTTGCCTGAGGCAGTGCCCTACACGACGTATATTGAATGGCTGGAACAGCAAGATGAGGAGGCAGCAAAAACTTACTGGAAAACTTACTTGCATCAATATGAAGGGGAGACACTTCTTCCAGGAAGCAAGCTGACAGCAACCGAAGCGTTTGAAGCGAATGCCTATGATCCGCAGCAATGGACCCTCTCAGTCGATTCACAATTAACTGCCCGTTTAAGGCAGATTGCCGCTGAGCATAAGGTAACTTTAAACACACTGCTTCAAACGGCGTGGGGAATACTGCTTCAAAAGTGGAATCGTCATCAGGATGCGGTATTTGGAAGCGTTGTGTCCGGCAGACCCGCTGAAATCCCGGGAGTTGAACATATAGTTGGCTTGTTCATTAATACGGTCCCTGTGCGTGTTCGCTGTGAACCTACAGATACTTTCGATCAAGTAATGGCTCGGACTCAGCAGATGGCTATAGCCTCTCATGCTTACGACACATATCCATTGTATGAAATACAGGCCCAGTCCGGCGTATCTCGTAGTGTAATTACACACCTGCTGGTGTTTGAAAACTATCCAGTAGAGCAGGAGATGGAAGAAGTAAATGCTGGTCATCATAATTCCGGTACATTGACGGTAACAGATGCTTCACTTGATGAATATACAGGCTATGATTTTAATCTCATAATCGTTCCCGGAGAAACGCTTACCTTCCGTTTTCAGTATAACGAGCTGGCTTATGCGGAAGAAGATGTGCAACGATTGGGTGGTCATCTGCTGCAATTATTATTTCAGGTCGCACAGTGCCCGACTTTTCTTGTACAAGCATTGACCTGTATTACAGAAGATGAGCAGACACAGATATTAGATGAGTTCAATCATACGGATAGAGCATATCCGTCCAATCTGACCCTTCATCAATGGTTTGAAGAACAGGTGGTGCAGACACCGGACCAGGTTGCTGCGATAGCGGGGGATCGGCAATTCACGTACCGGGAACTTAACGGACAGGCCAATCGGTTGGCAAGGACGTTGAGATTAAACGGAACTGGACCCAACCAAATCGTCGGGCTGATGACGGATAGATCGCTGGAAATGATGGTTGGGCTGCTTGCCATACTTAAAGCTGGCGGGGCCTACATGCCGATTGACCCGCTGCTGCCTGAGGAACGCATAGCCTACATGCTGCACGATGCAGACGTAACTGTAATGCTGTTGCAGGCTCATCTTCAGCCACAAACTTCCTTTACAGGCTGCTGTCTTGTTTTGGAAGATCCGGGCTGTTACCAGGAGGATGACAGCAATTTGACTCCTGTTGCCGGTCCTGAAGATTTGGCGTATGTCATCTATACTTCAGGTACGACCGGTCATCCAAAAGGGGTTATGATTGAGCATCGTTCTGTCATAAACCGGATCCATTGGATGCAATTCAGTTATCCTCTGAACGATAAGGACGTTATTTTGCAGAAGACTACCTTTAGCTTCGATGTGTCTGTATGGGAGTTGTTCTGGTGGGGAACTCAAGGGGCAAGTGTTGTTTTTCTGGAGCCGGGAGCGGAAAAGGACCCATTTACGATCGCTCAGGTCATAGATCGCTATCAGATTTCGGTGCTACATTTTGTTCCTTCCATGCTGTCCGTTTTTCTGGATGGTGTGGCAAGTAGTATCCAGGACATATCGTTACACAGCTTGCGCTGGATATTTGCCAGTGGAGAGGCGCTGAAACCACAGCATGTTAGCCGCTTCAATTCACTGCTGCGAGAACCTAACGGGACACGGCTGGTGAATTTGTACGGTCCGACGGAAGCAGCCATTGATGTATCTTACTATGATTGTCCGGAAGGCGTGGCTCCAGGGAAAATACCTATAGGAAAACCGATTCATAACATCAAGCTGTATGTCGTAGATGCGGATCATCATTTGCAGCCAATAGGAGTTCCAGGAGAGCTATGCATCAGCGGAATCGGATTGGCTCGTGGCTACATCAACCGTCCTGAGCTGACGGCAGACAAATTTGTTGCTTGCCCGTATGCTTCCGGAGAGCGCATGTACAAAACCGGTGATTTGGCTCGCTGGTTGCCCGATGGAAATCTGGAGTATTTAGGGCGTATCGATCATCAAGTGAAAATCCGGGGTTACCGGATTGAACCTGGTGAAATCGAAGCGATGTGGCTAAAAGTACCGCATGTACATGAAGCTGTCGTCATGGCGAGGAAGGACCATACAGGTGAACCTTTCCTGTGCGGATACTTTACAGCAGCTGTTCCCATATCCGCTTCCGAGATTATGGAAACCCTGTCCCAACAGCTTCCAGCTTACATGATACCTTCTTTTGTCATGCAGCTTGACCATCTGCCTGTCACATCCAATGGAAAGCTGGATCGCAAGGCTCTCCCGGAGCCTGATAAAGTGGACTTTATGCAGGATCGGTATACTGCCCCACAAACAACACTGGAAATACAGCTATGTGGAATATGGGAGGAAGTTCTTGGTTTGTCACCGATTGGGTTGGAGGGCCATTTTTTTGAGCTTGGAGGCCATTCTCTGAAAGCAACTACACTGGTTTCCAAAATTCAAAAGAGCATGAATATACCGTTAAAAATCAGGGATGTATTCCAGCATCCGATTCTGGGACAAATGGCGCAATACATCTCGGCTCTGGAGCAGCAAATCTATATCCCGATTCCGGTGGCGGCAAGCAAAGAGCACTATCCGCTTTCTCCAGCGCAAACACGGCTATACTTGGCAGCCCAATCCCAAAGCGGCGGAACTGGATATAACATGCCAAGTGGTATGGTCATTGAGGGAGAGCTGGATATCGCTCGTCTGGAAGAAGCATTTCGACTGCTTATAGCAAGACATGAGTCGCTCCGCACGGGATTTGAGTTCATTCAGGGGCTGCCAAGACAGCGGGTGCACGCTGAGGTTCCTTTTTCCATCGACATTGTCGGGGAGGAAAAAAAGGTGGATTATGTTCGTCATTTCGTTCGGCCGTTTGAGCTGAGGCAAGCACCGCTGCTTCGAGCATCTATCATCGTGCTTGAACGGGAACGCCATATTTTGTTATTTGACATGCATCATTTGATATCTGATGGAGTATCCATGAACCTTCTCGTGCGTGAGCTGGTCAGCCTGTATGAAGGGGAGATGTTGCCGCCGCTTCGTATTCAATACAAAGATTATGCGGTGTGGGAAACGGAACATTTCCGCCGGGATCAACTCGCGAAAAAAGAAGCTTATTGGCTGAACAGGTTTAGCGAAATTCCACCGCAACTGGAACTTCCTACGGATTTTAACCGTCCGACTGTATGGAATCCAGAGGGAGCAGTCGTGTCCTTCGAGCTGGATGAAGCTTTAACAAGGTCGATAAGCAAAATGGAAGAGGACGAAAAAGTAACCCTGTATATGATCTTGCTGTCTGCTTATACGATACTTCTGTCCAAATACAGCGGTCAGGAAGATATTATTGTAGGAACTCCTGTTGCGGGTAGAACCCACGTGGATATGGAGCCGCTCATTGGCATGTTTGTAAATACTTTGGCAATCCGCACAGATCCTCAAGGTGAACTGACATTCACCAATTATTTGGGCCATGTTAAAGAAACTATGCTGTCAGCCTATGAAAACCAGGAGTACCCTTTTGAGCAGCTGATTCACCGTCTGGGCATTTCGGCACCAGCCAATCGACATCCTTTGTTTAATACGTTTTTTGTCCTGCAAAACATGAATGCTGAAGCAATTCACAGCAGTTCTCTAAGAATGGAGCCGTATGATCTAGGTGACACCACCGTGGCTAAATTTGATTTGACGCTGTACATGCATGAGGATGGAAACAGGATTTACGGAAACTTTGAATATAGCACCAGCCTTTTCAAAAAACAGATGATTGACAAGCTTGTCGCTGATTATACACATATTCTTTCAGTGGTTGCCCAACACGTCTCCATTAAAATCAATGAAATTCAATTGCAACAAGCAGAGGCCCAACCTATCGTAGACATGGACGCGATAGAGCTTAACTTTTGACGATGACAGCGGAAAGAGTGCGCTTTTGCGTGCTTTTTCCGTTCATTCTGTGCCAATTGAAGATTTGTGCTACCTGCTCGCAGCTTGATGTCATGTACACACAATGGGAGGTATATAAATTGTCTATTTTCAAGGAACATGAACTGTATTGGGAACAAATGCTCAGTCCCGAGGATCGGATGAACATGTTACCATATTCCAGTCTGAATTCAAAAGAAGCTGACGCTGGCTCTATTCCCCGTTTGCATCACATGTCTTTTTTGTTATCCGCGCAAGTTTCTGAGCGTATCCTGTCTATGTCCAAGGGTACTCCTATGGCTATTTATTTAATTTTGCTGGCTGGCGTGGAGTGCCTGATATATAAATATACCGGGGAAGAGCAGATCATTGTAGGCATGCCGGCTTTACAGCAACAAGCTACTACAGAGCTTCCAATGAACGAATGCCTTCCTGTCAAAACGAGGCTGAGCCGATCCAGTACGTTTAGATCCGCTTTTTCCGGGCTTAAAAAGACGGTAACAGAAGCGCTTGAGCATCAAAATCTTCCATTTCGAAAAATGGTGAAAAATCTGAGCCTCACATATACACCGGATCATACTCCTGTTTTTCATACCGTTGTTTCCTTACGCCATCTTCATGTGGAGTCATGTGACGAACGGATTTCTTCTGATGCATGGTTTCAGTTTGAGCATGTAGAGAATAGCATTCAATTAACATTGTCCTGTAACGCGGATTTGTACGATCCCGCGTATATGAATCAGCTCGTACAGCATTTGGAGCACATACTGTCTCTTATTTTATTTGAGCCGGATTTGCACTACGGCAGTGCGGGATTGTTGTCCTCCAGTGAAGCGGAACAATGGTTAGCATTATTTAATAACACTGCTATCGAATATCCTGAGGGAAAAACGATACACCAACTGTTCCGAGAACAAGCAGAGCGCACACCGTACCATCTAGCCATTGTCATGGAAAGTGTACAGATTACATATCGTGAGTTACATGAACGCTCTAACCGTCTGGCGCGCACTCTAAAGTCCAGAGGAGTTGGAAAAGAACAATTCATCGCTCTGATTACAGACCGTTCTATTGAGATGGTTGTAGGTATTTTAGGTATCCTGAAGGCAGGAGGCGCGTATGTTCCTATTGATCCTGCATACCCGGAGCAGCGCGTGAAGTATATGTTGACTGATTCGGCAGCAGACATGGTTTTAATTCAAAAGCATGTTTCCGTCCCGTCAGACTACAGCGGAGAAGTTGTTTATCTCGATGAATTAGCTGCATATGATGAAAATACTGCTGATCTGGATGATACAGGTAATACGCATTTGGCCTATTTAATTTATACCTCAGGCACAACTGGCACTCCTAAGGGAGTGATGATTGAGCACCATAGCATCACCAATACCCTGCAATGGAAAGCACAGTCGTATGCATTCACGGAAGAACATCGTGTTTTGATGATGAGCAACTTTGTGTTTGACTCCTTTATTACACATCTGTTCGGTCCGCTTATTTCAGGGTCTACCATCTATTTGCTTGATGGACAGCAGAGTGCAGATGCTTTTGCAATTAAGGAGGCGGTTGGACGCTGGAAAATCACTCATTTGCAGAGCACTCCGCAATTTTTGTACCGTATTTTGGACATGATGGATGTCCGGGACGTATCTTCATTAAAAAATGTAGTAGTCGGTGGTGAAAATATCACCCCAGCGCTTATCCGTCATTTAACTGGACTTAACGAGCAGATCGAGATTTGCAATGAGTACGGGCCAACTGAAAATAGCGTCATCACTACTATGCGGAGAATGGGTGCTACAGACCAAGTCATTTCCATCGGGAAACCTATTGCCAATACTACAGTTTATATTTTAAATAGGGAGAATCAGCTTCAACCTGTCTATGCTCCAGGCGAACTGTGTATTAAAGGGCCGGGTCTTTCAAGAGGTTACCTCCATTTACCGAAGGAAACAGCGGAGAGATTTACGGAGGACCCTTTTGTTCCTGACGGCCGTATATACAGAACAGGTGATTTGGCACGCTGGCTACCTGACGGCAGCATTGAGTACCTTGGACGAATAGACGACCAGGTCAAAATCCGCGGTTATCGGGTCGAACCAGGCGAGATCGAAGAAGCTCTATTAAGCATGCCCTTTATTCGGGAAGCCGTGGTAGTTACACACGTAAATGGGGAAGGTATTCCTCATTTGTGTGCTTATGTTGCAGGCAGTGGAGAATTCCGTACGTCAGATATCCGGAGCGCCCTGTCGGAGAAAATCCCGGAATATATGATTCCTGCTTTTATTGTGAAGCTGGAGCAGATGCCTCTGACACCTAACGGAAAAGTGGATCGTAAAGCGCTCCCTGCTCCCGAAGAACAAATTCAGCGTGGAAACGAGGACTATATGGCTCCTCGGACCGCTGTAGAGGAGACGCTTGTTACGATTTGGCAAGCCGTGCTTGGCGTATCTCCCGTCGGCATCCAGCATCATTTTTTGGATCTCGGCGGTGATTCTATTAAAGCGATACAAGTATCCTCCCGGTTATACCAGGCTGGCTACAAAGTAGATGTAAAGGATTTATTCAAATATACAACCATTGAATTGTTAAGCCCACATGTCCAAAAGGTTAGCCAGACAGCAGACCAAGGAGAAATCAGCGGACCTGTCATGTCTACACCTATTCAGAGATGGTTTCTGGAGCGCCAGACCGAAGACTCTCATCATTTCAATCAATCCTTTATGCTGTATAGAAAAGATGCTTTTCAGGAAGAAGCACTGCATGCAACGTTAAAAGAATTAGTAATACACCACGATGCACTGCGGATTGTTTTTCATGAAGCCGACCCCGGCTATGAGGCCTGGAACCGTGCGGTTGGAGATGGAGAGCTTTACGGTCTGGACGTATTTGACTTTCGTGAACATACCGATGCAGGTGAGGCTGTTGAGCGAGCGTCCAGCCGGATTCAGTCCAGTTTTCAGTTAAATAAGGGGCCTCTTGTCAAAGCGGGATTGTTCCGCTGTATGGATGGCGATCATTTACTAATCACCATTCATCATCTAGTCGTGGATGGCGTCTCTTGGCGTATTTTGCTGGAAGATTTACAGAAGGCTTACGAGCAGGCCGTGAAAGGAGAACGTATTCAGCTTCCACTCAAAACCGACTCTTTCCAGCTATGGTCAAAGCAACTGCAAGAGTATGCGAACAGTCCCGAAATAGAGAAAGAACGTAATTACTGGAGGGACATCAGTACAATTCCGGTATTACCGCTGCCAACAGATTTGGATAGGGGAGTTTCCAGAGTGATGGACAGTGAGGCGGTTGCTGTGCGTTGGACTGCAACCGAAACCGGACAATTGCTAAAATACGCTCATAAAGCGTACTCGACGGAAATAAACGATTTGCTGCTGACAGCACTCGGGATAGCGATTAATAAGTGGAAAGGATTGGGGAAGGTTGCTGTTCATTTGGAAGGGCATGGCCGTGAGTCGATGATTCCCGGTCTGGATATTACACGCACGGTAGGGTGGTTTACGAGTCAATACCCTGTGGTGCTTCAAATAGATGCAGGCGATGAACTATCCAGACAAATCAAACAGACCAAAGAAATGCTGCGGCAAATGACGAACAAGGGCATGGGTTATGGCTTGCTCCGTTATTTAGCTGCTTCGAATACACATGACATTTGCGAAATCCGACCCGATATCAGCTTCAACTATCTTGGACAGTTTGACCAAGACATGGAGAACAGCAGCATCCAACTGTCGCCTTATTCCAGTGGACCGGATATGAGCTCCCTTCAGGAAAGACCTTACACCCTGGACATCAATGGAATGATTACAGGAGGAGTATTGTCGATGGGGATTGGGTTCAGTAGAAAAGACTACAGGAAAGAAACAATGGAGCAGCTCGCTGAATTGATGCATGACAGCTTGCTGGACATTATTACCCATTGCACACAGAAAGCGACATCTCCTGAGCTTACGCCAAGCGATATTATGTTGACCGGGATCACAATGGCTGAGCTGGAGCAACTGACCCGAGATACGGCAGAAACAGGTACAATTGAAAATATATATCCGTTGACCGCTATGCAAAAGGGGATGCTTTTTCACAGCTTGGCTGCTCCTGATTCGGGCTCATATTTTGAGCAAATTACGTTTGATATGCAGGGTGAGCTAGATGTGCGTGTTTTCAGGGAAAGTCTTCGTCAAATCATAGACAGGTACGACATCCTGAGGACCAACTTTTATTTTGGCTGGAGGGATACCCCGCTGCAAGTGGTGTACCGTGAGAAAGAACCGGCCCTTCATGTTGCAGATATTCGGTATATGACGAACGAGGATGCCAAACAGTGGACGGAAATGTATGCAGCCAATGATAAAAAGCGCGGTATGGATCTTGCATCCGATGCACTCATGCGGATTTCCGTATTTCAAAAAGATGACACCATTTACCACGTTGTCTGGAGCTTCCACCATGTACTTATGGACGGATGGTGCGCACCGATTTTGTTTAACGAATTGCTTGAAATATATTATGCCAAGCTTCATCATACTCAACTTGAATTGCCTCCAACAGCTCCTTACAGTGAATATATTACTTGGCTGGAAAGACAAGATCGTGCCAAGGCTTCCCTGTACTGGAAGCAATATTTGGAATATTATGAAGGACAGGCCATACTTCCAGGGGCAGATACAAGTATACATCAAGAATACGAGCTTGCCGAAACCGCAATCGAATTGAGCACAGCACTGACTAACAGTCTGAAACAGCTGGCTAAAGAAAATCATGTAACCCTGAATACACTTCTGCAAACGGTCTGGGGGATTGTGCTGCACAAATATAATGGGGCCCGAGATACTGTATTTGGTAGCGTTGTTTCGGGCAGACCAGCTGAAATCCCCGGCATTGAACGAATGATCGGCTTGTTTATTAATACGATTCCGGTTCGTATTCGCTGGGAGGAAGGAGAGGTTTTCACTCAGCTGCTGCAACGCAATCAGCAGCAGGCTGTGGCATCAGGAGCCTTTGATACGTATCCGCTTTATGAAATTCAATCCCAGCTGGTGCAGAAACAACTTATTACTCATATTATGATCTTTGAAAATTATCCTGTAGAACAACAACTTGAAGACAGCGGCTTGCCAAGCGCGGGTCGTCTTGACATTCTTCACGCTGAAGTTCAGGAGCAAACGAACTATAATTTTAATATCATTGTAGTTCCGGGTGAGAAAATCAGCATCCGCTTCAACTATAATGCGCGTGTCTTTCTTGCGGAAAATGTGAAGCGCATAGGTGAGCATGTGCATCATCTCTTGCAACAGATTGTGGGCAAGCCGGATAGCAAGCTGGCAGAATTGCAGCTTTTGACCGTGGAGGAGACAAGGCAGACACTGGAACAGTGCTATCAGGCAGCCGGGCCTGAATGTACCGAGAAAACGATTCATCAGCTATTTGAGGAACAAGCAGAGCGTTACCCTGATCATATTGCACTAGTGCATGGCGATGTTCAGTTAACGTACCGTGAGCTGAATGAACAGGCAGACAGACTTGCCCAAAAGCTCATTGCTTACGGAGTCGAGCCTGAGCGAATCGTCTGTCTGATGGCTGATCGCAGCCCTGACATGATCATCGGCATGATAGCAATTCTCAAGGCGGGTGGAGCCTACATGCCAGTAGATCCGACGTATCCGCAGGAGCGAATCCGTTATATGTTAGAGGACTCAGGCGTCGATATTTTGCTGCTGCAAAGCCATTTGCAGGAAAAGGTAGCCGCGTTCTTTAGCGGTACGTTCATCGTTTTTAATGATGAAACCTGCCCTCTAAATGATCAGAAGGAGAAATTATCCAGGCAAACAAAACCACGGCTGGCCCATTCGGACTCGCTGGCCTGCGTCATTTATACTTCAGGCACAACAGGCAAGCCCAAAGGAATATTGACAACTCATCGTAACATTATCCGAGTGGTGTATGAGAGTAATTATATTACAATTGAACCAGAAGATCGGATATTACAGTTGTCCAACTATGCATTTGACGGCTCCACCTTTGACATTTATTCAGCTTTGCTTAATGGAGCTGGCTTGGTGCTGATTTCAAAAGAAGCATTGCTGGATATGGATAAGCTGACGAAACATATGGCTGCGCATAATGTCAGCGTTATGTTTGTTACAACCGCTTTATTTAACGTTATGTTTGATGCATATCCGGACCGCTTAGTTTCACTCCGTAAAATTCTTTTCGGGGGAGAGCGTGTGTCTGTAGATCATGTTAGGAAAGCATTGAGTTACCTTGGACCAGACAGGCTTATCCATGTCTATGGGCCGACAGAAAGTACAGTCTTTGCAACCGCCTATCACGTCAATGATATCACAGAACACAAAGCAATCATTCCTATTGGATATCCGGTAAGTCATACGAGCACTTACATTGTGAATGAAGCAGGACAGCTTCAGCCACCGGGTGTACCAGGCGAATTATGGGTGGGTGGAAGCGGACTTGCCCGCGGGTACCTCAACCGGCCGGAACTGACTTCCGAAAAATTTATTCCCAATCCTTTCTCCCATGGAGAGAGAGTCTATCGAACCGGAGATTGGGTAAAATGGCTCCCGGACGGTGCGATTGAATATCTGGGCAGAATAGATCATCAAGTTAAAATAAGAGGTCACCGCGTGGAGCTTGGAGAGATTGAAACTCGACTCTTAAGTATTGAGCAGATTCAGGAAACCATTGTCATTGCCAGAGAACAGGAAGGCGGGACCAAGCAGCTGTGTGCTTACTACACAGGTAGTTCTACCCTGACACCGGAACGTGTAAGAACGATATTGAAACAGGACATGCCTGCGTATATGATTCCGGCCTTTATCATTAAGCTTCCAGCCATGCCACTGACTTTGAATGGAAAAATTGACCGTAATGCACTCCCTGCTCCTGAAAATAGTGTGAAAACACCTGGAAATGGATATGCAGCACCACGAACGGAAATAGAGAGCTTGTTGGTTGAAATCTGGCAGCAGATTCTGGGAGTGCCACAGGTAGGTATCCATGATGATTTTTTTGATCTGGGAGGGGATTCGATTCAATCGATTCAGGTATCTTCCAGACTGTCTCAGGCCGGATTCCAGCTGGAAATGAGACATTGGTATACGAGTCAGACGATTGCAGAGTTAAGCGTACATGTGGAGCAAGTGAATGATAAGGTAGATCAAGGTCCAGTGAGCGGCACGGTTCGATTAACCCCCATTCAGCGGTGGTTTCTGGAGAGCCCGGATAGTGTAAATCCTCATCATTTTAATCAATCCATGCTCTTTGCCGGGGTTGATCGTCTGGATCTGGAAGCCATTCATCGGGTCATGCGGCGTATAGCGGAACATCATGATGGACTGCGGACCGTATTCCGCCGGAGCGGTGAACAATACATTCCTTATATTCGGCAAGTCGATGAAGGAGAGCTCTATACGCTGGAAGTCAGGGATTGTATCCAGTTAACCAATCCAGCTACTGCTATTGAGGAAGCGTCCAACCGGGTACAAAGCAGCATTCAATTGGACATTGGCCCATTAGTTAAGCTGGTTCTGTTCCGTTGTAATCCTAGCGACCATTTGCTGATTGTAGTCCACCATCTTGTTATGGACATGGTATCCTGGAGGATTTTACTGGAGGACATTACATCAGGGTATGAGCAAGCGGTCAACGGGCAAGTCATAACTTTCCCTCCCAAAACTGGATCCTTCCAAAACTGGGCGGAGGCGCTCCATGCTTATGCATACCAGCCGCAGTTGCAGCACGAGCGTGCGTATTGGCAGGAGGTTGCGTCCCAGGGAAGTCAGCCGATTCCTAAGGATTACACGGAGCAGACTTCCCTTGTCAAAGACACAGTGACCATCACTATAGAGTGGTCGAACGAAGAAACGCGGCAACTGCTTACACAGGTTCATCAAGCATATGATACAGACATTCAAGATTTGCTGCTCGCTGCATGGAGCCAGGCACTGTACCAATGGAAAAATCTTTATCAGACGATAATACATTTGGAAGGTCATGGCAGGGAGGCAATCATTCCCGGAATTGATATCACACGCACAGTTGGCTGGTTTACGAGCCAATATCCGGTCAGACTCGTGGCAGATGCGAACGATGATATCTCACAGCATATATTGAAAACAAAGGATCATTTACGCCAGATTCCGAATAAGGGTATCGGCTTTGGAATACTGCGCTATATATCCGATTGGGCGCAAGAGTTCAAAGACGCCATACAGCCGGAAGTCAGTTTTAATTATCTTGGACAGTTTGACCAGGAGCTGCAGTACAGTGCGATTGGTATTTCACCATATTCCAAAGGAAATGATGTAAGTGAGATGCAACAAAGACGCTATGTACTGGATATTGTCGGCAGTATCACCTCCGGCAAGCTCACACTGGCTATCAGTTATAGCACAAAACAGTTCCAGAATGTATCCATTCAACGGCTTGGAGACCTTATGAAGGACAATCTGCGAACGATCATTAAGCACTGTGTTCGTCAAGGTGATAACCTTCGTATACCTTCTTCTGAGGATATAAAGTATACAGGCTATATGGAAAAACCAAACGAATTTGCTGACAGATTGCTTCATTCTCCTTGGATGGATGGTGTGACAGGAGCTGTTTTGGTTTTGGTTCAAGATAACAAAATTGTTGTGAATCAGGGGTGCGGTTATACCGATCTGACACGTTCTACTAAGGTAGATCCGGCTACTACGCTGATGAGGGTCGGCTCCATCAATAAAATATTTACATCGGTTGTTATCCGGCAATTGGCAGAGCAGGGGAAATTAGATATAAATGCAAAGGTCCGTTCTCTCATCGAGGACATTGACATTCCTGGACCGTTTAACGAGTCGTTAACTTTGAAGCATCTACTGAATTATGAATCCGGTTTGGATCATCCGGATTCGGGGATGGATGACCTGATCAGGGGTGAAGTCCCTTTGACTATGACATTGAAGCAGTTTATCCATAAGTATATGCCTGCCGTTGTTCATATTCCTGGGGAACAATATCAATATAGCAACTTTGCTTACATTATTCTGGGGTACATCATTGAACAAATTACAGGCATGTCATGCGGGCAATATGCCCATAGCCACATCCTTCAGCCGCTCGGGATGAACAGCAGTAGTTTCACATTGCCAGCAGAATGGTCAAATAGATTAGCGAAAGGTTACCATCCTGACCAGCAGCTTGTTCCGGCTTACCTGTATAGCCCAATAGACACGGCCACAGGAAGTATGGTGTCCACTGGGGACGATATGGCCCGTTTCATGCTTGCGATGCTGGGGGAGGGGGCTTATGGTGGTAGTCGTATCTTAAGCCGAGAGTCGGCTCAAGCTTTAATGTCCGTAAAACCGGACATTGAAGCAGGCAAGCCTTACGGACGAAACGGATTCGAGATGAACATCCATCCAGAATACGGAAGCGAACGTATTTTGGTTAAGAGCGGCAACTTTCCCGGCTTTAGTGCGTTGATGTGGCTGCTTCCGGACCAGAAGACCGGAGCCTTCCTGATGTGCAATCAAAGTATAGTAAATAAATTTGAACTGTTCGAAGCATTTGCAAATTATTTTTGTTCGTCTGCTAGTAATAGAAAGAAATTATATGTGTAGTGATAAATAACGGGATTTAATGGGTATAACATTCATTTTAGCCGCCATCCTATGGCGGCCTTTTTGTACGAAAGAGAAAGCATTGAAAAGGAGGAAAAGCTTTGTACCGAATTTTTATCGTAGAGGATGACGACAAAATCAGTCGTATTTTACAGAAGAATATGGAAAAGTATGGATTTGAGTCTGTTTGTGCAGAGCATTTCCGGGAGCTCTTGCCGGAGTTGGAGGCTTTTGCTCCACATCTTGTATTACTGGATATTAACCTGCCCTATTACGATGGTTATTACTGGTGTCGTCAAATTCGTTCCCGTTCCAGTATTCCTATTATATTCATATCGGCGAGAGCTGGAGAAATGGATCAGGTTATGGCCATCGAACATGGTGGTGACGATTATATTACTAAGCCAATCCACCTGGACCTGTTGATGGCAAAGGTGAAAAGTGTATTTCGGCGGGTCTATGGGGAATATGCGATTGGCGGCCAAGTACATCTTGCACAGCAAGGGGCACCGCAACCTGACTGGAATGTGAACGGTCTTCAGCTTTACAGCAGCCGTAATGAGCTGGTATGGGGGGAGAGACGGATGCAACTGACCAAAAATGAACAATTGCTTTCGGAATGTTTTCTCCAACATTCGGGTCAGGTTGTTACCCGTGAGCAATTGCTTGAAGCGTTATGGGATGATGTACAGTTTGTTGACGACAACACTTTGACGGTAAATGTGACACGATTACGGAAAAAGCTAGAGGAGTTGGGCCTGCCCAAAGCCATTGAAACGGTTCGCGGACAAGGGTACAAGCTGGATGTAGCTGCTGAAATGCGGGAGGAATTATGAGGAAAGGGCCTAAAATTAATTTTATTCGGGACCGTTTCATATATATCGGTCTGTATTTGATTGTTATTGCATTGGGAGTAGGCTTTATGCTACTGGAAAAGGCACATCAGCCTGGGCGTGATGACATGGGTTCAATTCCTTATTTTATTATTTTATCTTCATTTTTGCTGATCAGCTGCTTAATATTTGATTACATACGCCAACGTCGTTACTATGCGCAGCTGCGAGGTGCTCTTGAACGCTCTGATGAATTGCAGGCGACAATCATCGTTCAATCCTCGATTACCAGTGAACAACGGATGATTACATTCCTGCTGGAACAACAATACAACGCTTATATGAACGAGCTTCACAATTACCGTCGTCAGCAAGAGATGCACAATCATTTTGTCATGCAATGGGTGCATCAGATGAAAACACCATTATCCGTAATCGACTTGCTAGCTCAAGAGATGATACGGCAAAAATACTCGAAACCAGTGGACATGAAGCAGCTCTCGCTGAGTGTCCAAGAGGAAACCGAGCGTATGACCAGCGGACTGGAAATGATGCTGTATACAGCCCGCCTGAACAAGTTTGAAATCGATTTGCATCTTCGTACCACGGCTCTCCACGAGTTAATCCGCTCGGTGATAAACGCACACAAGCGTCTTTGTATAAGGAATTCCATTTTTCCCAGTATTGATGGTGAAATGTGGATTGAGACGGATGAGAAGTGGATGACTTTCGTGCTAAACCAGTTTGTCAGCAACGCGATTAAGTACAGTAAAAGTAAATCAGGGAACAAGACGCTCAAGTTTTGGCTTAAAGATAATGGAATGGGGGGAGGAATCCTTAGGGTCACAGATGAAGGGATTGGTATAGCAGACTACGATCTTCCCAGAATTTTTGACGCTTTTTTCACCGGCGAGAACGGACGGATGGCGGGTGAGTCAACGGGCATGGGCTTGTATTTGGCTAAAGAGGTATGTACCCGGCTTGGACATGGTTTGTCAGTTACGTCTGTGTTAGGCAAAGGGACAACGTTCACGATCACTTTTGAGAACAGTGGAATTCATATGATTCACAATTAGATTACTGAGCAAAGTGACAATAATGTAAGGTAGCTTTATGCAAATTGTAAGAGAAATCGATGGGGCCACACGTGAGTGTACAGCTATACTAAAGCTACAAATGACATTTAATATTTTTTTAAAGCGGGAGGATAACTGAATGAGTGTACTACGTGCTGAAGGGCTTGGGAAAACCTATAGTTCTAAAGGAAATATAGCTTATAAAGCACTGGAAGATATTAATTTGCATATTGAATCCGGAGAATTCGTCGGCGTTATGGGACCCTCAGGCAGCGGAAAGACAACTCTGCTCAATCTACTGGCTACGATAGACAGTCCTACGTCAGGACAAATTGAAATTGGAGGTATTAATCCGAATCGACTGAGTGACCGGAAATTGGCTTTATTCCGTCGCCGCAAGCTCGGTTTTGTCTTTCAGGATTTTAACCTTTTGGATACTTTGTCTTTAAAGGAAAATATTATTTTGCCCTTGGTGCTGGACGGCACTTCTACGCAACTTATTGAACAGCGTCTCAAGCCACTCGCGGAATGGCTGCAAATCGACAGTATTTTGTCCAAACGTACACATGAAGTGTCTGGTGGTCAAAAGCAAAGAGCAGCCATTGCACGGGCCTTCATTCATGAGCCCTCACTGGTGTTGGCTGATGAATTGACAGGTAATCTGGATTCTAAAGCAGCCAAAGACGTCATGGATGCTCTCAAAGATATGAACGAGCGATTGCACGCTACAGTACTTATGGTTACACATGATCCTTTTTCTGCAAGCTATTGCCAGCGAATTGTCTTTATTAAAGACGGAAGGCTGTTTTCCGAAATACGCCGCGGTGCGAACCGTCAGGCTTTCTTTCAACAAATTTTGGATGCGCTCAGCGTCTTGGGAGGGAATTTTGATGACGTTCCGTTCGCTCGCATTTAGTGGCATTCGGGGAAACTGGCGCTCTTACAGTGCATTTTTTATGAGCAGTGTATTTTCTGTTATGATTTTTTACATTTACGCTTCATTTCTTGCTCATCCCGACGTCGTCAACGGTCATATTATTGCAGCAGATAAGGTAAGGCAGGGCATGATTTTTTGTGAGTATATTATCGTTGGTTTTTCCTTCCTGTTTGTGTTGTATGCCAACTCAGCCTATCTGAAAACAAGAAAGCAGGAGTTTGGTCTTTATTCGCTGTTCGGAATGACACGTATGCAACTTCGCAAAATGGTCATTTATGAAAATATGATGATTTCCGTTTTGGCCATCGGGTGCGGAATCGTACTTGGTATGCTGTTCAGCAAACTATTTTTTATGGCTCTCGCTGCGTTGCTCGATATGAAGGAGCCGATTAAGTTCGCTGTACCTTTGGAGGCGGTGTGGTTCACAGTTGGGGGATTTCTAATTTTATTCACTATAACATCTTTGAGCACAGTGTTCAGAATAGGAAGAACCGAGATTGTTGATTTATTCAAAGCCTCACGCCGCTCTACGGGCGAACTGATCTATTCTCCGTGGCTGGTGGCGCTCTCAATTGTTTGCCTGGCAACTGGATATGGTATCGCTATGACGTTCAACGGATCCAATTTTTATTTGTTGGATGCTCAAGCATTCATCTTGATGACACTGCTAATTTTGATTCCTGTCACATTAGGAACGTATTTATTTTTTTCCCAGTTTAGTGTTTTGCTGCTTAGCTTTATTCGAAAACGCCATCAGATTTATTATCATCGAACGAATATGGTCATTGTTGCACAGCTTGGTTACAAGATCAAAGACAATGCACGGATGCTGTTTATGGTGTCAATTCTCAGTGCAGTCATTTTAACGGCTTCCGGTGCTTTCTACATTCTGGTCAAATCCGTTCAATATGAATATTTAAAGGAAATCGCTTCACTGACTATGTTTATCGGTATGTTTATCAGTCTACTGTTTTTTATCGCCTCAGGAAGTATGATTTACTTCAAGCTTTTCACAGAACTTCAGGAAGATCAGGCTCAATTCAGAGCATTGTTGCGTATCGGAATGACAGAGCAGGAAATTCGTAAAATCGTGGTGACACAATTAGCGATTATCTTTTTTGTCCCTTGTATTGTGGGTATTTTTCATGCTCTGTTCGCTATGAAAGCTTTAGAAAACATTTTGACATACTCCAATTGGAGTTATTCCTTTGTTGTTATTGGTGTATACCTTATTATGCAAACCATCTATTTTCTGCTTACCTGCCACGATTACATGAAAAGTATGATGCAAGGAGCTACATTGCAGTAGCATGATCATAAAATTAAACAGTAAGGACGTTACCATGAAAACTTTGGTGCTTTTACACTTGTGGAAAGCTGTAATTATAATTCCATTTACGATTGTCTGCTTGCTTATTCCGCTTTCGGTACATGCTCAACCTGCAGAGGACAGTGTGGATACCGCTCAGATTGATCAATTTGTGAATTCGGCGATGAATGAATTAAATATTCCAGGGGCTTCACTCGCAATCGTCAAAGAGGGTCGCATTGTTTATATGGAAGGATATGGGGTATCAGGGCCGGATAGCTCTCCGGTGACGCCGCAGACACCTTTCGTCCTCGGTTCAACGAGCAAATCCATTACAGCCATGGCTGTAATACAGCTAGTAGAAAAGGGTAAAATTCGACTTGATGACCCAGTTCAATATTATTTGCCATGGTTTCGCGTAGCAGATCTAGAAGCTTCCAGAAAGATTACAATCCGGGAACTGCTAAATCAAACCAGTGGATTGTCTACTTATGCAGGGGAGAGTACATTAACAACGGGCGATGAATCCATCGAGCAGCATATCCGG
The DNA here is from genome assembly GCF_044907935.1 of Paenibacillus sp. RC21. Lineage (NCBI taxonomy): Bacteria > Bacillati > Bacillota > Bacilli > Caryophanales > Paenibacillaceae > Paenibacillus > Paenibacillus sp. RC21. The sequence continues at coordinate 28,148 of NZ_JBIYCS010000007.1, forward strand.
AGTCTAAAGCATGTCCAGTTGACCGCGCCGGTGGGTTCTGTATTTCAATACTCGAATTTGAACTATAACATTTTGAGCGGTGTCATTCAGGCTGCTTCCGGTCAATCGTATACGGAATATGTACAACAACACATTTTCAAGCCGCTCCATATGAAACATAGCTATACTTCGCCTGACGAAGCCCAAAAAGACGGACTGGCAACCGGGTATCAGCCTGTATTTGGTTTTATGCTCCCGACAAAGCAGCTTAATCATGAAGGTACTGTAGCCTCAGGGTATTTAATCTCTAGTGCCGAAGATATGGCACATTATTTGACGGCACAGATGAATGAAGGGCAGAATGGGAATCCCCCCGTTTTGTCGGTAAAAGGCATTAGAACTTTACACAAACCCGTTGCTTATATGGGTGGAGGAAGCTATTATGCTATGGGCTGGGTCGTGGATAAGAATGGTATTTCTCATAATGGCGCTACCGAAAATACGTACTCAAAAATGATAATTAATGAAAACTATGGAGTCATCCTGCTTGTCAATTCACTGGATTATTTGGACTTACAATCGTATGACAAGATCATGACCGGCATCAACGCCATATTGAATGGAGGAGAAACACCTCAAATTGGGATGTCAGACTTAGAGAGAACTATTTTTTTGCTTGTAAATTGGGTATGTCTTACAATTCTCGCCATTCTTGCTCAGTCTGTATTCGGTTTGTTTAATTGGAAAACCCGTTCCCGAACGACTTTAGGGCGTTTGCTTCACATTGTAAGTATCCTTTTCTTCCATGTGCTGATTCCATTTCTGTTATTAATGACACTCCCCAAATTGCTGGTTCCTTGGCCTGTTATTAAACTGTTCTTACCTGGTCTGGGACATGTCATTTACTTTATTCTTATTTTATTGTTAGGTGTCGGTGTTGTAAAAACGGCACTTGTGATGCGAACTATTCTAAAGAAAAAACATCATTTAGTATAATGGAAGCCCTCAATGAAGAATCCAGCATGAGCTCAATCTTACCAGCTTGGAGAGAAGGTTGACATCACAATTGAAATGTGGCCGACGGCTTGGCATACAAAACTGCCCAGCAAACGTTATTTGTAGGCGTAGGGCACAACAGTTATATTGAAATACATTATTAAAAATGATTTAAATTAGGTCATCAGGCTAATTGATGGCCTTTTTACATAAGTTACTGACCAAAACTTAGATAAAAAAGAAATGGATTCACACCGTCTGGAAACACTTCTTCCTGAATTTTCGTCTGAAGTTAAAACCGGAGATATTATAGTAGTCGGAAAAAATTTTTGGATACGGTTCTTCAAGGGGAATGGCCGTAACAGCGATTAGCGTGCATGAAGTGGAATGTATCATTACAAAGCGAGGGTATCCCTAAGGAGACTCAGGGGCCGCATACGGTCTTTCTAAACTGGGGGTTCTACTCATGGTTGAAGATCAAGCATGGGAGTGGGAACAAAAAGGCGCACGTATTGTTTCTCTCTCGCCAGGCATAATTAATACCCCTATGGGGCGACAAGAAGCCGATCAGCAGGAGATGATGAAGCTGATGATCGCTAATAATCCGATTGGCAGAGAAGGCGAAGTAGATGAGATCGCCTCAGCTGTTAATTTCTTGTGCAGCAGTGAAAGCTCATACATTACTGGTACTGATCTATTGGTATATAGTGGTTCAAATGCAAGTATTTCTCGACTCAAGAAAATAAACTAACAGTAATAAGTAGCATTACTTAGTGGATACTTAACAGGGCTTTACATCACACTACAACTAATCATTTTGTGAGAAATAGTTGTGTTCCTCTATTTTTTTCTTCATAAATTCTTTTCCCCACTCTTTCATAGTATCCAGTACCGTAATAAATCTTATTCCCTGCTCTGTTAGCGAGTACTCTACTTTAGGAGGAACCTCTTTATACACTTCGCGGTGTACCATACCATCCTCCTCCAGTTCTCTCAATTGTCTTGTTAATATTCCTTTTGATATCCCCGTTAACAACTTTTGAAGCTCGCTAAATCTTCTTGTTCGCTGGCTTAGGTGCCATAAAATAATAATTTTCCATCTTCCGGCGATTACGTTTTGTGTAAGTGTCAAATGACACAGTACTTCTTGATCTTCAGGAGGCGGTTCTCCTTGGAAATTAAAACGAGCTATCGTAATTTCCCCTCTCATTTCATAACGGTATTATTTTTGTGACTAAGTCATTAAATTGTGCCTACTTCTATTATGCTGACTATGATTATATTATATACCCAAGCAACACGAATGATAATTAACAAGACAAATTACACGGAGGAAAATCCATGAAAATTCTAGTTACAGGTGCAACGGGAAATTTAGGATCTAAAGTTGTGGAATCCTTAATAGAAACTGTACCAGCAAACAATATAGTGGTTAGTATTCGAAATGCAGAAAAGGCAGAATGGTTCCAATCTCGTGGAATTGAGGTTCGATACGGGGATTTTGATAAGTCCGAGACATTAAAATCTGCATTTGCAGGATTGATCGCCTCCTCATTATTTCTACCTTTGGTGATCACGAAACAATCATGAGACAACATACCAATGCTATAGAGGGGGCTCAACGTGCTCAAGTTAAATTTATCGTCTATACCAGTGTAAGCAAAGCAAGTGAAAGTGACTTTTTCTTAGCCATACCACACTACGCTAGAGAAGAAGTTATATTGAAAACAGGTATCCCCTACTCATTTTTGCGAAATAATTGGTATTTTGAAAATGAAGTTGGAAGTATTCAAGGTGCTATGGCAGGAGCACCTTGGGTCACATCTGCTGGAAAAGGGAAAGTGGGCTGGGTACTTCGAAAAGATTTAGGAGAGGCGGCAGCAAAAGTATTGGTTGGTGAAGGGCATGAAAATACCGTTTACGAGCTGTCAGGTAGATTAATGACTCAAGAGGAATTTGCTACCGTTCTCAGTGATGTATTAGGTAAAGATATACCTGTACAACAAGTAGATGACGCTACTTTTGCAGAAATGATGAAAGGAGCTGGAGTACCCGAAGCCTATATTCCGATGCTTGTAAACACCCAAAAGGGCTTTCGTAATGGTGCATTAGAAGTTGAGAGCAACGACTTAGAAAAACTTCTCGGTCGTCCAGTTACTCCCGCTAAAGAAGCTCTAACTCAAATCATCGATGAAATTCGTAAGTCAGTATAATTTTCATTAATTTTCTTATGTGAATAGGCTTATGGAGGAGTTAGGAATTGCAGATCGACATCGGTTGAAACAATGTATGTGGAAATATAAGGGGCTCGGTGAGTTCGGACTTCTGGATCAGCGAGGACGACGAAAGGACTCTACCCTTATGATATCGGAAATGTGGACGAGGCACAAAGGAGAATTCAAGCCTATATTCAAAATCTATAACCAACATCGACCGCAACGAAGATTAAATAAGCTGCCTCCGGTTGAGTACCGGAAGCAGCTTATTTTCTTTTGTTATTTTATTTGTTTTTTTTCAGAATATCAAAAATGATCTTTGCATTATCTGTATTGTCGATAAGTCCCGCAAACAATTCTTTCCCTGGCCCGTAAGCATAGACTGGCACATCTTCTCCAGTATGACCACCTGTTGTCCAGCCAGCAAATGAACGAGTGTTGAAGATGGCTTCAATGGCATTATCGATTTTAACTTCGTCCTTTGTAGCAGAAGCAGTTTTGACCGATTGAACTTCACTTTCTGTAAGATCTAAGGAGATATATTTCTTAAGTGTATCTTCAACGCTTGCGCCAGCAACAATTTCTTTAGCCATAAAATCTGGTGTGCGCGTTGCTGCTTTAATTGGTGCTGCATTAAAGTTATATTCTCCATTTGCACCGACCGAAAATCCGCCGGTAGAATGATCAGCAGTTGCAACTACTAATGTATTGCCGTCTTTCTTGGCAAAGTCGATCGCTGCTTTAAATGCTTTTTCAAAATCCGCCATTTCACTCATGGAAGCAACCACGTCGTTGTCATGACCTGCCCAGTCAATTTGGCTTCCTTCAACCATCAGGAAGAAACCATTATCATTTTTATTTAATCGGCTGATTGCAGCATTAGTCATATCTTCTAAAGAAGGTGTTTCTTTGGCACGATCGATTGCTTTATCTAGTCCACCTTGGGCAAATAGACCGAGAATTTGATCGTTTTTATTGTTCAGCAATCCTTCCCGGTCAGTGACATAACCGTAACCGGCTTTCTTGAACTCTTCAGTTAAGTTTCGGTCTTTACGTACAAAATTGCTTAGCCCACCACCAAGCAGGACATCCACCTTGTGCTTTCCATTAATTTTTTCATCAAAGTAATCATCAGCAATAGCGTTCATATTTTTACGGCTAACATCATGTGCGCCAAATGCTGCAGGAGTAGCATGAGTGATCTCAGATGTTGCAACCAAGCCGGTAGATTTCCCGTTTTCCTTGGCTTGCTCTAATACCGTTTTGACATCAGTTTTATCGTTATCTACGGCAATGGCAGCATTGTATGTTTTAACACCAGCAGACATTGCTGTGGCAGCTGAAGCGGAGTCTGTTATATTTTGAGCCTCATCTTCCGGATACGTCGTTTGAGCACCTACAAGATACTGATCAAACTCTGTTTTTTCCATGAGAGGGGTTGCCGGGTTATCTTTCATATACCGATAGGCAGAAATATATGATGGACCCATGCCATCACCAATTAAAAAAATTACATTTTTAATTTTTTGTGTGTCTGAAGCTGCTTGTGTAGAAGCTCCTCCTGACACAATGCCAGTAATTGTGATTGATGACACCATAACGATAGGTAATATTTTTTTGAAAAAATGGCCTAACATAAAGTACCCCCTATTATTTATTCGTAGATTACCGATGATAATCGGCTAACACATAGATAATATTAGTATTCGTATATGAAGGGAAAGATAGTTTTATGTAATCAAAATGTAAAGAGGAAGAAAAAGAAAGGAGAGCCATATCATTTTTTTTGGAAAAGCACCACTGGTTGAGTAGGGGATGACGTGTTCAAAGTATTTTATAAAAAAGAGGCTTGACTTTTGTTTGATTTTAGGCAGGTACTTGACAGGCATGTGGTATATTGAAAAAAAAGTTCAAACATCTACTAATGCTGGAGGTATATAGTGTATCAATACAAGGATCAGGAATATGAAGGTGTTCATTTTGATGGACACTAAGCTTTGAAGTGAATGGAGGTTTTTGTATGGTACCGTCTAGAGAACTTCTTTTTTATCCAATGTATGGCGTCTGCTCTATGGAGACTGGGGAGGAGAAAAGTGACTTACAAGATCTATTGAGTTGTTATAGCTTGTATTTTCCAAAACAAGAACTACACATGTTAATTCCCAAACAGAGAGCACAACAAAAGGGCATTCGTCCGTTGTCCAATGTAGATTCCATACTGAGTTCAAGGGCTCTATTTTTTGGAGAATATGCTCGATTGCCCTTTAACACGTCTGAACGTCGTATCGTTCTGCAAGCCAGGATCGTGTCGGGGTGTCTTCATGACCATTTTGGCATAATCAGGGATATGATTTGTGCCAAAGGCTACAATCTCAAACTGAATTCTCATGACAGGTCTATTCTAAGCTTGGCACGAGAGATGCTGGAAAGCGAGCTAATGTATGTTTTGAATATTTCAGCAGACGATGCCAGCACGTATTTAAGAGAGGATATTGAAAAGCGTCAGCGTGACTTCAATACTCAGAGGTATAGCTCGGTTGACAACTAGAACCTTTAGATTTTGATTATAGATAACCGGCCAAAGATTGGGAGTAGAATTTTCGGCCTTTGTCATCCCGCAAAAATGTGAAATATTAAAGAAGCAGCTCTATAAAGGGGCGCTTCTTTATATTTATTACAAAATCATTCATTAATATTAGAAAAAAAGTATTGCATATAGGTTTACTAGGCATTATGATAACAACAGATTTATATTTTTTCGTTCTTTAAAAAGGTATAAGGTTTAGACCTTAAAGATTTATGGATCGGAGTGTTCGTATGATAATCCAATCTCCTCTGCGCTTTGAGAAAGTATCAGCTAAAAAAGTGAGTGATTTTATTAGAGAGCAGTTGGAAGAGGCTATTATTCTAAAAGAGTTGCTTAGCGAGGAGCAGCTACCAACAGAGCGGGAACTCGCAGAGATATTTAATGCCAGCAGAATTACAGTCCGTGAGGCGCTATCCCAATTGGAGTCGAAGGGACTCATTGAGAAGAGAGTAGGTGCCAAGGGAGGGACCTTTGTTCTTCCCGTGACAGCAAACTCTCATAAACGTACCCGAGCAGAAATCGCAAAAGATTGGGAGCATATGTTGAAGGTCTTTGAATATCGGATGATTGTGGAACCTGAGGGTGCTTTTTTAGCGGCTGCGCGGATCACCACAGATGAACTGGACTTGCTTCAGCGTTATCTGGATCAGAGCATTGAAGCGGACTGTACTCGCGAATGGTTTCGGGCCTTGGATGTAAAGTTTCATTTAGCCATTGCCAAGGCATCGGGCAACCCATTTTGTGAAGCCGCTGTGAGGCAGATTCGGACCAAAATTAACCCATCGCTAGATCTCATGCCCTATGACGATCAGATTCGGACGGTGAACTACGACGTCCATACGGAAATTCTGAGTGCACTTCGGGCACGGGATGCTGAGAAGTCGCGGGAAGTGATGAGGCACCATATCGGACATTCCGCAGACGCCATTTATGCAAGACTGGTTGCAAAAGGCTAGTCGGTACTATACAGAAAAAATAAGATGATTCGAGCGGGGATGATAAAAATGAATATAAATGAACTTTTAGCATTATCCAGACCGCTTCAAGATCAGCTGATTGCTTGGCGCAGAGACTTTCATCGCCATCCTGAAACCGGTTATGAAGAGGTTCGTACATCGGGAATTGTGGCTGAACACTTACGTGAACTTGGGCTGGAAGTGATAACAAATGTAGGTAAAACCGGGGTTGTAGGTCTGTTACGAGGAAAAAGCCAGGGTCCTACAATCGGTCTAAGGGCAGATATGGATGCTTTACCGATTCAGGATGAAAAAACGGTTCCCTATCGGTCACAGATTCCGGGAAAGGCACATTTATGTGGGCATGATGCCCATACCGCAATACTGATGGGAGCCGCGCAGTTACTTACGAAGCTGGAACGGCCTGAAAGAGGAAATATCAAATTTGTCTTTCAACCAGCAGAAGAAGGTTTAGCCGGGGCCAAGGCTATGATTGATGATGGTGTGTTGGAAAATCCAAAAGTAGATGCGATGGCAGGACTACATATGTTCCCGGGTCTAAAGACAGGAACGCTTGGGGTCAGCAAAGGGGTAGCTTTTGCCTCCGCAGATAGCTTAACGATTAAGATTATAGGCAAAGGCGGTCATGCTGCCCGTCCGCATGAGGGGATAGACGCGATTGCCGTGTCCGCGCAGGTTATTTCTGCCCTGCAAAATATACCAAGCCGTCTGGTTGATCCGCTTGAGACCATTGTCATTACGATCGGAAAAATTAGTGGTGGCTACATGGGGGCAGCCATTGCACCGGAAGTCGAGATGATCGGCACCGTGCGAACTTTGTCGGCAGAGTTGCGCAGCCGGATGCCTGAACTGATCGAACAGGTAGTCCGTGGAGCATGTGAATCGTTCGGAGCCGGATATGAGTTGAATTATCGGCTTGGCTACCCGGTTGTTCAGAACGACCCGGATATGGTTGATTTAATGACCGAAACCAGTGAGCAACTGTTTGGCTCCAAGGAGTGGAACTACATCAAACCGTCAACAGGCGGGGAAGATTTCGCTTTTTATTGTGAGCAGGTACCCGGTGTTTTCTTCCGGTTGGGCTCGGGGAGAGGAGATGAAGATACAAGCTATCCATTGCATCATTCCAAGTTTGATTTGGATGAATCGGTACTGCCTTATGGAGTAGCCATGATGTCGGCCATAGCGCTGAATTTTTTGAAACAAAATAAAAATCGGGTTTGAGACGCTCAGAAGCAGCTGTGTGGCAATATACAACCTCAATGGACTGGAGTGGACAAGATGAATAGACATAAGTGGTTTACAAGCGGGATTACGTTACTGATTGCAGCAATTATCCTGGCAGGCTGCGGTGCCCCATCCACAGGCGGTAGTAAAGACAGTGCAGCATCGACATCGACTGACAGTAAAGTGCTGACGATAGCGAATGCTACGGATATTGAGAGCTTTGATCCTCATAACAATAACAACACGGCAAGTGAAGCTGTTCTGGTTAACGTATTTGACTACTTGTTGAAAAATGATAGTCAGCAGAAGAAAGTACCTGGACTCGCAACTTCTTGGGAAAAGGTAAATGATACGACTTGGCGTTTTCACTTGCGCGAAGGGGTTACCTTCCATAACGGTGATCCATTCACGGCGGAAGATGTGAAGTATACGATAGAAAGAGTTGCAAAGGATAACACGCTCAAACAAAATTCCTACTTTAAAAATATTAAAGAAGTGAAAGTGGTGGATGAACATACAGCAGATATCATAACCGACGGGCCAGATCCGCTGCTGCTCAATCGTTTATCCAAAATGGGAGCTGGGATCTTACCTTCCAAATATATTGAGAAAAATGGGATAGAGGCATTCCTTAAAAATCCAATCGGTACAGGCCCTTATAAGTTTAGTCAATGGATTAAGGATGATCGTGTAGTACTGGTTAAAAACGATAAGTATTATCAAGGTCAGCTGAAATGGGATCAAGTTGTTTTTCGCTCCATCCCGGAAGCCTCTACGCGTGTATCTGAGCTTCTCGCAGGCTCGATTGACATTGCTTCCGGAATCCCTTCCACCGATATAGAACGTATTCAAGGCGAAGACGGCAAAAAAATCGTTAAGGCACCGATTCAGCGAGTGCTGCAATTGATTTTACGTCAAAGCCAAGGCAGTGTTACGGCTAACCCGAAAGTGAGAGAGGCGATAGACCTCGCGATCGATAAAAAGGGAATCGTGGACAGCATCGCAGGCGGTGCGGGGATTGTTACTCGTACTTCCGTTACACCAGGTAATTTTGGTGCCGATCCTTCCTTGTATGAGAAATCATTATATGATCCGACTAAAGCCAAAGAACTGCTGAAGCAGGCCGGTTACACTGGTGAAGGTCCAGAATTAACCTTATCGGTATCCTCAATATACAAAGAGTATGCTGAGGTCGTAGCCGCCATGTTAAATAAAGAAGGCTTCAAAATTAAATTGGACGTACTGGAGCCAAGTGCTTTCAGTGAGCGTTATAGCTCCAAATCCTTCAAAGAAATGTTTATGATCGGCATTGGTAATTCCCTGTTTGATGCTTCCAATAACTATAATCGCTACTTGCTAGAAGAGTCTAAAGGCGAAACGGATTATAACAATCCGAAGGTAGAGAAGCTGTTGCAGCATGCCCTGACGAATCTGGATACAGCCTCGCGTGAAAAAGAGTATCAGCAAGTGCAGCAGATATTGGCTGAAGATCGTCCGGCCGTCTATCTTTTCCAAATGGAAGGGATTTATGGCACTGGTAACGGTGTGAATTTCCAACCGAGAAGTGATGAGATGTTCTATGCAGAAGATATTACACCTGCAAAATAAAACGAGAAGTGAACGGGCGGGGACCTCAATGAAGGTTCCTGCCCGTCCTTTTAAAAAAAAGCCTGCTGGTTATGGAGGTGACGGATTGAAAACTTATATCGCCAAATCGCTGCTGCAGGTGATTCCTGTACTGCTGATTGTCTCTCTGATTGTATTCATCCTGGTGAGGGTAACCGGGGACCCTGTAGCCCTGATGCTGCCGGAGACCGCTACAGCTGAGGACCGTGCAGTACTGACACAAGCGCTTGGGCTGGATCAGCCATTATATGCACAATACATTAAATTTATTGGCAGTGCCTTACAAGGCGATTTTGGCACCTCGTTTCGCTATGGTGAATCGGCTTTGCCATTAGTGCTGGAACGGCTGCCTGCCAGTTTTGAATTAGCAGTAGCCGCCATGTTTTTTGCGGTTATCATCGCAGTGCCGTTGGGCGTCATCTCAGCAGTCAAACGTAATACCTTTACCGATTTAATCATTTCCAGTTTATCCGTAGTCGGAAAGGCCATGCCTAACTTTTGGATGGGGATTATGCTCATATTGTTATTCTCCGTCATGCTGGGGATGCTTCCGGTGTCCGGTCGGGGCGGGATGGAGCATTTGATACTTCCGGCATTTACACTGGGTGTCGGTCTTTCTGCACAGATGACTCGACTCATTCGCTCCAGTATGCTGGACATTTTGAATCAGGACTATATACGAACAGCCCGAAGTAAAGGGATTCTCGAAATCGTAGTGATCGGAAAACACGCTTTTCGCAATGGATTGATTCCGGTCGTCACGATTATGAGCTTGCAATTTACGAGCTTGATCGGCGGCACACTGATTACAGAGACGGTATTTGCATGGCCGGGTTTGGGGCAGTTACTTGTCGTCGCTGTGAATACCCACGACATGGCTATCGTTCAGGCCGCTGTATTTGTGATTGCCTTTATTGTGGTTATCAGCAATATTTTAACCGATGTCGTTTACCGACTGCTTGATCCAAGAATTAAATACAACTAGAGAGGGGAGGAGGAAGTGTGGCAGGTATTCATGATGTACAAGCCCTTGGTCCAGACCCAGACCTGGATGGCAAAAAGCAAGCACAACCGTCTAGTATCGGGCGTATATGGAAGCAACTGTTACGAAGTAAAACCGGAACGGTCGGTGCAATAATCATACTGCTCGTTTGCTTAACGGCACTATGTGCCCCTCTGCTGGCCAGTCACAATCCTGCGGATATTGACCCGCTGAATCGTCTGAAGCCGCCCATGTGGCTGGCAGGTGGGTTGCCGGAGCATTGGCTGGGTACAGATAACCTGGGACGGGATATGTGGAGCCGTATCGTATACGGGGCGAGAGTTTCGCTTATCGTCGGTGTCGGTGCAGTTCTGGTCTCAGGCACTATTGGCGCAATTCTCGGACTCCTCGCCGGTTTTTATGGTAAATGGGTGGATGCCATCATTATGAGAGTTGCCGATGCCTTTTTGGCCATTCCGGCTATTCTGCTGATGCTGGTCGTCTTGGCCGTGGTGGGTCCTGGAATGACTACGCTTATTTTTGTTATTGGCGTTACGAATTGGGTTTCCTATACAAGGGTGGTCCGGGGCGAGGTATTGAGTATCAAGGAACGGGACTTCGTTAAAGCAGCCAAGGCGATTGGCTCAAAAAATAGCAGGATTCTGTTGAAGCACATTTTACCCAATGTCTTGTCTTCGTTCATTGTAATTTCTGGTATGAGCGTGGCGACAACGATTATTATGGAAGCTTCTCTTAGTTTTCTCGGATTAGGGATCACACCGCCAGCAGTGTCCTGGGGTGGCATGCTGAGCGATGGGAGACAGTATGTAGCCACGAGCTGGTGGGTTGCAACGTTTCCCGGTCTGGCGATTACCATCACGGTCCTGGGCGTCATTTTCCTCGGTGACTGGCTTCGAGACGTGTTAGATCCCCATATGAAAGCGAAAGAATAACAGAAAGCGGGGGATCGGAAAAGATGACCACGAAATTGCTTGAAGTGAACCATTTGAAAACCTACTTTAAAACGGAGGATGGCATCGTTCCTTCGGTCAACGGTGTCAGCTTCACTGTGAATCCAGGCGAAACGGTGGCTATTGTTGGAGAGTCCGGTTCCGGTAAAAGTGTAACCTCCTTGTCTATTATGGGTTTAGTGGCTGCGCCGGGTAAAGTCGTGGGCGGGGAGATTCTGCTTGAAGGCCGAGACTTACTCAAACTGTCCAAGGGGGAAATGCGAAAATATCGGGGGAACGAGGTATCCATGATTTTTCAGGAGCCGATGAGTTCGCTGAATCCGGTATTTACGATTGGTAACCAAATCAGTGAGGTCATCCGGCAGCACCAGAAGCTGAGCAAATCGGAGGCACGGCAGAAAAGTATTGAGATGCTAGAACGGGTAGGCATACCTGGTGCATCGAAAGTGGTAAGTTACTTTCCGCATCAGCTGTCTGGAGGAATGCGTCAGCGGGTGATGATCGCCATGGCCTTGGCCTGTCAGCCTAAACTGCTGATCGCTGATGAACCGACGACGGCACTGGACGTTACGATTCAGGCTCAAATTTTGAATTTAATCCACAAGCTGAGCAAGGAAGAGAATACAGGCATCATTCTCATTACCCACGATTTAGGTGTCGTCGCGGAAATGGCGGACCGGGTGGTCGTGATGTATGCCGGGGAAGTGGTCGAGGAAGCGGACGTATTTGATTTGTTTGAAAAGCCGGGTCATCCTTATACGATTGGTTTGCTAGGATCACTCCCCAAGCTTACTGAACAGAGAGAATGGCTGGATTCCATTCCCGGTACCGTTCCTAATATGATGCAGATGCCGAGCGGCTGTCCATTTCATCCCCGCTGTCCTTATGCCCAGGAACAGTGCACCAAGATTCATCCTGAAATACAAGCAAAGGATCAAGGACACTATGTCAGATGTTTGCGGATGGAGGAGGTGTCAGTATGAATGAGACAGCACAGGGAATACCGCTTCTCGAAGTGAATGGGCTTAAAAAATATTATCCTATGAAAAAGGGCTGGTTTTCCCAAAAAAGCGGTTATGTACGGGCGGTTGATGGATTGAGCTTTAAGGTGATGCCTGGCGAAACCTTAGGTATTGTAGGTGAATCGGGTTGCGGCAAATCAACAACGGGACAAATGATTACACAACTGCTGGAACCCACGGAAGGCGAAATTCGTTTTCAAGGGCAAAGCCTGTCTGATTTAACGGACGAAGAAGTCCGCAAAGTCAGACGAGATTTACAGTTTGTATTTCAAGATCCGTACTCTTCTTTAAATCCGAGGATGAAGGTCTTTGATATCGTCGCCGAACCGCTTCAGATACACGGGATTGCTAAAGGGAAAGAGCTTAAAGCTGAAGTTTTTCGACTGTTGCAGACGGTAGGATTAGGTGCTCATTTAGCAGATCGGCATCCCCATGAATTCAGTGGTGGACAGCGGCAGCGGATCGGCATAGCGAGAGCGCTTGCCATGAAACCGAAGCTCATTGTTTGCGATGAACCTGTATCTGCGCTGGATGTGTCGATTCAGGCTCAGATTTTAAATTTGTTAAAAGAGCTTCAGCAGCAGTTCCAGCTTACCTACATTTTCATCGCTCACGGTCTGCCCTCCGTCAAGCATATTAGCGATCGCATCGCAGTGATGTACTTGGGAAAAATCGTGGAGCTTGCAGATCGTGATGAGTTGTTTGCACAGCCACAGCATCCGTATACAAAAGCGCTGCTTGAGGCAGTGCCCGTTCCAGATCCGAGGCTGCGTAAAGAACGGATAACACTGACGGGTGAGATCCCCAATCCCGCTAATCCGCCTTCAGGCTGTACTTTTCACACGCGTTGCCCATATGCACAAGAGGTATGCCGCCAACAGAGTCCACTGCTCGAAGAGCATGCTCCAGGGCATATTGCGGCCTGCCATTTTCCCCTGCATAAGCAGATGGCTTATGAATAGATAAACCTTTGGAAGTAGGATTTAACCGAAAAAGGAGGGCTACTCATGAATAAACGACAGATTGCACCGGAGGATTTATACGGATATCAGTGGGTCAGTGATCCGGCAATAAGCCCCGATGGAACGATTGCCTACGTCCACAAAAGCATAGATCGTTCAAAGAATGACTACCATACGCACATCTGTGTCGTATCGCTTTTTGGGGCTGACGATAAGCCGTTGACCGATGGCAATAAGGATTCAGCTCCTGCTTGGTCACCCGATGGATCACAGCTTGCTTTTTTACGTGTGGTGAATGGAAGCAAGCAGCTATGGATGGTTCCGGCTGATGGTGGAGAGGGACAGCGACTGACCGAGGTGAAGCGTGGAGTGGGTGCATTCGTCTGGTCGCCGGACGGGAAGTATATTGTATTTACAAGTATGGTTAGTATAAACGCCGAGCGAGAAGCCATGGCGCTTGAGGAATATAGCAAGCAGTCTGGTGAGCGGGGGCGTATCGTGGATCGCACCACTCCCAAAGCTGAGGGATCGGGCTGGTGGAACGGTCTATTTAGTCATTTATTTGTCCTGGAGCTTGAAAACGGCCGGGTAACCCGAATAACCTCGGGACCTTGCAATGCTTCTTACCCTGTATGGTCCATAGACAGCAAGCGGATTTCGTTTTTGTCCAAACGTGTAGAAGACGACAAGCTGGATGCAGACCTGTTTTCGTTTTCGGATGTGTATACGGTCGATTGCGACGGCAGTCATCTGGTGAAGGTTACGGATTCCAGCTTGGCGATCAGCCAATTTTCGTATGCACCGGACGGCAAAACATTGACTCTGATCGCCAGCGATCGTATTTATGGCAGTGGTAGCCAGAATCGACTGTATACCGTGCCTGTTACGGGGGGAGCCTCGGAACTATTGTTTCCTGAATTGGACATGCAAATCGGCAACTTCGCTTTAAGCGATATGAAATCCTTTGGTCCGTCTCTATCTCCATTATATGCTCCTGCGCGGTTGAGGACAGAAATGTATGTGCTCGGGACAGTGCAGGGTGCTGTTCATATATACCGCATCACAATGGACGGGAATGTTCAAGCGGTGACTGGCGGAAGTGATAGAGATATCTATCAGTACACGCTATCTGCTGATGGTCGCTATCTGGTTTTCGCTGCACTTGATGCGGACCGGCCTGGAGAGCTGTATCAAATGAATCTGGAGACAGGGGAAGAGAAGCGGCTCACACGCCATAACGACGATTACATGGCCTCCTTGCAGGTGAGTGTACCGGAGTCTTTTTGGTTCGAGGCTTCGGATGGATTCAAGGTACAAGGATGGATCTTCAAACCGACTGGACTGGGCCCTGGAGAACGGGTTCCTTTGATTTTACAAATTCATGGGGGACCCCATGCAATGTATACCGGCGCGTATAGCCATGAGATGCAGACACTCCTTGCACAGGGATATGCTGTGCTGATGACCAATCCACGCGGTAGCTTCGGTTATGGTCAGGATTTTGCACAAGCCTGTCGGGGAGACTTTGGAGGAGGAGATTATCAGGATGTACTGAACGCCTTGGACTTTGCGCTGAACCAGTTTGATTATATAGACGAAACCCGGCTCGGCGTGGCTGGCGGCAGCTATGGAGGCTTGATGACCAACTGGATCATTTCTCACACGAACCGATTCCGCGCCGCCGTTACGCAGCGATGCATCTCCAATTGGCTATCCTTCTATGGTTTGAGTGATATCGGTATTTCCTACACGGAGGGTATCGTTGGGACTAACCCGTGGGAAGATCCTGAGCTGCTCTGGTCCAAGTCCCCACTGGCACATGTAAATAACATCGAAACTCCGCTGCTGATTTTACACGGTGAGGAAGACCTGCGTTGCCCGGTTGGACAAGGGGATGAGTTATATACAGCCCTGAAGCGGCTGGGCAAAACAACACGCCTCATTCGCTATCCCGGGTCCAATCATTCTTTGCTGAAGAGTGGTAAACCATCTCTACGTGTAGATAACTTTGAGCAAGTGGTGTCCTGGTTTAATTCCTACTTGAGTAAAGGAGTTGACTCCGATGAGTAAAGTGCAATTGTCGATTCCGGTTGCCTTGCTGATCGAGAACTTGCGTACAAGTGGTGAACCGAAAGACGTCATCATTGAGTGTATCAAAAAACAGGAATTTTCTCCTTTGCTCGGCAAAGTTAAAGAAAAAACAATGGATTTCAAAGAACGTTGTCAAACGGCAGAAGACATAGGGGACGAGTGGGAAGAAGCGATCCGCAGCGGGTATGAATTTAAGTTTTTACACATCAATGGGCTGAAAAGGCTGCTTTATTTTCGTTTTGATCGAACCATAGATCAGGATTATAAGCAGGATGGAATCATGTTGAAGGGTCTGCACCTTGATCCTATCGAAATTGATACCTTGCAAGGGCTGATTGGCAGGCAGTGGCAGGTGATAAAGGAAGAAAATGAAGTAGGCAGTGTGCAGAAGCCCGTAAGTATTAAGCTTTTATATCGAAATGATGATAGCTTTTAAAGGGAAGATCAGTTACCATAGCTGCGCCCAACAGTCCTGATGAGCATTTTTGATCGGGACTGTTTTTTATTTTATGGGCTAATTAATAAACTGAATTGCATCATATTTCGTTGACAGAGTCCACAAAAATCATTAATATAATTGTTGCATAAGTCCACTAAATAGGGGGAGTTATAAATCAATATAGATGCTAAGGTCATCGCAGATATGAGACATTTCAATCGATTTTATACCAATATACTTGGATTATTAGATAGACATGTGCTGGATAGCGGGTATTCCTTTACCGAGGCACGGGTCATTGTAGAGATCGGTATGATCGAGCCATGTATAGCCAATACGTTAGTCGATTCTCTTAAAATTGATCGCAGTTATATGAGTAGAATCATTGCTAAACTTTGCAAAGAGGGCTTCCTTGTTAAGGAAAATTCTTCGGTGGATAATAGAACAAATCTGATTCGTTTGACGCCTAAAGGAAAAGCGTTTTATCACCAACTGGATGAAAGATCTGACGAACAAGTCATAAAATTAGTTCAAGGTCTATCAGAAGAAGAGATTAAAGAATTACATACTTCTATGGTGTTCATTCAGAACAAACTAGAGAAATTGGAGAGAATACAAAATGATTAGATTTGAATGCGACTATACCGAAGGTGCCCATGAGCGTATATTAAAGCGACTTTTGGAGACGAATGATGAACAAACCCCAGGCTATGGTGTGGACGAGCACTGTGAAAGAGCCAGAGCTTATATTAAAAAAGCATGTGACTCCGAAAATGCGGACGTACACTTTTTAGTTGGAGGTACACAGACCAATACAACGGTGATCTCTTCTATTTTGCGTCCGCATCAAGGTGTTATTGCTGCAAATTCTGGACATATTGCTGTACATGAGACTGGCGCGATTGAAGCTACTGGACATAAAGTACTTCCTTTGCCAAGTGATGATGGGAAAATCCGGGCCGAACAGGTAAAAGAGCTGTATGACGCTCACTGGAATGATGGCACTTTTGAGCATATGGTACAGCCTGGTATGGTTTATATTTCTCAGCCTACCGAGAATGGTACGCTTTATACTAAATCCGAGCTGGAAGCGTTAAGTCAAGTCTGCCGGGAATGTGGCTTACCCTTGTTTATCGATGGCGCTCGCTTAGGGTATGGTCTGGTTGCAGTGGACAACGATGTATCTTTAGCAGATATAGCGAAGCTATGTGATGTATTTTATGTCGGCGGTACAAAAATTGGAGCACTGATGGGAGAAGCAGTAGTCATTATCAATGATGCTTTGAAAAAAGATTTTCGATACATGATCAAGCAAAAAGGGGGGCTGCTGGCGAAGGGACGAATGTTGGGTATACAGTTTGAAACTTTATTTGAAGATGGTTTATACTATGAAATTTCCAAGCACGCTATAGATATGGCCATGTTGATTCAAACTTCGTTAACGAAACAAGGAGTTCAATTTCTATATCATTCTACAACGAATCAGCAGTTCCCGATTTTACCAGATCGTATCTTAAAAGCATTGAGCGAAAAATATACCTTTTCCTTTTGGGAAAAAGTTGATGCTACACATAGTGCCGTTCGATTTTGTACCAGTTGGGCTACGAAGAAAGACAATGTTGAAATGCTGATTCAGGATATCAAAGCATTGCAGTAAATTTAATGTGAAAATCAGTTCATAGAATCCTAAAGATGTAGAATGACTATGTAATAGGCCATACCTCGTTGCATGTATTGCAGCGAAGTATGGTTTTTTTGTTGTGTATTTTACTTAATCCAAAGCGGTTTGTCTTCAGTTCCATGAAAGAGCAAGCGGATATAAAAATGGAAAAACAAGACAAGAGCAGATGTATAAAATTTACCTCTGATTCTTTACACTGAATATCTAACGAATCTGCTTGCGGTACTGAAGAGGGGAGAGCCCGGTTATTTTTTTGAAGATTTTATTAAAATGGGAAGCATGGCCGAATCCCACATCCTCTGCAATATGCTGAATTTTGTCTTTGGTGGTTCGCAGTCTCGTTTGGGCTGCCCTGACCCTCACCACGCGGATGTATTCGCTGAAATGAAAGCCGGTCAATTTTGGAAAGATGCGGCTTAGGTAAGCTGGACTAATGAAGTAGTAGGCAGCCACCTGTTCAAGGGTTAATGGTTCAGGGTAATGGTCCTGAATAAAAGAGGAAATTTCCGTTATTTTCTGATGCATCGGATGAGAGGAAACAGGCTCACTTCGTTCAACCGCTTCCGATCGGTGCACCAGGATAAGCAATTCCAGCAGTAAATGCTGTACGCAACGGTCATGCAGGGGCTGCTGATTTCGACATTCGGTATTCATTTGCAGGAACAATCTTTCAACTTCGATCTGCTCTCTAACCGGTAGGCGCAGTAGTGCAGATTGCTGATACGGCGGCAGGTTAAGAATGTCACGATCCTGCTGTGGAAGGAACGTCGGTGAAAAATGAATCAAAATGCGCTCCGTTTCCTCCAATTGTGAACTGGCGGTAGAGTGCAAATCATGAGGGAGGATAAATATCAGATCACCCTTGCGGGCGATGTATACTTTACCGTTCATAAAGTAGATGCGTTCGCCTCTTAGTAAATAGTACAGCTCGTAGCTATCGTGGACATGAGGTTTTGGCATAACTGTGAATCCGGTACGGTAGATGTGATGAATGGAGAATTGCTGTTCCCCAATGACATATTTGTCGTCGTTCGTTTCCGTCATGTGCTTCTTCCTTTACAAGTTAAGATAAGTAAGCGCATTCATATATCAACAGTATATATGACACCTGCCAACGGTAAAAGCAGAAAAGATGGATGAACCAAGCAGTTGCGAGTAGAAATGTGAACAGTTTATTACAACAAGAAAGTCGGAGAATTCGTCTGTTCGCCAAGGAAAGGAGGTGAAAAACACTGCTGGCTGGTTTGAAAGAAAATTTGAGGGGAGGAAATAGATTTGAACAAGCAGCGTACATGGAAAAAGGTGTTATGTAATGTGGTTGTGGGTTCATTGTTGTTGACCTTATGTCCACCACTGATCCAAGCGGAAGCTGGTGTGGGGAGTCAGGCGGTGGTTGGGACAGAGATGGCAAAGGTGGCAAAAGTCGCGACGGATATTCCGGCGTTCCCCGGTGCTGAGGGTGGCGGTAAATATGTTACTGGCGGGCGTGGAGGGGAAATATACGAGGTTACCACGCTGGCGGACTACGGCAAAGATGAACAGACCATACCTGGTTCGCTTCGCGCAGCGGTCAGTTCCGGTAACCGGACGGTAGTTTTTCGGGTTGGTGGAACTATTCATCTCAAGGAGCCGCTCAAAATCAATGGGAGTAACCTGACGATTGCTGGTCAGACAGCTCCTGGCGACGGAATTACTGTAAGCGATTACACAACCGGAATTGATGCGGATAATGTGATTCTTCGTTACCTGCGTTTCCGATTAACTGACCGTTACCCCAGTGAGGATGACGCGTTAGGAGCCAGATACCATAAAAACATTATGATTGATCACTGTTCCTTTAGCTGGTCGGTGGATGAGGTGCTGAGCCTGTATGACAACGTAAATACGACCGTACAGTGGTCCATTGCCTCCGAGAGTATGCTTATGACTACACATCAAAAGGGACGCCATGGCTACGGCGGCATTTGGGGCGGACGCAACGCCACCTATCATCATAATTTGTTGGCTCACAATGCAAGCCGTAATCCGCGTTTTCCAACGGATAAAAGAGAAATTGACGCAGTGGAAATGACCAATAATGTAATTTATAACTGGGGATTTTTCTCTTCATACGGCGGTGGTGAAGGATCGTATAATGTGCTGAATAACTATTATAAATCTGGTCCCAGCACATATCGGGATGTTCGCAGTCAAATCTTTGTAGACGTGGGTAGTAAAAAATATAAAACACGCATGTTCATTGGCGGTAACTACATGTACGGCAACGAATCGGTTACCCAAGATAACTGGCAGCTTGGAACATCCATTGGGTCGATTATAGACCCTTCCACCCGGCTGGCGGAGCCGATTGAAGTCAGAGGGGAATACGACAACGGAATTTCCCCCGATGCGTATGGTCCCTACCAAGCGACAGATGCACAGACGGCATATGCAGAGGTGCTTGCAGGCTCGGGAGCCACGCTGCCAAGAAGAGATGCAGTGGACGCCCGTATTATGAATGACGTGAAGAATGGAACGGGTGCGTTTATCAACTCCCCGCGTGAAGCTGGATGGATTTATGATGATGATAACGTAACTATGACAGGGCTTTCCGACAGCGATCACGATGGAATGCCGGATGAGTGGGAACGTGCCAGCGGGCTGGACCCTTATAATGCCAACGACCGTAATGGTCAGACGCTTGCCGGCTCAGGGGCGTATGCTCATTTTGCCAAGGGCTACACCAATTTGGAGGTCTATTTAAATGATCTGATCGAGAAGCTGTCGGATGGAAACGAGGTAGATAATCCGGAGGCCGTCGTTCAGGTGTCTGACGAAAGCGGCCGTTCATTGAAGCATAACGATATTTTGGAGGCAGGCCGTAATGCCAGATTAACAGCAACGGCCAAGGACAAAGATGGTATTGCGCATGTTGCATTTATCATTGACGGTGTACTTGCTGGCAAGGTCAACACTGCGCCTTATCGTCTCGATTGGAACCAGGTAACGGACGGTACCCATTATATTGTTGCACGGGTGACCGGCCGCAAGGGGACTGCTGCATTTTCCAATCCTGTTGCCATTCATGTCAACACGACTGCATCATCGGGAAGCTGGCTGAGTGAAGACATTGGCTCTGAGGGCCTCAGCGGTTATATCAAAGGACATACTCAAGTATTAAAGGCTGACGAGAATGGAAGCAGCATACGGCTGAAGTCGGCGGGAGACATTGACGGCAAGGCTGACTTTTTCCATTATGCTTATCAGAAATGGGAGGGAGACGCTGAAATTACAGCCCGTGTGGAGAAGATTACCCCGGTGGATGATAATGCCGAAGCGGGTGTCATGATTCGTGAATCGCTGGAGCCTGGATCGAAAATGGCTTATATGGCTTTAGCATTTGTTAAATATGGTAAACAGGGTATTCTCATCAGTCGTGATCAAACGGATGGCAATACGAAACGTGCGTCCATGGAGACGTTTATAACAACGCCATATTCGGTTCGTCTTGTACGACAAGGACAAAAGATTACCGGCTGGGTATCCACAGATGGTCTGACGAACTGGGAGAAAGTTGGTGAAACCGTTATGAATTTGCCGGATAATCAACCGCTATTGTTCGGGCTAGCTACCGATGCATCCAAACAACAAAACGATGTATGGAATTACAATACGTCGGAATTCAGAAATGTTACGATCCGCAAGCTGGCAGAAACAGCGGTGGCTTCCGCTAAAACAGAACAAGAAGCTGCTGCCCGTGAGGTGAATAGCGTTGTTGTAGCGACCTATGGCCCTGCCAGCTTTACATCTCTACAGGCAGCTATTGATGCAGTCCCTGACAACAGTAACACCAGGACAGTTATTCGCCTCAAAAATGGTACCTATCGTGAAAAAATAAAAGTGAATTCCTCCAAAAAAAATCTGAGCATTATTGGAGAGGATAGGGAGAAAACGATTATCTCCTTTAACGATACGGCCAAAACTGTGGTGGACGGAAAAGAATTAGGAACAAGCAACAGCTATACGATGCGTGTGCAAAGTCCAGATTTTATACTGGAGAATGTGACGGTTGCGAATACAGAAGGGACCGGGCAGGTGCAGGCCGTGGCGTTATATGCGGAAGGTGATCGTGGACAGTATCGCAATGTCAAAATTACAGGACTACAGGATACATTGCTTGTGAATCGTGGCAGACAGTATTTTAAGGACAGCTATATCAGCGGCAGCGTCGATTTTATTTTTGGCAATTCACCTGCCGTATTTGAAAATTCGGTGATACACAGCTTGCGTGCCGGATATGTAACAGCAGCTTCAACTGAAGAGAATATGCCGGGCTTGGTATTTATTCAATGTCGTCTGACAGCCGAAAATGGGTTGACAGGCAAGGTAGATCTTGGACGGCCATGGCGCCCTTACGCCCATGTTGCTTATCTAAAATCTTACATGGATAACCATATCAAGCCGGGCGGCTGGAACAATTGGGGAAAGGTATCCAATGAGCAGACCGCAAGATTCGTAGAGTTTGATAATGATGGACCAGGTGCAGCGAGTGCCGGACGTGTACCTTGGGCTAAGCAGCTTACTGCTGACGAAGCCAGTCAGTACACCGTTAAAGCCGTTTTGGGCGGGGTAGATCATTGGAATCCACAGTTGAATAAATAAATCGGCTTCTTCCAAATGTGATGTTCAATAGATAAGCGGGGTGTGCGCTTCAAGCGTTCACCTCGCTTATTGGTGTGGTGTGCAAGTAATTTTGAATTCGGAAAATACATAACTTTAAAATTGAATACATTTGTTTTTATGGAAAATATTCTATATATTAAGTGTGAGATGTATTTTTTTAATAGAAAAAAACTACATCTTGTATGTTGTTCGTAGTTCATCATGAAAATACACCCATTTATTTCTAGTAAATTTATTATGTCGGAGGTGTAGGGATGGCACGTGTGTTGGTAGTGATCACGCCTGCTGAAGGCCATGTTAATCCGTCATTAGGATTAGTTAAGCAGCTGGTCGACAGTGGTGAGGAAGTGGATTATGTATGTACGGAGGAATTTCGTACGAGAATTCAGCCAACGGGAGCAAAACTGATAACCTATCCTTTTGTTGATGATGCTTTTTCCAAAGACGCTGATTTAAAGCCAGCGGAGTACAAACATCATTATCAATTTGTGTACATGATGGTTAAAGGTATGATTCAGCCGATCATTCCAGAGGTTTTGAGAGTTATAGAGAACAGGACCTATGATTATTTAATCTATGACTCTTTGATGGGCTGGGGAGGTAAGATTATAGCAGAGAAGCTGGAAATACCTGCAATATGCTCTATCGCTTCTTTTGCTTTCGTAGAACCTTTGGGGTCTGGCCAAGGCATGGATGAAAATGATCCAGAGGTAAAAAAGCTGTATACGGCCACGATGAAAGTAACGCATCAATTAGCTCATGAGCTTCAGGTTGCCATCCCGGCTATGGATGAGATCGCTCCACATGCCGGGCGCTTGAAAATTGTTTATACAA
Source organism: Paenibacillus sp. RC21 (assembly GCF_044907935.1). NCBI lineage: Bacteria > Bacillati > Bacillota > Bacilli > Caryophanales > Paenibacillaceae > Paenibacillus > Paenibacillus sp. RC21. Next base: position 51,400 of record NZ_JBIYCS010000007.1, read on the forward strand.
GCCGTTATTTTCAACCGCAAGCTGAAAAGTTGGATAACAGTTATATTTTTACAGGTCCTTCTATTGTACCACGTAAAGATGCGCCCTCTTTCCCATTCGAACAACTTCGTGCTCTGCATCCACAGACGGTTTACATCTCAATGGGAACCATTTTGAATAAAGACCTGGAGTTTTATAAGCTTTGCTTTGCAGCATTTCACGATTTACCTGTGCAGTTTGTACTTTCATCAGGCAAATATACAGATATGGAGCTATTGGCCGATTGTATCCCTGACAATTTTATTGTCAAGCCCTATATTCCACAACTGGAAATGCTGCAGCATGTAGACGCATTTATTACACATGCGGGGATGAACAGCACAAGCGAAGCCTTGTATTACAATGTGCCTCTGGTTATGGTTCCCATGACATCAGACCAGCCTATCGTGGCCAATCGGGTGCAAGAGCTGGGGGCGGGTATTGCTGTGAATAAAAATGAGCTTTCACCCGCGAGTTTAAAAGCTGCCTTATTAGAGGTTTTGAATCATTCAACCTATAAGCAGCAGGCCCATGTGATTGGTGAATCATTACGTCAGGCTGGCAGGTATAGACATGCGGCAGATACAATTAGGAGTCATTTCTCCACAATAGAAAAATAATATGACAGTAAAGAAATCATTTTTATTCAGGGGAGACTATAGCGAATCATCCATTAAGCTAGTGGGGCACAGATCGCTCCATAAAACAGCGGCAGTTTGGGCTTTATTTTTTCGTCCAAGGTTGCCGCTGCTTCTTTTTAATGAGGTCCAGTCTACTACTTTTCAATGAAACGGTTCTATAGACTGTGTTCCTTTTGTTTTAAAGCAACCGTTTTTGCAATATCTAATTTTTTTGATATCGCTAGAAGGCAGATGGAGCAGAGGATCAGGAACAAACATACCCAATAGGAGTTCCGATAGCCAATCCATTGAGCGGTTAATCCACCCGCTAAGCTGCCTACCAGTCTTCCAATGGTTGTCGCATTGGAGTACAGCGTCGATGCATAACCAGGAAGAGAAGGCAACAAATCCTGCATGTAACTGATGCCAATGGCCGATATCACTGCAACAAAGAAGGCCAGAAGAAGCTGCCCCACTAATAACTGCCACATTTCTGTAGACATAATGACGAGAATGTAATAGGCAACCCCTGTTAAAGAACCCAGAAATACAAGCAGGCGGTTGGAATATTTAGCGGCAAATACACCTAACATGATCATTAAAGGTATTTCCAATATTGCACAAATGCTGGATACTAAAGCAACGTCATTCGTGTCCCCTTTTAAGTTGTGAATGATAAACAATGAAATATTTAAACTGTTCATCCAGTGTGCCACATAGAGCAAAGTGAGAACTGAGAACGGTATCAGAATCTCAATATTTTTATGCAATGTAATGTTATGAAGTGAAAGTTGAGCCTTACTTTTGAGTTGAGCAGGGGGCTGCTTAATAAAACAGAATAGTAGAACTGCGATAAGTACAAAAATGGAGGTCGTACCCATAAAGATACCTTGAAAACCCGTATGTGCAATCAAGAAGGAGCCCAATAGAGGCCCAGTGATAAACCCAAGAGAAAACATAGAACGAAGTGTTGAATTGGCAAAGGCATGATCAGCTGATTTACTGCGATCTACCGCTTCACGTGCACTAGCAAATAACTGTGGCATTCCAGGTGCTCCCACTGCTGTGAAGACAGTCATATATACAAAAAGTACATAAAAATTTTGAATGACAAGATATCCTGCAAATGCTACGGCATTAAATAACATACAAATAACCAAAATTTGTTTACGATCCAATCCAGTATCAGAACGTTTGGCAATAAGAGAGCTTATCCATATACCACAAATCAAAGTCACAGCTGTAAAAACACCAAAGGTTCCAACAGATACGCCTAGTGTAGTTGTGAAATATACAGCCAAAAAAGGTGCACTTATCGATATCGCCATACCTTGCAATAACATACAGATCATGAATAGCGGGTAGTTACGGATAAAGAAAAGATTTTTAATACGCATTATCATACCCATTTTACACTCCTTTAAATTGGATAGTATATAACCATACTTAACCGAGTTAATGTTTCACCTGAATTATGATAGGTATGGGGTCTGTCCGCTTTGAATCGGATGGAATCCCCACTTTTTACTGTATATTCAAGGTCATTTACACGAATAGTTAATTCTCCATCAAAAACAGTCAAGAACTCCTCCGTTCCCTCTCCGTGAGAATCAGCACTTAGGAAGCCCTTTTGTTCTATCTCGATTGAATAAACTTCAAAGCGTCTATTATCTTCGAAGGGGAAGTGGGGATAGACTCGATATTTTCCGTTGTCTTCCGTTAATATTTGAATTTCACTTCCTAAAACCACTTTTGTATCTGACTGCGGATTATTTATTAATGAAGAAAAAGAAATTTTTAATCCATTCGCTATTTTCCAAATCGTTGTAATCGTAGGGCTGGATTCGCCTCTTTCAATTTGACCGATCATCGTTTTGCTTACTCCAGTGAGTTCTGCAACTCTTTCAAGACTTAATTTCTTATTTTCTCTAAAGGCTTTTAAGTTTTTGGCAATGATCAGATTGATGGTTTCCATAAATACCTCCTGCACCTGTGTACAATATAACGTCTGTATTGTACAATAAAACGTAAAACGTTATATTGTTCTTTTTGTACATTATAGCATACATCGAAGAGGGGGTTCCAAAGTGCCTTTATTATCATTTTTGCTATATGTTTTTGTTACCAGTTTTACGCCAGGCCCCAATAACATTATGGCCATGCTCTTTGCTAATAAATTCGGGCTTAAAAAGACAATTCGATTTTGTTCAGGAGTAGGTGCAGGTTTCTTTGTAATCATGTTATTGAGTAGTTATTTTAATCTTTTACTTGAAAATTTCATTCCCAAAATTCAATTTGTGATGACGATCCTGGGTGCAGCCTATATGCTATATCTGGCTGTAAAAATAATTATGAGTAAAGATAGTGGTAAAGATAATGATGAGGGCAAGAATAACAGTTTTCTAACAGGTATGCTTTTGCAATTTATCAATCCGAAAGGAATTTTATATGGTATCACTGCTATATCAACCTTCATCCTTCCATATCACCATTCAAATTTCAGCTTGATATTGTATTCGTTATTTCTAGCTTTTGTTGGTTTTATGAGTACATTCTGTTGGAGTGTGTTTGGCTCCGTTTTTCAAAAGTTCTTATCAAAATATAGAAGTCAGTTTAATATAATAATGGCTTTGTTATTAGTATATAGTGCAATTTCGATTCTTGTAGAATGACGACATGCAAGTAATACAAACAGCGCCTTTGAAGGACCCTTCATTGGGACTGTTTGTATTTTGGTGGATAGCAGATGAAGCGATGGCGAAAAGGCCGTTCAGTCTGCTTTACTTTTTTTCTACACAAGGCTCTTCCACAGAAAATTCCTCCAGCACCGTTGTTTTATCACCATAAACCCTGTCTAAGTGTTCTTCCCCCCATAAGCAAAAACGATCAAGCAGATCTTTAAAGTTCCTTCCGTATTCACTAAGCTCATACTCTACTTTGGGTGGAACCTGGTTATAGATAATTCGGTGGATGATCTCGTCCTTTTCCAGCTCTCTAAGCTGTTGGGTAAGCACTTTTTGGGTGATTTTTGGAATGAGTTGACGGAGTTCATATGTACGTTTTCTGCCGTTGGTTAAATGATACAGGATGGTGGCTTTCCATTTCCCGCCGATGACCTCGAAGGTCGCTTCAATACCGTGCATATATGTTTTGGTATTATCTTTCATTTGCTTTTCTCCTCTCGGATCTGTAGTGCAAAAAAAGCACTAAGGAACCTTAAAGTACCTACGGTACATTGAAGTGCGTACTTCACACTTTCATATATATCAACCATAATAGCATCTGTAGACAGGGTACACCAATCACGAGGAGAAAGAAGGTTACGGATAACATGAAAGTTCTATTGGTCGTTACGCATCCTAGAGAAGATTCACTTACCCTTGCAGCCATGAATCGTTTTGTAGAGGGATTGAAGGAGAATAAGCACGAGGTAGATATTTTGGACTTGTATCGGGATGGGTTTAATCCGGTATATAGCGCGGCAGATGAGCTGGATTGGAATACGCCTCATAAACAATATGCTCCTGAAACACGGAGAGAGATGGACAGAATTGCTGCTGCGGATGCTCTGGTCTTTGTATTTCCTCTATGGTGGTACAGTGTTCCTTCCATGCTAAAAGGGTACCTGGATAAAGTGTGGAACATAGGTTTACTTGAGGAGTTCAAGACAAAACAGGTCTTGTGGCTGTGCTTGGCGGGAGGAACGAAAGAACATTTGATCAAGTATGAATACCACGATATAGTTACTAATTATTTGAACAAAGTGATTGCTGTCTACGCGAGAGTAAGAGAGTCCAGGGTTGAGTTCTTCTACGATACCTTGTCCGAATCGAAAGAATACATTGAAGGTCTGCTGGAGCACGCCTATCAATTAGGTCGAGCATATAAGTAAACTTGAAAGAGCTATCCCAAAGCACCTTCAAAACCACTTTTATAGTGATTTCAAAGGTGCTTTTTATTTTAAGTATGAATTGGGGATAGCTACCCTTTTATTGGATCGTGTATAGGCGCTGGAGCTCCTCCTTGAACAGAGATCCCGCCGCCAGGCGTGCTAGTTGGACCAGCGGAATGAGCTGCCCCCATTCCAGGAGCATCGCCTGTAGCATTTTTGGCCAGCTTTTGCTTTTCCCACAGCGCTCTGGCTATGACCAGCATGGAGAGTACACCGACATATAGCAACAGTGATCCAAGTTCGGGAAGCATTTCTTGTAAAGGCGCACCACGAAGTCCCATCGTGCGCACAAATTTGTACAGCCATGCAAATGGGAAGAAATCACCGATTTGGATTGCTAAAGGCGGAAACAACGATCTTGAGAGAACGGCTCCCGAGAGAACAAAAGCAGGCATGAGTATAATAACCATTCTGCCGATGGCTACTCCCGGATGTGCAGCGCCCCAAGCAACCAGGATATTGATACAAACTGTACCGAATACATACAGAACAACCGGAATGATAAAGAGAACCGGATTGGCCTCGAATCGGCTGCCCCCAAACATTTTAAGTACTCCGAGAGAGAAGATTAAACCTGCCGTCGAAAACAGCGTGTAAGGAAGAATACGCAGTAATATGTTGAACGGATTTTGAAGTTCTGCAGCCAGCCTTCTGGAAACCCTTAGTCTGGCTATAAGAGGTAAGCTGTTAATATTAAGCATCATAAAAGAGAACATACAGGTAAATGCAAGCACTGTTGTATTCTGATAATCATTCGTTGGATTAAAGAGGGAGCGTACCTCAAGAGCGATGCCATTTAATGCTCCCTGGGTCTGTTCCGCGTTCATTCCGGTTTTCATGATAGCTGGAACGGACAGTCCCATATTCTCGGATACGCTAATTTCCTGCATGGCCGTGCGGATCAAAGTAATAGATTGGACATTAGTGTTATCCAGAATCAGCCCCACACGACTGGAAAGGGAGCGATTGTGATTGGCCTCCAAACCCTTCGGCAGAGAAATAACAGCCAAATATTTCTCGTGATAAAAATATTGTTCAGGGTTGTCAGTGTATGAAACAACCTCAGCCACGTTCATATTAGGGGAGGCATCTATTTTCTGGATGAACTCACGGCTATAGGCTGTGTTATCCTGATCCACCACGACTACGTTAGCTTCGTTAATTTGGCTGCTTGGGAGTAGCAGTGAATATCCCAGCACTGCAATCAGCGGGAAAATGATAGCTATGATCGGATACTTGGAATGAACCAGGTACGTCCATTCATCACGAAGAGATTTCATCAGTATTCACCTCAACTGTCATACCCGGTAGCAAAGTAGACTCTTTTGGTACATATACACGTACTTGGAATGTAGCGGTATCCGCCTCACCTTTTTCACGAGACATTTTTACATTAGCGAATTGTGGTGCAGATGTAACATAGCGTACAACACCTTGCAAATCCTTATTTAGAGCCGAGATGTGGGTTTTAACTTCTTTATTGGCTTTAAATTTCCCCACTTGATCTTCGTTCACGTAGAGATCGTAATATAACTCGTTGGTTTCTAAAGTAATAACGGGAGCCCCTTGTCCCACATTTTCGCCCACTTTGGTACTGATAGCAGTGATCTTGCCATCCTGCGGTGCTTTCAACACCAGACGTTCTTTTTTGAGTAATAGCGTTTTAAGCTGAACTTCCTGGGTTTCCTTTTGCTGTTGTAGAAGATCAACGGCCAGCTTCTGATCTGCTAGCTGTTGACGACTTTGCTGAATGGTTTCCAGTTGTGTTTTGGAACGATCCACGGACAATTGGGCACCACGAATTTCTTCCGCTGCTTGTTTTACAGCAACAGATGCTTGTGTCGTTTGCTCTTTGGCTTGCATTCGTTCTTCCGCGGTTGCGCCATTGAGCAGCTTTTGCAGAGACTCTTGTTGCTGACTCAACTGATTTTTAGCTAAAGTCAATGATGAATCGGCATCATCCAATGCAGCTTTGGATACACTGCCTGCATCATATAGTGCTTTGTTACGATTATAGTTAGTTTGGGCCGTCTGAACGCTTTTGGTTGCGGAGGCTACTGCAATTCGCTGTTGCTGGACATCCTCATGCCGAGCACCATCATTGACGTGCTTTTCCGCTGCCGTGGCTTGACGCTCAGCGGCTTCTGCCCGCTGCAATGCTGCTTGACTCTTGCTTTGAGTTACTTGAGATTGTGCAATATCGAGCTGTGCCTGCTTTTCCTGAGTTGCAGCTCGTGCATAACCTAAGTCAATTGATTTTTGCTGTTGGCTGATCTGTGTATTGAACTGGGCAATTTGCGTTCGTAGTTGCTCCATTTGCAAATCTACATCTTTGGCGTCCAGCGTCATAAGGATAGTACCTTTTTTTACGGGAGTTTCCTCTTTTACTGGAATGCTGAGGACTTTTCCACCTACTTGTTCAAAGGATACATGAATGCTGTCCGAATTCAGGGTTGTACCTTTAACAGATCGTGAAGCATTGACTTGGTCTTGTCCGTTGGTTTGAAGGAGAAAACCTCCGCCGATCAGACAGGCAATAGAAATTAGAGGAATAATGAGACTGGTGATTTGTGTGCGATTCATTGAGTAAATACGCTCCTTTAAGTTAATCAATTGGCTTAGGCATGGAGATAGAATAAATAATAGGGTATGTAGATATTATTTATTTTAAAATTAAAAAGTAACCCGGCTAACTAAAGCATAAATTTTAGAGTTATTATGGTTTCGCTTTTTTATATATTTCTTGTGCTTGGGGAATGCCGAGTTCTATTTTTTGCAGTAACGTCAGCAATAACTCTTTTTCATCGGTGGATAGGTGGCTCATCAGCTTGGAGGTGCTTGTAAAATGTACAGGCAGCAGCCGCTCCATCAATGCTGTCCCTTGATCAGTCAGTTTAACGATGCTCATACGACGGTCAGAAGGGTGACTTTGTCTAATGACAAAACCATCGCGCTCTAAGCGGTCAATGAGTCCGGTAACAGTAGGTTTGCTTATTCCCACTTTCTCCGCAAGCTCTGTAGCCATCAGTCCTATGTTCATGTTTCGGTACAAGAGAATTAATATTGAAAATTTTCCATGAGATATACCGAATTGTTCAAAGCCCTCAAAGCTAACTTTAAAAGTACTGGAGGATACGCGCATAAAGAATAGCATGGCTTCTGTGGCTTTGATATCAATCTCGGGAATACGCTTGGAAAATTCTTGAAGTGTTTCACGAGTGGGCAAATCCCGTAAATCAAAATCCATAGGGTTCTCCTTTCGACTGGAAGTTATTACAATTCGGAATTTTGTTAGCTGGCTAATCATAATACAATAATATTTAAATTACAAGCTAAATTTTGATGAAATCTTTGTTTACGGAGTTTATAAATTCTTATCGGAAAGCGAACGTTTATCTTTGTTCCCTATCTTTAAGCCCACCAAAATCATCGTACATATGATCATAGCCAGTATGAACAAGGTTGGCATAAACGTCTGAAAAAGGTCGAGGCTCAGCCCGATCAAGGCAGGTCCCAGAGAGCCTAGCAAATATCCTCCAAATTGCATCATTGCAGACCATGAGGTAGCTTCTTCTGTATGCGCTGCTTCTTCGATTGGAATGAGTAGTGCTAAAGGAAACAATCCACCAGCTCCAATGCCCAGGAAAATAGCAGCCACCCAAGGAGAAGAGTGTGTCATCAACAGGACAATGCCGATCAATTCAGATAGACCACATAGAAGCAGCCATGTTGTTCTGTTTCCTGATTTACCGGCAAGAAGAGGGATGAAGAAGCTTACCGGGATTTGAATCAGGGTAAATAGGGTAAGCACCATACCGGACTGAGCATGGTCTAAACCCGCAGCTTGCGCGATGGGGGCCAACCAAGCAGTCACAGCGTAAAAAATACCCGCCATACAGCCAAAAAATAAAGTAAATAAATGTACCCGTTTATTCCTGATCGAGAAAGACGAACTCCGCAGGTTTTTTGCAGGAACTTCTCTTTTTTGGAGCAGGGGGAGAAGGAGTAGCACAGCGGGAACCGCTAAAATGCTCCAGAAGCTCAGAGCGTGCTGCCAAGAGTCCATTTGTCGGAAAAGTGGCACAGAAAAGCTGGATGCAACGGCTGCTCCGATTACCATGGAAACGGAATAAAGCCCGGTTAACCCTGGTTTCTCGGGAAAATATTTTTTGATAAACCCCGCAACCAAGGGGCCTGCGATTCCGATACCTATTCCAGAGAATATAGCGGTAGCGAGCAGGAAGGAAGTATGATGAACGAACATGCGCAGGAACGTGGCTATGAGGATCAACAGCATGGCTGCAAGCAAAGATCTTTCAACGCCTAAGCGATGCTGGAGCCAGATAGATGACAGAGAGAAGAGGCCCATACAGAAAATAGGCAGCGCCGTAATTAAACTGGCGGTCACCCCGCTTAATCCCAAATGAGCTTGAATGATATCCAGTAAAGGCCCGACGGACGTAATGGAGGGTCTTAAATTTAAGGAGATAAAAAATATAATCAGGATAAGATACACCAAACGCATACAAAACGCCTCTTTTCTTTAACGTTGAATTCATTGTAGATTTCGCTCTATAATAGATCAATACTATTTATTCTATATAAACAATAGTTATAAACTATGATTTGGAGGCGAGATTCTATGGAAATACGGCAATTGCAATATTTTCTTCGATTGTGCAAAGAGCTGCATTTTTCTGAGGCCGCCTACAAGCTGGGAATTTCGCAACCCACGCTGAGCCAGCAAATACGGGTATTAGAGGATGAGGTAGGGGTCCCTTTGTTCGACCGTATTGGCAAGAAAACCGTAAAGACGGAAGCAGGCGAGCTTCTGGAGCACTACGCTTCACAAGTCATTCAGCAATTGGAAAATGCAAAAAACGCCATATCTGATCTGACCCATCTCCATACCGGTCATTTGCGTGTTGCGGTTCTGCCCTCTGACCTGGATTATCGACTGACTCCTGTACTGATCAGCTTTCACAAGGAGTTTCCTCATACGAAGGTTCAGGTCATTCCCTCGATTGATATTTACAATGAAGTGCTCGATAATAAAGTGGATATTGGAGTAGGCTTGGGGATTCATTCGGATCACCGTTTGCACCGCATCCCTTTTTATACGGAAACGCACAGCTTGTATGTAAATACAGAACATGATTTAGCAGACAAAGATATAATTGTACCGGAAGACTTGGCAAAAGTTTCTTTAGTGATGTATCCCAAAGGATTTGTCGGGCGTGATCTGGTGGATCGTTGGTGTGAAGATCAGGGGGTTTTAATCCATCCTTTGATGGAAACAGGCTCAGCAACATCTCTGTTTCAACTGGTGAAAGAAGGCATAGGAGCTACGATTCAGCCGAGCCAATTGATTGAAAGCTTCGGGTCACTAGGGATTCGCGCGATTCCGATCAAGCATGCACCTACCCGACATTTGGAAATGTTTTATCGTGTAGATAAATATGTAGGTCCAGCCGCAAAAGCCTTTATTCAAAAAATGGAGACGTTTTTTGAAAATTGAAATCCAAAGTGAGGAACCTTGAATGACGACAAAACTATACTACTCTTCTCCGACCCTTACGGAGTGGGAGACTCATATTACACGCAGCATGGAAAGAGACGGCGGATATTTTGTTATGCTGGAGGAAACGGCTTTTTATCCGCATGGAGGGGGTCAGCCATGTGATACGGGAACGATTCAGGGCGTTCCGGTGGTGGATGTTTTTCTGGAAGAGGGCGATATTTGGCATCAGGTCGAACGTTTGCCGGAGGCTGAGAAGGTGGCTTGCACGTTGGATTGGGAGCGCAGATTTGATCATATGCAGCAGCATAGTGGACAGCATTTGCTGTCGGCGATTTGTCGGGAGTTGCTGGGAGCGCAGACGGAAAGCTTTCATCTGGGACAAGAGTACGCCACGATTGATGTAAACTGTTCTGAACTGACACCTGCGCAGTTATCCGCCATCGAGCAGGAAGTGAATCGGCAAATCTATAGTAATCGCAGCATCCAAAGTTATGTTGTAACGAATGAGCAATTGAAGGACATTCCACTTGTGAAAATGCCTAAAGTAACGGAGAATATCCGCATTGTCGAGATTGAAGGTATTGAATACAATGCTTGCGGCGGTACACATGTCGGCCGAACCGGGGAAATCGGAATGATCAAATGTCTGAAATGGGAGAAGCAGAAGGGGCTGGCGAGAATCCATTTTAAATGCGGCGTTCGCGCGCTTCAGGATTTTAACGAAAGTCTTCAGATTTTGGACGTGCTGTCTGCGAAGTTTAATACCGGGCGCAAGGATATTTTGACCCGCTTTGAAAAGTGGGAGCAGGAGCACAAGCAGCTCAAGGCGGAAGTGGACATCCTGCAAGAAGAAAATACTTCGTATCAGGCAGCAGAGTTGCTTTCTGCTGTTCAGGGGAAAGTTTTGGCTCATATTTTTGAACAAAAAACCTTTCAGGAATTACAGCAAATGGCTGCCAAGCTGACATCTGAGCATGATTTACTTGTATTATTAGCCACAACAGCAGAAAACAAAATCCTTCTGACGCATAACGGCACACAGCATGTTGCCTGCGGAGCATACTTTAAAGAGCATCTGGGCGCGTTTCAGGGTAAGGGTGGCGGCAGCAACCAATCGGCTCAGGCAGCGTTCTCGTCCCGTGAAGACCTTTTGAACTTTTTTGAAACCGCCCAGCGACAGTTTATTCAGGGCTAATGCAGGATTAGTGGCTCAGGGGTAGCTTCCACTTATGTTCTTTTTCCGTAAATAAAATAAAAGAAAATATGAGTGCCACGACAGCGCCCCAGATGGCTTTATCCCCAATAGCTAACGTCAAAAAACCTCCCAGAAAAGCCCCGACCAGAAAGGTGATCAGGATGACACCGTAACGCATGGCGCGAATGGCAGCATTCGTGTCCTTGGTCGTAATGGCGATATACACCGCCTCTGTGGCAGATCTGAGGTTCCCGGTGCTGACGGTGGAAGTGTACGGCGCATCAATGAGCTTGCGGAAGGAAGTCATTTGAACGGAAGCAACGAATGAGACGATCACCGTCACCACCGTATTGGGAACCCCCTGCGGAATCAGACCCACGATGAAAAAAATGAAAATTTCCAGCAGTAGAATGGCACGGGCCCAGTCCGGTGTCAGGCGGTGGGTAGATTTTCTCTTAATCCCCTCAGCTACAAAAACACCCAGCGAAAAGGCGATCAGGGGCGGGATATGGGCTAACGCCTGACCCCAGTTTCCCTGAATGGCTTTGACAGCCAGTAATACGATATTGCCTGTCTGAGCATTGGCGAACACGCCATCTCTTCCGACAAACGTATATGTGTCCAGAAAACCCCCTACTAATGAAAGTAAAGCGCCCAGTCGTAACGATTCGGACGTTACTTGATGTAAATGGATTTTGCCTTTCATATTCACGGCATAAGCCTCCTATGCTACAACGTCGATTCCTCTAACATAGCACGACTATTCTGATTCGACAATTCCATTGGACACTGCGGCACGAAAAACAGGTGTAAAAGGAGAAAAAGTCATGGAGAATAAAGGATTTGTGGAGGCAATTCGCAGCATGACTGCGGGCGAACAAAGATTATGGCTGATAGACATCATACAAGTGACAGAAGCTGTGAAACGGAACGAAGCTTCTAAAGATGATTTGTATGAGCAAGTGTCAGAGTTATATGATTACTTGCTTGAAACTCAAAACAGACACTCATGGTGGGAGCCTGACGAGGGTGGCACGCAGGTGCATATCGTGATTGGCGATTCTTTTGCAGGGAGTATGAAAATAGCACTCAAACAACTGGGATGGGAAGATACGCATCGGGTTATTCCTTTTCGGGATAACTATGCCATCGGCCCATTGTGGCAGCTTCAGCAGGAAATGGGGCGCAGGCAACGGCGGGAATGGTTCAGAGATCATATTTATGATGAGCATGATGAGCATGATGAGGATGCTGAAAGGGATGATTTTCTGTTGCTGGAGCAGTTTGCTGCTATTCCAGCGCAGGCGGATATTACGATCTGGACGGGGAGCAATACTCCTGAGCAGGTGGGGCTTCGTTTGAGCATGTACCTGCTGAGGAATATGTCTAACGATATTCGGATTAAAAATGCGGCAGATGCTTACAGCCGCGTATTTAAACGTCCGGATGCTACAGGCCTAAGATCAGGCGAGATACCTGCCGACAAACTACAAGCTATTCTAAGTCGAGAGGACAAGGGTGTTTCTTTAACACCAGAAGAAAGAGAACGAATGGCGGAAGAATGGTGTAAGCTGGCGATGAAGCCTGAGGTGCTACGTATATGGAAGGATGGGAGCATCGTTAATGTAGAAGAAAACGATTATGATGCCTATATTTTGAGTAAGGTGAATGAGTTGCACAAGCGGCAAGTCCAGCCTGATTTTATCAAATCAGCAAGAGTGATCGGAGAAGCTATGGGGCACCTGGATCAGCAGATGGGAGATGAATTTTTCGAATATCGGCTTCGAGCCCTGATTTATGAGGGAATGCTGGAAATCAAAGGCGTTCCAGGAGCCATGAGACGTTATAGTATTAGAAAGAAAGCATCTCCAAGTCCAATAAAAAAAGGGCCTGAAAATGCTTGATCGTATTACCTGTTCTGTGGGGGGCTCGGCTCAAACCTATTGCAAGGCTTGAACGAGGGCTTCGCCAAATTCCTGTGCGCCGTCTGGACCATCAGCAGTAATGATGTCGCTATGGGCAACCACATGCTGAGTCACATATTCGACTTGATACGTCTGGAGCTGATCCTTTTGCACGTCCACCGGATAGCATGCAGCCGCTCTGCCGGAGAGCAGCCCGGTTTGGGCCACGGCTACAGAGCCAGCACAGATGCCGGACAACAGAATCTTTTGCTCATGCGTTTGTTTTAGCAGGGCTTGGAGATCCGTGTTGTTCCACAGATGATCATTCGTGCCCGATCCGCCGATTACAGCGACCACATCATAATCAGTAGGGACAGCGTCTGTGAAAACCAGATTCGCGGTCGCTTTACCGTTGTAGTCACCGATAATTTCACCTGTTTTGGTACTAGCCAGCGTAACGGTAACGCCTGCTTGCTCCAGCGCTTCCTTCGGTTTAAACAATTCATCTTCATTAAAGCGTTCCGGGGGTATAATAAAAAGAGCCTTTTTACTCATACTTCATTCCTCCTTGAATGTGAAACGATATCTATTATTGTAGAATGGCTTCGTCCGGCTGTGAAGAATGCACTTTCAAGTGCGGAGGTTACCTGCAGGTTACTATTACGGTGCAAGTACGGTGCAAGATCATGATGGAATAGAAGGAGTTAACCGATATATGTCTGATACGCTGAGAGAAGAAATACGGGAGAAGATCGTCAACGGAGACTATAACTGTGAAAAAGAACTGACCTTGTCGGTGTTAAGCGGCAAGTGGAAGGTCGTCATTTTATGGCATCTGGGTGTGGAAGGGCCGCACCGGTTCAGTGACTTGCAAAGGCTGTTTCCGAAGCTGTCTCATAAAGTACTGACCAATCAGTTGCGAGAATTGATGGAGGACGGCATTGTACATCGAGAGGTGTATCCCGAGGTGCCCCCAAAGGTAGAATATTCAATGACCGAGCTGGGGATGACGATTTTACCTATTGTAGAAATGATGTATGATTGGGGGAAAAAGCGGGTTCAGTCTATTCGCGAGGAAATGCTACGAGGCGATATATAAGTAAATCATAGGGCAATCCGTCATATGAAAAATAGAACGCCTTGCGTCATGAGTACAATTGTACTCATGACGCAAGGCGTTCTTTGGCATGTTAGCAGTCTGTGTCCGTGTTGATTTAACGCAGGTTATTGCTGCTCAATTGCTGGCAGAACTTCAATCCAGCGGGTAGCCCAAGTCCCGATATGGTCAAACAACGGCGCTAAATCGCGTCCCTTATCCGTAAGGGAGTATTCGATCCGAACCGGCTTCTCTGGATAAACCATACGTTGTATGATTCCTTCTTCCTCAAGCTCCTTCAAGCGATCGGAAAGGACCTTCCCGCTTAAATTGGGGATTGAATTCTCAATCGCGACAAATCGTTGCGGACCGTTAGTTAGTTGAAACACGATTAATACCGTCCAACGTTTGCTCAGTAGCTCCATGGCTTTTTCAAACCGTGGGCACATTTGCGGAATGTTCATGTGATCACCTCATGCTCCTATTATTAACGATCCACTGTTAAAAGTAAATGATTTTACTTTACATAAATTTATTACTTGACGAAATAGAATGATATAAATATACTTTGTTACATAAAGTAACTTGTCGGATTCGATACGGACGTATATATAGCATTTTCCATCATTCGATTCCCCACGCTCGAAAGTACAATATATAGACGAACTAAACCGCTTCGATCTATATATTGCTGATTCGAAATCGCTCTTGGGATTGTTGCAAAATGCTTAAAATTTGATATTATAACGATGCAATTAAATTAACAGGTACGGACTAATTGTTGAGGTCATGGTTTAGGCGCAGGAGGAAGTCAGATGAAGCTGGAATGTGAAGTGTGCGTAGTTGGAGGGGGACCAGCCGGGGCCTTGTTATCCTGTTTGTTGGCGGAGCAAGGTGTTTCGACGATATTGGTTGAGCGGCAGAGCGTGGCGGGAAAGGCTTTTCGCGGCGAAATTTTAAATGATGAGGGTCAGCAAGTGATCCAAAAGCATAAGCTGCTCGAACAAATTCATGAGGACTACATCCTCGCTTCGACGAGAATCGAATATTGGGAGCATCAGCAGCAGGTGAAGACGATTGAGCCAGCGGTCGGTAATGTAGGGGTCCATATTCCACAGCCTCATTTTTTGGACGCTTTGCTCAAGCAGGCGGCTACGTATGAGTCCTTTCGTTATTTGGCGGGCACGACAGTGACTGCGCTGGAAGGCGATAGCGAGCAGGGATACACGGGCTTGATCGCTTGCGATAAGAACGGCGATGAGGTTACGATTCGCAGCTCTGTTATTGTCGGGGCAGATGGTCGCTATTCGACCATGCGCAAGCTGGCGCAAATGCCAGTGACGAATATCAGACACGGCTATGATCTGCTGTGGGCCAAAATTATGGCACCTGCCGGATGGGAGCCTGTCACACGTCTGGCATTGGTCAACGGGCGGCAGTTGTCTTTATTTTCGCAGGCTGAGGGCTATATTCAAATTGGCTGGAACGTAGATGAAGGCAGCTTTCCTGCCTTGTTTAAGCAGTCGTTTGAACCGTTCATACAGTTGTTGGCAGATGCATTTCCCGATCTGGAGCATAACGTGCATGATCACATTCGTTCGTGGAAGGACTTCGTACCGTTGGATATTTTCAGCAGCCGCAGTGATACGTGGTCGCGGAACGGACTGGTCCTCATTGGAGATGCGGCGCATACCATGACACCTACCGGAGCTTTTGGCTTGAACGCAGCCTTGAAGGATGCCGATGTACTGGCGAGTGAGCTTCTTCGTTTGCGTCAGGAGGGTGGATATACTGCAGCGGGCCTAAAGGAGTTCGAAGACGAGCGGTGGCTGACTGTCACAGAGCTTCAGGAACGACAGCTTACGATGGAATCCACGTTTCATGAATATTTTTTACAAGCAGAAAATCAAATCATATAAATCAGCGATTAGCCTTTAAATAGCCGGGGCTTCCGGATAGATAGAGCTTATATAAAGGATGGTGCAGAGAGATGAACCAAAAAGACGTAGCTACGTTACTTAATGATAAAATTCAAACGATTCGCGGAGAGCAATCTTCGACGATTTTGGTTGGGCCGATTAAGCTGCCAGTCAATTTGGAAGGGGAAACGGTTGTTTTTCAATGGTATTGCTGGTTGCCTGTACGGGATGAGGAAGATCGTCAGGACTTGATAAATGCCAACGCTGACACGATTGTGAAGCGTTTGTCCACACTGAATTTGGCAGAGGGGCAGCAATCGAGCGTACTGGTGTACGGCGATCTTCAACAGTCGGAAAATGCGCTTGTTCGTATGCATAGCATTTGCCATACTGGAGATATTTTTGGTAGCAAGCGTTGTGATTGCGGATTTCAGCTCCACCAGTCCATGAAAATGATTGTGGAGCACGGAACGGGTGCGTTGTTCTATCTGGCAAACCATGAGGGCCGTGGGATTGGCTTGTTTAGCAAAGCGATGGCTTACATTTTGCAGGAAGAAGGTATGGACACCGTCGAAGCCAACCACCAATTGGGCTTTGAAGATGATACTCGCAATTATGCGGATGCGATTAGTGTGCTCCGTCATCTGAGACAAAAACCGGTAACCTTAATTACAAATAACCCTAAAAAACTGGAAGCCTTGAAGCAATCCGGTATGAATGTCGCAGGGCGTATGCCGTTGTGGGGCGATGTGTCGCAATATAATGAACGGTATTTAAATACGAAGGTGGAACGGTCCGGCCATTTGCGGGATTTCGATTTCAGGGAGGTTCTATGACCACTCACGAGAAATATATGCGCCTGGCGCTGGAAAATGCCAAAAGTGCCAAGGGACAAACGGAACCGAATCCGCTCGTTGGCTCGGTCATTGTGAACAACGGCCGCATTGTCGGGATTGGTGCTCATCTGAAGCCTGGCGAGCCACATGCCGAGATTCATGCTTTGCGTATGGCGGGTGAACATGCTCAGGGAGCGACGATTTATGTGACGCTGGAGCCGTGTTCCCACCATGGACGGACAGGCCCGTGCGCGGAAGCGATTGTGAAGGCTGGCATTCGTCGGGTCGTTATTGCAGCGCTGGATCCGAACCCGCTGGTTTCGGGCAGAGGGGTACAAATCCTGAAGGATGCGGGCATTGAGGTAATCGTTGGGGTATGTGAGCAGGAATCTGTCCGCATGAATGAAGTGTTTAACCAATATATCGTGAGCAAGCGTCCTTTTATCACGATCAAATCAGCGGTGACGCTGGATGGCAAAATTGCCACTCGAACCTCGGAAAGCAAATGGATTACGTCCGAGGTGGCACGAGAGGATGTGCATCGCCTTCGTCACGAGCATGTAGGGATACTGGTCGGTGTACAGACAGTCATTCACGATAATCCGCAGCTAACCACTCGTCTGCCGGAAGGTCGGAATCCGATTCGTATCATTCTGGATAGCACGCTACGCATTCCTTTGGATGCCCGTGTCATTACAGATGGCGAGGCGCCTACCTGGATATTTACAGGACGTGCTTATGATGAAGACAAGCGGAATCAGCTGGAACAGCTGGGTGTAAAGGTATATCCGACACAGGATGAAAACAGTGATCGGGTCAACTTGCCGCAAATGCTGGATATTCTGGGCGCAGCGGAGGTGTCTTCGGTGTTCGTGGAAGGCGGGGCCGAGGTGAACGCTTCGTTCGTGCAGCAAGGACTGGCAGACAAGCTGGTACTGTATATTGCGCCGAAGCTGGTTGGAGGGCGCGGAGCACCGGGCTTTCTCGGGGGAGAGGGTGTGTCCGCCATGAGCGATGCGGTTGGGCTACAAGATTTGAGCGTAACGCAGGTTGGCGTGGATTGGAAAATAGAAGGGTATTTTGGGCGGGAAAAATGAGTGGGGTTGTGGGTGGGAGAAAGCGCTCCGCGAAGGGGTTGATCTTCCGATCGCTGTTGCAGTGGGATTCTTCGGATTGTATAAGACATGTAGAGGTAAGAATCCCACTGCAAAGGCGAACGCTCACGCTTCTCCAGATTCAACCCCTCCGCTCCGCTACTACCCGCCACAAAGTAACTCATTTTTCCGAAATGGTGTGGAGCAATGGGGGAAGGGCAAAAGGACTTAAAGGCTTAAAGACTTAAAGACTTAAAGACTTAAAGACTTCAAAGATTGAGGATCTGAAGGGCTACAAGCCTGGAGGATTCTTTTTTGTATACCTAACGTTTATTAGGGTGAATGGTTATTGGGATGAATAACTCATAGGGTGAACACCTAATGGTGTGAATGGTTTAGGGAATGAAGAAGTTTACATATATTGCAATATGGCAAAAGACACGAGGGAAGCGAATGTGCTTCTCAGGTGTCTTTTTTTTCTTTTTTTATGGAGTCGTAATACTTTCGCCATGTTCGTGAGTGCGGGTGTGCGTGATAATGATAAAGGCTGATACAGAAAGATATTACCGAGGTGAGGATTTCAAATGGTCCCGCAGTGCCTGCCTGATCGGGTGAGGTATCCTGTAAATCTGATGTATCCACCAAATTAGGGTTCGAATCCCAATCGCCTTCCACGCGACTCATGGTAGAGTATTTAAAAAATCGAAAAAAACCACTACAAAGACCCTAATGAGTATCCCATGTCTGGTCCACATGACAGAAATCGGGGAGGTGGCTATGCGGCCAGCGGATACCGGGGAGAGCAAGCGCTGACAGGCTCCGAAGCTTCGGGAGATATGAGTTTACAGTCGATGTTGGACTGATGAATTCCATCCTCGCAACACGGGAACAGGCGGAACCTTCCTTTTTCCTCAAGCTTGGCCCCGCCGTCCACACCGGAGGGATGCTCTGCAAGGGTCACTAACCCTACTACAACGAATAAAAATGAAGAATCCTCATTTTAAAAATGTGTTGATTTTAAGGCGGGCAGCAGCGGAGCGGTCCATTTGAATCTGAAGAAGCGAAGCGTTCGCCTTTGCAGTAGAATTCCTACCTTTGAATGTTTTATCAATCCTAGGAATTCCACTGCAACAGCGATCGGAAGATCAAATGGACCGCGGAGCCGCCACACGTAGAAAAAAGCACACTTTTAAGCTGAGGATTTTAAATACTAGGAGTGATACGATGTTTAAGAAAATAACGATTAAATCGGATGAGCGCGGGCTGCTGTTTAAAAAGGGAAGCTATCACAAGCTGCTGCTGCCGGGGACTTACATATTGAAGACATTTCAGCAGGAAACGGTTGAAATTTTGAATGTTGCCGAACCGTTTTTTGTACCGGATCATGATATTCGTTTGTTTTTGACGGATTCCGTTCTGCTGGAGCAATTGAGTGTCGTCGATGTAGAGGATTATGAATATGTGCTGCATTATGAGGATAATCGGTTCGTGGAGCTGTTGCCCGCTGGTAAATATGCTTTCTGGAACGTGCTCAAGGAGCATCGTTTTGTTCATGCGGATACCCGGCAGCCTGCGATTGATAAGGCGTTGGGGCAAGCCTTTTTGGCCAAGACACAGGGCTTCTGGAAAGCGCTTCAGGTGGCAAGCTATGAGCTGGGCTTCCTGTATTATGATAACGTGCTGCAAGGCGAGCTGAAGCCGGGTAAATATTATTTCTGGATGTCGACGGTGAACACGGAGATCAGAACGATAGATTTGCGACAGCAGCAGATGGACCTGATGGGGCAGGAAATCATGACTGAGGACAAAATCACACTGCGCCTGAACTTCGTCTGTCAGTACCGCATTGTTGACCCGCTGCGGGCCTTGGAATTCCGGGCATTCGAGGAGCAAATGTACATTATGCTCCAACTGGTGCTGCGTGAGTATGTCGGAACGATGAAGCTGGATGATTTGTTGAAAATGAAGCAGGAAATTGCGGAATATGTCTTGACCCGACTGAATGAGCAAAGCGGCGAATATGGGGTCACTTTTACGTCGGCAGGGGTGAAGGATATTATTTTGCCGGGGGATATCAAGGATATTTTGAACACGGTGCTGCTGGCAGAGAAAAAGGCTCAAGCCAATCTCATCACACGGCGCGAAGAAACGGCGTCCACTCGCAGTCTGCTTAATACCGCCAAGCTGATGGACGAAAATGCCACCCTCTACCGTCTCAAAGAGCTGGAGTTTCTGGAAAAAATCTGCGAGAAGATTGGTACCATTTCGCTGACTGGCGGGAATACGCTGCTGGAACAGTTGAACACGCTGGTTCACATGAAGGACGGGCAGGGAACCGTATAAAGGGATAGCGGCAGGTTTCACGCCCCTTAACGCAAAATACCACCCAAAAGATGAGCGCGAGACGGCTCAAGCTTTGGGTGGTATTTTACATCAATACGCTTAATTCGTCTTGGTCGAAGCGAGAAAAGCGTCCATATCGATCACCGGAACGAGAGCACCCTGATGCTCCAGTACGGTAGGAAACAGCTCGCGTTGCCACTCTTCCTCGTTGCTTTTCAACTGACTGTCCAGGGCGGAAGCTGTATCCTCCACCTGATCGACGAGCAGAGCAATTTTTGCCCGGCTGAGCAAAATCATCTTGTCCTCGGAGGACTCACCTGAAGCAGGGAGCAGCAGTTTTTTGCGCAAATTCAGGATCGTAAATACATTACCGCGAATGGTGACCATTCCTTCGTGCCATGACTCGGAAAAAGGAAGCGGTGTTCCTTTCTTGGCATTCATGACTTCTTCCACTTCTACAAAGTTTAAAGCGAACGTTTTGCTCGCCAGACTGCACATAATAAATTCGGACATAGGCCAATTCTCCTTACATTTGAGATAAGACTACAGGTTGTGAAGTGACGTTAAAATGGGTTAACTATTGCGTTTTAACAAATGGAAAGATAAAGTTGAAGGTGCTATGTAGCCAGGTTCTATTCACAGAATATCACAAAATAGCAGTTAAATCTTCCAAATGGCCAAGGCATGGCGCTCAGTTTCTCCTAATATGTGATGCTTTAGGAGATTGAAGTTGTGTCCGGTGGCACTACATTTTAAGATAAGCGGGTTGAGGTAGAATGGATCATGAAAAGCAGCGTCTAAGTATCGAGGCAGCCAGATTATACTATCTGAACGACTATAGCCAGCAAGAAATTGCAGTCAGACTCGGGGTATCGCGTCCCACGGTATCGCGGTTGCTTCAAGCTGCCAAGGAACAGGGATATGTAAGAATCAGTATTGTTGATCCGATGGAGGATATGGATGAGCTCGGAGAGCAGGTCAAGAAGAAATACGGGCTGGATACCGTTCTGGTCTGCTATTCGCCGTTAAATGAATATCAGGAGATCAAGAAGCATATTAGCAAAAAAGCTGCCGATTATTTGCATGAAACGGTACAAGATGCAGATATTATTGGAGTGACGTGGGGAACGACGATGCATGCGGTGGCGCTTCATCTCCAGCAAAAGCAGGTAAAGGGCGTCGAGGTCGTTCAGCTCAAAGGAGGCGTAAGCCATTCGCATGTCAACACGTATGCCGTGGAGACGGTGAATTTGTTCGCGGAAGCCTTTCACACGATTGCACGGTATTTGCCGCTGCCTGTGATTTTTGACAGCCACGCCGTCAAGAAAATGGTCGAGGAGGATCGACACATCCAGCGTATCATTGAGCTTGGCAAGCAGGCGAACATTGCCGTGTTTACGGTGGGGACGGTCAAGGAGGACGCGCTGCTGTTCAGATTGGGCTATTTTAATCATGAGGAGCAGAAGCTGTTACAGAAAATCGGCAAGGGTGATATTTGCTCACGCTTTTTTGATGATGAGGGCAATATATGCAGTCAGGAAATTAACAGTCGCACCGTTGGCATTGATCTGCCTGATTTGCGTAAGAAGGAGAAGTCCATTCTCGTAGCCGGAGGACAGCGCAAAGTAGAGGCTATCCGGGCATCGCTGCGTGGTAAGTATGCGAATATTTTGGTGACGGATCAGTTTACGGCACAGGCACTTTTACAGTAGACATATGGTTCGGCGTGAGGAAATATAAGCTAAACTAAAAAATGAACAGTTAAAACGGAGTAGGCGGAGTGGTGCTGTACAAGCGAAGCACCATCCGACTGCGCAGTGGCGCAAAGTGGCGCAATAGGTAACTTTTAAGTTCAGTTCATAGATGGGTAATGTGGACTGTAGATAACGTCTTATGTGCAGGCTTGAACATAATTTCAAAATGTGTTTTACATATGTTCAATGCCGTGCTATGATGGTCTTATCACAGAGAAGTAAAGGACATCGGTCCTAATACGATCTCTCTAATGAAGGAGCGTTTAGAGAATGAACATTGCAGGATTGATCGACCATACATTGTTGCGTGCAGACGCGACGAAGGATGAAATTACTAAATTGACCGCTGAGGCGAAGAAATATCAGTTTGCTTCCGTATGTGTGAACCCGACCTGGGTAGCTTACTCGGCAGAGCAACTGGCAGGAACAGGCGTGAACATTTGTACCGTTATCGGTTTCCCGCTGGGAGCCAATACGACGGCAACGAAAGCGTTCGAAACGAAGGATGCTATTGCCAACGGTGCAACTGAAATTGACATGGTCATCAACATAGGTGCTTTGAAAGAACGCAATCTGCAATTGGTGGAGCAGGATATCCGTGGTGTTGTGGAAGCAGCGGCGGGTACACTGGTAAAAGTGATTATTGAAGCATGCTTGCTGACAGACGAAGAAAAGGTACTGGCTTCTGAGTTGTCCGTGAAAGCAGGAGCGAATTTCGTGAAAACGTCGACAGGCTTCTCTACTGGCGGAGCAACTGCGGAAGATGTGGCTTTGATGCGCAAAACCGTAGGACCTGAGCTCGGTGTTAAGGCTTCCGGCGGCGTACGCAGTCTGGAAGACGTACAGAAATTGGTGGAAGCTGGCGCAAGCCGTATCGGTGCAAGTTCCGGTGTGAAAATCATCGAGGGTGAGCAGTCTACATCTTCCTACTAAGTTCATTTTAAAGTCATGGAGGGATTCGCGATGAAGGATCAATTGATTCAGGAAGCGCTTGAGGCGCGTAAACAGGCATATATTCCGTATTCAAATTTTCAGGTCGGTGCTGCGGTTCTCGGAAGCGATGGCACGGTTTATCGCGGATGTAATGTAGAAAATGCCTCCTACGGCTTATGCAATTGTGCAGAACGGACAGCGATTTTTAAAATGGTATCTGAAGGCTGTCGTAAAATTGATGCCATTGCGATTGTTGCAGATACGGCAGGACCTGTGTCTCCATGCGGAGCCTGTCGTCAGGTGATTTCCGAATTTGCTCAACCAGATACCAAAGTGTATCTGACCAACCTTCATGGCAACACGGAAGAGTGGACGGTGGACCAACTACTGCCGGGTGCTTTCCGACCTGCCGATCTGGGGAAATAAAAAAAAGAATGCCTCTTTCGGGGCGCATTCTTTTTATGGGTAATGTAAGCGCTTAATGTAATAAGGGGGAAATTTAAATGAAATATGTAATCGCTCTGTTGGGGCTGCTCGTTGTATTTGCACTTACTTACGTTGCCAGCAGTGACAAACGTAAAATCAGGTATCGTCCGCTGGTGGTTATGGTTGTATTGCAGGCGGCGCTGGCTTTTGTATTGCTGAATACAGGGATTGGTGAAATTCTGGTCAAAGGTTTTGCAAAAGGGTTTAATAGTCTGATTGGATATGCTATGGAAGGAATTAACTTTGTATTCGGCGGGATTGCGAATGAAGGAGCGGCGCCGTTCTTTATCGGTGTATTGCTGCCAATCGTGTTCATATCCGCGCTGATTGGGATTTTGCAATATGTAAAAGTGCTGCCTTTTATTATTAAATATATCGGGCTTGTCTTGAGCAAAGTAAACGGAATGGGTAAACTGGAATCCTACAACGCTGTAGCTTCGGCTATTCTGGGTCAATCCGAGGTGTTTATTTCCGTTAAAAAGCAAATTGGTCTCCTGCCGAAGCATCGACTATATACGCTGTGTGCGTCTGCGATGTCTACGGTGTCCATGTCGATTGTGGGAGCCTACATGCAAATGTTGAACCCCAAATATGTGGTTACTGCTTTGGTGTTGAACCTGTTCGGCGGCTTTATTATCTCTTCGATTATTAATCCGTACAAGATTGAGAAGGAAGATGATTTGCTGGAGGTTCAGGAGGAAGAGAAGCAGTCCTTCTTCGAAATGCTCGGGGAGTATATTATGGACGGTTTCAAAGTCGCCATTACGGTAGCTGCGATGCTGATCGGTTTTGTGGCGCTGATTGCCATGGTTAACGGGATTTTCTCCTGGGCGCTTGGAATAAGCTTTCAATCCTTGCTTGGTTATGTGTTTGCGCCTATCGCTTTTGTCATGGGGATTCCATGGAGCGAAGCGGTTCAGGCGGGCAGCATTATGGCCACCAAGCTCGTGTCTAATGAATTTGTGGCGATGCTGGATCTGACCAAGCAAACGGGCTTGTCGGATCGCACAATCGGGATCGTATCGGTGTTCCTCGTATCTTTTGCAAACTTCTCGTCCATCGGTATCATTTCCGGGGCTGTGAAGGGTCTGCATGAGAAGCAGGGGAATGTGGTGGCCCGCTTTGGTCTGAAGCTGTTGTACGGCGCGACGCTGGTTAGCGTGCTGTCGGCAACGATTGCAGGGTTGTTTTTGTAAAAAAAACAGCGAGTTAGGAAAGGAATTTCATCATGTCTAAATTCAAACGGATTCACTTGGTTGTTATGGACTCTGTGGGGATCGGCGAAGCGCCGGATGCTGCCCAGTTTGATGATTACGATGTAGATACACTGGGTCATATTGCCCGCGAACGCGGCGGTCTGAACATGCCGAATATGGGTAAGCTCGGTCTGTCCAATATTCGTTCTATTGAAGGGGTGCAAGCCGCTGAGCAACCTTTGGCGTATTACACCAAAATGCAGGAAGCGTCCAACGGTAAGGATACAATGACCGGACACTGGGAAATCATGGGCTTGAATATTGCGGTTCCTTTCCGCGTATTCCCTGATGGTTTTCCGGATGAGCTGATTCAGCGCATTGAGGAGCATACGGGCCGCAAAGTCATCGGCAACAAGCCTGCCAGCGGAACGGAAATCATTGACGAGCTGGGCGAGGAACATGTGAAAACAGGAGCGCTCATCATCTATACATCGGCGGATTCGGTGCTGCAAATTGCGGCGCATGAGGAAGTTGTACCTTTGAAGGAGCTTTATGAGATTTGCGAGTTCTGTCGTAAAATCACGCTGGAAGACCCGTACATGCTGGGCCGGATTATTGCGCGTCCGTTCGTAGGAGAGGCTGGGAACTTCTCCCGCACCTCCAATCGCCATGATTATGCGCTCAAGCCGTTTGGTCGTACCACAATGAACGAGCTGAAGGATGCAGGTCTGGATGTGATTGCATTGGGTAAAATCTCCGACATTTATGACGGAGAAGGTGTGACGAAAGCTGTGCGCACCGTGTCCAATATGGACGGTATGGATAAGCTGGTGGCTACGCTGGATGAAGATTTTACCGGATTAAGCTTCTTGAATCTGGTCGATTTTGACGCCGTATACGGTCATCGCCGTGATCCGCAGGGATATGGTCAGGCTTTGGACGATTATGATGCCCGTCTGCCGGAGGTATTCGCTAAAATGACGGATGAAGATCTGCTGATTATCACCGCAGACCACGGGAATGACCCGACGTATCGGGGAACGGATCATACACGTGAATATGTGCCTCTGTTGGTGTACTCCCCACGTTTTGCAGCTGGAGGCAAGGAGCTTGCGGTACGTAAAACGTTTGCGGATATCGGAGCAACGGTAGCGGATAACTTTGGTGTGAAGCTGCCTGAACACGGAACGAGCTTTTTGGCAGAGCTTCAATAATCGGAATTAGAATCAGGATTAAGCTCGGACAAATGGGACGGAGGAATAAAAAACATGAGTGTACACATTGGAGCCAAACCAGGAGAGATTGCAGAAACGATTCTGCTGCCTGGAGACCCGTTGCGGGCGAAATTTATTGCTGAAACGTATCTGGAAGACGTGACCTGCTACAACGAGGTGCGCGGAATGCTCGGATTTACGGGAACGTATCAGGGCAAACGCCTGTCTGTACAGGGAACCGGAATGGGACTGCCGTCCATCAGTATTTATGTCAATGAGCTCATTAGTGAGTACGGTGTGAAAAACTTGTTCCGCGTAGGTACATGTGGCGGGATGAAGGAGCATGTACACGTTCGTGACGTTATTTTGGCACAGGCTTCTTGCACGGATTCCGGCATGAACCGCCATATTTTTGGCGGCTACGACTATTCGCCGATTGCCAGCTTCCCTTTATTAAAGGGCGCTTATGATCGCGGTGTTGCCAAGGGCTTAAAAATGCATGTCGGTAACGTGTTCAGCTCGGACAGCTTTTATCGTGATGACAAATCAATTACACAAAAGCTGATGGAATACGGCGTACTGGGTGTCGAGATGGAGACTTCGGCATTGTACACGCTGGCAGCCAAATTTGGCGTAAACGCGTTGACGATTCTGACGGTAAGCGATCATTTGCTGACGGGTGAAGAAACGACAGCGGAAGAACGGCAAACGACCTTTAAAGAAATGATGGAAGTTGCCCTGGATACAGCAATATCCCTGTAAACGATCATACGCACAGTGAGGAGAAATGACATATGAGAATGGTAGACTTGATCGAGAAAAAGCGTGATGGAAAAGAACTGACCACCGAGGAAATAAATTTTATTATCCAGGGCTACACGCAGGGGGAAATTCCTGACTATCAGGTGAGTGCGTTAGCGATGTCCATTTTCTTCAAAGATATGACCGAGCGCGAACGCGCGGATCTGACGATGGCAATGGTTCATTCAGGTGACACAATTGATCTGTCCGCGATTGAAGGCGTGAAGGTCGATAAGCATTCTACTGGCGGTGTGGGTGATACGACAACGCTGGTGCTGGCTCCGCTCGTAGCGGCTTTGGATATTCCGGTAGCGAAAATGTCAGGTCGCGGCCTTGGACATACCGGAGGAACGATTGATAAGCTGGAGGCTATTGCAGGCTTCCACGTAGAAATCAGTAAGGACGAATTCGTGGATCTGGTCAATCGCAGCAAAATTGCGGTCATTGGACAAAGCGGCAACCTGACACCTGCGGACAAAAAGCTGTATGCGCTGCGTGATGTTACCGCTACGGTAAACTCGATTCCGCTGATTGCCAGCTCGATTATGAGTAAAAAAATCGCTGCCGGTTCTGATGCCATCGTACTCGATGTGAAGACAGGTGCAGGTGCGTTCATGAAAACCGTCGATGATGCCAAAGAACTGGCACACGCGATGGTAAGCATCGGTAACAACGTCGGCCGCAAAACGATGGCGGTTATTTCCGATATGAGCCAGCCGCTGGGTCTTGCCATCGGTAACTCGCTGGAAGTCAAAGAAGCGATTGACACACTGCGCGGTCAAGGACCAAAGGATCTGGAAGAGCTGTGTATGTCCTTGGGCAGTCAGATGGTATTTTTGGCTGGCAAAGCCAATTCCCTCGAAGACGCCGAAGAGAAGCTCAAAGAAGTCATTCGCAACGGCAAAGCGCTGGAGAAATTCAAAGAGTTTATTGCAAACCAGGGCGGTGACGCTTCGGTTGTGGATCATCCAGAACGCTTGCCACAAGCACAGTATCTTATTGAAGTACCTGCGAAGCAGGATGGTGTGGTCGCTGAAATCGTGGCTGACGAAATCGGTACGGCTGCGATGCTGCTTGGAGCAGGACGCGCAACCAAAGAATCCGAGATTGATCTGGCTGTCGGCCTGATGCTGAACAAAAAGGTCGGCGATGCTGTAAAAGTGGGCGATTCACTGGTTACCATTCATGCCAACCGTGAAGATGTAGCCCAAGTGCTGGAGAAAATTTACGCGAACATCCGCATTGCGGATCACGCCGAAGCTCCCGTACTGATCTACGGAACGGTGACAGAGTAAGCGTTAAGCCGTACTCATAAGGTTGTAATAGATATCGTGGTTATCGAGCCGGAGACCCTCAGTTAGAGGGCTTCCGGCTTTTGTAGCTCCCGCTTTGGTTAACCAAACAACAAGGAATTTCAATGATGAAAAGAAAGGATGAGCGGAGCTATTTTAAGCCGAAAGGAAAAAATGCTATTGTCAATGTCCAGTGAGGGTACTATACTGAACCTACAAACTGACGACCGTTCGTAAGGTTATTGGAGGAAGAACATGACACTGCAGAAAATTAAAGCAGCTGGCTTGCAGCAATTTGCGAGAAAGGGATACGATGCGGCCTCCCTGCATCTGATTGCTGATGAGGTAGGGATTAAGAAGCAGTCGATTTATGCCCATTTTAAAAGCAAGGACGATTTATTTTTGGATATATTTGCGGATGCGGTGGATCAGGAGATTTTGGAGCTGGATCGTTATTTTCAGGATCAATCCGAACAGTCCCTTGAAGCTGTCCTGCGAGGGTTAATCATTGAATTCAAGGAACGCTATGAGAGCGCCATGAATTTGCGTTTGATCCTGTATGTCGGCTTTCTAATTCCGTCTACGCTGGAAGCCCAGGTTCAGGCCCTGGTCACACGCTATGTAGAGCATAAAACCAGCTTGGTATATGAGCGGCTGGCAGCCGAAACATCGGTTAAGCTTCGTGTTCCAGCTCGATCCGCTGCAACAGCTTATATGAATTTGATCGAAGGCATGCTGGTAGAGCTGGTGTATAACGGTACCGCCGATTTTGATCCGCGTCTGGAAAGCTCTTGGGATATTTACTGGCATGGCTTGATTCAGGCCTGAGCATCTAAGCACTTGAAGAACATGATTTTATTGGGGGAAGAGAGCTGTGTCTGTGAAGGAAAGCTTTTGGTCCAGAAACTTTATACTTTTGATGATTTCCAATGCTATATTATTCATGGCATTCGAAATGCTTTTGCCGACGCTGCCGCTGTTTGTGGAAAGTCTTGGTGGTAGTCCGTCACAGATCGGCCTGGTGACAGGTGTGTTTGTGTGCTCAGCGATATTCATTCGTCCATTTTCTGGTAAGCTGATCCAGCTTATGGACAGGAAGTATGTTCTCATTATCGGGGTGGCGATTTGTATACTTGCCACGGGCAGCTACATGTTTTCCACCAGTTTGCTGCTGTTGCTGGTGTTCCGGCTGGTGCATGGCTTTGGATTTGGTATTGCTAGTACTCTATATGCGACTTCTGCCTCGGATGAATTGCCTTCTCATCGTATGGGAGAAGGAATGGGCTATTTTGGCGTAGGTGAGACGGTAGCGATCTCCGTGGGGCCGTTGATTGGCATATGGATGCTGCATGCAGCGGGCTTTAACGGACTGTTTTCCATGGGCGCTGTCATTATGCTGCTAGCTCTTGCTATGATCGTATTGGCTCGTCGCCATTCTGTTCAACCGACGAGTGCAGATACAACGAAGGAAAAAACGAAGGTTCCACTCAAATTATTTGAAAAAAAAGTGCTGCTGCAATCCTGTCTTGTACTGCTGGTCGGCGTAGTGGCAGGTGGAGTGATGTCTTTCGTGGCCTTATTTGCCAAGGAGCAGGGATTTACCAACGTAGCATGGTTCTTCTTTACGGTGGCTATGGCAAGCTTCCTCGTCCGACTGGTGTCCGGTAGAATTTTTGATACCAAAGGCCCGGCTTATATCCTGATTCCCGCAGGGGTTGTGCTTATCGCCGCCATTATCATGGTGGCCTCATCGCGGACGGAATTGCAATTTTTGGTCGCTGCTGTGCTGTATGGCTTGAGCTTTGGAGCTATTTTCCCGGCTTTGCAGGCTTGGGCCATCAGTGTGGTCGGAGAAGATGAGCGAGAGGATGCCGTGGGTTCGTTTTATAATTTCTTCGATTTGGGCATCGGGGGAGGCTCTTTGATTTTGGGTATGGTTGCGGGATTAACCTCCTATAAAACGATGTATTTGTTCTCCACTCTCCTGATTGCGGCATATTTAATTATATTTGTGGTTTATAGTGTATTGGATAAGAAAAAGTCCCGTAACACGCTGAACGTATAAGCGCATAGATGCCTTGGATCAAGTTTGAAAAATATGACAGCCGGACTCATAATAGATATGAGTTCGGTTTTTTGTATAGTAAGGCAGAAGGGCATCATAGAGGGGGAGAGACATGTTCGAATTATACAGCGATGTCCGGGGAACGGCCTATGAACGGCTGATTGATTATGCTATGGAACGAGCGCACACTTTTATGCTAGGCGTACATGAATGGGAGACAGAGGACATGGATATTGATTTCGACACGACTATCATGTTCAAGGAACTGTTACAGCAATTGAATCCATTTTTGCTGTCAACGCATTCCTATGAGGAGATGAGAGGAAAACATGCTGTAGCCTACACACAAGGAACGTTCTATCGATACCAATGCACGCCAGCGGCGGGGGAGCTGTTAAAGCGAGCGTCGTCCAGCTTGTTTTCCTGGATGCATCCGAAAGTACCTGAGGATTTGTGTTTCCAGAATGTCGAAGGAGAGGATTGGATCCTCAACATTGCTCACGAGCGAATAGGCAGACTGAACATGGGTAGAGAAGAGGCCGCTGCATTGGAGGAGCTTATCCCCGGTGTGTTCATTCACAAGCCTGAGCATCGGGATATAGATGCTTTTCTGAACGATGCCATTCGGCATCAGCCAGATCGGTTGGAGTTGATGGGGTTTGCTTTGACGGAGATACCGGAACGGATCAGAGAATTGTATTCTTTGCAGCATCTGACCATCTTCGAGCAGGATATACGATCATTACCTCCAGCTTTGTTCGAATTGGAATCCTTGGAGTCACTGACGATACAAGTAGCGGATCTGGAAGAGCTACCAGCCAACATTGCCAAGCTAACCCGACTCCAAAGCTTGAATATCGCTTGTGGGAGCTATGACCGTCCAGCACCGGATTACAAGGTGATTCCCAAGGATGAGTT
Source organism: Paenibacillus sp. RC21 (assembly GCF_044907935.1). NCBI lineage: Bacteria > Bacillati > Bacillota > Bacilli > Caryophanales > Paenibacillaceae > Paenibacillus > Paenibacillus sp. RC21. Next base: position 82,557 of record NZ_JBIYCS010000007.1, read on the forward strand.
GTCATTCCGGCATTTGCCGCCTGAGATAGGAGAGCTACAACAGTTGGAGTATTTGGATATACAATATAGCGGAATTCGTACACTGCCCCCTGAAATACAAAATCTGAAAAATCTGCGCTCCTTAAATGTTGTGAACGGATTGATTGAATCTGCCCCCGATTTTATATTCAAAATGACCTGGCTGGATCGTTTTCTTGTGGAAGATAAGCCGTTCCATCTGTGTAATCACGGCGACGACTAAATGGTATGGAAAATGGCTTATATCGTTTAGGATTCAACATATTTCTATAAAGGAGGAAATGAAATGGTAGATAAGTGGGTTTGGATGGGGGTCGCAGGGGCAATTGTGGGGTATGCCGCTTTTGCCAACTTATCGACGACTACGCATACTACATCAACGGCGAGTGTGGTGCACCCGGCTGCTCCGTTAAGTGTGCAGAATGAGCAAGGGGGCGTAACGAAGCGCATTGTACATGATCAGGAGATGCAATTTGAGGGGCCTGCTCATACGAACTTTACATTTGAAGAGGGACGGAAGCTGTATATCAGCATCAAGAATACAGGGAAGCAACCTATACGATATAAGCTTAAAAGCGCGGGTACGTCAGGCTTGTCAGGTCAGACAGATGGATTTTCCAGCCGAACGTTGCAGCCGGGAGAACGGCATGATCTGTTGTTGGTAAAGCCGGAGGAACAAAATGAAGCAACGAAGGATTCCACAACTGAGCTGATTTTGGATGTAAATACGGACGATGGCTCCAAAGGATCAGTGAAAACGTTCGCTTATATTACACTGTAAGCTCCTTCCATATGGGCACGACATGCGGTCATTAGCCTACTTATGTTACAATAGAACGGTTGAAGACTTAATGAACAGAATAGGTCAGAGCAGAAAGCAGAAGCAGAAAGGATGACCCGTTGTGCCCAAAAACCAAGAATACGGTAATCAGAAAATGTCACGGAGGCTGTCACTCACAGCCATTTTACTTACACTTACATTTGTAGCTCTCGCTGGCTGCGGCCAGGATAAGAATGCTGAAACCGTCGAGACCGGAAGCAATACAAGTGCGATAGAGCATGGAGCTGATGCGGATCGTAGTGGTTCAGCCCCAAATGAAAAAGTAGCGAAAGAGAGCGAGAGTGCGGAAAACAACGGAAATGAAGCGGAAAAGTCAAGTCCATCGGCCCCGGCTACTTCATCGGATGTTTCTTCCTCCCCAAAATCCGCCAATCCATCCCACAATCCTTTTGAGGTAGCAGGTATTCAGGACCCTAAGGCGTTTTTGAACACGTTCAAAGCGTTGCAGAAGGCTGTTGCCGACAATGACAAGGAAAAGGTGGCCAATTACATTTTCTATCCTCTGCGCGTCAACGACAGTGAAAAGGCACTAACAATTCCGAATAAGAAAGAGTTCATTGCCAAGTACGATCAGATTTTTACGGACGCAATTCGTGAAGCGTTGGTGAATCAAAAGACAGACGACTTGTTTGTCAATTATCAGGGAGTCATGGTTGGCTCAGGCGAGCTGTGGTTGAGAAGAGATACAAACAATCCGAAGCTTTTTGGAGTTTTTTCAGTCAATCTTGAAACGGTCGCCAATTAAGCAGTACCTCGTGTGTGAAAATAGCCTGTAAGCAGTCGGGAACATCCTGTTGTTCCTGACTTTTATCCCCTGAAGGAAGCGAAGCACAGATCATCCATCCCAAAAAAAGGTTTGACAACGCTCATAAACTCTCGTATTATATCTACATAACTCATTAAACAGGTAGGAATTAAAGAATTAAAGTATTAAAGTATGATCTCGCCATTGTGGCGGAGAACCTCTAGGAACAGCAGGCAGACACTGTCCAAGCGACAGGTTTGACCTATCAGGGCTGCATCAGGGAATTCTCCGCTCTTTTTTTTGGATACGTCTGTCAATAACAGGCGTAAATGAATTTGTTTTTATTAATTACATAGAATTAGGAGGGTTTTGATGAAAGGGAAATGGAAAAGTGGACTTATTCTCGGGCTATCTTTGGTTTTGACGTTGACGTTAAGTGCTTGCGGAGCAAGCAAAGGAGAAACACAGGCGAATGGCAGCTCTGCTGCGGGTTCCAAAGATGTGGAGCTGCTCAATGTTTCTTATGATCCGACCCGTGAGCTGTATGAGGCGTATAACAAGGCGTTTGCCGCTCACTGGGAGAAGGAGAAAGGGCAGAAGGTTACGATCAAGCAATCTCATGGAGGATCTGGTAAACAAAGCCGTTCTGTGCAGGACGGGCTGGATGCGGACGTAGTTACTCTGGCTCTGGGCTACGATATTGATGCGTTACAGGAAAAAGGGCTGATTAAAGAGGGATGGCAGGATAAATATGAGCATAATAGCTCTCCATACACTTCAACCATTGTGCTGTTGGTGCGTAAAGGTAATCCGAAAGGGATTAAAGACTGGGACGATCTGATCCGGGGTGATGTGCAGGTTATTACGCCGAACCCCAAGACGTCAGGTGGAGCCCGCTGGAACTACCTTGCGGCATGGGCCTATGCGCTCAAGAAAAACAATAACGATGAAGCTAAAGCCCAGCAGTTTGTACAGGAGCTGTACAAACATGTGCCGGTACTGGACAGCGGTGCGCGTGGAGCGACAACGACCTTTGTGGAGCGCGGAATTGGTGATGTACTGATCGCTTGGGAAAATGAAGCGCTGCTTTCCGTGAAGGAGCTGGGTACGGATAAATTCGATATCGTATACCCGTCGATCAGCATTTTGGCCGAGCCTCCGGTAGCGGTGGTCGATAAGGTTGTGGATAAAAAAGGTACACGAGAGGTAGCGGATGCGTACTTGAAATATTTGTACAGCGAAGAGGGGCAAACCATTGCTGCCGAGAACTATTATCGTCCAACGCTGGATAGCGTAAAGGCGAAGTTCAAGGATCAATTTCCCAAGCTGGAACTGGTGACCTTGAAGGATGTATTCGGAACGTGGAAGGAGACGCAGCAAAAGCATTTTAGCGACAAGGGCATCTTTGACCAAATTTATGTACCTGGAAGTTAATGGATTTCAGAGAGGGATGGACAGAACATGAGTCAAGTGCAAGTCACCCGAAAACGCGTACTTCCCGGGTTCGGGTTAACGATGGGATATAGTGTGCTGTACCTCAGTCTGGTGGTGCTGGTGCCTTTATCGGCGCTGCTTCTGAACTCAACCGGATTGACGTGGGAGAAGTTTTGGGATGTGGCGACTGACGTCAGGGTACTGGCTTCTTACAAGGTAAGCTTTTTGTGCGCTGCCGCTGCGGCGCTGATTGACCTGTTCCTCGGTTTTCTGATCGCCTGGGTGCTGGTGCGTTATGAATTTCCGGGAAAACGGATTTTTGATGCGGTGATTGATCTGCCCTTTGCATTGCCTACAGCGGTTGCGGGTGTTGCTTTGACAGCTCTATATGCGCAAAATGGCTGGATCGGCTCGTTGTTCGAACCGCTTGGCTGGAGGATGGCCTACTCGCAGACGGGTATTACGCTCGCGCTGATGTTTATCGGTATCCCGTTCGTCGTGCGGACGGTCCAGCCCGTGCTGGAGGAGCTGGACAAGGACGAGGAGGAGGTCGCCGCTACGCTGGGAGCGGGCAGATGGCGTACCTTTCGCAGCGTTATTGTGCCCGAGCTGATACCACCGCTGCTGACGGGCTTTGCGCTCGCCTTTGCCCGTGGCATCGGGGAGTATGGCTCAGTCGTCTTCATTTCCGGCAATATGCCGATGAAGACCGAGATCGCGCCGCTGCTCATTATGTCCAAGCTGGAGCAAAATGACTATGCCGGAGCTACGGCGGTAGCATTGATGCTGTTGGTCATTTCATTCCTGCTGCTGCTGGTGATTAACAGCATTCAGCGCTGGTCGCGGCGACGTACTGTCTAACGTTATCACGCAGGACAGTATGCGTTTGGTTCATACGATAGCGGTATATCCGCTGTTTAAGGAGGAAGAAACATCATGTCACAAGCGATAACCGGACAGGAGCTTACCCATGCATCTGTGCCTTCATCTGCACCGCCCAACAGGGTTACAACCGAAGCCCCTTGGGTGAAGTGGACGCTGATCGGTGCCGCTTTTCTGGCTTTGCTGTGGGTGCTGGTACTGCCGCTGATCGTCGTACTTACCGAAGCGCTCAAGCAGGGCTGGAGCGTATACGTTGAAGCGTTACGCGACCCGGACGCCATGTCGGCGCTGCGGCTGACGCTGTTGGTGGCGGCGATAACAGTACCGTTGAATACGGTATTTGGCGTAGCGGCGGCTTGGCTGATTACAAAGTTTCAATTTCGTGGTAAGGGCCTGCTGGTCACCCTGATTGATTTGCCCTTTGCCATCTCTCCTGTCGTCGGCGGATTGATGTATGTGTTGGTATTCGGCGCACAGGGCTGGCTTGGGCCGTGGCTGGACGAGCATGATATCAAAATTATTTTTGCCTTGCCGGGCATTATATTGGCGACGCTGTTCATCACGTTTCCTTTTGTAGCGCGGGAGCTGATTCCGCTAATGGAGGATCAGGGACACCAGGAGGAAGAAGCGGCGGTTACGCTGGGCGCACGCGGCTGGCGTATTTTCTGGAAGGTGACGCTGCCGAATATCAAATGGGGTCTGCTGTATGGCATTATTTTGTGTAATGCGAGAGCGATGGGTGAATTCGGGGCGGTGTCCGTGGTCTCGGGACATATCCGTGGAGAGACAAACACACTGCCGCTCCATGTGGAAATTTTGTATAACGAATATCAATTCTCGGCATCCTTTGCGGTGGCCTCGCTGCTGTTATTGTTGGCTCTCGCCACCTTAGTGCTTAAAAGCTGGTTTGGGCGCAAACGGGTTCATTAATGAAACGCAGGAACATGCTTGATTCCACAGGGTCTCTCTTCGCGTCTATCGTCGATGTTTGGCGATAAGATGGGAAGGGAGACCCTTGTTCTAAGATGACTTATATGGATAATAAAATGATCATATCAAGGCACGCAGCTGTGCCCAAGAGGAGCGAAGGGAATTATGAAACATCCGTTTCAGTCCTACCGTCAGCTATTTCCAGTGCTGTCCTCACATATTCATCTAGGGAGCTGCTCCCAAGGAGCCATATCAAGGCCAGTTTCTGCTGCAATCGAGGAATACCATCGAAGCTTGCTGCAACACGGGCATAATGGCGACTTGTCTATGGCACGGGTGGAGGAGGCCAGAGGACATTTTGCCAAACTGATCGGGGCGGAGCCTGACGAGATTGCGGTGCTGTCCTCAGCCTCCGAGGCGATTGCCAGGGTGGCAACTGCACTTCCTTATGTATCGGGAAAAGAAGGTATTGTGTACGCAGATACTGACTTCCCGACCGTAGGGCACATCTGGCAAGCGCAGGACCAATTCCGTGAGCACATTCGTTGTATCCCCTCCATGCATGGTGAGGTTACTTTGCAGCAGTACGAGAAACACATTACCGAAAACACTGCACTTGTTATGGTGTCCCATGTGAACTACACCAACGGATTTCAGCAGGATCTAAAATCTATGGCGGATGTGGCTCACCGAAATCAGGCGTTGCTGTTTGTAGATGCCTATCAGTCTGCGGGAATCATACCTATGGATGTAAAAGCGATGGGCGTGGATATTCTGGTGGCAGGAGCCCGCAAATATATGCTGGGGATTCCGGGAGTCGCTTTTCTTTATGTAAGCAACGATTGGATAGACCGCTTCAAGCCCAAACTTACCGGATGGCTCGGACAGGAAGCCGCTTCCCGGTTTGATATTACACGCTCGGTTCTGGCGGCAGGAGCCCGACGCTTTGAGACGGGATTGCCTTCATTCATTAGTATCTTTGCCGCCAATGCGGCCTTAAAGCTGCTGCTGGAAATCGGGGTCACGGACATTCAGGCGTATATGAGCGAATTGCTGGAATTTTCTATGGAGTATGGCCGCCGCAAAGGGTTAAGCATACGTTTGCCTTCCGGGGAAGGAGCTTTACCTGGCCTCATCGCTGTTGAGGTAGCCGATGCATCGGCGGTTGAGAGGCGCTTGAGAAGACAAAATATCATCGTTTCGGCACGGAAGGATGTGATCCGCGTGGCTCCGCATTTTTACAATACAGCAGAGGAAATCCGGCGGGTGATGGACGAGGTAGCGGCCATTTGATGAATCTAAAAAGCCTCTTCTGCGTAACGGGAGCGTAATGTTGTCCCTTTTACACAGGAGAGGCTTCTTTGGCATTTTCAATCTTGTTGATTATACAATCCGCTTGCGCAGCCAGCCGGAAATTAAATCCGTTAATATGATCAGGACCACAATGCCTAGCAAAATGACACCTACACGGTTCCAGTTGCGCATTTGGAGCGCAAACAGCAGCGGAGTACCGATACCGCCTGCCCCGACCAGACCGAGCGTGGTTGCGGAACGGATGTTAATTTCAAAACGGTAGAGCGAATACGAAAGGAACTGTGGAATCACTTGCGGCAGCACAGCGAAGAAAATCACCTGCAAACGGTTGGCACCACAGGCGATCAAGGCTTCCTGCGGCCCGTGATCGACGCTTTCGATCGTTTCTGAAAAAAGCTTCGCCAGCATGCCGATCGAGTGAATACCGAGGGCAAGCACACCCGCGAATGAGCCGGGTCCAACGGCCTTGATGAACAGGATCGCGACGATCATTTCAGGAAATACCCGAATGACGCTGAGTACAAATTTACCGCTGCCTGACAAGGGGCGTAACCGAGTCATGTTGCTGGATGCCCAGAAGGCAAACGGAAGACAGACAAATGCGGATACGAAGGTTCCGAGAACGGAGATAACCAGCGTATCCAGTAGCCCGCGCAGCAAGTCCTCTCCTTCAGGAATGTACACGAATGACCAGTCAGGATGAAGAAAGCCGTCCAGTATAGCGAGAGAGACGTTTTTGGCGGTTCCCTGCAATCCTTCGAACTGCATCCCACGGAAAGCCCAAATATAAATGATGATCAGCAGAATGGCTATCGCCCATAAACGCAGTCTGGAGCGAAGAGGTCTGCGAAGTGTGGAATCATTCATAATAGTTTCCTCCGTAGCATGTTACTGCCGTAATCAATCGCCAAAACGATGACGAGGGTCAGTAGAATGATGATGCTTGCCCGGTCATACCGGAACAGGCCAAGCGAACGGTCGAGCAGCAGGCCGATACCGCCCGCGCCGACCAGCCCCAGAACAGAGGCCGCACGTACATTGACCTCAAAGGTGTACAGCAAGTAGGACACAAAATAGGGCAATGCCTGCGGTACGACTCCGAAGGCAATCACCTGAATGCGGCTCGCGCCAACGGCGGTCATGGCTTCCAGCGGGCCGGGATCAATGGCTTCAATGGCCTCGAACGTCAGCTTCGCAATGATGCCGAAGGAGAAGAAGAGCAGGGCGAGCATCCCTGCGAACGGCCCGATGCCGAACACCGCCACAAAGATGGAGGCAAACAGCAGATCGGGAACGGTCCGCACGAGGTTCAGGATTGTGCGCATCGGCAGCGAGATCAGCTTGCGCGGCATGACATTGTAGGCGCACAGCAACGCAACAGGAATAGCCAGCAACGCACCCAGTGTCGTGCCGACAATGGCAATCTGGATGGTTTCCAGCATCGGCTTCCAGATGGTAGGCAGGTAACTCCAGTCAGGAGGAAACATTTCGCCCAGCAATTTGCCCATCTCCGGCAAGCCGACGATCAACTGGTAAGGCGTAGCATTCGTATGAATGGAGCATGCCACCAGCACCACAATAAAGATCATCCAGGTGGCGTAACGCTTGTAACGACCCGGCAGGGCTGGCCCTGCGGTCGGCTTTGATGGCTGCGGCGGTCCGGCTTGCGGTGACGGCGGCGTCGAAGAGAGCGGCTGGACAGTGGAGTCGGGCTTCATGATCCCACTCCCAGCAGCTCATCATGCTTGATGGCCCGGCCGTAGATTTCCGCAAAGGCATCATCCGTAGCTTCCTCCGGCGTGCCGTCAAAGACGACCTCTCCGGCACGCAATCCAATGATCCGCGTCGCATATTCGCGCGCCAGATCAATGAAATGCAGATTGACGATGGTCGTAATCTGCATTTCACGATTAATCCGCTGGAGGTCGTCCATGACCTGGCGGGTGGTCAGCGGATCAAGCGATGCGACAGGCTCGTCCGCCAGAATAATCTTGGCCTCCTGCGCCAGAGCGCGGGCGATGGATACGCGCTGCTGTTGACCGCCGGACAGCTCATCGGCCCGGCTGTAGGCCTTTTCGCGGATGTTCACGCGTTCCAGTGCCGTTAGGGCCAGCTCGACATCCTCCTTCGGAAAGAGGCCAAGAATGGTTCTGAGCGTCGAATGATAGCCGACTCGGCCGGAAAGTACATTGCGGAGCACGGTGGACCGCTTAACCAGATTGAAGCTTTGAAAGATCATGCCGATATCGCGGCGAATGCGGCGCAGCTCGCTGCTTCCGGCAGACGTGACAGACCTGCCGCCCACGACAATGTCGCCGGAGGTAATGTCATGCAGTCGATTAATGGAACGCAGCAGAGTAGACTTGCCCGCACCGGACAAGCCAACAATGACGACCATTTCGCCCTCTTTAATTGTCAGATTAATATTGTTCAACCCTTTGATGCCGTTCGGGTATGTTTTCGATACATTGCGGAATTCGATCATATGCTCCCAACTTTCTCCCCCCGATGGGGTGGAATGAAAACAACACCGCCATGAATACATGGACGGTGCTGCCCTGTCATTCGTAAAGCCTGTTTCGTAGCTACTGCCTCATTACAATTACGCGTTTGCTCCTATTACTTAACTGCTTGGCCGACGGCTTCGGCATATTCACGAACAGAATCGAAGTTTTTATCGTCACCTTTTTCATAGCCTACATGCGTATAAATTTCTTTAATGATTTGACCGCCTTCAGGGTCTTTGGCGATATCTATAAAGGCTTGGCTGATTTTGTCTCTCCACGCCTGATCCATATCGGAACGTACGCTGACCGTATCATTCGGAATTTTAGCTGTGTAATGAATGACACGAGTTTTTTCAAATACATCCGGAATTTCCTTCTTTACCGTGTTGCGTGCATCCTGGAAAACAGCTACAGCATCAACCTGACCGTTCAGTAGCGCCAGAATAGCAGCATCATGGCCTTTGATCGTTACACCCTGGACATCTGTGTCCGGGTCCACGCCGGCTTTTTTCAGCTCTGCTGCCGGATACACATAGCCTGCGGAGGAGGTTACATTTTGCCAGCCAACTTTTTTACCCTTCAGATCAGCCAGGCTTTGAATCGGAGAATCCTTTTTCACCACGATCATCGCTTTATAAAAGTTTACTTTTTCAGTTGTATCCTTGCCTGTACCGTCTTCAATGCCGTAGCGTTGGGCTTGCAGGAGCAAGTCAGCCGCTTTACGGTTATCGTGGGCCAATACATAGGCATTCGGCGGAAGGAATCCTACATCTACCTGTTTGGAAGACATGGCTTCCACAATTGTGTTGTAGTCGGGGGACACGGTTACTTTTACCGGAATTCCGAGCTTGTCGCCCAGCAGCTTTTCGAGCGGCTTGGCTTTGGCTTCGAGCGTATCTGCATTTTGGGAAGGAACGAACTGTACTTTTAACTCTGTAGGAACATAGGCTGTGCTTTCGCTTTTCGTGCCATCTGTGCCTGGAGTGGACGCGCTGTTGTTATTGCTTGCATTGGAGCTGCAAGCGGCCAGACCTGCCGCCAGTGTGAAGGTCATGCACAAGGTCAGTGCTTTTTTAAACAAAATAATTTCCCCCTAAAAATAGTAATAACGAAAAATTGAAAAAGTCTGTAAATTCTGTGACAAACAGAATCTTAACAGCTAGTCCGGTCACTAGGGTAAAAACTATTCCTGACTTTGGTAAAAAGTATGTAAAATATATCTTATACTCTCTCATTTCTATTCATTTAACATTCTCTTAACAGTACCCTGTTAGACTTGTTCAAGCTCTATGACCGAAGCTGAAGGAGAGAACAGGATTGGATATTTCAGATATCAATAAAGAGGTACAACAGCAGACGCTATGTCCTGTGAGGGTGAAATTCCGTGTTATGGTTACGACCGATCTGCATGTCAGCTTGTGGAATTACGATTATTATACGGATCGGGAAACATTACAGTACGGTCTTGCGCAAACAGCCAGTCTAATCCAGGCAGCTCGGTCCGAGGTACCTAACCACCTGCTGCTGGATAACGGGGATGTTATTCAAGGCAATCCGATGGGGGATTATGCTGTACAGCTTCTCCAACAGGACCCGAACGCCGTGCATCCTGCCTACAAAGCGATGAATCTGCTTGGGTACGAAGCGGGCAATATCGGGAATCACGAATTTAACTATGGATTGGAATATTTACAGACTTGCATTCAAGGAGCCAAGTTTCCTTTTATCAATGCCAACATCTATATGCAGGCGGATACAGATATAGATACGAAGAAAGATATTTTTACAGATAGCCATACAGTCGTGGAAAAAGAACGAAATTACTTTACACCTTATCTGATACTGGATAAGACGGTGGAGGATGAAGCAGGCGGCAAGCATTTGTTGAAGGTGGGGATTATCGGGTTTGTGCCTCCGCAAATTATGCAATGGGACAAGGCGTGGCTGGAAGGAAAAATCATCGTCAAGGATATGCTGGAGACAGCAAGACGGTTTATTCCGCAAATGAAGGCAGAGGGAGCAGATTTGATTATTGCCATGCCTCACGCGGGCTTCGAAGATATTCCTGAAACGCCATATATGGAAAATGCGGTGCTGCATCTGAGCAATGTAGAAGGGATCGACGCTATTTTGTTTGGTCATGCGCATAAAGTATTCCCCGGCCCTTCGTTTGTTGGTAAAACTCGTGTTGACGTGGAGCGAGGCACCATACATGATATTCCGGCGGTAGAGCCGGGCTTTTGGGGAGATCATCTGGGTGTCATAGATCTGGACCTGACCCTTATGGACGGAGCGTGGCAAGTGGCTGCCTCTTCTGCAGAGGTACGTCCGGTGTATGATCCAGTACGCAAGCAAGCGCTGGTGCAGCCGGATACTGCCATTCAGCAGGCGGTTGCGGAAGAGCATGCCGGAACGCTGGACTATATTCGCGCACCTGTTGGCCAGACGACATTAGCAGTAAACAGCTTTTTTGCCCAGGTGATAGACGATGCTTCCGTTCAACTCGTGAACGACGCGCAAATTTGGTATGTGAAGCAGCAGATGCAGGGGAGTGAGTACGAAGGTCTGCCCGTTTTGTCGGCAGCGGCTCCCTTTAAAACAGGCGGCAGATACGGGCCCTCGTATTATACCGATATTCCGGCGGGGACTTTTGCAATCAAGCATATCGCCGATCTGTACAATTTTCCAAACACACTGCATGTCGTCCGACTGACCGGGGGAGAAATTCGGGAATGGCTCGAATGGTCTGCCGGACAATTCCGACAAATTGATCCTTATGCAGAACAGGAGCAAGAGCTGATTGATTCGGATTTTCCGAGCTTTAACTTCGATATCATTGACGGGATTAGGTATCAGATTGATGTGACGCAGCCCGCCAGATATGATGCTGCTGGAATATTGAAGGAACCGGATGCGCACAGAATCATTCATATGTCCTTGGATGGAGCGCCGATGGATATGCAGCGAAGCTATTTGGTTGTCACGAACAATTATCGTGCGTTTTCTTCTACATTGGTCAATCCGGGTGGGGAACGAATCGTACTCGCTTCACCGGATGAAAATCGGCATGTGCTGACTGAATATGTGCGGCATATGAAGACGTTGACGCCCAAAGCAGACGGTCACTGGTCCCTCTCACCATGGCCGGGCCGCCCGCACGTGACATTCCTGACCTCACCGCAAGCAACAGATGCCGCCCAAGCCTATTCGGAGTTGCTTTATGAAGGATTGACCGCAGAGGGATACGCCAAGTTTGCCCTGGATTTCGGACGATCCTGAATTCTTTTTTTTAAAAATTGAATCCAAAGTGATCCAAACGGAAAGCTCCCCCGTTATACGGTATGTAAGCAACACATGACAACATATCCAACGAGGGAAAAGCGGACTCATTTCCATTCTTTATGAGCCTATGGCATCAAATGTTGAGCAAAGACTGTCCCTTCGGGGGTGGTTTTTTTGCACACGGATTATTTGAAATCGTACGAAATTCGTAATTTTATATGTCCTGAGTCGCGTTTAAGTTATTGACCTCCGTTATAATTAGACATATACTTTGATTAAACAAATTTTGGTTTAAAAGGTAATGAAAAAGTCACCATCATTTGATGGAGGGGGTGTCCCTTTGGAAAAAAACACCACGATTCGTGCAGAAATTGAAAAGTATATTCAGCGTGAAGGTATTTCCATGCAATGTTTCGCAGACGCTTCCAAGGTAAATCCGGGTACACTTAGTGGTATACTTAACCGGAATCCCCCACGGCCGATTTCAGTTAATCAGCTTGATCTGATTACCGGGGCTATGGGATTGGAAGAAGGGGCCTTGTTCGAGATGTATGTGGATGAATGTTTTATTCATTCCTTACCGCACTGGAGGAGGTTACGTCCGTTTCTTCTCCGTTGTTCAGAGCTGAACAAGCTGGAATGTATTTGCAGCGTACTTGGCTATCTGATGGATGATTTATCGAACATTCCGGCTATTTTTGAGACCGCAGAAGCGATGTTTGAAGACGACAGATATGAAGCCGCTATGCTGCTGTACAATTGCGTCATCGAGAGTGAAAAATATACCCACTCCGAGCGGTTAGCGATCAGCTATTTCCGTATATTCCAGGTTCAGATCAAGGATAACAAACGGAGCTTGAAGGCTGCTGTACAATTCCATTTGTACCGTGGTCGGTTGCCGGAAACTTACGCATTGGAAGGCTTACATATGCTATCTCAAGTGTTTGCGTTAAAAATGCAATGGTCCGAGATGGAAATGTATGCGGACGAGCTGCGAGAATTGGCTCAGGCGCTATACCGCAATCGGAACCGCTTTGGAGATGAGCATCTGGAGTTGCTCAAACCGCTTGTCTACTATTATGCACAGGGTCATCTGCTCAAGGCCAGCTGCTATGAGTTTCAGGGCAGGTATGAGGAATCCAAGAAATGGATTGATGGGTATGCAGATTTGAGCTGGTTTGAAGGATTGGACGAGGAAGGCCGGAAAGTAGTGGACATGCATCGTGTGTATGCTCAAGGCAATCGGCTCTGTATCGAAATTAAAATGGGCAATACCTCTGCAATTTATGAATATATTACGTATTTGCGCGAGCATCCGGACGAGACACTGGAAGGCTTGAATACGCTGCTGGAATCAGCGAACAGGTTCGGTTACTTTGCGGATGCCGAGCTGGGGCTATTCAGCGAGCAACTCAAGAGCTTCTGGGAGCTTGCCCCGGATCAATGGGACACTCACTACCGCAAGCATTTTAATGCATTCCGCTTCGCCTCCTTTTGCAAGGTGTATGCCGAATATCATTTTCGGAAGGGTGATTATGCGAAGGGACTGGGGCAAACACTGCATTGCTTGCAGCTGTCTGTAGACAATAGCTATACTGAGCATATTATCGGTTGCATGGCTTTGTTTGAGCAGCACCGGAATTTTGCTACCCCGGAACAGCAGCATTTGTATCAGAAGTTTTGTCTGGGCGTGCGTGAAAATGAAAAGAATCATGCTTATGATCACAGCACCGGCGGGTATTTGTAATCTTTGTCATTCAAACCTTCATAGATCCTATTCTTGTGAGGATGTTCCCGGTCAAAAGGGAACGTTCTCGTTTTTTAATGCTACTGTTTTCTGTGACTTTTAGCATAGGAAGAACGCATTGCGCGTTGACAAGTTTCGCATGCGGGATTAGGATAAATGCAGCACAGTAAGTGAAGGAGAGCATGTGAAAATGACGATTCCCAAAACATTAACGATAGCCGGCTCCGACACCAGCGGCGGCGCGGGTATTCAGGCAGACCTGAAAACCTTTCAGGAGCTTGGTGTATATGGAATGAATGTATTGACAACCGTAGTTGCGATGGAACCCCAAACATGGAACCATCTTGTATATCCTGTTGCGCTGGATGTGGTAGAAGCACAGCTGCGCACGGTATTGGAAGGTATCGGCTTTGACGCGATGAAAACGGGTATGCTCGGTTCTGTTGATATTATCGAACTGGTTGCCAGCCATCTGCGCAAGCATGATCTTAAACGGGTCGTTATTGATCCGGTTATGGTCTGCAAAGGCACGGATGAAGTGCTTCAGCCGGAAAATACAGAAGCGATGCTGGAATTTCTGATCCCGGGCGCTGATCTGGTAACGCCGAATTTGTTCGAGGCTTCGCAATTGGCGAAGAACGGACCGATTACGACGCTGGAACAGATGCAGGAAGCGGCTGCGATTATCCATGAGCGCGGGGCGAAGCACGTGCTGATTAAGGACCGTGGCAAAATTCGCGCAGGTAAAGCGATGGATCTGTTGTATGACGGAATCACCTTCGACTGGTTCGAGGCGGATGTTGTGAAAACAAGCTTCACCCATGGTGCAGGCTGCACCACGTCGGCAGCAGTAACGGCTGGCTTGGCCCAGGGGCTGACCGTACGTGAAGCGGTGGATCAGGCCAAAAAATTTATTACCCAGGCGATTGAAGGCAGCTTCAAGCTGAACGAATTCGTCGGCCCGACTCTGCATGCGGCACATCGTTTGCAAAATCAGTAAAGCATGAATGCATTTATAAAACGGCTGCTATAGGCAGTGCATCTACGATATATTTAGCGTTAGGCTAGAGTCTTAAGCCGCAATACAGGGTATTGCGGTTTTTGACGTTGTATTTTTTTGGAATTATATCTTCCAGTTTGCTCTAATCGTACTGTATAATAGGCATCAGATTTATTAAATTTAGGGAGGACTCGAAGCAATGACATTATTCAGCCAAATGGCTTATATCCGGCCAGTGCAAACTGAAATTGAACAGTGGTTTAAAACGCTTTTGCAGCAATTTCGTGAAGCGGACAGCGTAGAGCGTCAAAATGAAGTCATTCATGCCATTAATAAGCTGCGCAGTAACGTGGAAACGCAATTGCAATTAGTAGAGGTTCGGCACTCCATTGATACGGAGGACGCATTTTACAAAGCAGAGCAAGAGTACGCTGATGATTTCATGCCGGTCATTCAGGAGTATGTAACCGATTACTACCGGGCCTTGGTGGACTCGCCGTTCAGAGCCGAGCTGGAGAGCCAGTGGGGTAGCCAGCTTTTCAGTATCGCCGAGGTATCACTCAAGTCGTTCCACCCGGATATTATTGAGGATTTACAGCAGGAGAATAAGCTGACCTCCGAATACTCCCAATTGATTGCTTCAGCGAAGATCCCGTTCGAGGGAGAAGAACGTACATTGTCGCAGCTCCTGCCTTTTGAAATGGCGACAAACCGGGAGACACGCAAACAGGCCTCCGAGGCCAAGTATCAATTTATGAGCGAGCATGAGGATGAGCTGGATCGAATTTACGATGAACTGGTTAAGGTACGCACGCGCATAGCGCACAAGCTGGGCTACGATAACTTTGTAGAGCTGGGCTATGCCCGTTTGGGTCGTACCGATTACAATGCCGCTATGGTTGCCAATTTTCGCGAACAAGTGCTGAAACATATCGTTCCGCTGGCAACAAAGCTCAAGGAGCGCCAACGCGAGCGGATCGGAGTGGATCAGCTTCGCTATTATGATGAAGGCTTTAACTTTTTGTCAGGCAATCCTACACCCAAAGGCGACCCGGAGTGGATCATTCGTAATGGAGCACGTATGTATGAGGAGCTTTCACCGGAAACACATGAATTTTTCAGCTTTATGATCGAACGTGGGTTGATGGACCTGACTAGCAAAAAGGGCAAGCAAAGCGGAGGCTATTGCACGTTTTTGAGTGAGTATGGCACGCCGTTTATTTTCTCCAATTTCAATGGTACATCCGGTGATATCGATGTGCTGACGCATGAAGCGGGTCATGCCTTCCAGGTGTATGAAAGTCGACATTTTGAAATCCCCGAGTACCACTGGCCAACCATGGAGGCGGCTGAAATTCATTCCATGAGTATGGAGTTTTTCGCATGGCCCTGGATGAAGCAGTTCTTCGAGGACGATACGGATAAATATCACTTTGAACATTTGTCCTCATCGTTGTTGTTTGTCCCTTACGGCGTAGCTGTGGATGAATTTCAGCATGCAGTATATGAACATCCAGACTGGACGCCAGCCGAACGTAAAAGCGCATGGCGCTCCATTGAACGCAAGTATAAACCGCATTTGGACTATGAAGGCAATGAGTATCTGGAGCAGGGCGGGTTCTGGCATAAGCAGGGACATATTTTCCAATCCCCGTTCTACTATATCGACTACACACTTGCACAATTGTGCGCATTCCAATTCTGGAAACGCATGAGTATCGACCGGACAGCTGCGTGGGAAGATTATTTGAAGCTGTGCCGTGCCGGGGGGAGTCATTCATTTACCGGATTGGTGAAGCTGGCTGGTCTGATTTCGCCGTTCCAGGATGGATGTATCGCCTCTGTGATCGGAGAAATTGAAGCTTGGCTGAACAGCGTGGATGATAAAAAGCTTTAAGCTTAACCCAAAAGGGCATTTCACTTACCAGTAAAAGCTGAAAGGCTTGCAAATGAGATGTCCTTTGGGATGGAAACAGAGCTGTTGCACGGAAAAAGCCGGGAACCTCTACATGATGTAGAAGTCCCGGCTTTGTGTGTTTTTAGAGCAAATATAGCTCTATTAAAGCTTGGTATTCAGCGGTTTGAGGTTGGCCTCAATGGAAGCGCGACGCGATTCCAAAAATGGCGGTAACGCCAGCGATTCACCCAGAAACTCCAGTTCTTCATCTGTATCAAAGCCGGGTCCATCGGTTGCCAATTCAAACAAAATGCCGTTCGGCTCACGGAAATACAATGAACGGAAGTAAAAGCGATCCACGAACCCTGAGCTGGAAATTTGCAGTTGGTTAATACGATCAACCCACTGTCTAAGTTCTTCCTCAGTCGCAACACGGAAGGCTACATGATGCACACTGCCTCGTCCCGGGCGCTCTTGTGGAAGATCGTTACGTTCTTCCAGATGAATCTCAGTTCCGGTACCGCCTTCGCCGGTTTCATAGATGACCACATCAGGCTGCCCGGCAACGGTGGAAGAATAGGAGCCCTTTTTGCGGAAGCCCATCACCTGCTCCAGAATGAGGATCGTGTTCTCCGCTTTTGGAATGGTCAGATGAACTGGGCCAAGTCCGACGATGCCGTATTCAGCAGGGACAGGGCTTTTCTCCCAAGGCGTACCGCCCCGCACTCCGTTGTCATGCTCATCCGAAACCAGGAAGAAGCGCTGCCCTTCAAAATCCTCAAACGAAAGCGCCAAACGTCCCGCTTGATCCGTAATTTCACCATGTTTTACATCCAATTGCTCGAAACGGTCTTTCCAGTAATCCAGTGCTTTGTCATTCGGTACCCGCAGGGAAAGCGCCGAAATGCTGTTATTCCCCGTACGAGTTTGCCCCGCATGTGGGATTTCAAAGAAAGTGACTTCGGTACCAGCCGTTCCGCGCTCATCTCCATAAAAGAGGTGATAGACGCTAACATCATCCTGATTCACCGTTTTCTTAATGAGCCGAAGTCCCATTACCTGAGTATAAAAATCAACATTCTTAGCCGCCGCCGCCGTAATCGCCGAAACGTGATGCAATCCTAACAGTTTCATGTCATTATCCTCCTTGGTTTTTATATGATTAGGTTTTTCAAAGCAAAATAAACAGTCGTAAACTTTTCTTTATTATTTATTATCTTGATATTAAGATATATTACTTTGGATTGTTTGTCAACTTGAATTATACACTGACTCCAAAGACGGACAAAAATAGAAATTCGAAATAGTGCAAAAGCAGATACAATAAAGCCCGATATAGCCCAATGTAGATAGAATGAATTTTATTATAAAAGGAGTGTACTCGATGTATGCGGATAAGGATTTAACCATTAGGCCCGTTACAGAAGAAGACTTACATGCTCTTTGGACGCTAACCTATAAAGAAGAAGCACCGGAATGGAAACAATGGGATGCGCCTTATTATGAACATAAGACACTTTCTTTTGATGATTATTTAAAAGATAAGGAAAAGCGAATCGGGCAAGATGACTTTTGGCTCATTGAAGTGGAAGGTAAGATCATTGGATCGGTTAGCTACTATTGGGAGCATAAGCCTTCCCAATGGCTTGAAATGGGAATTGGCATTTATGATTCGCAGTATTGGAGCGGTGGGTTTGGTACCAGAGCATTGCGACTGTGGATCACGCATTTATTTAATACACTACCTCTAGTTAGAGTAGGCTTTACAACCTGGTCAGGAAACCATCGGATGATGAAGGTTGGGGAGAAGCTGGGGATGACCTTGGAGGCCCGGCTTCGAAAGTGCAGATATTATAATGGACAGTATTATGATTCGATCCGAATGGGGCTTTTGCGGGAAGAGTGGAAGTCGTAAGCTCCTAATTCAAAATTTTTAAAATCAAGTAGATCAAGCTGTCGGGATGCTCCCGACGGCTTTTTTTGCATGTTTTGTTCATTTCAAAAAATTTGACAGATACGAGATGACTGATATAATTTATGCTAGTTGATTTTTGATAATGATTATCATTATTGGAGGGGAGGACAGGGCCGAAGCTTGGTACAGGTTGTTGGAGAACAGGCTCCCTTGGTTAGAACATGAAATTGCGTTATTTAATACTGGCTTTTCTGGTACTGGCCTTCGCCTCGGTTTTTATCGGTGTTCATGATGTAACTCCACTTGATTTGTTCCACTTAACCAATGATCAGGCGCAGGTGCTCCTGATTAGCAGACTACCGCGTTTGATCAGCATCATCATCGCAGGAGCGAGTATGAGTATCTGTGGGCTTATTATGCAGCAGCTTACCCGGAACCGATTTGTATCGCCCACCACCGCAGGGACGATGGATGCGGCACGATTAGGTGTGCTGATGGCTATTATGGTGTTTGGAGCGGCTGGATTTTGGACGAAGATGCTGACGGCTTTCGGGTTTGCCCTAGCGGGGACACTGATTTTCATGAAAATACTGGATAAAATCCGTTTCAAGGACCCGGTATTTATCCCGCTGGTCGGTTTAATGTTCGGGGGCATTTTAAATTCGGTGACGACCTTTTTCGCCTATAAATACAATCTGATCCAGAGTATTTCCTCGTGGATGCAGGGTGATTTTTCACTGGTGATGAGTGGTCGCTATGAGATGCTGTATCTTAGTGTTCCTTTGGTTGCATTGGCGTACATATATGCGAATCGTTTCACAATTGCAGGCATGGGCGAGGATTTTGCGGCAAATTTGGGCGTACATTACAAGCGCACCGTCAATGTTGGTCTGGTGATCGTGGCTTTGGTTTCCTCCGTCGTCATATTGACCGTGGGAACGATCCCTTTTCTGGGGCTGGTTGTACCCAATCTGGTCAGCATGTATATGGGCGATAATCTGAAAAAAAGTTTGGCCCACACCGCGACCTTGGGCGCCGTCTTTGTGTTGTTTTGCGATATTTTGGGACGGGTCATCATTTATCCGTATGAAATATCTGTAGGGCTTACGGTTGGTGTGATCGGGAGCGCGTTGTTCTTGTATTTGCTGTTGAGGAGAAGGGCCTATGAATCCTAAATTAAAAATCGGCATATTAGCCGCTGCCGCGCTTCTGTTGATTGCTGCTTTCGTGTTTATAGATCTTCCGCATACCTGGCACTACGCGCTGCCACGAAGATTGAAAAAGATAGCAGCCTTCATCCTGACAGGTGGATCGATTGCTTTTGCAACGGTTATTTTCCAGACGATTACCAATAACAAAATTTTGACCCCGGGCATTATCGGGCTGGATTCACTGTATATGCTGATTCAGACGACCATTGTTTTTGCGTTTGGCTCTGTACCGTTCATTTCGACCAGCAGAGAGCTGAATTTCTTATTATCTGTGGGACTGATGGTACTGTTCGCGGGTTTATTGTACAAATTAATTTTTCGCAAGGACGGACGCGGGATTTATGTTCTTCTGCTGATCGGCCTGGTGTTCGGCACGCTTTTCAACAGTTTATCTACCTTTATGGAAGTGCTGATTGATCCGAACGAATATGCAAAAATTCAGGACAAAAGCTTTGCCAGCTTCAGTAATGTGAATACCGAGCTGCTGTGGCTATCCGTCGTGATTCTAGTGCTCGTATTCGCTTATGCGTGGAGGTTCATCAAGTATCTGGATGTGCTGTCGCTCGGACGGGAGCATGCGATTAACTTGGGGCTTCCATACGGATTTATTATTAAAAGATTGCTGGTGATCGTGGCGATTCTCATCTCCATTTCCACGGCGCTCGTCGGACCGATTACTTTTCTCGGGTTGATTGTGGCGAATGTGGCCTATCAAGTGATGAAGACTTA
Organism: Paenibacillus sp. RC21; assembly: GCF_044907935.1. Classification (NCBI taxonomy): domain Bacteria; kingdom Bacillati; phylum Bacillota; class Bacilli; order Caryophanales; family Paenibacillaceae; genus Paenibacillus; species Paenibacillus sp. RC21. Next base: position 103,009 of record NZ_JBIYCS010000007.1, read on the forward strand.
TCGGCATCGATATATTATTCCAGCCTCCATCTGTGTCAGTGTCATTGCATTGGCAGGCTGCCAACTGCTGGCAGAGAGAGTATTCGACTTATCGACAACGGTCAGCGTCATTATTAACTTTATCGGGGGGGTGTACTTCCTGTACCTTTTGCTGCGGGAGAATAAATCATGGTAGAAGTCAAAAACGTATCCAAACGCTACGGGAATAAAAATGTGGTGGATCAGGTATCCGTCACCGTACCGAAAGGCACCATTACCTCCTTTATTGGACCTAATGGCGCGGGAAAAAGCACGTTGTTGTCGATGATCAGTCGTCTGACAGACAGCGATGAGGGAGAAATCCTGATTGACGGACAGGCCGTGAGCCTGACGAAAAGTGAGGATCTGGCCCGGAAGATATCCATTTTAAAACAGACCAATGATGTCAACATCCGCTTAACCGTGAAGGAACTGGTCAGCTTCGGCCGTTTTCCGTATTCCCAAGGCAGATTGAACAGCGAGGATCGCCAAATGGTCGAGCAGTCCATGGCCTACATGGGGCTGGAGGACATGAAAGACAAGCATATTGATTTGCTTAGCGGTGGACAGCGACAGCGGGCTTTTATTGCGATGATTTTGGCTCAGGACACGGAATACATACTGTTGGACGAGCCGCTGAACAATCTGGATATGAAGCATTCGGTTCAGATTATGAAGACGCTGCGCGCTTTGGTGGATGATCTCGGCAAAACGATTCTGGTCGTGCTTCACGACATTAACTTTGCCTCCTGCTATTCGGACTATATTGTGGGGATGAAGGACGGCAGGCTACTGAAGCAGGGAACGGCTGACGAGATGATTGATAGTCAGGTATTAAAGGATTTGTACGATATGGATATTCCGATTCAACAGATCGGTGATCATAAAATTTGCGTTTATTTCACATAGGGGGAATGTAAAATGAAGAAAAATATGATGTTTTTAACGCTGATGCTGGCGCTGGTACTGATCGTGTCAGCCTGCGGCAAAGCGGCTCCAGCCACTCAGGAAGCGACTGGCAACGGCTCATCTTCTGCTGCAACAACGGAATCGAAAACCATCTCGGTCAAACACGCACTGGATGAAAACCCGGTCCAAGTCAAAGTTAATCCAAAAAATGTCGTTGTTTTTGATTTTGGCTCATTGGATACGTTGGATAAGCTGGGTGTCGACGTTGCGGCGGTAGCGCAGCAGGATCTTCCTACGTATTTGAGCAAATATAAAGATTCCAAATATGCAAGTGCAGGCACGCTGTTTGAACCGGATTACGAGAAAATCAGCGATCTGTCTCCTGAATTGATCATCATTGGTGGCAGACAGGCAGATGCGTACAAAGAATTGAGCAAAATTGCACCGACCATTTCGTTAGCTGTAGACACCAAGGATTTTGTGAATTCCTTTAAGAAAAACGTTGAAACACTGGGTCAAATCTTCGATAAAGAGGATGCTGCCAAACAGGAATTGGCTACGATTGATAGCTCCATCAAGGCCGTACATGACAAGGCTGTAGCGAGCAAAGCCAAAGGACTGATCGTTCTGACGAATGAAGGTAGCTTGAGCGCATATGGCGAGCAATCCCGCTTCGGTATCATTCATGACGCTCTGGGCGTCACACCTGTGGACCCTAGCATTAAAGTATCCACGCATGGACAAAAGGTTTCTTTTGAATATGTACAGCAAAAAAATCCGGATTACATCTTTGTCGTTGACCGTGGAGCAGTCGTGGTAGAGGAAGGCAAGGAACAGGTTACAGGCAAACAAACGATTGAAAACGAGCTGGTGAAGAAAACCAATGCGTTTAAAAACGGTCATATTGTGTATCTTGACCCGAACTACTGGTACTTGTCAGGTAACGGTCTGGAATCCGTGTCCGAAATGATCAAGGAAATTGATGCCGCGCTGTAATGGATAACTTGTACATGATGGAGATTTGCATACGATGAAAGGTCATCTGGATTTCCAGCGTCAATTCCCCGAGGCCGTCAAGTGGTTGTTCCGATAGCACGATTGGAATATGGACTTTATGCAATAATCCCAAAGGATTGGAGATCGTGGAGTCTCTATGCCCTTTGGGGTTATTTTTTGCGTATAATAGAGTAATATTCAAAATTTAATGTTACACGCTAATGAAAGTGAGGGAACCCATATATGAAGAAAAATCGTCTGGGGTCTTCGGATCTGCTGGTAGGCGAGATTGGCTTGGGCTGTATGTCGGTCGGTACGGAGGAACAGCAAGGTGTTTACCTGATCCATGAAGCGTTGGATCGGGGCGTGAACCTGCTGGATACAGCGGATTTGTACCATCACGGACGTAATGAGGAAATTGTGGGGGCAGCGATTCGTGGACGGCGTCAAGATGTCGTTTTGGCGACCAAGGTCGGTAATCGGCGTATGCCGGGCCAAGAGGGCTGGGGGTGGGACCCGTCCAAGGAGTATATTCTGTCTGCGGTCAAAGAAAGCCTGCGCCGCCTGGGAACGGATTATATCGACCTGTATCAGCTTCACGGTGGGACGATTGACGACCCCATCGACGAAACGATTGAGGCTTTTGAACAGCTCAAAAGGGAGGGGGTCATCCGTTATTATGGCATTTCCTCGATTCGTCCTCACGTCATCCGTGAATATGTCGAGCGTTCGAATATCGTCAGCGTCATGAATCAATATAGCTTGCTGGACCGTCGGGCAGAGGAAGAGGTACTGTCATTACTTCAGGAGCGGGGAATCAGCGTCATTGCACGCGGGCCTGTCGCCAGCGGCGTATTGACCGACGAAGGAGAAGGCAAGGTAGCCAAGGGCTATCTGGACTACGAAGAGGCAGAGCTGCTGGACTTACGCAAGCAATTAAAGGCATTTACGAGTGCAGAGCGCAGCATGGGGCAGACAGCTATCCGTTATAGCCTGTCTCACCCGGCTGTTGCTGCTGTCATCCCGGGTGCAAGCTCACGGGGACAATTGGAGCATAATATCGCAGCAGCCAGTATCCCGCCGTTATCCAAGCAGGAGCGGGAGGCACTACAGCAAATTAGCCGGGCTAACCGCTATGGTGCGCAATACCGTTAATATGAGCACAGGTAGGGCAGAGGGGATCTTTGTCACACGGTCGGAAATGCGATTTGCCAGCCGATAAATTGGCTCATACTTTTGAACGTGTACTTGCCATAGTTGCAATATATGAAAGAATCATTACAATATAAGAATAAGCTCAGGTTTATAATCCATATTTGGTTATGGAGACGTTCATAAATATACTCTAGGAGGAACCAACAAATGGAACGCATCGAATCACAGCAGCAGTATCAGGATTTGATTAACGGTGACGGCTTGACGGTCGTAAAATTTGATACAACCTGGTGTCCGGATTGCAAGACACTGGATAAATTTATGGGTGGCATTATCGAGGAAAATGCAGATAAGCGCTTCTTTGCACTTGATGCTGAGAAATTCCAGCCGATTGCCGAAGAAAACCAGGTGCGTGGAATTCCGAGCCTGCTCGTTTTCCGTAACGGCGAAAAAATCGCTCATTTGCACAGCAAATATGCCAAGACGCCAGCACAAATTTCCGAATACCTGACCACGTTGGAATCAAAACAATAATGAATGATGCAAAATGCTGAAATAGAAAAAGGGTTATCCCATGGCTGACAAATCAAGCCTATGGGATAACCCTTTTTTGTCATACGAAACGAGCTGTAATTGCTGAAAAGCATGAAGGCTTTGCGGCAACAAACAACAGCTTACAAAATAATGAAGAAGAACACAGCCGCCAATACGAAGCGGTAGATGGCGAATGAAGTCAGGCTCAAGCGTTTGAGCAGACCGAGGAACGTTTTGATCGCCAGCATTCCGACGATAAAGGCAGTAATAAAGCCGGCCGCGAACACTGGGAAATCACTCATAGACAGATGATCCATGCTTTTGATCATATCAATACCCGATGCGCCCAGCATGACCGGAACAGATACAAGGAATGTAAATTCCGCGGCTGCCGTATGACTTACACGTGCGAATAGGCCCCCGGACATAGTTGAGCCTGAACGGGAGAATCCTGGCCATAGAGCTAGGACTTGGAACATACCAATGGTAAATGCTTGTTTGTATGTGATCTCATCCAGCGTATGTGATCTAATAGGCGGATGGAATTTTTCAGCCGCGATCATTAGCAAGCCTCCGATGACCAGACTGTACAGAACAGTTTGAGGGCCAAACAGGTATTGCTTGATTACATCACGGAACAACACGCCAATCACACCCGCAGGGATCATGGCCAAAATAATATGGAGCAGGTTCAGGCGCGGCTGGGTCGAGATTCTGCGTCTGAAATCAAATAAGCTCAGGAACCTGCGCCAGTACAATACGACAACCGCCAGCACAGCACCCAACTGCACAATAACCTCGAACGTTTTGACTGTATCATTCTCCGTGTTTAACCCGAGAAGATCAGCCGTCAGGATCATATGACCCGTCGAAGAGACCGGCAAAAACTCTGTCAGCCCTTCAATAATACCCATAATAATAGATGATAAAATATCCACTTTATTAGTTCCTCCTTACACGCGTGCAGGGCAAACGGCCTAAGCCGTTTGCCCTGGAAGTATGTCATTTCAGTAGGAGTGAACGCAAGTGTCAAGTGCACAGTGCAAGCCGCTCAGGTCACAGCGGTTCACTCCTGGGGAGAAGTGTCAGATTCCGCTTCCAACTCGGATACAGGAGATTCATTGTGCAGAATAATCTCCACCCGTCGAATACGATTTTTACCCATTTCACGAATGATAAATTTCACATCATCTTCTATGAATTCCTTGCCCTGTCTCGGTTCCGGAACCCGACTATACACCCACCCTCCGACAGTATCCACGTCCTCATCGTCCAACGTCAAGCCAGTCAGATCACTCAAATCGGAAAGCATCACCTTGCCATCCATCAAATAACTGTTCTCCGTCAATTTCTCGATTTCCTTCCGTTCATCCTTATCAAATTCGTCACGGATTTCGCCAACAATTTCCTCCAAAATATCCTCAATAGTAATCAGACCGGAGGTTCCGCCGTATTCATCGACGAGTAGGGCGATATGAACCTGCTCCTTCTGCATGCGTTTGAGCAGCGTGTTGACAGGTATAACTTCCGGAACAGTCAGGATCGGTTGAATCAGACTATTGAAATCAAGCTCAGGGTTGCGGTCATACTCAAGGAACAACTGCTTGGTATTAATCATACCGATGATCTGATCCTTGTTCTCTGTCGCCACCGGAAAACGGGTATACTGCTCTTCGTGAATGGTCAGCATGTTTTCTTTCAGCGAGCGATTCGTAAACAAGCATACCATATCTGTACGTGGCACCATAATTTCTTTGGCAACGGTCTCGTCAAAAGCAAAGATACGATTCACGTAGCCATATTCGGTGTTATTGATCTTACCACTTTCCACGCTTTCGGACAAAATGATCTGAATTTCCTCCTGAGAATGCGCTTCCTCATGCTCGCTTGCCGGTTGAAGACCAAACAAACGAACCAAACGGTTGGCCGAGCCATTTAGGAGCCAGATAAACGGATACATAATCCGGTTAAACCATACGATGACCGGGGAGGTCAACAAGCTTACTGCTTCCGCTTTGCGGATCGCCAGCGTTTTGGGAGCCAGCTCACCGATAACCACGTGCAGGTAAGTTACAATGACAAATGAAATAATAAAGGCCAGGATATGTGAAAATTCCCCATTGATGTTGAGCTGTTGAAAGAGAGGCTCCAGCAATTTGACCACGGTCGGTTCACCGAGCCAGCCGAGTCCCAACGCTGTAATCGTAATACCAAGCTGACAGGCGGACAGGTAGCCGTCCAGATTATTGACGACCTTTTGTAGCGCCAGTGCGTTTTTACGGTTCTCCACTACCAGCTGATCGACCCGGCTGGAACGGATTTTAATAATCGCAAACTCGGTAGCCACGAAGAAAGCACTAAATATAATCAACACCGCGAACAAAAATAGACTGACACCTATACCCATGTAATTTTCACTCATCCCTTTTTCGTTCAATTTTTAATGAACTCCATTTTAAGTTCACTTGAACTTATTTTAAGAACTTAAAAGCAAATATACAAGGTTCATATCCAATCATAGCAGGTCACCTACCTCCAATTTGCACGGAAAATAAGGCAAAACAGAACCCGCACGGATCATTGCTTCACTTTACAAGCCTAGTTTATGGGCGTATGATGAGTTCAAATGAACTTGAAATGGTTTAAAGGGAGGAAAGCAGATGGAGTCTTTTACCCTCACACGCCGTGATATGGCCCATTTGCTGCTGGCGATGGAAGGTCGCCGCGAATTGCAGCCATTGGCCGTTCTTCAGGATGCCTGGAGACGCACCCATATCCATCCGGGCCGTCCCGGCAGCACGATGCCGACATTTTTGTATACTGAGGTAACGCCTGTGCTGGATAAAATTATCAAGGGCAAGCACAGCGCAGCCTTTTCGTTACAGGAGATTGTTTCTCTTGGTCAACTGGTCGAATATAGCCATGTTTCATTGGCCTCTATGCAAAATTGGGTCAAACGCGACTTCAAGGAATTTCTCGGATCACCGAAGATCGGTAAAAAATATTCAGTCAACCAGGCCGCACTGCTGCTCATTGTGGAGGATTTGAAATCGTGTCTTGATTTTGAATCCATCCGTCAGTTATTTCATATCCTGTTCCAACAGCCAGAGGATGATACGGATGATCTAATCCAGCCGGTCGATTTGTACGCTGCTTATTCAACCTTGTTTGAGGAGCTGGATGCGAATGGAGATCAACTGCTGGATGTGGCAGGCGCCGGGGTTGCAAAAGAAAACGGGAATTCCGCTACAGGGCAGCAGCGTCAGGAAGGTGCGACAGAGGAATTGCTGATTCAGGCGGCAGATCAATACACCAGCCGTTTGCAGCATTTGACCCCTAACCAGTGTCAAGCCGTTCGGAATACATTGCTGGTAGCTGCGGTATCGGTGCAAAATAGTTATTTTTTGTCCATAGCACGCAGGTATGTGAATGCGACGTTGTTTCTGGACTTTCAAGGGTAGATCAGGATTGGCGCTAGAAGCCGATCCTATTTTTTTGCCCTTTTTCGAGTATTGTCTACCCTTTTGGAGACTGAAAAAGTATACAAAAGAGGTATATACACTCAAACGCTGTCAAAGATACAATAAACATATATCATCCAGCAATTGGAAAAACTTTGAATATCTCTTCCAAAGCATCTGAATACACACACAGGAGGTAATGGCATGTCCGATGTCTCCATCATCATTTGTACCCGCAATCGGATCGAAGATCTGACACGCTGTATACAATCTATCGCAGGACAGCAGCAGCTGGAGCATACGGCTGTAGAGCTGCTGATTGTGGATGACGGCGATATTTCCGACCAACAGGTCGAGCTGTACCGTGACATGGTATCCGGCTTGCCTCAAGGCGTTTTGAAGTATCATAAAAAAAGTCGTCCCGGCGTTTGGTTATCCCGCTATGAAGCGTTGTCTCTCGTACGGTATGATATCGTGCTGTATTTTGACGATGATGCCGAACTGGATGATAAACTCTATATCCGGCGCTTGCTCGATACCTATGATCAGGATGAAACGATTGTGGGTGTTGGAGGGATTGCAAAGGGACTACATTCGAGCCGGGCAGGGAAGCTGCTGGGCATTTTGACATTTCAGATGTCCCCGTCTCTCGGCAAGCTTTCGCCCAGTAGTCTGGCAGGTTCATTGCTGCGTTGGGGAGAAGCGACGGAGGTTTTTGACACGGAATTTTTTCATGGCTGCAACATGTCATTCCGGCGGGTTGCGCTTCGAGATATGAAGCCGTATCCGTGGATGACCAGCTATGCCGTGGCTGACGATTTGTATATGTGCCAGTTAGCGAGCCGTTACGGCAAGCTGGTTATCAATCCCGACTTAACAATCATTCATCACGAATCTTCAAGCTCGCGCGATAAGGCGGGCAAAGTAGCCAAGGCTACAGCGATCAATCACTATTATTTCCTTGCTCTGAAAAAGGCGGGAGCCATCCAGTACGGGGCGCTTTTATGGACCTTGTCCTACCTGATGTTCAAGGAGATACTACGTCGTAACTTTAATGCAGCAGAAGGATACAAGCAGGGGGTGCTGTTCATTCTGAATCCGCGCAAGCAAAAATATAACGAATATTTAGGCCCGGCGGTTCAGTAATCTGATTCCACACACATTTTCAGGATAAAGGGGGAGTATGATGTTAAGCTTGTCCATTGCCCTGTGCACCCGAAATCGGGTTGACGATCTGACCCGATGCATTAATTCAATAGCTATTGGTGGGGCACCGGAGGCATGTGAAACCGAGCTGTGGATTATTGATGATGGAGAACTGCCGAGGCATGTGCTGGAACGCTATAAGCGTCAATTGGGCAGAGCGGGGATTACCTACCGATACCATCGCAAGGAGCAGCCGGGCTTATGGCTTTCACGTGTAAAAACAGTTGAGCTGGCGCAGGGCGATATCATTTTGTTTCTTGACGATGATGTTGAGCTGCCGAACAACTATTTGAACGAGCTGATACGTACCTATGAGGCTTACCCGCAGGCCGCTGGTGTCGGCGGGATTGCGCAGGGCATGAGCAACAGCTTCATGGGAACCATTCGTTGCCTGCTGTCATTCCAGCAGTCCTTGTCCAAAGGAAAGCTGTCTCTCAGCGGTCAGTCCGGCTCGATGTACAACTGGCACAAGGCGAAGAAGACGTTTCGAACCGAGTTCTTTCATGGTTGCAATATGTCATTTCGCCGTGAGGCGATTCGCAGTCTGGAGCCGGTACCTTGGTTGCAAAGCTATAGCGTAGGGGAAGACCTGTTACTTTCACGAATTGCCATGAAAAGCGGCTCGCTATACATTAACCCGGCGCTTACGCTCCTTCACCACGAATCGCCGTCCTCGCGCGACAATATGGAGCAGGTCACTTATATGCGGGTGATGAATCATATTTATCTGTTGCGGGACGAGCGATCTGGGCCGATTGGCTATGCTGCGCTGTATTGGACGACGCTGTATCAAATTTTGAGAGAGAAGCCCAAGAAAAATCATACTGCCATTCAAGGCTACAGAAAAGCACTGAAGGCGATTTTTTCAAGTCAGAAGGAGCCTATGGGCGGAGGGCAGCTACCTGAACGCAATTCCAAAAAAACGGTAGGCTGATGGAGGTGCGGCAGGAGACTTGATGTGAGCATAGAGACGAGAGGCTTAATAAGGAACAGGAGTTGGACGTAACATGAGCACATGGACAGCAGCAAGGAAAGTATTCACGGGTGACAGTCTCGCCAAAACGATCATGCGCACGAGCTTTAACAATTTTTTCGTGCTGATCGTCACGACCCTGACTTCGATCCTGACCGCACGTATGCTCGGAGTCGAGGGGAAAGGAGAACTGGCGGCAGTTCTGTTCTGGCCTACGCTAATCGGCAGCGTGCTGAGCTTCGGCTTGCCAACGTCGCTGATTTATAACCTCAAGAAGAAAACAGGCACGACGGAACAATTACTGGCGTTGTCGCTGTGGATTCAGTTGCCTGCCAGCTTGCTGGCGGGGGCGGTGGCCTGGATATGTATGCCGCTGTGGCTGAATGGCTATGGTGCGGATATCGTCCACCTGTCACAGCTCTATTGTGCGGCTGCGGTACCGCTGGCGGTGCTTACGGCGCTGACAACAGCATTATCGCAAGGGCTGGATCGGTTTAGCGTATATAATGGACTGTTGTTTTACTATCCGCTGCTGAACTTCATCGGTCTGGTGACGCTGTGGCTGATAGGGCTGCTCAATGTGCAGCTGGCGGGGGCCGTGAATTTTGCCGCGAGTTTCCTTGCGCTGGTATGGGCGTTCCTCCGTTTGCGCAAGCATATGAATTTGCGTACTTTCCGCCCGTTCACCAGCCGCCAGGTGCTCCGCCCTTATTATAGCTATGGAGCGAGAGTCTACGGGATGGAGTTGATGGGGACGCTGTCCACACAAACGGACAAAATTGTCATCGTGGCGCTGCTGTCACCCAAAGCATTCGGTCTGTACTCTGTCGTCTATGCTCTGTCGCGTGTGTTCAATGTGGTGCAGAACGCTGTTACGAATGTAACCTTTCCGAAGGTGACTGGAATGGAGCACAGCAAAATTGTCGAAACCGTCGGTCGTGCTTTTCGCATCTCCATGGCTGCTATGCTGATCGTCATCGTGCCGGCTTTGTTCATTGGACGATACATGCTGGGCTTGCTGTATGGCCCCGCTTTTCTGGAAGCATCGTTAACCTTCTACCTGCTGTCACTGGAGTGCATCATCGGAGGTGGCTCATGGATTCTGGCTTCGGCCTTCAACGCACTGGGTCGGCCGGGGCTAGTGCTGTTTCGGCAAATTGTGGCATATGCGATTACCGTCGGGCTGTTCTTTATTTGTACCCCGATCTTCGGTCTGGACGGCATTGCCATTGCTTTGCTCGTAGGCGCTTGTGTACGGTTGGCATTCTCTCTGTTTTCATTCCCGATGTTTTTCGATGTTCCGTTATCACGGATCATTTTTGATAAAAGTGATATCACATTTGTTATTCAGACCATACAAAAGAAGCGCAGGAAGGGAGAACTGAAAGATGCCGAATTCGCATCCCATGGCTAAACTGAAAAATAAGCTGAGCGTCATTCTCGACGTAGTCCCCCAAGGTTCGAATATCATTTATGTTGACTACCCCGTGTATAACAACGGTGGGGACGTACTCATCATGAAAGGCACCGAGGCGTTCTTCAAGGATAACGGTATCCGAGTTCGTGCCCGTTACAGTGCTATGGATATTCCCGATCAGCTTCAAATTCCGGGCGACTGGATTATCGTGTGTCATGGAGGCGGCAATTTCGGCGATTTATATTCAAATCACCAAAATTTGCGGGAACGTATCGTGCGGGATTTCCCGAGCCACCGCATTGTAATCATGCCGCAGACGATCCATTTTCAATCCGAACAGAAGGGGAATGAGGTCGCTGCGCTGTTCAATGGTCACCCGGATTTACATATGTTTGTGCGGGATACACGTTCTTATCAGTGGGCCAAGGAAAAGCTGAATCAGTGCAGCATCACGCTATGCCCGGACATGGCACACCAGCTCTGGCCGTTGAAGCCGACGACAGAAACGGTCAAGGACGTACTGTACTTCCTGCGTACGGATATTGAAACCGTAGGGGGGCAAAAGCAATTCGACGACGAAGCAGATGCCGCCCACCGTCTGGACTGGGACACTCTGTTCACTCCGCTGGAAGTAAAAGGGATCGTCTACTTCCAGAAGTTTTACCGTCTGGACAAGAAAATCGGCGGTCCGCTGCCAACGCGTACCTTCTGGTACAAGTATACCGATCATCTCATGAACAAGGCGGTTACGCTGTTCAGCTCTTACCGCGAGGTTCGCACCTCACGGCTGCACGGTCATATTCTAGCCTGCCTGCTCGATATGCCGCATGTCGTCATTGATAATTCGTACGGCAAAAACTCGCAGTATTATAACACCTGGACACAGCCCAATCCCAAGGCGAAGCTGTTCATCGATACACCTGATGCGCTGGAGCAGCTTTCTTAATCTCTATTCCTCCGCACCATAAACTCGCAAAAAGCCTCCTGACCATTTACTGGTTCAGGGGGCCTTTTACTTTGGAAAGCTGATTATTTATCATTTCCTAATGTCATAGGAAATTCGTTTAATATCTCTGACATCCTTTGTCGTTTACAATGAATTCATAGAGTTTACAGGGAGGGTGATATGGGCAAAGTGTGGTGAAAGGGGGGGAGATCATAAATGAACAATCGTCAAATCAGTATACTTCTTCGTATTCTCTTTGGAAACGATCCACTTACCGGCAGTTCCATTGCGAAAGAATTTTTGGTCAGTGCCAGAACCGTTCGTTCGGATATTAAGCTGCTGAATAACGAATTGTCTAAATATAAAGTCCAGATTCATTCATCGAAGCAAGTCGGCTATTATATCGAGCCCAGAGATAAGAAAATCATTAGAGGTATTTTCGAGGAGTTCAATCTCACGGATCAGGAGACGGATGTACCGAATACGCCTATTGAAAGAACCGTGTATATCGTGCTCAAGCTCTTGTTTTCAACCGACTATATAACGATGGAAACTATAGCCGATGATATCTACGTTTCCAAGACGACCATTAATTATGATATCAAGCGAGTGAGTGAAGTCGTTCATAGCTTTTCAAGCTTGCAGTTAACGGTATCTCAAACCAAAGGCTTATTGCTGTCGGGAAATGAAATTTCCAAGCGGGCGCTTCTATACCATGCTCTACAGCAGGGGACAACAGGCAAGCACTTGGAAATTATGAATCGCATAAAATATCTGTTCAAGGAACCCCATGTCTATGATGATCTTATTGAGTTCCAGAAGCTAGTTATGAATATGCTTAATTCTTACGGGTACTTCCTAACCGATCAGGACATTTTCTCCTTGTTTATAGATTTTTATATCAGCATGAAGCGCAGCCAGACGGGATTTATTATAGATCAACAGATTGAGGAAGAGCTGGACCCGGATATTGTGAAAATTGTCTTGGCAGGTATGAGCAAGCTTATGGCTGAACCGGAGGAAAATGAACTGAAGTATCTACAGCAACGCTTCCAATCCAAGCGGCTGTTAAATGTGAAAAATGATGATTCATATACACAGAACCAAGAAGCTGTTGACATTGTGAAGCACTTATTGGTCGAGATACGAAGTAAATTTGGTATTAATTTTCTGAACAATGAGAATTTGACCCATAATCTTATTCAACATATAAGTCCGCTGATCTATCGTTTGAAAACGCATACTTTTGAGATTAATCCCTTAAAAGAGGAAACGCGAAGAAAGTATCCTTTTGCCTTTGAGCTATCGAATGTCCTTGTACCTATCATTAAAGAAAGGTACGGGCTAACGATTAATGAATCAGAGCTGACCTACATTTCATTACACCTTGCCGTGGCGCTGGAAGAAGTATTTGACAAGCCTGCGGTTGCCATTATGTGTGGCTCAGGCTTGGGAACGGCTCAGCTTTTATACCGCAAGCTGTTGTCCTATTATGGTGAACGGCTGAACATTTTGGGATGGTACTCTATGTATCAGCTTGAACAGGTATTGAATGGGGACTTGGGGCAGGTTGATTTTATAGTGACTACGGTACCCATAGAAGCGGACACAAGCATTCCTGTGTTGCAGGTCAATCCGTTGCTGAACCGGTCAGACCTGAATAAAATCGAGAAATATTTACAAAGTCCTATTCGTATTCACAGCCAGAACAGTCACGAATCAGGGAACGGCCATTCTTTTTTCAGCGAGGGATTATTTGAATACGTTAGACAGCCGGGTGATTACTTTCAAGTTCTACGTACATTAACAGCAAATTTGCTAGAGCAGCACATGATTAGCGATGGTGAAGAGTTCTATCAATCTGTCATTGAGCGGGAGCAGATGCAGTCCACTGTTTTGGCAAATTTAATTGCTCTGCCACATGCGATGGATTATATCTCCACCAAAACAGCTATTTCGGTAGGGGTGCTGGAGGAGCCGATCAAGCATGAAGGCAGAAAAATCAAACTGGTGATGCTGGTGGCCATTAATCCGAAGGAAAAAGAAGAGCTGAACCGATTGTACAGCATGATTGAACGAATTTTGGAAACAGACCATGTCAAAGCGCTCACAAGCGCGGAAAATTTTCAGGCTTTTATGGCAAATTTAATATAAAAGGAGATCGTTTATTATGAATATTTTATTAGTTTGTGCCGCAGGAATGTCTACCAGTATATTGGTCAGCAAAATGAAAAAGTCCCTTGAGCCAGATCAACAGGATTGGGTCATTGAGGCTCATCCGATTGGAGAGTTATCTGATTACATTAACAACTTTGATGTGGTTTTATTGGGACCGCAGGTGAGCCACAAGCTCAAGGGAGTCGAGAAGGAGTACGGTTCTTACGGTAAGCCGATTGCTGTCATTAATTCTCTGGATTACGGAATGGGTAACGGAAAAAAAGTAGTTGAGTTTGCAATTGAGTTAGTTCATAAAAACAATTTATGATCCAAATATGTGAGAAATAAAAAAGAAAGAAGAGGGATGGAATATGGAGACAGAGACAGAACAACATATTATGGGAATTATTCTACACTCCGGCGAAGCCAACAAAAAGGCATTTTCCGCACTCGGTGAAGTGAGAAAACGGAATTTTGAACAAGCCAGAGCACTGATTAAGGAAGCCTCCAAGGAATCGGTTCAAGCACATAAAGTGCAGACCAAGCTGATGCAGCAGGAAGCCGACGATCAAAAGCTGGAAATGAATCTGCTGGTTGTACATGCACAGGATCATTTAATGAACTCTTTATTAACCATTGATTTAATTGAGGAATTAATTGAAGTATTTTATGAATTGCACCATTAAAAATATACAAACATCGAGAAAGAAGGCGCAGCCATATGGCAATTTCAATAGAGTCCTTCACTGAAAAACTACAGCAATTTGCGGGAGTATTACAAGATAATAAATACTTCGATGCTATTTCCAAGGGCTTAATGGGGACGATGCCGATTATTTTCGTAGGCTCCATTGCGGCGTTAGTTAATGCCCTACCCATAGATGCCTATCAAAGCTTTATTACAGACACGGGATTGAAAAATTACCTTCAGTTGGCGACCAAGTTGACTACAGACATGATCGCTCTCTATGCCGTATTTAGTATTGCATACAGCATGTCCAAAAATTATAAGCAAGACGGACTGAATGCAGGCATACTGGCCTTGCTGAGCTTTTTAGTCGTCACTCCATTGGATATGAGTAAGGATGGAGCATTTTCCTTGCCGTTTCAGTGGCTGGGAGCAACCGGATTATTTATATCTATTATTATGGGTTTAATGGTAGGCAGATTATATGCTTTGCTTCTTAAAAAGGGAATATCCATTAAGATGCCGGATGGCGTTCCACCGTCCGTTGCAAAATCTTTTGCCGGGCTGATCCCGGGACTCGTGATTATCGCGGTTGATTTGTGTATTAATGGCTTGTTCAATGTAACTTCCTATGGAAATATTCATAACTTTGTTTATCATCTCCTGCAGACCCCTCTTCAAAATCTGGGAGGAACGTATTGGGCTTTTATTCTGACGATCGGGCTTTTGAGTCAAATCTTGTGGGTCGTAGGGATTCACGGAGGAATGGTTTGTTTGTCGGTGATGATGCCCATCTTTATGGCCTTGGATTTACAGAATTTGTCCGCCTACTCCGCAGGACAACCTCTTCCGAACATTGTGGGCATGAACTTCATGTTTGTGTACGGAATTGGAGCAGGCTGTTCGATTGGACTGGCTATTCTTCTGGTTGTGGCTAAAAGTGAACGTTATAAAGCGTTGGGCAAGATTGCTTTTCCATCGGCTATATTTGGGATCAGTGAACCGACCATTTTTGGTGCTCCGATTATTTTAAACCCGGTATTGGCGATTCCTTTCATCGTCAGTCCAATCATCAGTTACACACTGGCCTACTTCCTAACTACGATGGATGTATTGCCTCGTCTGGGACTGCAAGTACCTTTGGGTCTTCCACCTATTATTAACGGTTTTATGTCCGGTGGCTGGAGGGTTGCTTTGTTTCAGGTATTTTTGATCCTCATATCTCTTGCTACTTATTATCCTTTCTTCAAGTCACTTGATAAGCACGCGAAGAAGGAAGAATTGGGAGGTGCAGCCTGAATATGTTAGGAATTTGGAACTGTATTGTACAAACTGATGTATTGAATATGAAGTTCATTTTTAGAATTATCAACGACCATGGCTATACCGTAAATATGAAAATGGAGCCTATGAACTTTAACGTGGAGTTCTTTAAAGTTTCGGTGGATCAGAGAAAGTTGAAGGCCGTCGGACGGTCTGCTCTGCTGGCTGGCAAAGAAGTGACCTTGGAACTGGGCTTTGAGGCGGAAAAATGCAGCGGTTCTATTGATTTTCCCAAGTTAGGAAGCATCAAACTGGCGGGAACTGTAGGGGAAGGACCCTCGTTGCTCGAAGGACTCAAACAGAAAATTAAGGAAGAAAAACACTCCGAACCCGTTCAGAGAAGTGCTGCGGAAATTGATGCAGCCGTTAAGGAATGGCTAGACCGAATGACGTTAGAAGAAAAAATCGGCCAAATGAGCCAAACGGTAGCCTCAGCTTTTTCCTTTGGCAACACGGTCATTTCAGACACACCGCAGAAACTGGTGGAAGAAGGTAAAGTAGGCTCCATCCTTGGAGCCTTTGATATGAACAAGGTGTATGAACTGCAAAAAATTGCAGTAGAGAAATCACGCCTGAAAATTCCGCTGTTTTTCAATGCCGATGTTATTCATGGTTATCAAACGATTTTTCCGGTTCCCTTGGCTTGGTCCTGTAGCTGGGATTTGGAGGCGATCAAACGGGCGACTGCGATTTCAGCGAAGGAAGCCTCGGCCTCCGGCGTGACCTATAACCATGGACCCATGGTGGATATTACGCGCGACCCTCGTTGGGGCCGTGTAGTAGAAGGGGCGGGCGAAGATCCCTATTTGGGCTCACAAATAGCCAAAGCTCAGGTCGAAGGCTTCCAGGGCGAAGATTTATCCGACAGGGACTCTATCATTGCCTGCCTCAAGCATTTCATCGCATACGGTGCTGTTGAGGGTGGTCGAGATTACAATACGGTAGATATATCGGAACAGCGGTTAAGAGAGACCTATCTTCCTCCTTTTGAGGCTGGATTAGCTGCTGGCGCAGGCTCTGTTATGAACTCGTTTAACACGTATAACGGCATACCGATTGCCGGAAATAAACAGATATTAAATACGCTATTAAGAAAAGAGCTTGGTTTTGAGGGCATGGTTATTTCCGACTATGGTTCCATCTCGGAGCTTGCAGTCCACGGGGTTGCCAAAGATAACAAGCAAGCCGCCAAGCAAGCTCTGGATGCTACGCTGGACATCGAAATGGTCACACAGATGTATGCCAAGTTTTTGCCTGAACTGGTGGCAGAAGGCCAGGTTTCGGAAGAACATATCAATGCAGCAGTAAGCAGAATCCTTACTTATAAATACAAGATTGGAATTATGGACGATCCGTATCGTTACATTCGGCCGGAAGAGGCTGAACGGCTATACATGTCTCAAGCACATTTGGAGGAGAGCCGATCGTTGGCGAGAAAGTCCATTGTGCTGTTAAAAAACAAACAAGTGCTGCCTTTACAGAAGACGGGTCAAAAGCTCGCTTTAATTGGACCGTTTGCCCTAAGTAAAGATTTGTTGGGCTCCTGGCAATTCTCCAATTATGGAGAACAAACGGTAAGTCTGCTGGAAGGGGTATTATCCAAGCTTGCGGCGAACGATTCTGTTACAGTGGTGGCAGGCTGTGCCGTTGAACATAAAATTGAGGGTGGAATTACCGAAGCGCTTGAAGCCGCTGCTTATAGCGATGTTATCGTTTTGGCTCTCGGTGAGGAAAGCGAGCATTCCGGCGAAGCGGCTTCCAAAACGAAAATTTCGCTGCCAGAAGCACAACTGGAGCTAGCTCAAGAAATCGTAAAGCTGGGCAAACCGACGGTATTGGTACTTACAAATGGTCGTCCTGTGTTGTTAGACTGGTTTGAGACGCATATGGATGCCATCGTCGAGACATGGTATCTCGGTTCACAGGCTGGACATGCCATCGCCGATGTATTGTATGGAGACTATACCCCGTCTGGCAAGCTCACCATGAGTTTTCCGTATAATGAGGGGCAAATTCCGATTTATTATAATCACTACAATACCGGTAGACCAGCTACAGAACGAAAAGGAAAATATGCTTCAAAATATTTGGATGCGTCCAATGAGCCTTTATATCCTTTCGGATATGGCTTGAGCTACACGACTTTTAAATATTCTGAAGTAGTCCTTAATTCCGAGCATCTACATCGCGGAGGTAGTATCACAGCGAGTGTCACCGTTACTAATACAGGCGAATACTGCGGGGAAGAAATTGTACAGATGTACATTCGGGATTTGGTCGGCAGTGTCGTAAGGCCTGTAAAAGAGCTTAAAGGTTTTAAGCGGATTTCCCTGACTGCGGGTGAAAGTCAGCAGGTTATATTCACCATTACAGAGGATGATTTGAAATTCAACACTTCGGATGGCTCCTTTCAGGCAGAATCTGGAGATTTTAAAGTATGGATCGGCACTAATTCAAGAGACGTCCAGGAAGCTGCGTTCGAGCTATTGGATTAAGAAAAAAGCCACTACATGGTCGGAGGGGCGCATTATCGTTATTGTGCCCATTCAGTTCTTTGGTATCGACTTATTTATAGCAGGGCTTGTATGGCTGTCATAGATCAGGAGACTTACAAATCACTTAGTGTGATATGTAAGTCTCTTTTCTTGTTTATCTTTTTGACAATTCATTTCATGAATAGATATAATTTATGGGATAAAACTTGCAGTAGAATCGAGGCTGACGAATGAGCAATCAACCAATGGACATGCTTCTCACGAAGGATATCGTGCGCGAAGGGGAACCGATTTTGCGTACGAAGGTTGATCCGGTATGCTTGCCGCTGCGTGAAGAGGATCTTCAACAGATGCGGTGGATGATGGATTATCTGAAAAATAGTCAAAATGAAGAGCTGGCAACCCGTTATGATCTGCGTCCGGGTGTGGGATTATCAGCCAATCAGGTAGGTCTGAACAAAAGAATGTGTGCTGTCTATTATCAGGATGGAGACAAAACGGTTGAGTATGCGCTGTTTAATCCGAAGCTGGTCAGCCACTCGACGTCCATGATTTATTTGGAACAGGGCGAAGGCTGCTTGTCAGTGGATCGTTACATACCCGGATATGTCCCGCGTTATGAAAAAATTCGCATTAAGGCCAATTTGCCGGACGGAACGCAGGAACTGCTGACTTTCAAAGGCTATCCGGCGATTGTGGTACAGCACGAGATGGACCATTTGGATGGCATTATGTTCTATGACCGTATTAACCCGGACGATCCTCAAAAGCTGCCGCAGGGTGTGCATATCGAACCTTTTGTGCGTGAATAGTTCATGATCCGTAAAGTGTGGTGACTCCGTTCGCCACATTTTTATTTTGCAAAAAATATAGATATAGATGTTGCGAAGCTTTAAACTGAAATCATGTATATCGTGATGCGGTGAGTAAGTAATACATATTAATGTAAGCGCTTATCTAACGGGGGGATGGCATGTATCGTGGAGTTCGACATCTGATGAATAATATGCGTATGCGAAATAAGCTGCTGTTCTCCTACGTGCTGATTGTCATGATCCCGGTGCTGGTGGTGGGCGGCTGTGTCACGTTTTATTTGCGGGAGCAGGCTTTGGACAGTGCGATTGCCCAAACGGTGAACAATGTGGAAAAGATCAAGAGCCAGACTGCGAATTTACTGCGCGTACCCACGGATATTTCAAATGGGCTGATGTTCGATAAAAGGCTGAGGGAGATGGCGAATCGCCGTTATTCGGGCATGGTAGAGCTGATGAATGCGTATCATCAATACAAAGACTTTAATGAGTATGTACAGCAGTATAGAGAGATTGCGACCATCCGGTTTTATTCGTATAATCCGACGCTTGTTAATAATCTGGAATTTGTCCCTGTAGATTCTGGCATTGAGCAGCAGAAGTGGTTCGAGACGGCCTTGAAGGGGACGGCGATTAACTGGTTTTATATTCAGGATAAAGAGGACAACCCGGTTAATCGGCTGAGTCTGGTGAGGCAAATTCCCTTTCCCGAATACAATACCAAGGGAGTTCTGATGATTGCACTGAGTCAGACGGAGCTGAACCATATGCTCAGCAAGGAGCCGTTTGAAACGTTGATTGTGGATCGTAACGGAATTGTGGTCGCGGCTACCCATACACAGTCCGTGGGTCAAACATTGACGGATTTGCATTTGGGCTTTGATGTACAGGGTAGGGGTAAGGGGATATATGAAGCAAAAATAAACGGGAAATCCTCGAACATTATTGTGGATGAGCTGCTGCCAGCCTCAAGTGTGAGCGGATTGACGATTATTTCGGTGTTTTCGACGGAACACATTGTACAGGGAGCGAACCGAATCAGCTTGATCGGCGCATTGTGTGTTCTTGCGGTGCTGGTCATGGCTTTGATTCTGATTACGATGATTTCCTGGCTGATCACCAAACGGCTACAGCGATTGAGTTATGAGCTGGGTAAGGTGGCTGCAGGGGATTTCCATGTCGTGTCGAGCGTGGAGGGGATGGACGAAATCGGGGACTTGTCCCGTCGCTTCAACTATATGGTTGCCAGCATCCGCCAGTTGATGGGGCAAGTGTATGAAGCGAGTGAGAAAAACAACAGGCTCGAAATGGCACAAAAGGATATCAAGCTGAAAATGATGGCCAGTCAGATTAACCCGCACTTCCTGTTTAATGCGCTGGAGTCTATTCGAATGAAGGCGCATCTGAACGGGGAAGCCGAGATTGCAACGACGGTGCGTTTGCTTGGCCGATTGATGCGGCGGAATCTGGAGATTGGCAGCGGTAAAACGACAGTGCGTCAGGAACTGGATATGGTGCGATCCTATTTACAAATTCAGCAGTTTCGGTTTGGAAATCGTTTGGTCTATGAAGTGAATCTGGCAGAAAGCGCTGAGGAAATGTCCATTCCTCCATTAATTATACAGCCGCTGGTGGAGAACGCAGTTATTCATGGCCTGGAAAACAAGGAAGAACCGGTTACCGTGAAAGTCGATATTTCGATGGAGCTGCGAGAGTTGCAAATAAAAGTAGCCGACGATGGAGTTGGCATGGAGGCAGAACAGTTGGCCCGTCTGCTTGACCGTATCACAGGCACGGAAGAGCCGGAAGGGAGCAGTATTGGTCTGCGCAATGTTCACCAGCGTCTGACGCTGATGTATGGTGAACATTGTGGTCTGCACATGGAGAGCGTACCGCAGGCAGGAACAACCGTAACCTTTTCAATACCCAAGGAGGAGGGGTCGAATGTATAAAGCGATGATTGTGGATGATGAGCCTGCGATTCGTGAAGGATTAACCTCCATTATTGATTGGAGAGACTGCGGCTTTCATATTGTAGATACCGCAGGGAACGGGCGCGAGGCATTGGATAAATTTAAGGAGCACCGGCCGGAGCTGGTCATTGTTGATATTCGTATGCCGGGGATGAGCGGGCTGGAGGTCATACGGAGCATACGCGAAATGAACGGCGAGCCTTTTCATTTTCTCATTTTAAGTGGATATGCGGACTTTGATTATGCGCGGCAGGCGATGGGCTTTGGCGTGGATGGTTATTTATTGAAGCCTGTGGACGAAGAAGAAATGACGACAGAGCTGAAACGGGTAAGGCGAAGCATTGAGAGCGAAAAAGAAGACGGCAAGTGGGGGAACCCGCCTGCCCATGAGAGCGATTGGATCGAAATCCTGCTGTTTCCGGTTCAGGAAGATCGGGCTAATCGTGGTGCATTGGAACACAGCGACCCTCTCCACGGAGGAACGGAGCAAGCTGAACATCATGGCCAGCATCCGGCGCCACCCTCTTTGGATTGGAGAAGCTATCAGGTCGTACTGCTGGATCTTCGGATACCCGACTGGGATCGGCAAGCTCGGCAGTCGGCAGCAAAGCTGCGGCTAACGGAAATGTGCGGGGAGCAGGGCAGGGGGATTGTATTCGAGGCAGGAATATATACAGGCTTGCTACTTCCCTCCACGGTGGACACAGAAGAAAATGCTGTTCGATTGCTGGCTTCCTGGCGACAGGCGCTAAAGCCGTGGGCAACGAAAATATACGTAGCTGCTGGTGATCCGGTGGAGAGACTTCATGATATTTCGAGTTCTTTTGAACAGGCGCTGCGTCTACTGGAGCGTACTTTCCTGTTCCGTGCGGAAAGGGTGATGCTTACCAGTGACCTGCACGATTTGGAAACTTCGGACGAGGAAATGTGCGAAACGACTGACAAAGCATCAGACCCCATGCGTTATGCAGAGAAGCTGTACTACGCGCTGGATATGTCCAATCGTGAAGCTGCAATACGTGTATTGAAGGAAATGGAGGTCCAATTTCCACAGATCTATCGTTCAGAGGCTGAAATCAAGGCGGCGTTTGCACAGACATTTACCTTGGCGCTGAACAAGTATGCGGCTGGACAGGAACAGAGCCGTACGGTGCTGGAAGAGCATTCCCGCTTGATTACGGATGTATATGCCTATTCAACCTTGGGAGAGCTGGTGGATCGGTCAATGGAGCATGTGCTGCAATGGATTGGTCAGACCGATCCAGGTGGTAAGGAAACGATCATGAAACAATTGATTGATTTCATTCATAGTCATTATGATGAGAATTTGCGCTTGGAGCTGTTGGCGGATATGTTTAATTACAACAGCGGCTATTTGGGCAAATTGTTCAAAAGCCATACGGGCGAAGCTTTTAACGCCTATCTGGACAAGGTGAGGATCGAGCGGGCAAGGGAATTGCTTGCACAGGGAATCAGGGTGCATCAGGTGGCAGGACGTGTCGGATATGCCAATGCCGATTATTTTCACGGCAAATTCAAAAAATATGCGGGGATGTCGCCTTCCTCTTATCGTAGTCGGGTTCAGAAGAACAGAGGGACGGATGGCAGTTGATGGATTCCCGTGGGTTAAATTGATGAAGTCTCTCTTGCGGATGTCGGAGCAAAAGTCTCCGGACGAAGAGAGGCTTTTTGCTTGGAAAAAAATCAGACAGATCAATCGAAAATGTCACACTAACTAGAAGATTTGAGTTGTTTTCATAAATTCGCCATCATTACGACACAGCTTTGACACGATGTTCACACTTTCGATTCTATTTCATTCAAACCTATTCTATATAATGATGATATTCTGAAGCCGGATCATGAGATTCCGTAATGAAGATGCCTGAGGGGGCTATTCATAAAAAGTGATCGTTCCATATGTAATAATGTGAATACTATCACAAGGATGAAGGGAGGCTTCAGAACCCAATTATTAACATTCATTCTTAAGAGAAGCGCAGGGGGAGGAATAACATCATGGACGTATTAGAATTGGCACGGTTGCAGTTTGCAACCACAACAATTCTTCACTTTGTTTATGTGCCGATCTCCATTGGATTGTCGTTGCTGGTGGCAATTATGGAGACCATGTATGTAATCAAAAAAAATGATTTATACAAAAAAATGGCTCAATTCTGGGGAACTTTTTTGCTGATTAACTTTGCAGTAGGCGTGGTCACCGGGATTTTGCAGGAGTTCCAGTTCGGGATGAACTGGTCTGACTTCTCCCGTTTTGTCGGTGATGTGTTCGGTACGCCGCTGGCGATTGAGGCACTGCTTGCCTTTTTCCTGGAATCAACCTTTATCGGATTGTGGGTATTCGGCTGGGAACGGCTGTCCAAAGCAGTCCATTTAACCTGTATGTGGCTGGTATCCATTGGTACGATGCTGTCCGCCCTGTGGATTTTGGCAGCCAACTCATTCATGCAGCGTCCGGTAGGATACGAGATTCATAACGGTCGCGCAGAAATGAAAGATTTTTTCGCTCTGTTGACGAACGAACAACTGTTATGGGAGTTTCCACATACATTGTTTGCAGCTATTGCGACAGGGGCTTTTCTCGTGGCAGGTATTAGTGCATGGAAGCTGATGCACAAAAAGAATCTGGACTTTTTCAAGCCTTCTTTCAAAGTAAGTATTATTGTTGCATTGATTAGTTCGATGTTAATCCCGATGTTTGGTCACGGACAGGCTCAATATTTGGTGGAAACACAGCCAATGAAAATGGCTGCCAGTGAAGGGTTATGGGAAAACAGTAGTGACCCGGCCCCTTGGACAGTTATTGCAGGCATTGACCCTGAAAAGAAAGAAAACAGCTTTGAATTTAAGGTTCCTTATGCGCTCAGTTTGCTGTCCTATAATAAGCTGTCCGGCGCGGTACTGGGGATGAATGAGCTTCAGGCACAATACGAAAAAGCCTACGGCCCCGGTAATTATATTCCGCCGGTACGTACTACATTTTGGAGCTTCCGCATTATGATTGCAGCCGGATGTGCCATGATTGTACTTGCTTTGTATGGAGCCTATCTGACATTCCGTAAAAAATTGGAGGGTTCGCATCGTTGGTTCTTCCGGTTGATGATGCTCGGTATATCTCTTCCATTCATTGGAAATACTGCGGGTTGGATCATGACAGAAGTGGGGCGTCAGCCTTGGACGGTCTTTGGTTTACTTCAAACCAAAGATTCCGTTTCGCCTACCGTTGTGGCAGGGGAAGTGCTGTTCTCACTGATCTCGTTTACCGCATTGTATTTAATTTTAACGGGTGTGCTGACGTTCCTGTTTGTCCGTACGGCTCGCAAAGGTCCGGATATCGAACCACATCAGGAAACGGTAATCCATGATCCATTTGCTCAAGGGGGTGACACCAATGTCGTTAAATGATTTGTGGTTCTTATTAATTGCTGTGCTGTTTACCGGCTTCTTCTTCCTGGAGGGCTTTGATTTTGGCGTGGGTATGGCTACAGGTCTGGTACCGCGTAATGATCAGCAAAAACGCTTGATGATCAATACGATTGGTCCATTCTGGGATGCTAACGAAGTATGGTTGATCACAGCAGCAGGTGCGATGTTCGCGGCTTTCCCGCACTGGTATGCGACCATGTTCAGCGGATATTATCTAGTATTTGTATTTATTCTGCTTGGTTTGATTTTACGCGGAGTTTCCTTTGAGTTCCGGGGTAAGGCAGAAGGGAAATGGTGGACAGGGACGTGGGATGCCTGCATTCTGATGGGTAGCTTTCTGCCGCCGATGCTGTTCGGTATGGCTTTTGCGGCTTTGGTAAAGGGTGTACCTATTCAGCAAAACATGGACTTGAAAGCCGGATTCTCCGATGTGTTTAACGGATATACGGTATGGATTGGACTGACCGTGGTTGGGATGTGCCTGATGCATGGGCTAACGTTTATTTCTCTGCGGACGATTGGAGAAGTACGGGATCGTGCTCGTGTGATTGCGTCAAAATTTCTTCCGATATTAGGTGTTTTGCTCGCGGGTATGGTGGTATGGACTTATTTTGCAACAGACTTATTCGCACGTCGTGGCCCTTATATGTACGCTGCAGTTGCAGTGGGGATCGTCGCCTATGTGCTGTCATGGTATTTCCTGAAACAACGCCGCGAAGGTTGGGCCTTCGGGATGACGGGAGCTATCATTTTGCTGACATTCGTTTCGTTGTTCGTCGGCTTGTTCCCGAGATTTATGGTGAGCTCGATCAACAGTGCATTTGATTTGACGATATATAATGCAAGCTCCAGTCATTACACCCTGAAAGCCATGACGATTGTTGCAGCAACGCTTTTACCCTTTGTGCTGGCTTATCAGGCGTGGAGCTACTTTGTTTTCCATAAGCGTCTCAGTGAAAAGGACCATTTGGAATACTAATGGATAAAGCATGGTTTGGATTAAAGGGCATTCGGCCGGTAATGCTGCTGCTGGCCGCCCTTTCCCTGGCCCAGGGGGCCGCTGTGATTGTGCAAGCGATCTTTTTGGCGAAGGCTATAACGATTTTATTTGATAAACATCCGCTGGTGATGGCTTGGCCGTCACTGGCGTTGTTTTTCGCGGCTTTTGCGGCGAGGCATACGATGATCTGGCTGCAACGCCGGACAGCAGGCCGCTTTGCCGAAGCATCAGGCGCTTCCTTGCGGGAGCGTCTGCTTGCTCGTTTGTTCGAGCGAGGACCTGTTTTTGCTGCCAAGGAAGGCAGCGGCAAGCTGGTGACGTTGGCGCTGGATGGAGTGGATCGTTTTCGCACGTATTTGGAACTGTCCATTCCTCGTATGATTGACATGATGTGTGTGACGATACTTGTGCTCGTGTCTGTTTTCACATTGGATGTAATTTCAGGTGTGATTTTGACGGCTACGATGCCCATCCTGATTGGCTTCTTTATCCTGCTGGGCTTGGCGGCGCGGAAGCAGGCAGATAAACAGTGGCGCTCCTATCGCCTATTGTCGCATCATTTCACGGATTCGTTGCGCGGCCTACAGACGCTACGGTTTTTGGGCCGTAGCCGGGAGCATGGAGAAACGGTCGGGAAGGTCAGCGACCAGTACCGCACGGCTACGATGCGTACACTGCGGGTCGCGTTCCTGTCCTCCTTTGCGCTCGATTTTTTTAGTATGCTGTCGGTCGCTTTTGTGGCGGTAGGCTTGGGCTTGCGTCTGATTAGCGGATCGGTGGGACTGGAAGCGGCACTTGCGGTACTGATTTTGGCACCGGAATATTTTATGCCTGTACGCCAGTTGGGATCGGACTATCATGCCTCACTGGATGGCAAGGAGGCTTGGAGCGCGATGCGCTCCATTCGCGGTACAGAGAATGAAGCGGCTCAGCAAACAGATTCCGTGGATATCCTTACGGGGAGTGGCCGCACAGACAATGCTAAGGGTGACGGCAATGCCCTAAATATCACAGGACAGGATACGATCAGGCTATCGGATATATGCCTTCTTAATGAGGACGGTTCCGCACGACTTGACCACATATCCGCGAGTGTTGAGTCGCATATGAATATGATCGGCATCGTCGGAGCCAGCGGTGCAGGCAAAACAACGCTGCTCAGTTTGCTTGGAGGCTTCGCTGAACCGACGTCGGGTGAGCTGAACGTGAATGGGTGGGCATTGGCTGGTGATACCAAAGCCGAATGGCAGCGACATATTGCCTATATTCCGCAGCATCCGTACCTGTTCAGCGCTTCCTTGGCGGATAATATCCGGTTTTATGAACCGGAGGCATCCAACGAGCAAGTGGAATGGGCGATTGACGCGGTTGGACTGCGTGAGCTGGTGGATGGTCTTCCGAATGGATTGGATGAGCCGATTGGTGAAGCGGGCCGGACGCTGAGTGGAGGACAGGCGCAGCGGATAGCGTTGGCGCGTGCTTTGCTGAGTAATCGTCCGGTTATTTTGCTGGACGAGCCGACTGCACATTTGGATATCGAGACGGAATGGGAGCTAAAACAGACGATTTTATCTGTTTTGCAACATAAAAGAGTGTTTCTCGCGACTCATCGACTCCATTGGATGCCGGATATGGACTGTGTCTGGATGATGAATCAAGGTCGTCTGGAGGAAGCAGGATCACATAAGCAACTGGTTGCCCGTAAGGGAGGATATTACCGTTTGCTGACGGGAATGACGGAAGGAGGGGACGGAAGATATGAGAGCCACGGACAATAGCGGCCAAGGCTGGTTTGTATTTTATTTGAGACAATATTTTTGGGCCTTTCTGGCTGCGGCGCTATTGGGCGCTCTGGCAATTGGATGTGCAGGCGCATTGCTCTTTACGTCCGGTCACCTGATTACCCGTTCGGCTTTAAAACCGGAAAATATATTGATGGTGTACGTTCCGATTGTGCTTGTACGAACGTTTGGTTTTAGTAAAGCGGTCATTCAGTATCTGGAACGGTTGGTGGGGCATGATGCCGCGCTGCGTCTCGTGTCCCGTATGCGGGTGCGGCTGTATCGGGCAGTAGAACCGCAAGCGCTTATGATTCGAAGCAAGTTTCGCACAGGGGATCTGTTGGGTTTGCTGGCGGAGGATATTGAGCAGCTTCAAAACATATATTTGAAGCTGGTTCTGCCTGCGATATCGGCGTTGCTCATCTATGCTCTGGGGATTTCAGCACTCGGATGGATGGACGGAACCTTTGCCTTGATGATGGCACTGTATTGCGGATTTTTACTTTTTATCGCCCCGGCCATCTCGCTGTGGACCTCGCTCGCTAAACGACGAACGTTCAAGCAGGAACGGAGCACAGCCTATCAGGAGCTGACCGATGCATTGTTCGGCATGAGTGATCTGGTGCTGAGCGGTCGGACTGGACATTTTCTGGCTTCCTTCACCCAACGGCAAAACAAGGCTGCTGTAGTAGAAAATTCACTTCGGCGAAGCGAATGGCGCTCTCATTGGATCGCACAGTGCGTCGTAGGTGGCGGAATTGTGATGATGACCATATGGGCTGGAGGGCTGGTAGCAGAGAACCGCATAGAGGCAACATGGCTGGCGTCCTTTGCGCTTGTTGCTTTTCCATTGCTGGATGCCTTCGTCCGCGCTGGAGAAGCGGTGGTCCATGCGCCGGAGTATCAAGATTCACTACGACGGTTGAAAGATTCGGAAAAACATACACCTACAACTGCCGCATCTGTACCGTTTTCGACCTCGGCTTCTGTGCATACAGGGCGGCAAGCAGCAGGAGGCATAGTAGATAAAATAGAGGCGGAACATGTTACCGCCCAGCGATCGGGCAACGCAGGTGAACTGCTGCTGAACAACGTGAGCTACCGCTATACAGCAACGCAAGAATGGAGCGTGCGCGATATTTTCCTGCGTGTGCCGCAAGGGGGTAAGGTTGCACTGCTTGGTCGTAGCGGTGCGGGTAAGTCCACCCTGCTGAATCTGATTCAGGGTGCATTGCAGCCGGATGAAGGGAGCGTCACTGTCGCAGGTGCGCCCGTGTATACAGGCGGGGCGTATTCCAGCCTGTTTGCAGTGTTAAACCAGCAACCGTATTTGTTCGATACAACGGTAGCGAACAATATTCGGTTGGCGCGGCCCGATGCTACGTTGGAAGAGGTTCGTGCAGTAACGCAGCAGGTGGGTCTGGGAACGCTGATTGATTCCTTGCCAGATGGCTATGACACTCGGATGCAGGAAACGGGCCTACGCTTTTCCGGTGGAGAAAGACAGCGAATTGCACTGGCGCGGATTTTGCTTCAGAATCACCCCATTGTTCTGCTGGATGAACCAACCGTAGGACTCGATCCGCTGACAGAGCAGGAACTGATGCAGACGATGTTTCGTGTGCTGGAGGGCAAAACGCTCATCTGGATTACACATCATCTGACCGGAATGGAGCATATGGACGAGGTGATCTTTATGGAGCAGGGTGGCATATCCATGCGAGGCAGTCACGAGCAGCTCTGGCAGGAGCAACCCCGATACCGCAACCTGTATGAGCTGGATCATCCCGGTCTGTAAAGAAATAGAGAAGATCAGGCTTCGGTAAAATGAACATACACTTTGGAGTCGGCATGGATATATGCTGGCTTTTTTCCTTCTCTATCCGCTGTAGGATTGATCTTGTTCCGAATCAGCAAAAAAGGTATGCTTGGAGGCATAAAGACACTCGGAACGCTTTGGACCACTGATCTGCTCGGTTAGTGCAAGTTTCGTGCTGCTGCAAGGAGGCCCTTATGACGTATAATCAAATTAAATGGATTATCCTATTTGTACCTACACTAACGGTTGGAGCCTGGGAATATGTAAGACACCAGTTCTTGCTCCCCTATATATCCATGGATCTGGGAAACTGGCTGACTCCGGTCATCTTGTATTTGGTCAGTGTGACGCTGTTGACCAAGCTTTTTCATATGCTGGAACGTATTCAGATGGAGTTGCAACACGAACGCGCGGCCAAGGCAGCCCTTGAAGCCAGAGAGGATCTTGCCAGGGAGCTGCATGACGGGATTGCCCAATCACTTTTTTTATTGTCCGTCAAAATGGATCGCCTGGAGCATAACCAAGATCAGGAGCAGTATCGTCAGGATATTTATAAAGTCAGAAAGACCGTCCACGAAGTAAACCGTTATGTTCGTCAGGCGATTGCCAATTTAAGATTTGATCCGACCATCGACGAGACGCAGTCAACCAACGAATCTATGGACTATAAGGTGCAACAAATGATTCACGAAATTCCTGTGTACGTAGATATTCGGTGGAACATTCCCGACGATGCGCTGACTCCAAAAGAGAAAGTAGAGCTTCTGGCCTGCATTCGTGAGGCAGTTGTCAATATTGAAAAGCACGCAGGGGCTTCCAAAGGCTGGATTATTGGAGAAGGTGACCACGATCATTGGAAAGTCATCGTCAAGGATAATGGCAAAGGTTTTACGACCGATCCTTTTCGGTTTAAAGACCGATACGGCCTGAATATCATGAAGGAAAGAGCGGGAGATATGAACTGGACGTTGCAGCTTCTGTCGGATTCTTCGTATACCATGGTGGAAATAACCAAAGAGGGAGAACATAAATGACGCATACCCGTGTACTGGTCGTAGACGATTCTGCTCATGCTCGCGAGGCCATCTGTGAAATATTGTCCATGGATCAAAGCTTTGAAATCATCGGGATGGTGGACAACGGCGAAAAAGCAATTGAGTTTACCGAGCAGTGGCTTCCAGATTTGATCCTGATGGATATTTCGATGCCTGGAATGGACGGGCTGGAGGCTACACAGCGGATTAAGCTCATGTTTCCATATGTCAAAATAGTGATGATTACCGTGTCGGATGATATGATTCATCTGCTTGAAGCTTTGAAACGGGGGGCCCAAGGCTACCTGTTAAAAAATATAGCGCCCTCCACATGGCTGGAATACCTGCATTCTATTGTGAATGAGGAAGCACCACTGAGCCGGGAACTGGCTTTTCAAATCTTGAAAGACGTCACCATAACAGCGAAAAAGGAACCACAGGTCCGTCTTACCTCAAGAGAGCAGGATATTTTATATGGGGTGGCCGCAGGGTGGACGAACAAGGAAATCGCCGAAAAGTACGGTATTTCCGAGTACACAGTAAAAAACCATTTGAAAAATATTTTGCAGAAGCTGCATGTACAGAACCGTGTACAACTGACGAGATATGCATTGGAAATGGGGCTTGTTCCTGATGATCCTAAATTCAGGTCATAAGCCTCTTTGTTTTTTTGACACCATTTAGTTCAAAATATAGCTCGAATGAGGTATTTTAAATTTTGATTAACTTTTGTATACTGGTTAGAGTTGGCGTGCTTCACATGAACGGTCAACTGGAGGGGAATGATCTGAATGAAAACATTTATCTCTAAGCATTGGCACTTGATGCTGATTGGCTTTGTAGCGCTGATCGTGGGCGGGTTTGTCTTGTTTTATTTTCAGGGGAGCGTGTCGTCGTTTCCGGCTAGCCAACCTAAAACCGTTCAAGAAGAGCCGGACAAAGCCAAGTATGAAATTGCTACGGTCAATGTAGAGGGAGACGGTTTTTATCCTAAAAATATTGAAATAAAAGCTGGTGTCCCGACTAAAATTAATTTTAAGAGATCGACATCCTTTACTTGCATAGATGAAGTACAATCGTTGAAGCTTGGAATGGACGTCTTTATGGACCACGAAAATAACTATTTTACTGTCAAGGACCTGAAACCGGGTGTATATGAGTATAACTGCGGTATGTACATGTTCTATGGGACGATCACGGTAAAATAAATCAATACCAGCTTTCCAGCACATTTTTGCCGGGAGGCTATTTTTTTTGCCTTAATACAAGGTATCTATAATAATAGTCACAAAATGTTCAAGGTTATAAGGCATATATGGCTCAAGTGGGCCAGGTCATGACAAGCCAAAGGTAGGTAAGATGGAAGGAAACGATAGAGAAATGAAGGGGAAATATGAATAAACACAGGTTTATCCCAATGGTATGTATGCTTTTGACCGTAGTCTTACTGGCTGCTTGTTCTGGCCCTCAAGAGGGTTCAACGCAAGCAACACAGCAGCCAAAGAAAGAGCTGACCTTTCTGTTTAACTTTGCTAGTCAGACCGTTGATCCCGGTCTGGATTATACTCCGTTAAGAGCAGGTGTCGTAGAAACGTTGGTTAAACTGGACGAGAACGTAAAAATCCAGCCATGGCTGGCTACCCAATGGTCGAGTAAAGACGGGCAAAACTGGGAGTTTCAGATTCGTGACGGTGTAACCTTTCAAAACGGAAAAAAACTCACCGCAGAGACGGTTAAGCAATCGTTGGAACGCTCAATAGAGCTGAATCCGGGGGTTAAGCAGGTATTGCGAATTAAATTCATGAAAGCCTCCGGTCAAACGCTGCATGTGGTGACGGAAGAACCATTCCCTCAGTTCCCATCCGAACTGGTTCATCCCAATACAGCCATTCTGGATACAGAAGCAGCCGATCCGGATAAAAAGCCAATCGGTACAGGGCCTTTCCAAGTAGAATCCTTCACCGCAGGCACATCATTAAAGCTTACCCGCTATGATGCATATTGGAGTGGGGCGGCCAAGCTGGATCGGGCGGTTTTTGCTTTTAACGAGGATGCGAATGCACGTTTATCCGCCATTTTATCCGGTGATGCAGATATCGTCTATCGCCCACCTGTTGAAAGCATGGACAAAATGAAGCAAGACAACCAGCTCAAGCTGGATTCAGTGGTTAGCTTGCGTACACATGAGTTGATTTTTAACACGAAAAGGCCTTTGTTCCAAAATGCGAATTTGCGTAAGGCATTTGATGCTTTGGTTAACCGCGAGGAGCTGAAGGACGCTATTATGGGCGGACAGGCTACAGTGGCGCAAGGTCCATTTTTACCGGATTTCCCGTTTGTACCGGAATATCCAACCCGCAAAACCGGGGCTGAAGAAGCGCTCAAGTGGTTTAAGGAAGCCGGATTTCAGGTGGACAATGGCAAAGTAACGCAAAACGGGAAGCCGTTAACCTTAAAGCTGGTGACTTATGCATCCAGAGCCGAGTTCCCAATCTTCTCACAAGCTTTGCAATCGGAAGCCAAGCAATTGGGCATTACGCTGCAAATTGAGCAGGTTGAAAATTACGAAGACTATTTGATGAACGATACGACTTGGGATCTCGGTATGTACAGTCCGTTGATTGCGCCTCGCGGTGATGCCAGCTACTTTTTGAATGTATCGTTTTTGCCAGATGGAACGCTGAATTATGGAAAAATAAACGATGAGTCGTTAAATAAATTGATTTACCAGTTAGATCAAACCGTAGATACAGCAAAACGGGATGAACTAATATCTCAAGCGCTCACGAGAATTCATGAGCAGACGTACTATTCCTATCTGGTGCATCCGAACACGCTGGTTGTATACAAAGACCGTGTGAAAAACTGGGTTACCAGCAAAAGCGAATATTACATCCTTACCAACCAGTTGGATGTTGAAGCCAAATGATTCAAATGCTTGGGAAAAGGCTGATCGAGTTTTTCCTGTTTATTTTTCTTCTGTCGCTCATCAGCTTCGCGGGAATCAAGCTTGCTCCGGGAGACGCTGTCCGACAACTGCTGCGTGTGGATGATGTGGCGCTTACGAATGAGCAAGTGGAAATTCAAAGGGAGATCATGGGGCTGAATGAGCCGGTTATCGTGCAATATGGGGAATGGCTCTCGAAATTCATTCGTTTGGATTTGGGAGCTTCCTACATGACACATCGTCCGGTCATAGAAGAAATATGGACGAGGATGCCAGCGACGCTTCTTCTGACGTTTACCTCCATTGTGGTGTTGATCGGAGTTGCAGTACCGTTGGGCGCTTGTTCAGCTTTATATCCCAAGAAGTGGATTGATCGAGTCAGCCGGGTGCTCGCGATCATGGGAGCATCGATTCCCAGCTTTTGGCTAGGACTTTTACTTATTGAGGGGTTTTCGGTAAGGTGGTCGATCTTTCCAGCCATGGGGAACGGTACTTTGATGCATCTGGTGCTTCCTTCGCTGACACTGGGACTTACGATGGCTGCGGTATATGTACGTCTTATTCGTTCCAGCCTGTTAAACAGCTTGAGTCAGGATTTTATTCTGGGTGCAAGGTCCAGAGGGATTGGAAGGCAGCGTATTTTTTGGTTGCATGCGTGTCGCCATAGCCTGACTCCAGTAATGACCATGTTTGGCGTCAGTGTGGGAAACTTGCTGGGGGGAAGTGTCGTGGTAGAAACGATATTCGCCTATCCGGGTCTGGGAAAGTTTATTGTAGAAGCTATTCATAACCGGGATTACCCGATGATTCAGGGATACATTTTATTTATGGGTGCTGTCATTATGCTGCTTCACGTGATGACGGATGTAACGGTGGGATACGTGAACCCTGAAATCCGCTTGAAGGAGGGAAGACATTGAGTACATCCCGACTTCCTTTATGGTTGTTTATAGGTGGAATAGCTGCACTGTTCATCCTGCCTGAGTTTATGAAAAATGATCCGTTGCTCGTTTTGCTCACTCGTAGGCTTCAATCCCCAAGCGCCGAGCATTGGCTGGGTACGGATGGTTTGGGCAGAGATTTAATGTCACGGGTGGTATACGGAGGCAGAAATACGGTTGGAACAAGCTTATTGATTTTGCTTCTGTCTCTTGGTATTGGCATTCCTGCCGGGGTAATCGCAGGGGTTATGGGAAAAGGGGTAGACCGATTGTTCATGCGGGTGTCGGATTCCATTCTGGCTTTTCCCGATTACTTGATTGC
Organism: Paenibacillus sp. RC21; assembly: GCF_044907935.1. NCBI lineage: Bacteria > Bacillati > Bacillota > Bacilli > Caryophanales > Paenibacillaceae > Paenibacillus > Paenibacillus sp. RC21. The sequence goes on from NZ_JBIYCS010000007.1 coordinate 137,363, forward strand.
GATTGTACTGACGGGCTTGCTCGGGCCGGGTGTCGTCAACCTGATGATTGCGATTGTATCGGTAAAATGGGTGGCATATGCTCGTCTGGTGAGAATCAGCCTGATGGCAGAAAAAAAGAAGGATTATATCTGCAGTGCCCGCTTGAGCGGGGTACCAACGATTCGATTGGTCATCCGGCATTTGCTCCCAGCGGCTTTCAGAGAAATTGTGGTCGTAGCCACACTGGATTTGGGTAAAATCATTTTAATGATCGCGGCTCTATCCTATATTGGACTTGGGCTACAGCCGCCTATCCCCGAATGGGGAGCGATGCTGAATGAGGGACGGGCCTATTTTCACAGTTCTCCGCTGGCGATGGTCATTCCGGGTGTAGCCATTATGCTGTTCGTTCTTTTATCCAATCTGATTGGGGATCAGCTACGGGACAGTCTTGAACTAAGGCCACGGGGGAAATGAAATGATGAATATTCTGGAAATAACCGGACTGCATTTGAAGTCCGAGCAAGGCTTGATTGTACGTGATCTTCATATATCCATTAGTGCGGGACAGTGCCATGCGCTGATTGGTGAAAGCGGTAGTGGAAAAAGTATGACCTCGCTGTCGATTGGCGATCTGCTTCCTGCAACGGTTTGGGTAGAATCCGGTAAGATCGAATTGTGCGGGCGCTCGTTACTCACCCTGTCCAAGAAAGAAAGAGAACGCCTTCGCGGGCAGGAAATCGCTTATGTTTTTCAGGACTATGCCAGCGTGTTTACGCCGTTTATCACCATAGGCAAACAAATGGACGAAACGCTAAAAGCACATCATGTGTTAGAACGCAAAAGCCGAAAAGAGCGCATCAAGCAAGTCCTCGAACACGTTCGATTAACGAAAGAAATATACAACCGTTATCCATTTCAGCTCAGCGGTGGGCAGCTACAAAGAATATCGCTTGCGGTAGCCATCATGCTGGAATCCAAACTGCTGATTATGGACGAGCCTACGACAGCATTGGATCAAACGAATGCCAACGAAATTTTACGGATCATTTCAGAGCTAAAAGAACGCACCCAATGCTGCATTTTGTTCATCTCGCATGACCTGAGAAACGTCAAGCGCTACGCCGATCAAGTCACTGTGATGCGTGAAGGCCAGCTTATGGAAACGGGGAACACATTGCCATTGTTGAACAACCCGAAACAGCCCTACACCCGAAGGCTGATTGAAGCTATTCCATCCTTGCGCCCATCAATGAAATCCGTGCATGAGTCCATATAGAGAGGGCGGTAACATCTTTATGAACCAGATACTTGAACCTGAACTTTTAGTCGTGCAGGACCTTCATAAATCTTACCGCAAAAAGGGACAAGTGCTTGGCGGGGTATCGTTGACGATTCGAGCGGGTGAATGTGTGGGGCTGATCGGAGAAAGCGGCAGTGGAAAAAGCACCTTGGCACGCTGTATTATGCTTATGCAAGCTATAGATCGAGGAACAATCCGGTTTCAGGGAACACCCGTTCAAGCAGGCAACAGGCAGTCGTTAAAACGTTATAAAGGACAGATGCAGGCCGTATTTCAAAATCCCTCTGCGGCGCTAAATCCAAGGTTTCGTTTACTGGAATCCGTCATGGAGCCACTGGATCAACTGGAACGAAAGGTTCCATCTTTTTTGAAAGACTGTGGTTCAGACAGAAGAGAAATAGCAGTGAAATTGCTGGAATTTGTGGGCTTATCACCTGGATTGCTGGATAGATATCCTCATGAAATCAGCGGTGGACAAAAGCAACGGCTTTGCATGGCAAGAGCTATCAGCGTGGAGCCTGCACTCATTATTATGGATGAACCAACATCCAGCCTGGATACCTTAATTCAGTCAGAAATGCTAAACTTGCTCAAGGAGTTGCAGGGGAGGCTGGGATTTTCGTATCTGTTTATTTCCCACGACCTACCTGTGGTGCAATATATGTGTGACCGGGTGCTAGTCATGCACGAAGGCCGTTTGGTGGACGAGTTTGTAAAGGAGGAACTGTTTGCTCCCGACAGACATCTGTACACCCGCCAATTAGTTGCAGAATATGATTGAGAGGTTTGACCAGCTTACATTGCTGGTCTTTTTGTATTCTATAATTTAACTTGAAAATTCACACGGAAAACGGAGCAGGCGGAATGGTGCTGTACAAGCAACAGCGATGGGAAGCACCATCCGCATACGTAGTGGCACGAACGTAATTTTCAACTCCCTCCCCATATATCTAATTTTGAACTGATTTTTCTCCTAATTCGTTGGGTATCCGCTTTCAAGCTAGCAAAGTATGATAATAGTAACTATATACAAGGAGGAGCTTGCTATGGAATCATCAACTGAAACCGCTTCCAATGCTGGTGCTACGATTCCTGAGTCTAACCGGGGCAGACTGCGCAAGGTACGCGGGCCGAAGCGCGGGCGTGGAGAAAAAGGCTTGTGGGACAGTGTAAAGCAACAAAAGTACCTTTATTTTATGTCCATTCCTTTCGTCATATGGGTGTTTGTTTTCAGTTATCTTCCGCTGTGGGGCTGGACGATGGCGTTTCAAAATTATAAGCCGGCCAAATCTTTTTCGGACCAGAAATGGGTAGGGCTGAATAACTTTATTGAGCTATTTCAGGATGAACGATTTTATCTTGTATTACGCAATACGCTGGCGATGAGCCTGATGGGTATTGTATTTGGTTTTGTTGTACCGATCTTTTTTGCCATTCTGCTAAATGAGCTACGGGGGATGCTGTTCAAACGATTTGTGCAGACGATATCCTACCTCCCGCATTTTGTATCCTGGGTGGTTGTCGCCGGATTGGTTACGAAAATGCTGTCCATTGACGGAGGAATTGTTAATGATTTATTGATAGCGCTTCATATTGTGGATGAGCCGATTCAGTTCATGGCGAAGGGGAGCTGGTTCTGGTACATTGTAACCGCTTCCGATATATGGAAAGAGACAGGCTGGAATACGATTATTTATTTAGCCGCCATTACCGGAATTGACCAGGAGCAGTATGAAGCCTCGCGTGTGGACGGGGCGAGCCGCTGGAGACAGATGTGGCATATTACGCTGCCAGGTATCCGTTCGACGATTGCTGTTCTGTTCATTATGGCGATTGGACATTTGGTGAGCAACGGTTTTGAGAAGCAGTTCTTGCTTGGCAATAGTCTCGTGACGGATTATTCCGAGGTGCTGGATCTGTATGCGCTGAATTACGGGATTAATTTGGGCCGCTTCTCTTACGGGACGGCAATTGGTATTTTCAACTCACTGGTCAGCATTCTGCTGTTGTTTACGGCGAACGGTATATTCAAAAAACTGACCAAAGAAAGCATCATGTAGGGAGGGAGAAGCAAAATGACGAATAAGGCATTTAATGCTACTCGGTCTGAAAAGCTGTTTGACCTGTTCAACTATATCCTCATGGCTCTAATCGTGGTGTTGACGCTGTACCCGTTTCTGAACGTACTTGCGATTTCCCTGAACAATTCAACGGACACGGTTCGCGGCGGTATTTATATATGGCCCCGCCAATTTACGCTTGAAAATTACAAAACAATTTTCCAGTACGATGGCCTTCTTCAGGGTCTGCAAATATCTATTCTTCGTACATTGGTCGGGACGGTACTCGGATTGATATGCGCGTCTATGCTTGCTTTTACATTGAGTCGGGTCGAGTTTCGCGCTCGTAAGTTTATTTCTACGTTTTTGGCGTTGACGATGTATTTTTCCGGCGGGATGGTGCCCGTGTTTATTTTGATGCGGGATCTGCATCTGCTGGGTTCATTTTGGGTGTACATTTTTCCAGGCTTAATTAGCGCATTTAACGTGTTTGTCATTCGTTCCTTTATGGATGGTTTGCCGTATGCGCTACAGGAGTCTGCCAAGCTGGATGGTGCGAATGATTTTACAATTTATTGGAAAATCATTTTGCCGCTGTGCAAACCAGTATTGGCAACGATTGCTCTTTTTTTGGCAGTAGGTCAGTGGAATGCTTGGTTTGATACGTATTTGTATAATGGTGGGGCGCCACAATGGACGACGCTGCAGTATGAGCTGATGAAGATACTGCAAAGTACGCAGCAAGGCGGCTCCAGTATGGCGAATAGTAACGATATGGCTAAGCAAATGGCTCAAATTTCACCAGAGTCGATTAAAATGGCAATTACAATTACGGTTACACTTCCCATTCTGATGGTATATCCGTTCCTGCAAAAGTATTTTGTAGGCGGGATGACGCTGGGAGCGGTGAAATCATAAAAGCCAGAATCCTGAGTGTAAAGCAACAGTTATTTGCAGGCTAAGTCATCATATGAATATAGGAGGATTTATACATGAAAAAACACTGGTCTAGATTTGCACTGATTCCCTTGCTCGCGGTGTCACTTACCACACTCGCAGGTTGTGGGGGAAGCGATAAAGCAGCAAAGGAAGGTACATCCAGCGGCACAGACCCGATTACGTTTAGCTTCTTCGGAGCAGATACAAGCCCGCAATGGAATGGAATGAAGGATGAAATAGGCAAGGAAATCACCAAGAAAACAGGTGTAACCTTGAATGCGGAATTTGATGTCAGCGGCGGAGGTGGAGATGACCGAATTGCTTTGATGGCAGCAAGTGGAGAATACCCGGACTTGGTTTCTCCTAAAGCGAATATCAGCAAGCTCGTGGATGCGGGGGCCATGATTGATCTGACAGATCTGATTAATGATCACGCACCCAATCTCAAAAAGCTATACGGACCCTATATGGATCGTTTGAAATACAGTAATAAAGATCAATCCATCTATGTCCTTCCTACGTATGCAGGTGTGGGACAGGAGAGTTTTGACGCGACGGGGGGATTTGAAATTCAGCATAAGGTGCTCAAGGAGTTAGGTTATCCAAAGGTAAGAACGCTACAGGATTATGAAAACGTACTCAAAACCTATGTAGCCAAGCATCCGACGATCAATGGCAAAAAAACGATCCCTCTCACGCTGGATGCAGACGACTGGAGAATTATGATTACCGTAACGAATCCTGCCTTCCAGACGACTGGAGCGCCGGATGATGGTGAATATTTTATTGATCCCAAAACATTTGAAGCCCAACTTCATTATAAACGTCCAGAAGAAAAGGAATATTTCCGTTGGTTGAACCACATGTACAATGAAGGGTTGCTGGATAAAGATTCGTTTGTGCAAAAAAGTGATCAATACAAATCCAAAATTGCCAGCGGTCGTGTCCTCGGTCTGATCGACCAGGAGTGGGGTTACCAGGATGCTGAAAATGCGTTAAAAGCGTCAGGCAAGGCCGATTCCAGTTACGCCCATTTTCCAGTTACACTTTCCGAGGAATACAAGGATCGTTCTTTTCAGGATACGGGTTTCACGTCCGGTTATGGTGTAGGTATTACGGAAAATTGCAAGGACCCGGTGCGGGCTATTAAATTCCTTGATTATTTAGCATCCGATGAAGGACAGGTGCTAGTGAACTGGGGCATCGAAGGCAAGCATTATGAGACCAAAGACGGCAAACGCGTCATCCCGGCTGATGTATTGGAGCAAAAAACGAATAATGCAACCAACTTCAATAAATCCACTGGAATAGAATTGTACACGTTACTCAGCGGACACTATGGCGACGGAGTGAAGGACCCTACGGGTAACTACTACACTGCCAAATTCCCGGAGCAAATTATCGCGGCTTATTCGGAGCCGGAGAAAGAATCACTTAAAGCGTATGGCGTAAAAACGTGGAAAGAACTGTTCCCGGACAAGAAAAAATTTGATGTAAAGCCTTGGGGCGCAGCCTATAACCTGACGACAGACAATGAATCCAACTATAACGTCACCTTCAAAAAAACGACAGATATTATCCGCAAACGTATACCGGAAGCTATTTTAGCTCCGGCTTCCAATTTTGATACGATATACGACAACATGATTAAAGAGCTGGATGCCGCCGGAGCGGTACAAATGGAGCAACAATATACTCAATTGGTGAAGGACAGAGTGGAATTGTGGAGCGGCAAGGCTTCTAAATAGCGAGCTGACTTAACGAGGCGCAACAAAATGATGGGTTGTCGGAATGACGGAGCGCTTGTCCTTGTGGTTCATACGGGATTGGCGCTCTGTTTGATCTCAATGGGGGAGGGTTCGATGTGAGACAACGCGAAAAGCATAAATCCCTGCGTTTATGGTATCGCCAGCCTGCTAAGGTGTGGGAGGAAGCATTGCCTGTCGGCAATGGGAGGCTGGGCGCGATAGTTTTTGGCGGGATCGGGGAGGAGCGTTTGCAATTAAACGAGGATACGCTCTGGTCCGGATTTCCCAGGGATGGCGTTCAGTATAATGCATTGAGATATTTGAAGCCCGTCAGGGAACTGATTGCGGACGGAAAATACAAGGATGCTGAGCATCTGATCAATACGAATATGCTGGGGCGGGATACGGAGGCTTATCAGCCTTTGGGAGATTTGTGGATTACACAGCAGGAACTTGGGGAAATTGTGGAGTATGAACGCGAATTGGATTTGACCACCGGAACGGCTGCGGTCATTTTTCATAACGGGGGTATCCGTTATACTCGTGAAGTCATCGCCAGTGCACCAGATGGAATTATTATGGTATCGCTGACTGCGGATAGGCCTGGAAAGATCAATGCAATCGTGCGTATAACTACACCGCATCCTTGTGAAACCGAGGCTGGCGAGGATGCACATTTTGGTGATTCATCCCCGTGGGATAGTCACAAGGAAGATGGCCCATCTAATGAATCAACGAGGGACGTAATTACGTTAACCGGACGAGCGCCCAGCCATGTGGAGTCAAATTATCGCGGGGATCATCCGCAGTCGGTTGTTTACGAGGATGAATTGGGGATGGCCTTTGCGGTTCAGGCGCGGGTTATCCCCGAGGGGGGGACGCTGACAGAGGATGCTGACGGAGTGCTGAGTGTATCGGGTGCGGATAAACTCACGGTGTATTTAGCCGCAGCTACCGGATTCCGGAGATTTGATACTAAACCGGACAGTGATGCAGCGGAACCGACAGGCGTATGCCAAGTTACTTTGGATAAAGCAGTCTCGCTTGGATACGAGCAGGTGAAGCGACGGCATGAGCAAGATCATCGGGGACTATTTGGCCGCGTTGAGTTAGAGCTTGGGAATGATATCGGGACGGATCGAATGACAAAAAGACAAATTCCGACTGACTTGCGATTGGAGCAGTACCGCGAAGGTCAGACGGACCCGGATTTGGAGGTGCTGTTGTTTCAGTATGGACGCTACTTACTGATAGCAAGTTCGCGTTCAGGCAGTCAGCCCGCCAATCTTCAGGGTATCTGGAATGACCGGGTGCAGCCGCCGTGGAACAGCAATTATACAACTAACATTAATACCCAGATGAACTATTGGCCGGCGGAAATATGCAATCTTGCTGAGTGCCATGAACCCTTGCTGCACATGATTGGAGAAGTCAGCCGTACGGGACGCAGAGTTGCTTCGATCCATTATGGTGCGCAAGGCTGGTCGGCCCATCACAATGTAGATGTGTGGAGGTATGCCGGACCGTCAGGCGGCCATGCCAGTTGGGCCTTTTGGCCGCTCGGGGGTGTCTGGCTAACCGCCCATTTATGGGAACGTTATCTGTTTACTCAGGATATGGCTTATTTGGCTGAGCAAGCTTATCCGCTGATGAAGGGAGCAGCCGCCTTTTGTATGGATTGGCTCGTGGAAGGCCCGGATGGCTGGCTAGTGACCTCTCCGTCTACATCACCTGAAAACAAATTTAAAACTCCGGACGGAGAGGATTGCAGTATATCCATGGGCTCCACGATGGATATGACGTTAATTCGGGAGTTGCTGAGCAATTGCATTCAGGCTGCGGAGCTGCTGGAATTAGACGATGAGTTCCGCAACCGCTGTGAAGAAACGCTGCAACGCCTGCTGCCTTATCAGATCGGTCGTCACGGTCAGTTACAGGAATGGTTTGCCGATTTTGAGGAAGCGGAGCCGGGACATCGACATGTTTCGCATCTGTATGGATTGTACCCTGGCCGACAAATTCATGTTCGCGATACCCCGGAGCTGGCGGAGGCGGCCCGCATATCTCTGCGCCGACGGCTCGATCATGGCGGAGGTCATACCGGCTGGAGCTGCGCCTGGTTGATTAACCTGTACGCGCGGTTGGAGGATGGCGAAGCAGCGCATCGGTATGTTCGCACGTTGCTGTCGCGCTCGACCTACCCCAATTTATTCGACGCTCATCCGCCTTTTCAGATCGACGGCAACTTCGGAGCGACGGCGGGTATCGCGGAAATGCTGCTACAAAGCCGTCCGGGTGAGCTGACCTTGCTGCCTGCCCTGCCTTCTGCATGGCCTGAGGGGCGGGTCAGCGGATTGCGGGGGCATGGCGGGATGACGGTTGGCATGGAATGGTCCGGTTCCCGGCTCGTCCGCGCGGAACTTACCGCATCCGCCCCGACGGGACGCTGCACGATTCGCAGTGCTCATCCGTTTAGCGCAGATGCTCGGCAGGCTCAGCCTGATCCGAAGCATGGAGGATTCATTTTGTCATGGAATTTTACCAAAGAGCAGGAAATAACGGACAGACAAACGATTATTATTGATGGAGAGGAAGAGCAAATATGACCATTTTTCAATTTCCGCAGGACTTTATGTGGGGGACGGCAACAGCAGCCTATCAAATCGAGGGGGCCTATGAGGAGGAGGGAAGAGGTTTGTCCATCTGGGATACCTTTGCCCATACGCCTGGCAAGGTGTTCAACGGAGATAACGGGAATGTAGCCTGTGACAGCTATCATCGCTACGAAGAGGATATCCGGCTGATGAAGGAGCTGGGTATTCGTACATATCGTTTTTCGGTATCTTGGCCGCGTATATTCCCCAATGGTGACGGTGAAGTTAATCAAGAAGGATTGGACTATTATCATCGCGTAGTAGATATGCTGAACGAAAATGGAATTGAGCCGTTTTGTACGCTGTATCACTGGGATCTGCCGCAGGTACTTCAAGATGCAGGAGGATGGGAGAACCGTCGCACGATTCAGGCATTTGTCCAGTATGCGGAGACGATGTTCCGTGAGTTTCATGGAAAAATACACCATTGGCTGACGTTTAATGAGCCGTGGTGCATCGCTTTTTTATCCAATATGCTGGGAGTTCATGCCCCTGGTCTGACAAATCTCCAGACAGCCATCAACGTTGGGCATCATCTGCTGGTTGCGCATGGTCTATCTGTACGTCGTTTCCGCGAGTTGGGCACCAGCGGTCAGATCGGCATAGCGCCGAATGTCTCATGGGCTGTGCCCTATAGCACTTCCGAGGAAGACAAAGCGGCGTGTGCGCGTACGGTTTCCCTGCATAGTGACTGGTTTCTCCAGCCCATCTATCAGGGTTCGTATCCTCAGTTTCTGGTAGATTGGTTTGCTAAGCAAGGAGCTACCGTACCTATTCAGGAAGGAGATATGGACATTATTAGCGAACCTATTGATCTGATCGGTATAAACTACTACGCTATGTCCGTCAATCGTTTTAATCCCGAAGCTGGATTCCTTCAATCCGAAGAGATTAATATGGGGCTGCCTGTGACAGATATCGGCTGGCCGGTGGAATCGCGCGGGTTGTATGAGGTACTGCATTATTTGCAAAAGTACGGCAACATCGACATTTACATTACAGAGAACGGGGCTTGTATCAACGATGAGATTGTGAATGGCAAGGTTCAGGATGACCGCCGTATTTCCTATATGCAGCAGCATTTAGTGCAGGTACATCGGGCGATTCATGACGGCCTTCATGTGAAAGGCTATATGGCATGGTCGCTTATGGACAATTTTGAATGGGCTGAAGGATATAATATGAGATTCGGCATGATTCATGTCGATTTCCGCACTCTGGCCCGCACCCCCAAGGAAAGCTACTATTGGTATCGAAATGTGGTAAGTAACAACTGGCTGGAGACCAGACGTTAAAAGAAAATGTACTTTGATACTAAAGCGGACATTGGCCTGTCTTCGCTCCCTTTTGTTTGAACAACGAGTTCTCTGGGGTAATAATATCCAAGTTGAATTGCAGGTTGCTAAAAGTATGGTGAAGCGATTAAGAATATAATCACAGGGATTGTGCATACTGACAAAAATACCCGAAGAGGGCGCTTCATCAATTTTAGACCAGAGGGAGTGGAGGATATGGCTTCGAATTTTAGAAAATCAGGATCGAACGAAAAGCAAATGAGCCGCTCAGTGTCTGTCATCGCCTGGCTCGCTTGGATTGTAGGCGTTATTCTTATTTTGTTCAATTTAGGTAATCTAAGTGATCGTAATATATATTTAATGGTGGGTATTGGATGTGTCGTTGGCGGATTTTTTATTTATATGATCGGAAAAGGGCTGGTCATTGCCCGCAAGAAGGAAGATCAGGAGAAGGGACGCAGTTAATACAACTGAAAAAACATCTATAGAAAAACAACAACGTGGGTCTTCGTACAGTGTGGAACAATAAACTGTCTGGAGCCCCGTTTTTGCTTCCTGACATCGCAAGAACAAACTTCAGCTACAAGCAGTCTGTCTTCCTTGGAATGCTTCGATATAGTTTTGGCTTATGTCACCTTTTTAGTAATAGTAGATTTTGAATTTGCAAGAGAAATTTTATTTTTAGAGAGGTTTTTCACAAAAAACGGACAAATAATCGACAATTCTGTTAACAATAAAAAAAGTCCCCTCTTTTCTGATATCTTATATAGGGGCAACATTACAGGAGTTCGTAAGTTTTGAGTAATTTATTATTAAAGGAGAGGGGAACAACATGAACAAAAAACCAAAAGCGATTATTGCGTTGGTTTTGACCGTGCTCACGGTAGCATTGCTCATTTGGACGTGTTTTTATGCTGGCGGAAAATACGTTGTTTTCGATCCGAAAGGACCTATTGGGCAAGCACAAAAAGAGCTGATCATTCTTTCAACGTCTATGGCTGCACTTCTAATTGTACCGGTCATGTTTTTGACTTTTTTCATCATTTGGCGTTATCGCGACGCGCCGGATAACAAGGCGAAGTACCAACCCCACTGGGACGACAGTAAAAAACTGGAGACCGTATGGTGGAGTATTCCGATTGTTGTCATCTTGATTCTTGCGGTTATCACTGCGAGATATACCTACTTGCTGGAGCCTTCCAAGCCAATGGCAAGCACACAAAAGCCAGTAACCATCCAAGTAACTGCACTGGACTGGAAATGGCTCTTTATGTATCCGGAGGAAGGTATTGCTACAGTCAATGAAATTCACATTCCTAAAGGCGTTCCGGTCCGTTTCGAGCTGACTGCTGATGCGCCGATGAACTCGTTCTGGATTCCGCAATTGGGCGGCCAGATCTACACCATGTCAGGCATGGCCATGAAGCTGCATTTGCAGGCTGATCAAGAAGGAACTTACTTTGGTTCGGGCGCAAACTTCAGCGGTGAGCATTTTGGACAAATGCGCTTTGATGTAGAGGTTCAGTCGGATGAAGAGTATAAAAACTGGGTCGCTAACATTAAAAAGCAGTCCAAACCGCTGACAAAGGACGGCTATTTGGCGCTTGCAAAACCAGGTTTGTCCCAGCCTGATGAGTATTCTTCGATTCCAGACGGTTTGTTCCAGGATATTGTGACCAAGTATGTAGTGGAAGGAGCTCCTAATCCTCATGGCGGACATGGCGGAGCATCCACAGAAGGTTCTTCCAAGTCTGGCAGCACTGAAGATACAGGCACCATGAGTAATATGAATATGAGCGGACACAATTAAATGATTATAGGGAAGGAGGCCCCCAATGCTTGACAAAATAAAAGAGTTTGCATCCACTTTCTTCGTTACTGGAGACCCAATGATTTATGGAGCGGATGTTTCTATCGCTCTCGCGATGATCGGGATCGTGTTTGTGCTCACTTATTTCAAAAAATGGGGCTGGCTTTGGAAAAACTGGTTGACTACCGTTGACCATAAAAAAGTCGGTATTATGTATATCCTTGCAGCCATCTTGATGCTGTTCCGCGGAGGCGTGGACGCACTGTTGATGCGTTTACAGCTTGCTACACCGGATGTTACACTTTTGCATCCTGAGCATTACAATCAGATCTTTACAACGCATGGCACGATCATGATCTTGTTTATGGCGATGCCATTGATGTTTGGTTTGTTTAACATCGCGGTACCACTTCAAATTGGTGCGCGTGACGTTGCGTTTCCTTTCCTGAACGCGCTGAGCTTCTGGCTGTTCTTTATGGGAGCGATGCTATTCAACCTGTCCTTCGTTATTGGCGGTTCGCCGGACGCAGGTTGGTTGAGTTATCCACCGCTTTCGGAGCTGCAATTTAGTCCCGGCGTCGGTCAGAACTTTTATATCTGGGGTATACAGATTTCTGGTATAGGTTCATTGGCTACGGGGATTAACTTTATTGTTACCATTATTAAAATGCGCGCACCTGGTATGACCTGGATGAAAATGCCTGTCTTTACGTGGTCCGTATTTTCATCATGTGTTATCATCATTTTCGCGTTTCCGATTTTGACGGTTACTTTAGCTTTGCTATTCCTTGACCGCTTCGGAGGAGGACATTTCTTTACACTTGATTTCGGCGGTAACCCAATGATGTATATCAACCTGATCTGGATGTGGGGTCACCCTGAGGTTTATATCGTGGTTATACCTGCCTTCGGTATTTATTCCGAGGTCATCAGCGTATTCTCCAAAAAGAAATTGTTTGGCTACAAATCCATGGTTTACGCCATGTTCATGATTGCTATCCTGTCCTTCTTCACCTGGGCGCATCACTTCTTCACGATGGGATCAGGCGCAGATGTTAATGCATTCTTTGCCATTTCGACGATGGTTATTGCAATACCGACAGGGGTTAAAGTGTTTAACTGGCTGTTCACGATGTATCGGGGTAAGATCACATTTAAGACACCTATGATGTGGGCAATCGCCTTTATTCCGAATTTCCTGATTGCAGGTTTGACGGGCGTCATGTTGTCTGTAGCGCCTGCGGACTTCCAGTTCCATAACAGTTACTTCCTGGTCGCTCACTTTCACTCCGCTCTGATTGGCGGTGTAGTGTTCGGCTATCTGGCAGGTCTGTACTACTGGTGGCCTAAAATGTTCGGCTTCACTCTGCCTGAAACGCCGGGTAAATGGGCTTTCTGGTTCTGGAATATCGGCTTCTATGTGTGTTTCATTCCACAATATTCCCTCGGTCTGATGGGTATGACACGTCGTCTGAGCACTTACGGCTGGGATACTGGCTGGCAGCCGCTTAACCTTGTATCAACCGTTGGAGCATTCCTGATGGGGATTGGTTTCTTGTTCCAGGTTCTTCAAATTCTTCTGGGTATCAAAAATTTCCGCAAGCTGAAGGATACAACTGGCGACCCTTGGGGTGGTCATACGTTGGAATGGTCGATCCCTTCACCTGCACCGGAATACAATTTTGCTACCATCCCACAAGTAGAAGAACGTGATGACTGGTGGGCAGAGAAAGACAAACGAGCAAAAGGAATTTTCAGAAAGCAACCGCCAATTGAAGCGATTCATATGCCGAAAAACTCGGCGATTCCATTCATTATGTCGGTATTCTTTTTCATCGCAGGTTTCGGTTTTGTATTCGGGTGGTCGATCTTCTATATTCCGGGTCTGATCGGCGTTGCGATTTGTATGATTTGTCGTTCTTTCTTCTCGTATGATGGCGACTACTACATCCCTGCGGATGAGGTAAAACGCACGGAAGCGGCAATAAGGGGGTCTGTATAATGGCACAAGCAGCAGCACATCACAGCCATGATCATGACCACGGGCATCACGATCCACAAGAATTGAAGATGCTTGGTTTCTGGATCTTTCTTGTAACGGACGTAATCCTGTTCAGTACCTTGTTCGCAACCTTCGTCGTCCTTCGGAACAGCACAGCTGGAGGACCTGGGGGCGCAGAGCTGTTTAACATGACGGGCGTTATCATTGAAACGTTCCTCTTGCTCACAAGCAGCTTCACAAGCGGTCTGGCTGTGTTGGCCATGAACAAAGGAAGCATGAAGGGATTAATCAACTGGTTAATCGTGACGGCGATCCTGGGTCTTGGTTTTATCGGTTTTGAGGTTTACGAGTTTGTTGAATTGGTACACGAAGGAGCCAATTTTGGAACGAGCGCGTTCCTGTCGGCATTCTTCACATTGGTCGGTACGCACGGACTTCACGTTTCGTTAGGTCTGGTGTGGATGATCGGCCTTATGTTTCAGTTGAAAAAACGCGGGCTCACTCCAGAGACGAAGGGCAAAGTTTCGGCATTGAGCTTGTACTGGCACTTTTTGGACGCTGTCTGGATCTTCTTGCTGACAGTCGTCTATTTGATGGGGGTGATGTAGATGGCACAGCATCAATCAGGAGCGGGTTCGCATGGTCATGATGAGTCTCACGGTTCAGTGAAATCCTATGTAATCGGATTTATTCTGTCCATCGTACTGACCATCATTCCTCTCGGTGTGGTCATGAATCATATGTTGAGTCGCACTTCAACTATGGTTGTTATTTTGGCCGCAGCAGTGCTGCAATTTCTGGTGCAGTTATTCTTCTTCATGCATATCCGTGAAAGTAATGGACCACGCTGGAATGTCATGACTTTGATTTTTGGTGTAGTCATCCTGTTGACCATTGTTGGCGGTTCTGTCTGGATTATGGAATACAACATGGTAGCACAATAATAAGTACAAACTAATTAGGTAAGAGGAAGCAGCTTAGAGCCGCTTCCTCTTTTTTTGTGAGTATCGTGTTGGAATATAAACTGTGGCTACTTGAACTCAAGTTTAACTTTGTGTAAAATGGAATTGTATAACAGTAGGGTGAAAACGATAACACTAGTTGAGAGCGGAGGATGAAAATAATGAATACAGATATACTATTTAAACCTTTTAAGGCAGGTAACTTATCTCTTCCCAATCGGATCGTTATGGCTCCAATGACACGGAATTTTTCTCCTCAAGGTGTCCCAGGCCCTGAGGTTGCCGCGTATTATCGTCGCCGTGCGGAAAATGCAGTCGGATTGATTATTACCGAGGGAACTGCTATTAATCATCCCGCAGCCGTGGAGCACACGAGTATTCCTAACTTTTATGGTGAAGGTTTGAAGGGGTGGGCGAAGGTAGTCGAGGAGGTTCATGCGGCGGGTGGCAAGATTATTCCGCAGCTCTGGCATGTGGGTGCGGCCCGGAAAATAGGCGCGGCTAACCAGCCGAATCCCGAGGCATTACCCGTCGGTCCGTCCGGTATCACTCCTGCTGGTGAAAAGGTAGTTGAGCCGTTGACTGAGACCGAGATTGCTGATATTATCGCAGCCTATGCCCAAGCCGCAGCCGATGCCCAGCAGGTGGGATTCGACGGCATTGAGCTTCATGGTGCACACGGCTATTTAATTGACCAGTTTTTCTGGGATAAAACCAACAAGCGTACAGATCAGTACGGAGGCAATTTGGCCCAGCGTACTCGGTTTGCGGTGGAGGTCATTGAGGCTTGTCGTCGTGCAGTGGGTCCGGATTTTCCAATTGTACTGCGATTTTCCCAGTGGAAGATGTACCATTATGGAGAGAAATTGGCACAGACACCGGAGGAGCTTGAACAGTTTCTGGCTCCATTGGTGAAGGCCGGGGTGGATGTATTCCATTGCTCAAGCCGCCGTTTTTGGGAACCGGAATTTGAAGGGTCTGATCTAAATTTAGCAGCTTGGACCAAAAAGCTAACAGGCAAGCCGGTCATTACTGTTGGCTCCATTGGTTTGGAGAAGGCTTTTTTGAGTGAACTGGAAAAAAATAATAACAGCCAGACCGATAATTCGAGTAGCGTACAGGCAAGATTAGAACAACTTGTTGGGCAAGTAGAGCGAGAGGAAGCTGATCTGGTTGCGGTTGGACGGGCTTTACTGGTTGACCCGGCGTTTGCGGTTAAGTTACGTGATAAACGGATAGAGGAACTCGTGCCTTACAGTGATGAAGCATTAAAAACGTTGAATTAAGCTTTATTTAGCACAACTTTATATAGGGTGGATACCCAGGCATTGAGACTTGAAAATTCTCCGTTACAGGGCAAGCTGTAATATAAGCTATTCGTAAATTCTACGAATTTGCTATAATAGGAGCATCAAGTCGAAATACACGGGGTGAAAAGGATGAATTCTGAAACGGAAGCTTTGGATTGCGAGCCGGCTTGTCACGGTTCAGACAAAGAAATCGAACACATAAAATCTTCTCTTGTTGAGGATTCCATCGCATACAAAATGTCGGAGCTGTTCAAAGCCTTGGGTGATCCGACACGGATCAAGCTAATCTACGCTTTGGCCCAGAAGGAGCTGTGTGTACATGATTTGACCCAGGTGTTGAATATGGGGCAGTCTGCGGTATCTCACCAGCTTCGTTATTTGCGCAATCTGCGCATTGTCAAACGGCGCAAGGAAGGCAAAACGGTGTTTTATTCGCTGGATGATAATCATGTGGAGCAGATATTTTTGCAAACCCACCAGCACATTTCACATCAATAATTTTGGGATAGAAAAAAAGCAGGGCGCCAAGCGATTGGCGCTCTTTTGGTGTTTGTCCGATGAAATAGATTTATTTGGCGGAAAGGGGCTATTATCATTGACTTTTACTCATGATACTGAATATAATGAGTTTAATAAATAATATATGAACAGTTGCTCATATATAGTTAATTGGAGGCCAATGATTATGGATGCTCTGAAAAGAACGGAACGGCACGAATGGATTTTGGAAGGCTTGGATTGTGCCAACTGTGCTCTAAAGATTGAAAATGGAGTCAGTAAAATAGAAGGTGTGCTTGATTGCTCGGTCAATTTTGTAACGAAAACATTGACGATGACAGCAAGCTCGGATCAAAAAGAGGAGATTTTTCGTCAAACGGAACGGAAGGTTCACAGACTGGAGCCTCACGTCCGAATGATCGTAAAAAGCGCCCGGGGACGCTCTGGTGAGAACAGTCGCAGTGTGGCGGGTGCAGCACAGGCAGGCAGCGCAGGGGAGCGCACCCATAGTCATGAGCATAGTGAAGGACATACGCATGAGAACGGCCAACAACATGGAGTTCACAGCCACACAGGTCATACTCATAGTCATGAAGCACATGCTGAGGAAGTTCATGCCCATGATGGCCACCACCATGGCGAACATGCACATGATCATGGTGATTCCACACATGCTCATTCACATTCGCATGGAGATGACAGCCATGCCGGGCATACACATGACCACGGTACAGACGGTATACGCCGCATGATTACACGCTTGGCTATTGGTGCAGTCGTTGCGGCTGTTGCCTGGTGGTTGCCTGTAGAGGGCCTAGGCAAGCTGGCACTGTTTTTACTGGCATATATCATTGTTGGTGGAGATGTAGTCATGCAGGCTGTGCGCAGTCTGGTGCGAGGAATGGCTTTTGACGAATATTTCCTGATGACGCTGGCTACTGTTGGTGCATTTGCAATTGGGCAATATCCGGAAGGCGTAGCCGTCATGTTCTTTTATCAAATCGGTGAGCTATTCCAGGGCATTGCGGTTAATCGTTCGCGCAAATCTATCAGCGACCTGATGGATATTCGACCGGACTATGCCAACCTGAAGACGGCTGATTCCGTAAATCGGGTGTCACCCGAGGATGTGCGTGTAGGTGGTCTGATAGTAATCAAGCCGGGCGAGAAGATTCCGCTGGATGGTAAAGTTGTAGACGGAAAATCGCATGTGGATACCTCGGCGCTGACGGGTGAATCCGTGCCTCGTACCGTAGAGCCGGGAAGCAGTGTGATGAGCGGATTTATCAATACGAACGGACTTTTAACTGTAGAGGTTAGCAAGGAATTCAGCGAATCAGCAGTCGCCAAAATTTTGGAGCTAGTGCAAAATGCGAGCGCCAAAAAAGCGCCGACCGAAAAGTTTATCACCAAGTTTTCCAGATACTATACTCCTGTTGTGGTTATCGTTGCGCTGCTGCTGGCAGTCGTTCCACCGCTCGTCGTACCGGGAGCGCAGTTTGCAGATTGGGTATATCGTGCACTTGTTTTCCTCGTCATTTCTTGCCCATGTGCGCTGGTCGTATCCATTCCGTTGGGCTTCTTTGGCGGCATCGGGGCAGCCTCCCGTTCAGGTGTGCTGATTAAAGGCGGGAACTATCTTGAAGCACTGAACCATGTGAAATATGCTGTTTTTGATAAAACAGGTACACTCACCAAAGGGGTTTTCCGTGTAACAGGCATTTATCCTGCCGGAGAATTTACGAAGGAAAGCCTGCTGGAAACGGCTGCTTTGGCGGAGCTGCATTCCACGCATCCTATTGCGGCATCCCTGCGTGATTCCTATGGCAAGGAGCTTCAAGCCGAGCGGGTACAGCAATATAGCGAGATTTCCGGTCATGGGATTCAAGCGCAGATAGATGGTCGTCTGGTGTTGGCCGGGAATGCGAAGCTGATGGAGCGGGAGCAAGTTGCTTTTGACGATGCACAACGTGCAGGAACGATGGATGAAGGAACGGTCGTTCATGTGGCTGTAGACGGAACGTATGCCGGATGCATCCTGATTTCGGATGAAGTCAAGGAGGACGCGGCACGAACGATTGCTTCACTGAAAAAGCTGGGTATAGTGAAAACGATCATGCTGACAGGTGACAACCGGACGGTTGCAGAGGCCGTTGGACGACAGTTGGGTCTGGATGAAGTACGTGCAGAGCTGTTACCCCAGAATAAAGCCGAAGCGATTGAACAACTGTCTGCAAGTAAAAAAGCGGGCGACAAGATTTTGTTCGTGGGCGACGGGATTAATGATACCCCTGTGCTCGCACTGGCGGATGTAGGTGTAGCGATGGGCGGTTTGGGTTCAGATGCCGCGATTGAGGCGGCGGATATCGTGATCATGAACGACGAACCTTCAAGATTGGTTACAGCGATTCATATCGCCAAGCGTACACGCCGCATCGTATGGCAGAATATTATATTTGCACTAGGCGTCAAAGCCGTGTTTCTCACTTTGGGTGCGTTCGGTATTGCTACCATGTGGGAGGCTGTATTCTCCGACGTGGGCGTAACACTTCTTGCCGTACTGAATGTTATGCGTGTACTGAAAGTACGTTCTTTTGAATAAAAAAATCAATGCCCTCGGGTTATCATCGGATGTATTCATCCTTTGAAATCCGGGTTTTTTTTCGTTTCATGCTGCAGTTTAATCTATGCTTTCCTGTCGTTCTACAGATATGTATAAATGTGGGGTGCGCCTAATACGTTAAGGTAGGGACCTTACAGGTAAGGCTCATTTGAATTCCACTTGACGTCTAATAGGTAAGCGTTTTCTTTTATGGTGGGATACTCAAATTCGTGTGTGCCAACTTGCTGACGGGAGAAAGGATGGATTTGTAGCATGGAGGCTAAACTGATGCATGTATTCGCAGAACTATTGAGTGAAAAAAACAATCGGGATTGCGATGACCCCGAGTCAGGGAGTAAGGTCGCTGCTGCACAGAGACTGGCTATCGAGTCGGTGCTGGCAGGGTGCAGTGAAGTATCTGCCTCACAGGAGGAAGACCCGCTGGGCTGGCTGGTCGGATTAGCCGAACAGGGCAGGATCAGTCAAGAGGAGGCGTTGCTGGCTGCGGACTCCGAGCTAATAGGGGAAACGCTGCTGAATAAGGGCAACGATGACAGGGAAGCGATGACCACACTGCTGGAGTGGGGCGATGAATACAGGCGTACATTCATACGTATCTATGCTGATAATCCTGCCCATGTGAATTATACAAGCAAGGAGTCAACGATCGGTCTAAGTATGGGCAGCCTTGATGGCTATAGTCTTCTGCACGGCCCCTTGTCGCAGTCGTCCAGCCGTGTGGCTGAATTATGCCGTGCCTATCTGGACGCGGCAGAGTCCGGGCATACGATTCATGGTCCTGACGGGGAGCCTGACCCCCTCCTTATTCCAGGCTCCCGTGCATCAGACACGTACAAAGCCTTTAATCAGGCATCTGGCTTGCCCGGATTGTGTGAGCATCTGTCCCGGCGAATTATCGGGCTGCTGGAAACAGAGTATGAAGGCTTGTTCGAGTCTCTGAACGGATTACCACTCACAATCGCCCTGATCGAACAAAACAATGCGGTGGGCATCGGAAGCTTGCAAGATATGCAGTTGGAGGCGTTGCTGCGTGCGGCGTTGCGAAGTGTGCAGCGGGGGGGAGAACCGCAGTTGGAGATTGTGGTGCGCAATCCGGCTGGCGTGAACCAATTCCAGGCAACCCGGGACTGGATAGACGGTGTTGCGGAGCAGACCTTATGCGGCCGCCTGCGGTGCATTCCATATCGGGTAGGCGTGCTTTTGACGGTCGATGCCCCCTCGAAGCTCAACGTCAGCCAAACATGGAACAGGCAGGCCAAACCGTCTCATGAGTCTGCCAGCGCCAACCTCATGCCGGAAGTGAAAGCGCAACAGATCAAGCAGGCGGTTCAAGCCGCAGATATGGCGCGTTTTGCCGATGCGGTGATTTTGGAAATCGCACCGATTCCATCATATAATGGCGAGGCCGTGCATCGGTTGAATCAACCCGTTGCTGGTAGTTTTGAGAACACCAGTGAAACGATAAAATGCATGACGCACGCTATTCGGGGTGTGAAATCCGAGCTGCCCGTATGGGTGGCGTTAGATGTTATTCACGATTCGCTGGATGAAGCTGCCATCTGGGGAAGCGGGCTAACGGGCGTGATTTGCCCGGAAAAAGCAGCTTCCGTTGCACGTCTTGCGGCTGCACGCTTCGGACTGCTGCAACAAGCAGAGCAGCAACAAGGCTCTGTTGCTCTACAAAGCCCCGCCCAGCGGTTTCCGCTGTAGCCCAATCCCGAAGGTAACACGCAATTCGTATGACAGCATGCTTTTAAAATATATAGGATATCTGCGCTGTTTGCGCAGGTATCTTTTTTATTTGGGCGAATGTTGGTTTACAACTGGAGAAGAAAAGGGTTATAATAAAGCGAAAGTTTCTCTAAACCAAAATAATTGCATAAATGCAAAAATGATTATCATTCTCATTGCCAAACATGCTGTTTCGGGCTTCCCGAAGCAGCATGTGCTATTTTAAGGCACTTAACAATGGATATCATTCTCAATGAGATGCAGTAACAAAGAACAAAAAAGGAAAGGAATGTGACATGATGCAAGCAGTTCAACAACTTCAAAAGACATTGTCTCCCTCTGATCGGATACTTTCAAAAAACAGCGGCAGCGGACGGCCAGGCCCGAATCGCAAACCACAATTCCAGCTCAAAAGCATGCTGAAAAACAAGGAGATGCAGGCTGCTCTGGGCAGTGGAACACTTATGCTGATGGCATGGGGCGTCTCGCATTGGTCGCAATGGCTGGCGGTCATCCTGTATGTGGTTTCCTACGCCCTAGGTGGCTGGTCTAAAGCTAGAGAAGGCATTGAGACGCTGGTCCGTGAACGTGAACTGGATGTCAACCTGCTCATGATCGCAGCGTCATTGGGGGCTGCGGCTATTGGCTATTGGAATGAAGGAGCAATGCTGATCTTCATTTTTGCACTCAGCGGTGCACTGGAGAGCTATACCACCGAGCGCAGCAGCAAGGATATTTCCGAGCTGATGGCGTTGAAGCCGGAAACGGCTTTGCGTCTGTCCCGCGAGGGGACAGAAACGGTCGGTATTGAGCAACTGCTGCCGGGTGATCTGCTGCTGGTGAAGCCGGGCGAGCTGATTCCGGCGGATGGCCGGATTTCCAAGGGGGTTTCGGCGGTGAATCAGGCATCTATTACCGGGGAATCCATTCCGGTGAACAAAGCGGCGGGTGACGAGGTATATGCGGGCACCATTAACGGGGAAGGCGTGCTGTACGTGGAGGTTAGTCAATCCTCCGAAGGCACTCTATTTTCAAAAATCATCCGTATGGTGGAGGAAGCGCAGACAGAGGTCCCCGATTCCCAACGGTTTATCAAAAGGTTCGAGTCGATTTACGCCCGAATTGTTGTTGCGGTTACGCTGATTGTTATTGCAGGTGCGCCAATGGTATTGGGATGGACGTGGGCAGCGGCATTTTACAAGGCAATGGTATTTCTCGTTGTGGCCTCACCATGCGCACTCGTGTCGTCCATTATGCCAGTCATGCTGTCGGCTATTTCCAACCGTGCCCGTCGGGGCATCCTGTTCAAAGGTGGTGCGCATGTGGAAAATATGGCGCTGACATCTGTCGTCGCCTTTGACAAAACAGGTACGCTGACCATCGGTTCGCCTGTTGTAACCGACTGGATTACCGCCACAGGCTACGATGTTAATGAACTGTTACGCATTGTCGCGGCAATAGAAAGCTACTCCATGCATCCGTTGGCACGAGCGATTGTAGCCAAAGCCGAAGCTGAATTGGGGCAGCGAGAGCTTCCCGCAGTGGAGCAAGTACAGTCTCTAACCGGATGGGGAATGGAAGGCATGGTAGACGGGGTGAGGTGGAAAATCGGGCGCACGGATGCGCTGGATGACGCTGGCCCGCTGGCAGAGCCGGAATGGGTAGAAACACGTGCCCGGCTGGAAGCCGAGGGTAAAACCGTATCCATTATCCTCGCGGATGACAGGATAGTTGGGATGCTGGCACTGCGCGACGAGCTGCGGCCACAGGCGCAGGAGGCGGTGAGACGCCTGCAAGCGCAGGGAATTCAGGTCGTTATGCTGACCGGAGATCGCCCGGAAACCGCCGCCGTGATCGCGGCGCAGGCCGGAGTCGATGCGGTATACGCTGGTCTGATGCCGGAGGACAAAGTCAATCATATTCGCATGCTTCGGGAGCAGTACGGGCATGTCGTCATGGTCGGCGACGGTGTGAACGATGCTCCGGCACTGGCTGCCGCAACGGTCGGACTGGGCATGGGTATGCATGGTAGTGGAGCCGCACTGGAGGTCGCGGATGTGGTGCTGATGAACGATGGCATCGAAGAGATTGCCCCGACGGTAGCACTGGCACGCAAGGCACAACGGGTGGTCAAGCAGAATATGATCTTCGCCGTAAGTGTCATTTTACTGCTCATCATTAGCAACTTTGTGCAAGATATAGCTTTGCCATTTGGCGTTATCGGGCATGAGGGCAGCACGTTGCTTGTCATTTTGAACGGCTTGCGCTTGCTGCGGTCATAAAGCAAATAAGATCATGATCCTAAGATGATAAACGAGAAGGAGCATTCACATCCCTTAAAGGACAGGGGATGAATGCTCCTTTTTTGCGTGCCAGCCTATCGTGAAAGGAAAATAAAGTATTAGACTGAAAATTATCAAGACCTTGGTTGAAAAAAACTTATTAAAATAAAAGGATCTACATATTATGCATAACTAATATGTAGATCCTTTTATTTTCCAAACTGAGAAAAAAAGCATTAATCGAGGATCGATCGTTACGCTAACGGGCAGTTTAACGCAACAATATTCTGGAGCGGTAGCCTTAGATTCAGGTTATTTAACGCCCTCTATTTGCAAAGGCCTTCAAGATCGAAACATACGCGGTATGTGTGTCCGCAACAGCAAGAATTGCCCTATCGAACTACGGATGGACGGAGCACCTTAGAATCAGCAAAAGAAACCCGAAGTCTCATAAAAGACTTGGGTTTCTCGTCAATCTGAGTAGCCTTTAGGACTACTCTTTATTTACTAATATTAAACCAACCTGGCATTTCTTGAAATACATTCCAAAGTTTCTCTGGAATATTAAGCTGGTTGAGTTTCGAAACGTTCAATTCAGAATCTACCTCGGCTTCACGTCCATTTGCGACCTTTTCAACCCAATTAGGATCCATAATTAACGCATGCCCAATGGCGACTAGCGGCAAACCTAATTCCATAGCTTTAAGAGCATCATCCGGTGTTATTATGGAACCAGCAGCCATCACAGGTACCTTACCGTTTGCTCTTTCAAGAATTAATTCAAGCCGTGTTTTTTCATCTTGACTATCTACTGGCTTTGAAGACACATTGTCTAATGAAGCATGTATATAATCTAAATCCTGTTCAACAAGGATATCAATTAATTCATACGTGTCTTTCATACGTAATCCGTCCACTTTGGAGGATTCTTCAGGGGAAAATCGGAATCCTAAAATGAATGGTTTTGTAGCATGTTTTTCAATGACAATTTTGATTTCTTCAATAATTGCCAATGGAAAACGCAAGCGATTTTCAAGTGATCCTCCCCATTGGTCCGTCCGTTGATTTGTCGCTGGCGACCAGAAATTCTGAATTAAAAATCCATGAGCCCCATGAATTTCGACGCCATCAAATCCGGCTTCAATCGCTCTTCTCGTTGTGTCTCCAAAAGCACGTATAATCGACAAGATCTCCTCATGTGATAGTTCTCTTGTTTCTGAAGTTGAACCTAAATTAGTAACTTCGGGTTGCAATGCACTCGCACTAACTGCATCCAATCCAGGCACGGCTTTATTGCCAGCATGGAAAATCTGTAGGATCGCAGGGGCGCCTCCACTTTTCGCTGCCTCAGCTAATTTTCGTAGACTTGGAGTAAATTCATCATTGTACCCAGCGAATTCATTCGTAAAACCCTGCCCATTAGGTGTAACATGAGTACACCCTGTAATGACGAGTCCTACTCCATTCACTCTTTGTTTGTAATACTTTACTTCGTCATCCGAAATGGTAAGATCGTCATTACTTGACCAGGTTGTCATAGGTGCCATAACGATACTATTCTTAATTGTTATTCCATTTCTGAATGTGAAGGATTCAAATAACCTACTGTATTTCTGATTCATTTCATTAACCTCGCTCTCATATTTTCTTTTCTATTTCAGTTTAATTGGTTTCCGTTACGGCAAGTCAAGTATTTATTTTTATATGGTTAAATATAGATTTTTTGCGTTGTCATTCTCTTTATGATATATATTTAGTTACAGTAACTGTAACTAAAGGAGGGGGACAAGTAGATGTTGTATTCAATGACATATGTAGTGGAGAATTTAAATGTATCTGCAAAGACGCTTCGATTTTATGAAGAGCAAGGGATATTACCAAATATATCTCGTGACGAAAAAGGCCGTAGAGTTTATAGCGAACAACAAATAGATTGGATTTCTTTTATTCGTTGCCTCAAAGAGACAGGCATGCCTCTTTCAAAAATAAAGGATTACAAGGAACTTTATGAATTGGGAAATATTACCTATTTACAAAGAGAAGAAATGTTGATGCAGCATAAATTGGAAGTGCAGAAGAAAATTGACGAAAGTTTTAAACACTTAGAAGAAATAAACTATAAAATAGCCATGTATGGACTTCAGAAAGAAGAGGTTATGAAAAACCCCAACTATAACTTTAAATGTCACGGCCTGGAGATTAAGACGGTGAATTAATGTAATGTACTTACGCTAACGGAGAACGTTAGTTAAAATATTACAGCGGCAACTTAAGACTATATTTTTTAGTCTAAATGTGCCGCTGCGTCTCTGTGAACACGTCAAAAATCAGTCAGGTCTTACTTTTGAGGAGTGTCTATTCTCCATTGACTTTTCAGGCTCTAAATTTGAAGCCACGAGATTTATTAATTCGAATTTGAAGACATGCATTTTTACTAATTGTATTCTCAATAATGCGATATTCGCTGGTAACTCTTTAGATGGTACAAATTTCTCAGTCAGGTGATGCAAAACTGCTGGACGGGATAAGTTGGTTCGTTCTGTAATTTCCCCAACCCTCATACCGGGCGTTCCCGCACTCTGCATTAAAGTTATAATAATCGCTTGCCTGGTTTCGTCACCAATAGCGTTTAGCATCTTCTGATTATCTTTGAACGCATGTAACAGATTAACGCTGCTGTTCAGATCAATCATAACCATCCTCCCTTTAGTTAAATGGTTTAAGCTGTTGAGTGATTATAGAGTAGCATGCGTATAACCGTAAGGCTACATCGGGAAAGAAGATCGAGATGGTTACGACAGTAATCTGCATTTCTAAAAGCCTTACTGAATTATCAGATTGACTTTAAAGACATTACATTCTTAGTGAGCCCTGTAACGGATAAGACTGGAACTACCAAGGTTGGACAATACTTTGCACATCATATACTGAAATGGGTTGACCCTTGAGCTAACGGGAGACGCTAGTTGAATGATAAAAGCGGCAGTCTAAGACTTTATTTATCAAGTCTTGGTCCGCCGCTGCTTCGTTTAATGGATCAGTCTAAAACTAATTTTTCAAAAGCTGACGATTTTTTAATTTTAAAATCGCGTTAAATCAACGACTCCAGTCTAATACTTTATTTTCACCGAACACCTATCGTGTTGCAGGTTTATCTCCGTCGAGGTATAGACCGCCGCAAGAACAGGGAGAACAGCAGTCCCGCCAGTGCAATTCCGGTAGCAATGATAAATGCATCGTTAATGCCGTGGATCGTCGATTCTGTGACGGCACTTCGATATACCTGCTGTAACGCAAGCGCCGAGCCAGTTTCCGTCGAAACTCCAGCCGTTTGCGCCAGGGTTTGCCCCAGCTCAGCTACGCCTTGGGTTAAAGGAACATTGGCGGTGGTAGCCACATTCGCATAATCCGCCAAATGAATGGTAGCCCGGCTGCTCATCACCGTAATGAGCCATGCGGTGCCGATAGACCCGGCAATTTGCCTTACTGTATTGGACATGGCTGTACCGTGGCTGCCCAGATGGGGAGGAAGCTGATTCAGCCCTTCTGTCTGTACGGACATCATTAACAATGACATCCCGAAGCTGCGAATCGTATAGATGATCATAATGTGTCCATAGGTCGTGGCATCCGTCAGCAGACTGAATTCCCATGTCGTGACTGCCGTAATGATCAACCCGATAATTGCCAGTGGCCTTGCACCAATGCGGTCGAAAATCGCTCCCGATATCGGTGACATGACACCCATCAGCAGTGCGCCGGGCAATAACAGCAAACCGGATTGCAGCGGTGTAAAGCTGCGTATATTTTGCAGATAAATCGGCAGCAGCAGCATTCCGCCGAACATCGTCATATTGACGGTAGCGCCGACCAGCGTGGATACCGTAAAAATATCATACTTAAACACACGGAACTCCAGCATGGGCTGTCTCATATTCAGCTCGCGTACGACAAACATTACAATAAACACGAGCCCGGCAGCGAGCGTGAGCACTACTGTATTGCTGCTCCAGCCCTTGTCTCCAGCGGAACTGAAGCCATACAGCAGGAAGCCAAAGCCAAGGGTCGAAAAGATCGTTCCCAGCAGGTCAAAATGAGGATACGT
Source organism: Paenibacillus sp. RC21 (assembly GCF_044907935.1). Lineage (NCBI taxonomy): Bacteria > Bacillati > Bacillota > Bacilli > Caryophanales > Paenibacillaceae > Paenibacillus > Paenibacillus sp. RC21. The sequence continues at coordinate 164,665 of NZ_JBIYCS010000007.1, forward strand.
CAGCTTGGACACATTTTTCAGCCAGCGTACGGCAAACAGAATATCAATGATCGCCAGCGGAATGACCAGTAAAAATAGCAGCCGCCAGCTGTAATGCTCCACTATCCAGCCGGATAAAGTGGGTCCTATCGCTGGGGCAAACATCATCGCGATGCCCATCGTTCCCATGGCTGCCCCCCGTTTTTCCGGGGGAAATACGGTCAGGAACACGTTCATAACCACTGGCATGATAATACCCGCTCCGCTGGCCTGAATGATGCGTCCGACCAGCATAGGCGCAAAGCCGGTACTGACGGCGCAAACGACAGAACCAGCAGTAAACAGCCCCATCGCGGAAATAAACAGCGCACGTGTCCCGAACGACTCAATCATGAAGGCGGTAATCGGAATCAGAATCCCGTTGGTCAGCATATATCCGGTGGATAGCCATTGAACGGTAGTTGCGGATACATTGAAGTCGTTCATCAAATGCGGAATCGCCACATTCAGCAGGGTTTGATTCAAAATAGAAATGAAGGCGCCCAGCAGCAGTACGGACAGGATTCGTCCGATGGACATTTTTTGTTCCATGACAGCCTCCTACTTGTGTACTCTGATGCTTGCACTCATGCCCGGGATAATGCCCAGTCCTTTGTAGCCTTGAATGGAAATGTTAACAGGCACGACCTGCGTCACCTTGGTATAGTTGGCAGTAGTATTGGAGGTAGGGAGCAGCGAAAAGGTGGCGGCCGTCGCCAAACCGATCTTTTCGATTTTGCCGCTTAGGGACGTGTCGGGATATGCATCAATATATACATCCACCGTCTGCCCCACCTGAAGATCCTGCACAGCCGTTTCGTCTATATTGGCGGTAATCCATAAATTGTTCAGATCAAAAGCCTTGGCCAAAGGCGTACCCGCTCCGACAATCGAGTTGTTGACCGCAGATTGCTGCACAATGGTGCCATCGGTTGGAATGGTGATGCTAACCCGGCTTCCGCCACCCTCTACACTGCCAAGTGTGCTTCCAGCCGTGTAGGTTTTGCCGACTTCAGCGTTCCAGCCTGTAAGCTTGCCCGCGCTTGGAGAGGCAACGGTGACCGCTTGTCCGCTCACTTGGGCATTGTCTGTTTTTATGTAGTTAGCGGATTGATTGTAGTAATAGGCGGCGGCTCCGCCACCTGCCAGAATAATGATAATAACCAGCAGGTTGACCAATATGGCGCGTGAATTCATGTGTACATGCCTCCCTAGTTCTTGGATTTTCAAAGTATGCGCCAAAAGTTTCACAATATTCAGCCGGATTTTAGGGAAGGATAAGAGCGCATGTGAAAAGGATGATTTTGCTGACAAAGGATGATGCGCATAATGACGACCAGAATCATGATTGTATATGACAGTGAAAATGGCCATACGGAGCGTCTTGCTCGTTCCATTGCAGAAGGCGCACGCCATGAGCACACAGAAGTGTTGCTGAAGCATGTCGATGAAGCCGATGTGAATGAACTGGTGAACGCAGACGCGATCATTTGGGGATGCCCGGGTCATTTTGGAACGATCAGCAGTGGCTTGAAAAGCTGGATTGATAAGCTCGGGTATCTGTGGGCGCAGGGCAAGCTGGTAGATAAAATCGGAGCGGTGTTCTGCACAACTGCTACCGTTCATGGCGGCTTGGAATCCACACTGCTGAATTTGATTACTCCGATGCTGCATCAAGGCATGATTATCGTAGGGCTGCCAGCTAATATTACGGAAAATGCGCTATACGGCTCCTATTACGGCGTAGGGGTGACGTGTCCGGTGGAGACAGACCCGAACGGTCCGCCCAATTTCCCAACGGGTGATGATCTTGCACTTGGTCGGTCTTTGGGCCAACGGGTCGCTGAGACGGCGGGACGGTACCGTAACGCTGGCAGAGAATAGGAGGCCGCTCATGACTATTGCTTTTATCGTAGTAGCTGCGGTTGCTTTTATCTTTTTGCTGGTATTCAACACGAAAATGGCGCGTAAACCCTCTCCCAAAAAAGCGGTCAGCCCGTCCGACGAGGATTCACGGCAAAGAAGCAAACGTCCTTATCCGGTGGAAGTGGAGCCCAAGGCGAGGGAGTTGCCGGATCCTGATTCTACGCGAGAGACGCGCCATAAGGCTGCGGACGCGGAGATTCATCATGAGGAGTCTGACGTAGATACCAATACCAGGCCGATGAGAGTTAGCGTACACACCAAAGATTCCTACGGGGATCAGGACTATCGGGCGGCTTTACGCGGATTTGCCGGAAAGGGCGAAGAAAAGGAAGAACCGCATAGAAATAACCATGGAGAACGTGAGACGCACAAAAGCGAGGACGAGCAATATCGTGAAGCGCTGCGTTCTATGAACCGAAAAAAATGAATTACGAACGAGCCATCCCTGAAAAGGCTGCTCTTCTGTCTGGACTACAGGCAGAGGGCAGCCTTTTTGTGATACACGGCTATAGCCATTCGGTTAGACCAATCATCGTAATCAGACCGAGAATAAAAGAGAAGGTTGCGATACGCTGGTTCCCGTCCCCGTGGCTTTCGGGAATCAGCTCCTTGTAGACGATAAACATCATCGCTCCTGCGGCAAAGGCAAGACCGTAAGGAACCAGTCCATTAACCCAACTGCTCAAATAAAATCCAATCAGACTTGTAATAATTTCAACGGCCCCGGTGAGGGTAGCAATGCCCAATGCCTTGAAGCGCCCAATGTTTTGATTCACGAGGAATAGAGCGACGATAAAGCCTTCCGGGGCATTTTGCAGACCGATGGAAAAGGCAATGAGATTACCAAGATTTTGAGTTTCGCTCGCATAGCTGACCCCGACGGAAAGTCCCTCGGGCAAATTATGCAGTGTAATGGCCGCGATGATGAGAAAAGATTTGGACTCCAGATGAAAGGTTTTGGAATCCGGGTTCTCCAGATCGGCATGTGGAATATACATTTCCATCACTAACAGCACAAGACAGCCGAGTAAAATCCCCGCAGACAGCACGAACCAGTTGGAATGATTGATGGCCTCGGGAATGAGGTTGTACACAGATGCAGAAGTCATGATCCCCGCAGCATAAGCCAACAGTACATCACGAAGACGGTGCGTAATTTTACGCATAAACAGTATGGGCACGGCACCGAGCCCGGTGGACAGGGCAGAAATAAGGCTGCCTACAAACATGTCACTCATAATCGGGATAATCCCTCCATACCTTATTAATCTTTAAGGTTCGCTTCATGAAAACTTCATTTGACTGTTTGCAGCTCTTTCCGCATAATGGAATTAGGATTTAGAATCAGTCTAAGTCATAAAAAGATATTAAATATGTGAATCGTTTTTGCAAGATCCGGGTGTCCACATTTTTGAATGAGCGTCTGGCAGAACTACTTTTAGAGTATATGCATTAGCCCATCTCCCGGTACCGAAAATTCGCTATATCATTCTTATCATATTTTAGGAGGAACAAAGATATGTACAAGTCCATTATTATAGGTACCGGCCCTGCCGGTTTGACAGCTGCTATTTATCTGGCACGCGCAAATATGAGTCCACTGGTGATTGAAGGACCGCAACCGGGCGGACAATTGACTACAACAACAGAAGTTGAAAACTTCCCTGGCTTTCCCGAAGGAATCATGGGACCCGATCTGATGGATAATATGCGTAAGCAAGCAGAGCGTTTCGGTGCTGAATTCCGCACAGGCTGGGTGAACAAGGTCGACACAGCCGCTCGTCCGTTCACATTGGATGTGGAGGGCTTGGGCGAATTGGTTACAGATACGCTGATCATTTCCACAGGTGCGACTGCGAAATACCTGGGTATTCCGGGCGAGCAGGATAACATTGGACGTGGCGTGAGCACTTGCGCAACCTGTGACGGATTCTTTTTCCGTGGCAAAGAAATTGTTGTTATCGGTGGTGGAGACTCGGCGTTGGAGGAAGCAAATTTCCTGACACGTTTTGCTTCCAAAGTAACGCTGGTGCATCGTCGTGAAGAAATGCGCGCCTCCAAAATTATGCAGGACCGCGCTCGTGCAAACACTAAAATCGAATGGGCACTGAATCGTACTCCTGTAGAAGTGATTGCTGACGAGAACGGGGTAACTGGCTTGAAAGTATTGAATAATGAAACAGGTAAAGAGGAAATTATTACAGTTAGCGGCGTATTCGTGGCGATCGGTCATCATCCGAATACTGGCTTCCTGGGTGGTCAAATCACAACCGATGCGAACGGTTATATCGTTGTAAATCCTGGTACTTCCGAAACGAACGTACCTGGGGTATTCGCTTGTGGCGACGTACAGGATACACGCTATAGACAAGCGATTACAGCAGCAGGCAGCGGCTGCATGGCCGCTATGGATAGCGAGAAGTATATCGAAAGCCTGGAGCACAGCGCGCTGGCCCTGTAATATTTCGTACAAGTATGAATATATATATAATTTCTAAAAAATAATTTATGAGGTGATATTCATGGAAAAAGCGATTGTATACACATCCACAAACTGCCCGCATTGCCGTCAAGTGAAAAGCTATTTGACTGAGAAGGGTGTAGAGTACGAAGAACGCAACATCGAAACCAATGATGCTTTCGCTCAAGAAGTTTGGGACATGGGCATTCGTGCCGTTCCATTGACCCTGATCGGAGAAGAACGTATTTCCGGCATGAACAAAACCAAGTTTGAAAAAGTGTTGAACGCTTAATCCAACTTCATAACAGACGACGGTTCTGTGATCGTCGTATGGTTTTAAAAAAGGCCTTCGCTGCAGTTACGTACTGCGATGGGGGCCTGTTTTTACAAAAATATTCGTGAAAATACAGTCTTAGGCTGTGATCAGTTGGTTTGATTTTTTGTGAGAAATTGCTTTTAATATAACTAAGTAGTGAGTATCCATTACTTCAAATACGCTGATGCAGGCACTCGCGTGTACCCGCTTGGGGGCACCTCATGGATGGAAAATTAGTTCCATTCCTATCCCGCAGGGAGATGATCTCTGTCGTGCCGTTTTAACTTTAAACATTAACATGGATCGGCCTTGATATCTTATCAGGGCGGTTTTTTTATGCTGTCCATACAAGATTTGCTTACTCTGGAAGCGTTGCCAACCGAGGAGCAATTAATTTGTAAAAGGGATGCTTCGTAGTACTCACGAAGCATCCCTTTTACAAATCCTGAATTCTGAAATCTTATCCTTGGGCATTGAAGGATGAGATTAGAATACCTTTCCGATCAACTAATCCTAATTCGTAGGCTTTCTCGATAGTCGTAAATCTTTGATTAGAAAACACATTAAATCCATTTTTCTGCTGATAGATACGATTATTTGCTTCTTCATCAGTTGATATACGACGAGCATTACTGTGGTTCACTTCCTGATCCTTCTGTATCGCATCCATGAACTGTTGAAAACTCATGGATTTGGATTGGGGAGTGTTTGGAATGTGGCATACTTGATTTTGAATACGGTTTACAAGCGTCAGTTTAGTGTAAGCCGCAAATTCAGATGTAAATTGCCCGTTGATTTTTGCGCTAATTGCCAAGAATAAGCCCTCCTTGTTAATGTTCTCATTCTTGTTATCGGCAAAAATGTTGTAAACATTTACCTTTTTCTGTTTTTATTTTTCAACGGTGATAGCAATATTATCAGTGAAGGTTCTATTAGGAGGATAGTAATCTTGGGCGGTTGCAAAAAGAAGTCCTGAAGTTACGTCGCTAAGATCAAAAGCGCGATAGTAGATCGTGCCAATTACATTATTTCCCGAATCTGTTATATAGTCATTGGGCAGGGCTTGTGTGGTAGGAATGATAGTACCATCTTGTACAATGTTTGGTTTTGGAGGAGATCCCCAAATCGTTCCTCTGACCTGAACAGCTATCACGCCTTCTGTTCCAGATAGATGAGCATTGCTCCACTCATAGTTGTATCCATCAGAGGTAATTCCGACGATTTCGAGGCTTGTCAGTGGTGGGGTAGGTGCCGCGGAAGCAACAATAGGAAGCAGGAAAAGAACAAACGCCAACATTAATGAAACGCTTAATCCATAAAGCTTCTTCATTTGTATTCCACCTTTTTGGATATTTATAGTTTGAAATAATGGCAGAACTGTAGCAACTAATAAAGTCACTTCCTTTTATATGAATTTCTGCCTATCATTCGAGACTATCAAATGGAATAAAAAAAGATTTGTAATAATATTTTGTAAAACAATTGTACTTCAATAAGCAGTAATTAGAATTTGGGAAAATTATTCATAATATGAATTTTTATAAAAATAAATAAGCGAAGTATTGTTCCCAAAAAATAAGTCGCAGAGTGAGGGGGGAAAACTAATATAATTACTTAGAGTCTTTTTATTATATTTGACTAATTGAATAATATGCATAAAGGTTGATACGTAGAGCTGGTTCTCATTACAAAGATACCCTTACACGCCCGAGAAAAGGAGCAGTCGCCGCGTAGGCTGCACCCAGCATGGTCGAACGGCTGCCAAGCGTGGAAAAACGGATTTGCAGCTGCCGTCGGTGATAGGGCAAGGCACGTTCATCAATCACCTCACGCATACTCTGTTCCAGCCATGTTCTGGCTTCCGCCAGTGGACCGCCGATGATAAGCATTCCGGGGTTGAGGCTGTTCACAATGTTGGTAATGCCCACGCCCAAATATCGCCCGATATCACGAAAGACGCTTAACGTATTCGTGTCACCTTGCAGGGCAAACGGCAGTAATTCCGCTGTACTGTGTGCGGGCAGCTTGAAAGTGGATGCCGCATACGCCTTCTCCGAAGCATATAGTTCCCAGCAGCCCCGGCTACCGCAGGAGCAGAGCCGCCCGTTCCAATCAATGGACATATGACCCGTCTCTCCGGCGTACCCCCAGGCTCCTTGATACGGCTTGCCGTCAATGATAATCCCGGCCCCAATCCCGGACCCTGCACTGATGTAGACCAGATCCCGCACCAGTTGCCGATGCTCACCGTCCATACCATAGTACAGCTCGCCCTGTGCGCCGACGTTGGCCTCGTTATCCACCACCACGGGAAGGCCAAGCTCTTCCTCAAGCTGATGCCGCAACGGAACCTCTTCCCAGCCCAGATTGGGCGCGAACAAAACAGTTCCCGATTCATCCACCATACCCGGCACCCCTAGCCCAATACCGACGATACCGTGAGGGGATTGAGGGGCTGTCTGCATCAGTCCCTGAACCAGCTTTTGAATCTGCTCCATAACAAAAGCAGGATCATGCTGCGCAAGGGGGAAGGTAAGCTCTGTTTCAATGGTTCCTGCCAAATCGGTCAGAGCACCCTTGATATACTGCACGCTGACCTCGATGCCGAGAACAAAGCCCGCACGACTGTTAAACAGCAGCATTAAAGGCTTGCGACCGCCACTGGATTCACCTAATCCCGTTTCATATACAAGCCCGTCGGTGATCAACTCCGCCACCAGGTTGGAGACGGTAGCCTTATTTAACCCGGTTTGACTGGATAATTGTGCTCGGGATAGGGGGGCATGGAGGCGAATACGCTCCAGCACAATGGATTTATTCAGCTTTTTGACAAGCGCCTGATCGCCAGTGACATTCATGATTTTTTCACTTCCTGTTGGTGTAATTCCCAATAGTATATCATAAAAACAAACTTAGTTTAAGCAATAGACAAAGTCTTTTGGCTGTGCTAGAATCTTTTTTGTAAACGTTTACTATAAAGATTGCTATAACGGTTACCACAAAGGAGGAACTTATTAATGGCTTATTTCGAGCAGGTATCTAAAATTAATTTTGAGGGCAAGCAATCCAATAATCCTTTTGCGTTCAAATTTTATAATCCTCAGGAAATTGTGGCTGGGAAAACAATGGAAGAGCATTTGCGTTTTAGCATGGCCTATTGGCATACACTTGTTGCAGGTGGCTCCGATCCATTTGGGGTAGAGACGGCGGAGCGTCCGTGGTCCAAGTTTACCGGGCTGGATTTGGCGAAGGCCCGTGTGGAAGCTGCTTTTGAACTGCTGGATAAGCTGAACCTGCCTTATTTTGCTTTCCATGATGTTGATATTGCTCCGGAAGGCGCGTCGCTCAAGGAATTTTACAGCAACCTGGATACCATCGTGGATTTGATCGAAGATCATATGAAGGCAACGGGTAAAAAGCTGCTGTGGAACACGGCGAATATGTTCAGTCATCCTCGTTATTTGCACGGAGCGGCAACGACCAGCAATGCAGATGTATACGCTCACGCTGCAGCCCAGATTAAAAAAGGGTTGGAAGTGGGCAAACGTCTGGGCGCGGACAACTATGTGTTCTGGGGAGGCCGTGAAGGCTACGATACGCTGCTGAATACAGATTTGAAGCTGGAGCAGGACAATTTGGGACGGATGTTCCATCTGGCCGTAGACTATGCGCGGGAGATCGGCTTTGATGCCCAGTTCCTGATCGAGCCGAAGCCGAAGGAGCCAACCAAGCACCAGTATGATTTTGATGCGGCAACGACGATTGCTTTCCTGCAAAAATATGATCTGGATCAGCATTTCAAGCTCAATCTGGAGGCTAACCATGCAACTTTGGCGGGTCATACTTTTGATCATGAAGTGCGTGTAGCACGGATTAACGGCATGCTGGGGTCACTGGATGCAAATCAGGGAGATTTGCTGCTGGGCTGGGATACGGACGAATTCCCGGTTGATCTGTATGATGCAACCCTGACCATGTATGAAGTGCTGCAAAATGACGGCTTGGGTCGCGGCGGTATCAACTTTGATGCCAAGGTGCGCAGAGCATCGTTTGAGCCAGAAGACTTGTTCCTCGCACACATCGCAGGTATGGATACGTATGCGAAAGGCCTGAAGGTAGCTGCCAAACTGATCGAGGACCGCGTGTTCGAGGACTTTATCGACAAGCGCTATAGCAGCTTTAAAGAAGGTATTGGAGCAGACATCGTATCCGGTAAAGCAACGCTTGCTTCTTTGGCTGAATATGCACTGGCGAACGAAGCACCACGCAAAAACGTATCCGGTCGTCAGGAGTATCTGAAAGCGACATTAAATCAATACATTTTAGCGGATTAATGCCAGAACCTATACATGAGACAGCGTCTATATGGTAACAGGAAAGGAGGAATTTCGATGCAGGAAAAGCAGAAACAGGAGCAAGAGCGCTACGTCATCGGCGTGGACTTGGGTACCAGCGCGGTCAAAACGGTGCTGGTCAACCGCAAGGGACAGGTGGCTTTTGAAACCTCCCAGTCTTATCCACTCCATCAACCGAAGGCAGGGTATAGCGAGCAGCATCCCGAGGATTGGGTCAGCGGTACGTTAACAGCACTGAAGCAGCTCGTGGAAAAGGCTGGAATCGGCGAGGCAGATGCTGTGGACGGCATTAGCTTTTCGGGACAGATGCACGGGCTTGTGCTGACCGACAAGGACGGCCAAGTGCTTCGTCCAGCCATCCTGTGGAACGATACACGTACAACGGCGCAGTGCCGCCGCATTGAAGAACAGCTCGGACCGGATCTGCTAAGTATCGCGCGTAACCGGGCGCTGGAAGGCTTTACGCTGCCCAAGCTGCTGTGGGTGCAGGAGCATGAGCCGGACGTGCTGGCTGGTGCAGCCCATTTTATGCTGCCGAAGGATTATGTGCGGTATCGCCTGACGGGAGAACTGGCAACGGAGTATTCGGATGCGGCGGGCACGCTGCTGCTGGATGTGGCCAAAAAGCAGTGGAGCCAAGAGATTGCTGCTGCTTTCGAACTGCCGTTGACTCTGTTCCCACCGTTGGTGGAATCGTTCGATCAGACAGGCACGCTGCTGCCGGAGATTGCGGAGCAGACCGGACTTTCGCCTGCAACGAAGGTGTATGCAGGTGGCGCGGACAACGCATGTGGTGCGATTGGCGCTGGTATTTTGAGCGAAGGCCGCACCTTGTGCAGCATTGGCACCTCAGGCGTTGTGCTTTCCTATGAGGAGCGCAAGGATATTGATGTGCAGGGTCGGGCGCATTTTTTTAATCATAGTGAGCAGGATGCTTATTATATTATGGGCGTTACGCTCGCGGCCGGGTACAGCCTGACGTGGTTTAAGGATACCTTTGCACCGGAGCATTCCTTTGATGCACTGTTGGAAGGTGTGGACTCGATTGAGCCGGGTAGCCGCGGGCTGCTGTTTACGCCTTATATTGTCGGCGAACGTACCCCTCATCCTGATGCAACCATTCGAGGCAGCTTTATCGGGATGGATGCGGGGCATAAGCTCGCACATTTTACACGGGCGGTGCTGGAGGGAATTACATTCTCGCTCAAGGAATCCATTGATATTCTCAGAGGAACGGGCAAAGCGGTGAATGAGATCATTTCCATCGGCGGCGGTGCGCGTAATGAAGCGTGGCTGCAAATGCAGGCAGATATTTTTAACGCGGATATCATCAAGCTGGAAAGCGAGCAAGGGCCTGCCTTGGGGGCGGCGATGCTGGCCGCTTACGGAAGCGGCTGGTTTGAATCGTTGCAAGCGTGCGCGGAATCTTTTCTCCGTGAAGCAGCCAGATACTCGCCAGACCCGGAACGTGTGGTTCAATATGAAGGCCTGTATGAGCTGTATCGTGAAGTCTACCTGCACACGCGGGAGCTAAATGAACGGTTGGCGGAATACCGCTAAATATTGTGAGTTTGAGAGTAAAGGAAAAGCGTCTTCGGGTCAGGATAAACCCGCAGACGCTTTTTTCATGGGGATGCTAAGCTTGGATTAGATATTTCTGTTGATGTTCGCTTGGTCTTCCTTCACAGCACTCGTGGCACAGCCCGGACATGATTTGCTCGATGAGCATCCGGCACAAGCACCTTGACGGCTTTTTCGCAAAAAGCGTACGAACACCCACGCGCTATAACCGAGAATCACCAGTAAAATGATGATATTGATCATGGAATCCACTTCCTTCTATTTTCATAGGGCTCTAACTTAACCCCAACCTAATAATCTGCCACACTGATAGATCACAACGGCAATAATATATGCAACGGTCAAAGGATAGATCACGGAAAATCCGGTCCAGCGCCACGAAAGGGTTTCTTTACGAATGACCGCTACCGTGGCCAGACATGGCACATACAACAGAATGAACACCATGAAGCTAAAAGAGGCTAACGGCGTAAAGGCATGCCTTACTTGCATTTCTAGTCCCTGCATGTCCGGAACGTGGTAAATGATATTCATCGTCGATACCACAACCTCCTTGGCCATAAAGCCTGTGAGCAGGGATGCGCCTGCTTGCCAGGTACCGAAGCCGAGAGGGGCCAGTATGGGGGCGAACCATCCTCCAACAGTGGCAAGCAGGCTGTCATTCATTTCTGCACCGAACCCTTGGGGGCCGAAATTGGACAAAAGCCAAATACCGACGGACCCTGCGAGAATAATCGTTCCAGCTTTGCGGACGAAGCCCTTAACCTTTTCCCACGTGCTGCGAAACAGTGTAAGAGCTTGCGGCACACGATAAGGGGGAAGCTCCACGATGAAGAGGGAAGGCTCACCCGACAAAAAGGATACCTTGGAGAAAACCTTCGCAAGTACAAGCGACACGACGATTCCTAGCACGTACATCAGCATGATGATGCTTGCTGCGTGTGTTGGGAAAAATACGCCCGCAAACAACGCATAGACTGGCAGGCGGGCGGAGCAGGACATGAAGGGTACCAGCAACGTCGTAATGAGGCGTTCTCTGGGCTGTTCAATCGTACGTGCCGCCATAATGGCTGGAACATTACAGCCAAAGCCGATAATAAAGGGAATGAAGCTTTTCCCGTTCAAGCCGACAGCTTGCATGAGACGGTCCATTAATATCGTGACCCGTGCCATATACCCGGAGTCTTCAATCAGCGAAATAATAAGGAACAAAATGGCGATCTGAGGCAGAAAAACGAGCACGCCCCCGACTCCCGCCACGATGCCGTCCACGACTAGACTTTGCGTAAAAGCGGACGCGTTCAAGTGAACGAGCAATTCAGAAATCCAACTGCTTAGTGTCCCTGAAAAAAATCCGTCCAGCATATCTGAAAGAACAGTACCCGCCCAATCGAAGGTGAACTTGAAGGTAGCGTACATCAGCAGCAAAAAGATCGGAATCCCCAGATACCGATGGGTTAGCAGTGCGTCCAGCTTGTCTGTCAGACTGTGCGGCTTGAGTTTGGACGTGTCGAGCGCCTTTGTACACAGATCAGCGATCCACGCTGTACGTATAGAACGGATATGCTGAGCGGGAGTAGCCGAATAGCCTTCACGGAGAAGTTCTTTCTCGCAACGCTGGATGCGATCCGTTATTTTTTCATGCTGTACCTCATTCGTCATCCATTCCATAACGACAGGATTGTTTTCCAGACACTGTAGAGCTGCCCACCGAGGGTTTGGCACAGATGTATTCGTCAGCAAGCTGCAAATATCTGCTATAGCGGCTTCGACGGCAGGGCCGTAATCCAACTGGAAGGAATTTGGCGAATGTCGTACCTCTCGAAGTGATGCGAGCATTTGCTTACTGCCACTGCCCGTGCGTGCCACCATGGGAATGATGGGAACGTTCAATTGATCAGCCAGCAATTCCTTGTTCACTAGAAGGCCCGTGGCATCGGCTACGTCGGTCATATTTAAGCCAAGTACGAGCGGACGGCCATATTCCAGCAGTTGTACAGTCAGGTACAGATTACGCTGGAGCTGGGAGGCATCCACGATGTTAATCAAAGCCGCAGGCGGTTCTTCCAGCAAATAACGGGTAGCGATACCTTCATCCAGCGAAAGTGGAAGCAAGGAATAGGCACCTGGCAAATCCACCAAAACGGCAGACTTGTCGCGCAGCAGACCTGTTTTCTTTTCCACCGTAACCCCGGACCAGTTCCCTACCTCTGCATACGTACGAGTCAGCTTGTTGAATAATGAGGTTTTCCCCGTGTTGGGATTACCGAATAGAGCGATCATGTCCATGAAGGAACGACCTCCAGTTGTTTTACCTGATTTTGACGGAGGCCGACCAGTTGACCGTTGCATTCAATAACAATAGGGCCGCCCAACAGACTGATTTTTTTTAACCGTATAATGGAGCCTTCGTCAATGCCCATGTCCGTTAAGCGTCGACGCAATGAGGGGTGAAGAGAGGCAAGAGATTGCAGCCGCACGGGTTGACCCGGTGGAGTACGAAGGAGCGAGATACATTCTGGCATGGTGCTCAGCCTTTCTAATGTAGAATGAGAATCAATATCAATGATTTCCGATGCCAGTACCTTATCATAAGGAGTGCCAAGCTGCTGTGATAAAACTCTCTGTGAACGGTATGGCCTGTCTGTTGCCTATTCAATCGGGGAGATAAGCGTAGTGTCAAAACCTGTCTTTATCCAGATTCTCGCCCGCCTGTAACCGACAAAACTAGAGCGCTTGGGTTAGCTGTTTTTATGGTAAGATAGAGCTGTTTACAATTATGCTAAGAAGGGCAGGAACGCTCTGTATGAACAGAAAAATCGGGGTTAGGCTTATAAAATGCCTGGTGGCAGGTGCAGCGCTGGCTGTGTTGCTGCCGCATGCTGTGGAGTGGGGGAACAATGTATATGCTGCGTCGGTCAAGCCGGCTCCGTCCGTATCGTCACAGCAGCTTCAAAATAAGCTTTTACAGGCAATGGCTACGCGGAGTGAAACGCTGACCTTTACATATCAAGGGCGGGTGAACGGTCTTAAGCAGCAGTTACAGACAGCCATCAAACAGGCGATGGAGAGCGACCCGTATGTGAATTATACGATCAAAAGCTACGCATTCAGCTATACAGGCACAACCACGTCCGCTGAGGTTACGATCCGTCTGAGTTACCGGGAGACGAAGGAGCAGACCGCATATGTAGATAGCACGGTTAAAGCTGTGCTGGGGGACATCATTACGAAGGGGATGACGGATCATGAGAAGGTGAAGGCCATTCATGACTGGATCGTGGTTCGTTTGAAATATGATGAAACGCAGCAAAAGTACACGGCATACGATGGCCTGAAAACCGGAAGCACGGTGTGTCAGGGCTATTCCTTGCTGGCCTACAAAATGCTGGAACGCTCTGGGATTACCAACCGGATTGTAGAGGGAAGAGCAGGAGGCCAGCTGCATGCATGGAATCTTGTTTTGCTGGATGGACATTGGTATCACATGGATACGACATGGGATGATCCGACCCCGGATCGTGGCAACGAGGTAAGCACTTCGTATTATCAATTGACTGATTCGGAAATGCGCAGGGATCACTCCTGGGTTAAACAGTATCCTCAGGCGAACACATCGTATCGACAGACATTGTCGGGGTTGATAGCTGCGGGAGGACCCAAGGCTGCTGTGTATCAAAAGCTGTACAATAACCTGGAATATCCGCTGCAAGACGGCAAGGGTCTGGTTAAATCATCCTCCGAAATCAAGGAGCAGGTTCGCAAAGAGATTAATAAGGGAGGGGCCACGCTTACCTTTGGCTATCAGGGGACAGAGCGAAGTCTCAAAGAAGATTTACAATCGTTGTATCAGCTCGGGTTAAAAACCATCTCCTATCAGATCACGGATTTAGGCAGCACCGGAAATCTCCGTGTAACTCTGAAATGGACCTGATCATTTTGCTGCAATAGAAAAAGCTACATTCATAAGGGAGTATTTTATTCATATGCATAAGCGTTCTTTTACTTATCTGCTCGGCACGCAGACGATGTCGAATGCGGCCGATATTCTTTATATCATGGCGCTGGTTTCTCTGGTGTTTCATGAAACGAATTCGATCTTTTCCTCGGTTCTCGTTCCGTTGTTGCGAATGGGCGCACAGATGATTAGCGGCTTTTTAGCACCGCTGATATTGGCCCGATTCCAGCTTCCATTTATTCTGTTCGTTTCCCAATTTGGCCAACTGGCTTTCTTCGCTCTCCTGTTGGGGCATTTGTGGTCAGCGGGCACAAACCCGGTATGGGTGCTTGTGTTTACACTGGTAGCAGCGATGTCCTTTCTGGACGGTTGGACCACACCTGCACGTAATGCGCTGATTCCGCGCCTTGCGTCCGGGGAAGGGTTGATGCGTGCGAACAGTCTCGTATCGGTCAGCGATCAGACAGTGCAATTGGCCGGATGGGGGCTTAGCGGTGTGCTCGTCGCCGTGATGGGCTCGGAAAAAACACTGCTGGTCGCTTGCGGGCTGTATACGGTGGCCCTGATCTTTACCAGCTTGATCCGTGATCCGCTAGAGGGCAAAGCCCATTATTTACTGCAACCCGGAACTCGGGTGCGAAGCGGAGACGTTTTGGCTTCAACATCGCCCGCACAGTTGGAAGATACACTGTATGGCCCGGAGTCGGAGAGCCCGGCGTTACCTCCCAAGCGCAAAAAGGAAATATTGCGCGAAGGGTGGAGTCTTATCGGAGCCAGCCGAAGGCTCAAAGCTCTTATTTTTATGGATATGATCGACCTGCTGGGTGGTTCGGTTTGGGTAGGAGCATTCACGCTTGCCTTCGCTCAGCAGGTGTTGCACAAAAGCGAGGCATGGTGGGGATACATTAATGCGGCGTATTTTGCAGGCGCGATTGGCGGCGGGATCATTGTTCTCGCTAGTGTCAAGTATTTACAGCGCAGACTGCTGCCCGCGATGCTGGTGGGGATGGCTTGCTATGGACTGTTAACGGCTTGGTATGCGCTTAACACATTACCGCCGCTGACGCTGCTGATCGTACTGTTGATGGGATTGCCTGCGGAAATGTCCGTCGTATCCCGCCGTACGATGATGCAAATGAGTGTATCTGTGCACGATTTACCCAAGGTGCTATCCGCACAGGCTACGCTGACGAGCATGACGTTTTGCATCTCGCTATTGCTGATGGGCTGGATTGCAGATCATCTGGGCATCGTTAATTTGTACTTGTTTTCTGCACTGCTGACGCTGATTGCTGTGATTTATGGCATCTTTAGCCGTCGTGCCTTGTCTATGTCTTTGACAGCTCCGATTGCTTCTTCTTCCGAATAACAGAAAAAAAGCCCATCTCCACATATCAGGGAGAAGATGCTGATGAACCTGATCTGATCCATAGGACCGTTCATCCGCATTTCCACCTGTATATGCCCGGAGACGGGCTTTTTTACTATTGTTTATTTACCGGAAGACGCATCCGGGTCCAAATCACACTCGTTTAGTGGAACGATTTTGGTACGCTTGATCCATTTGTAGCCGAGCCACAGAAGAAGGAATAGCGGCACACTCATGTACGTAGCGATCATCGTTTTCCAGTCAATGGCTTGCCCGGTAAAGGCATCGGCACCTTGCCCGATAATCACGATGATACATAGTGCGAAGGCAAATAAGGGACCAAACGGGAACCAGCGGGCTTTGTACGGAAGCTCACTCAGACTGCGACCCTGTGCTGTAAAGGCACGGCGGAAACGATAATGGCTGACCGCAATACCGACCCATGTAATAAATCCGCACATCCCGGAAGCATTTAGCAGCCAGTTGTACACCACACCGTCCCCATACAGGGAGGCGAGGAAGGCCAGCATACCGACAGCGGTCGTGATCAGCAGTGCATTCATGGGAATGCCGCGCCGATTGATATGTCCGAGGAAACGGGGGGCTTTGCCTTCCCGTGCCAAAGCGTACAATACACGTGTTGCCGCGTACATCCCGGAATTACCTGCCGACAATACGGAAGTCAAAATAACGGCGTTCATAACGGAGGCGGCAATCGCAAGCCCCGCTTTTTCAAATACCAGTGTGAACGGGCTGACCCCGATGTCACTGATATCTCCCCGCAGCAAATTCGGATTGGTGTACGGAATAATCAATCCAATGACGAGAATCGCCAGAATATAAAAGAACAGGATGCGCCAAAAGATTTGACGGATGGCGCGAGGCACATTTTCACGCGGGTTTTCGCTCTCTCCGGCGGCTACCCCGATCAGCTCGGTTCCCTGAAAGGAAAAGCCTGCGGCCATGAATACGCCCAATACGGCGAAAAATCCGCCGTGGAACGGGGCATCGCCCACAGTGAAGTTAGCGAAGCCAATGGCTGGACCTCCCATAATGCCGAAGATCATCAGCACACCCACGGCGAGAAAGATAACCACGGTCACAATTTTAATCATGGCGAACCAGTATTCGGATTCACCGTAGCCTTTGACTGTCAGCGCGTTCAACGCGAAGATCACGGCCAGAAATAACAAACTCCACCAAGCGGAGTGACTTTCGGGAAACCAGTATTTGATCAGCACGGTCGCCGCTGCCAACTCTGCGGCAATCGTCACGGCCCAGTTGTACCAGAAGTTCCAGCCCATGGCGAAACCAAAAGCCGGATCGACGAAGCGGCCTGCATAGGTATTAAAAGAGCCGGATTCAGGCATAAACGTAGCCAGCTCACCGAGGCTGGTCATCAGGAAGTAAACCATGAGGCCGACCGCTGCATAAGCCAGCAGGGCACCTCCGGGTCCGGCTTCTGCAACCGCGCCTCCACTGGCAAGGAACAGGCCTGTTCCGATGGAGCCCCCAAGGGCGATCATCGTCATATGTCGGGCTTTGAGACTTTTCCGCAAGGTTGCGGCAGGTGTTGCTTTGTGTTGCACGTTCAAACACTCCTTCATGAAATAGTATTTCATGTCAGGGCAAGAGCCTGAAGGAGGGGGATTACAAACGTCAAAAGACCGCAGGGAATACGCCTGCGGTCTTGTCTATGCATTCCGCACCATACCTTCTTCTATAACAAGATAGCTCAACACACGTGTCTGTGTCAGGACATCGCGTGACAGTTCTGCTCCTTTCGGTCAGCAGCCCCAGCATTCGGAGTATTACAAAGAGTCGGCTCCGCATACTTCGGCGGGTGTACCTTTCCACAGGAATCACAGACGGCTCTTGGCGTCTCCTCCGGTGTACTGATTACATCCGCGACCTCTACCTCATCATAAAACAGGGTTGATGAGGTGTATGACATGATATGTTATTGTATAGCAAACTAAAGTATATCGTACCTGTACATCTTCTGACAATCGACAATTTTTTGAAGGTCCAGTCGTAAAATCATAAATCAAGAGTTACGCTTGGCCATCTGCTGCCAAACCGTACCTGCGGCTTGCTCGCCTGACTCAATGCGCTCCAGCGCCATTTTGGCCTGTAGACTGACCTCGAATTCGGGGTCATCTACAGCCTTCTCCAGCGCGTCACGCGCGTCCTCGGTGCCGACCTCGTACAAAAAGCGGGCAGCCCGCCAGCGAACCAGCTTGCTGTTATCTGACAAGGCTCCGATCATAGCTTCGGTAGCCGCCGGGTCGCCGATATCCGACAGCGTATCGCCCGCCGTACGGCGTACGGCCGCTGAAGGATCGCGTAGCGCCTCGAACAGCAGCTCCATCGCCTCCGGTGTGCGCAGATCGCCCAGATAGACGACCCCCAGCCGCCGTAGCTGCATTTTGTCGTCATGCAGCGCTTGGCGGATGAGCGGCAAATGCTCAGGCGTCGGCTCCAACCGATCCAGCGCGGCGTAGCGGGTACGCCAATCCTCGTGCGCCAGGGCCTGCTCCAGCTCAGCATCGCTCCATTCGCGACGTTCCTCCACGAATTCGCTGTTGTCCGCGCCGTGGGCAATCGCCTGCTGGATAATCTGCTCCAGCCGCTCCTGCGGGAAGGCCGCCTCCAGCTCCTGCTCCACCTCGCGTGCGATATCCGGCAGATCTCCGTAGCGGACGCCGTAATCGCTCAGCTTGCGCTCCTTGATCAGCGTCGCGCTGGCTACCCGGGTTACAGCCTGCACGAAACGGTCGGACAAGGAAATCCGTTCCTCCTGCTGGCCCGCCTTGACCCGGATTTGCATCGGAATGCCCCGGAAAAATTGCACAAATACCTGTGCCTCACCAAACGCTTCCCCTGAGGTTTCCTCCGGCAAGTCCCAATTGGCGTCTGCGCCTTCCTCGCCTAGCTGGTCCCGAACCTGACCCAGAATGGTAGACCAATCTGCGTTCCCTTTGCGGTCAAGGGCTACAAAATCCGTCGTATGAAACACGCTTTTGACTCCTTCAATGCCTAGCATACGCCGGATAAATGGGGGAGCGGAGCGTTCATTATCCCGTGTATATGTTCTGCGAATGCCCGCTTCCAGCCGCTCATCCAGATGCAGCATCATGGTGTTCGGACTGGGAGTTGGCTCGATAGATGTTATTTTCATAGCTCGGTATAGCCTCCTATTCAAAAGTTCTCCATATATAGCTTATCTGTATTGTACCTCATTCTATGAACGTCTCCAAAGAGGGAGTTCGTCATTTTGATGAAAATACAATGATAAATCTCACACTAATGAGGCTAAAAAGTAGCTGCCCAGAACGATTCGAATGCACATGGCAATATTCAAAATGGAATCCTGCTAAATTTATAACGGCAGCATGGTTAAAAATAACAAAATTTAGCTAGACTAAGATGTGTTCTCCCCATGCTCCAAACGACGAGTAAAGGAGGCGTTCCTATGTTCCGCAAGCAGGAAAGGACGCTCATTATTGTGTGTATTGTGATAGCGGCTATTATGCTGTACGCAGTCATTAAAAGTATAGCCCGCCTGACTCCCTAGATCTTAATCCAAAGGAATAATATACACGTGCTTTCTATTTAAAATGTGAAATGAAGGAGTGAGTACCATTTGTCTTCACTGGACCCCGTATTGCTAAGCCGGATGTTGACCGGAATTACCCTGTTTGTTCATATTGTATTTGCATCCATTGGCGTTGGCGTGCCTTTGATGATTGCGCTCGCGGAATGGCGCGGGCTGCGAACTGGTGATCCGCACTATACGCTGCTGGCCCGACGGTGGGCGCGGGGGTTTGTCATCACCGTTGCCGTAGGTGTCGTCACAGGTACTTCCATTGGACTGCAACTCAGCTTGCTTTGGCCTACCTTTATGCGGGTGGCTGGACAAGCGATTGCGCTGCCCCTGTTTTTGGAGACGTTTGCTTTTTTCATTGAAGCCATTTTTCTGGGTATCTACTTGTACACCTGGGATCGGTTTAAAAGCAAATATTTTCACCTGATGCTGCTCATTCCGGTAGCGATTGCCTCATCTGCATCAGCGGTTTTTATTACAACTGTGAACTCGTTCATGAACCAGCCTCAAGGCTTTACACTTAAAAATGGAGTCATGACAGATATTCATCCCATCCAGGCCATGCTGAATCCGGCCACGCCCACCAAAGTTTCTCATGTGCTGGCTTCTTCGTATACGTTGAGCGCCGGGCTGCTGATGGGACTGGCTGCCTATAGTATGTTGCGGGGGCGTAACCACCCGTATTTTAAAAAAGCGCTGAAGCTGACCGCCACCTGCACCATTGTATTTGCCATCAGCACCGTGATGATCGGAGACGCTTCCGGTAAATTCCTGGCTAAATATCAGCCGGAAAAGCTGGCTGCCGCCGAATGGCATTTTGATACAATGACGCACGCTCCTTTCGTATATGGCGGCTATATGGACAAGAACGGAGATATCAAGTATGCCCTGAAAGTGCCTTATGCGCTTAGTGTTTTAGCCGGGAACCTGCCCAGTACGGAGGTCAAGGGACTGAATGATTATCCTGTGGATCAGCGTCCGCCGCTGTCTATCCACTATATGTTCGATCTCAAAATCACGACTGGAGTGCTGATTCTCGTCATTCCGCTGTTGTATCTGATTCGCAAACGTTTGCCAGGACGCAAACCATACCCCAAATGGCTGCTGCTGGCACTCATTCTGGTGGGGCCGATGGCTATGGTAGCCATTGAGCTGGGCTGGATGTTCGCGGAGGTTGGCAGGCAGCCGTGGATTTTGCGCGGCTATATGAAGGTGTCCGAAGCAGCGACCACCTCCACCAGTGTGGGATGGATGCTCGTGATGTTTATCATTTTGTATCTCGTGTTGTGCTTCTCGGCCATTAAGGTTCTCAGCAAGCTGTTCCGAAATAAAGATGCAGTGGAAGAACTAAAGCAGCTGGGTCTGGAAGGGGCTGAAGGGAAGTGAGCTATGAAATTGTCGGTATCGCCATTTTATGGACCTTCCTGTTCGGTTATTTGATTGTGGCATCTATTGATTTTGGCGCAGGCTTTTTCAGCTTTTACAGTGTGCTGACAGGTCACCAGAACAAAATCCACAACATTATTCAGCGGTATTTATCGCCGGTGTGGGAGGTAACGAACGTATTTCTCATTTTTTTCGTGGTGGGACTGAATGGTTTCTTCCCGGATGCGGCTTATTACTATGGCACAGCGCTGCTCGTTCCCGGCAGTATTGCAATTGTGCTTCTCGCGATCCGCGGGGTGTATTATGCGTACAATACGTATGGATATTCCGGTACAAATAATATCGTCTACATGGCATTGTACGGTGCGACAGGGCTGCTGATTCCGGCGGCGCTGTCGACGGTCCTCGCCATTTCGGAAGGCGGCATTATTGTGGAAAACAGCACAGGTGTTCATCTGCGATGGGGTGAGTTATTAAGTAATTCCTATACGTGGGCGGTTATTTTCCTGGCGCTGGTGAGTGTGCTGTATATCTCGGCGATGTTTCTGTCCTATTATGCCAAAAGGGCGGGAGACAAGGTCGCTTTTGAAATCGTGCGTGGATATGCGCTGCTCTGGAGCGGCCCAACGATTGTGGCGAGTCTGCTCGCATTTTTTCAGATTAACAAACAAAATCCAGACCACTTTGCCAATATGCTGAACATGGCATGGATGTTTGTCGCCTCCTTCGTCTGCTTTGTCGGAGCTGTCTATCTGGTATGGCGACGGCGTCATCTCGGAACCTCCTTTATTCTGGTCATGCTGCAATTTGCATTTGCCTGGTATGGCTATGGCCGCTCGCATTTGCCGTATGTTTTGTATCCCTACATTAATGTGCATCACAGCTTTACGAACTCCGCCATGGCGTATGCATTGATTACGGCGTTTAGTGCGGGGCTGCTGGTGCTGATTCCGTCACTGATCCTGATCTTGAGACTGTTCCTGTTCGATGCGGATTATGTGCGAGGACAAGCAGGGAAGAAAGGGTGAGTACAAATGGCTGCTTTCGAGCATTTTACGATCATGTATGAGTCGCCTATTATTATTGTGGTGGCGATTGTGTTTCTGTTTATGTACTCGGCACGCTTTAAAAATCCACAGGACTGACAGCAGCATCTGAGATGGCCCTTCCTGATTGATGGGGGAGGGTCCATTTTTGCATGTAAAAGGCGGATTGAATTATACTTTACATACACCAGCATGTTGCATCATTTGATGTTCACACTCGCGTGTAATATATAAATGAATTGAACCGTTTCGGTTTCTTTGGAGAACGGGTCCATCAGGGGAGGAGTTACATCATGCCCAAAGTTCGTTTTAACAACATGGATCATGTCAACACGGATAAAACACTCAAGCAATTCAGACAATGGCGGCAGGAGCGCCGCAGCAAAACGAAGGATTATACGTTCGTTGTTCCGAACCATCCCCCGGAGCTGGAGTTTTTGCACAGTAACCGGGAAACGACGACGGCGACCTGGGTGGGGCATTCTACCTTTTTCATCCAGTATCTTGGACTGAACATCGTTACGGATCCGGTGTGGGCTGAACGTATGGCATTTGACAAAAGACTGGCTCCGCCCGGCATCCGCATTCAGGATGTACCGCCGTTGGACATCATTCTGCTGTCTCATTCGCATTATGATCATTTGCATATGGAATCGTTGCGCAAATTGTATCGTGCAGATACGCTGATGCTTATACCTTCGGGGTTAAAGTCGAAAATGGTCCACAAAGGCTTCCGTAACTGCTATGAGCTGAAATGGTGGGATCATTTTACGATAGGCGGGGTGCGCTTCACGTTTGTTCCGGCCCAGCATTGGACGCGGCGTACGCCGTTTGATACGAATACTTCGCATTGGGGAGGATACGTGCTGCAAAGTGAGCAGCAGGTGATTGGCTCTGGCACGTCCGTCACAGAAACGGATTCTAATTCAGATACGGCAGCTGCACCGACGTTGTACTTTGTGGGAGATACCGGATATTTTCGTGGCTTTAAGGAGGTTGGCGAGCGCTTTGACATTGACCTGACCTTTATGCCGATTGGTGCATATGAGCCGGAATGGTTCATGACTTCGCAGCATGTGACACCGGAGGAGGCGTTGCAGGGGTTCGTGGATTGCGGCGCGGATCAGATGATCCCGATGCATTACGGAGCCTTTAAGCTGGCGGATGATACGCCGAGAGAGGCGCTGGATCGTCTCGAAGCGGAGCGTGAACGCTTGGGCATCGCCAAGGAGCGCATTCATATACTGGGACACGGTGAGACGCTGAAAATTCAAAGCCGCTGTTCAACTACAATCTGAGGATCTCACATAAAAAGCGACTCTGCGGACAATGGTCTGCGGAGTCGCTTTTTATGGCTGTTTTTGAATGAGTGAAAAGGTGCAGGCAGACAAGTCTGTCGCTGTGTTACAGGATTAAACCGCTTCGGTATCGTTCACCAGAAAGGAATCGGAATCGGTGTTGGTAATGGGATGCCGCACGATTTTGACTTCATAAAACGTAATTTTATTTTCTAAAATATAGTCCGGAATTTGGCGGTGGCTGTGTGATTCACGGAAAGCTTCGCTTTTGGTCCAGCCTTGGAAGTTCTCTTTTTCCTTCCAGCGTGTGCTAATCGTTACTTCCTCATAATCTTTTGTGTTTTCAGTGAGCAGTACTTCCAAACCGAGGAAGCCTTCCATTTTCTCCACTTTGCCTTCTTTGTTAAAGCGTTCGATGAGCAGGTGGGCATTGCCCGGGGTGATTTTAGATGTGTTTGTAACAATAACCATATTAAATTCCTCCTGAATGATGTGGTATGGTCGGTATAATGACCGGATAGCCACCCTCAAATTTGATTGTAGCGTTCATTTCATAAATGTCGCGAAGAAAAGCAGACGTCAAAATCTGACGGGGTTCGCCAGCCATGGCGATTCGTCCCCTTTTAAGCGCAATCATATGATGACAATAGGCCGCAGCTTGCTGCAAATCATGCAGTACCATAACAATCGTCAAGCCGGACTCGTGATTGATACGCCTCAGCATATCCATAACCTCAAATTGATGGGCGATATCCAGAAAAGTGGTAGGTTCATCGAGCAAAAGAATGCCCGTTTGTTGGGCCAAAGCCATTGCAATTCGCGCTTTTTGTTGTTCACCTCCCGATAGAGTATGGAACATCCGATCCACATAGGGCTTCATGCCTGTGATTTCCATGACATGGTCCACAATATGCTGATCCTGTCCGGTATGCCGTGTCCTCAAGCCTTTGGCATGAGGGGATCTTCCGTAAGCGACCAGTTCACGAACTGTTAATAACGGCAGCATATCCTTTATTTGCGGCAGCATTGTAATCGTCTGGGCCAAATCACGCCGCTTGTACTCCTGCACGGGCTTGCCCAGTACGGAAACCTGCCCCTGATCCTGCTTGAGTAGCCGGGTAATAATCCGCAAAAGCGTGGATTTGCCCGAACCGTTGGGTCCGACAATTGCGGTGAGCTGTCCGGCGGGCAAGGTAATGTTTACATCGTCCAGCTTGAAATACCCGCGCTGCAAGGAGATATGCTCACCCTGAATGGCTGTCATCCGAAATTCCCCCGTTTCTTGAGCAGGATTAAGAAGAACGGCGCTCCGATGACGGCCAGCAAAATACCTACAGGCAGTTCAATTGGATCAAACCAGGAACGTGCCACCGTATCCGCCAGTACGACCAGTGTCCCGCCGCCCAGAATGGAAAGGGGAAGGAGGAAACGATAATCCTCCCCAATCAGCAGTCGGATTACATGAGGAACGACCAGTCCTACAAAACCGATCAGCCCCGCTACACTGACTGCCGTACCGGCGAGCAGGGCAGAGAGCAAAATAATGAGCAGCCGCTGAAGCTCTACACGCTGTCCGAGCAGTTGCGCTGAATCGTCGCCCAGTAGCAGCAAATTGGCAGGCTTGATCGCAAACAGGGAGGCGATTAAGCCAATGATGGCGTAAGGCGCCATGAACTCCAGATGATGCCAGCTTCGTCCGTTCAATCCGCCGGATAGCCAAGGGAGAACCGCTTGCACGCGGTCGCTGTACATGACCATCACGCCGTTCATGACCGCGCCCAGCAGTGCGTTGATCGCAACACCCGCTAATACGATTTTGACGGGAGAGGCTCCCCGATCCCAAGCCAGCAGGTAAATTGCAACGGCAGTCAGGAAGGCCCCCAAAAAGGCAGTTACCGGAAGGAGGTAGCTAAGCTGTGGAAGCATGACCATCGTAATGACCGCAGCGAGTCCGCCACCAGCCGATACACCAATAATGCCGGGATCAGCCAATGGATTTTTCATGACTCCCTGAAGAAGTGCTCCCGCAGCTGCCAGACAGGCTCCTACGAGCAGACCCACTAATACTCTGGGCAGCCGGAGATCCATTAGGATCGTGCGATAGGTGGAGTCATCATTATGTAGCAAAACCTGATTGATTTCTCGTAGTGGAATCGACACCGATCCGTAAGCCAGGCCGTACACGGATACAGCTAACAGCAAGATCGGAAGCGTAATCCAGGCGATGGTGCGTCTTCTGGCGCGTTGTAGTTTGTTCATCGCTTATTTCGCCGGATACAGCTTTTGGTGCATCAAATCCAGTGCCTCAGTAACCCGTGTGCCCGGATTTGTTCCGAACAGATCTGAGGGTAATACCTCGACCTGATTGTTTTTGACCGCCTTGATTCCGCTCCAAGCTGCATTTTCCTGCATTTCCTTGATAAATGCGGCTTTGACCTCTTCCGTATTGCCGTGGGTCATAATCAGGATGTAGTCAGGGTCGGCCTGTACGATGCGTTCCGTGTTTAGCTGCGCGTATTGCGGGAAATTTTGCAGGCCCGGAAAATCAGCGGCAATATTAGCACCGCCAGCCATTTCCAGAATATTTCCGCCTAATGAATTCGGCAATGCCGCCATATATGTGGCCGGGGCTCCGTAAACAAGCAGCACTTTAGGTTTGGAGGTAGAGGCTGTTTCCTTTTGTAATGTGGCTACCTGTTGGTCAATTTGCTGATTCAATTTCACGGCCTGAGCCTGCTTTTGCAATAATTGCCCGAAGAGTGTAATTTGCGACTGAATATCTTTGACTGAATTGGCCCCTGTCAGCAGCAGCTGTGAACCGACACCTTCAATAGATGGAATGTCCTTCTCATTCATAGGGTAATTGCCTAATACGACATCCGGTTTGAGCATCGTAATTTTCTCCAGATCGACCTCATGAGTAGAACCTACTTGTTGAACGTTTTCAGCAGCAGGCACGACGGAAGGTCCATTCGAGTTGGGTCTGCCGACGGCTGTTCCGCCCAAAGCATATATGATATCCAGATCGCCATTGCTGAGCGCAATAATATGTTGAGGGATACCTTGGAACGCCAACGTCCGCTTTGAAAAATCAGTAACCTGAATCGCCACACCGCTTGTTGTGCCGGAAGTGGCAGATACAGAAACAGTGGTTGGTTTGTGATCTGCCGTTGGAGAACCATTACTGCATCCGGTGACTGCTAATAAAAGCGCTGCGGATGACCACAACACATAAGATTTCATGTCATTCCTCCTGCAATTTTAAGTTAAACAATAATGATAATCATTTTCATTTATGTATAAGAGAATGATAATGAATATCAATAGGAATTGTCAATTGAAAAAACCAAAATTTTAAATAATTTTTTTACTGAAATGGAGAGGATGGGATTCTTGGTATAGAGGAAGGTGTCCTAAATTTTTCTTAAAATATAGCATATATCAAGGGGTTATATACACGCAAATACATATTGACATATTCGAAAAGTGTAAGATATATTGGTGATGGGTTCACTTGGCTTTGCGAATTTCTGGATGGGAAGGTGGGGAGAAAAAGCTCAAGAAGAGCTATTTTTTTTTAAATTCAATTGAGAATGATAATCAATTAACTTATATTCTCGTGGGGAGGGACTGCTGTCAAAATGAGGAAGGGTTATTCTGCAATGATTGCTGTGTTTCTGCTGGTCAGTGTGCTGAGCTTTTGGCCAACTTCATCATCTGTGGTAGCCGCTACGGCTTCTACAAAATTGGCGGATGGTACATACACGCTTAAATACGATATTCTCAAGGCCGAAAACGATTCTGTATCCATGGCTAATGATTATTTTGAGAAGCCAGCCAAGTTGTATGTGAAAAAAGGCCAAATGACCATGCAAATCAAGCTGAATCACAGCGAATGGACAACCGGGTTTAAAGTGGATTACAAAGGCAAAATCATCGACACAAAGGTCATTCATAAGGATGCCAAAACTGATACCCGCACTGTACAATTTCCAATAACAACTGTGAACAGCCCGCTAATTTCAAAAATTCATGTTACCGTCCCTGCGTATAACTACGATCATGACTATACCATTCGCTTCGCTTTTGATTCCAAAAGTGTCAAAAAAGTAGCGGCCGTCCAGTCAACGAAATCAACCAAATCTTCTAAGAAGTAATTTCAAGCAATCTTATCGTTCATGAAATCAACATAAATTCAAGCATAAAAAATGGAGGAGTGTGTGTAGATATGAATATGGTAATGAATCGCTTTGAGCAGTTTTCTTTCAAAAAGGTACTCGTTGCATTGATCATGACAGCGCTTGTTTTTGCAGTTATTGCTCCGTTCTCTGCTAAAGCGGCAGCAGCCGACGGCACGTATGCAGTAGACTATACCGTTCTGAAAGATCAAACGAATGAAACCTCCCGTCTGGATAGCTATTTGACGAAACCAGCTCAGGTTATTGTAGCTAATGGCAAAAATGTTGTTCGTTTGACTGTGAAAAGCAGCAATCTGATCACAACGTTCAAAGTGGAACAAAACGGTGTACTGCAAGATGCGACTGTGGTAAGCACTGATACTGCCAACAACACTCGCGTAGTGGAATTCGAAGTTGCTGACCTGAATGCTAAAGTCAACGCTTACGCTGAAATCACCATTCCAGTCATTGGCTACACAGGCAAGTATGACGTACAACTGCAATTCGACGAAATCTAATCCAAAATAAAACGTAAAAGGAGACTGAGAACATGAACATGATCATGAACCGTATGGAAAAATTGTCTTTAAAAAAAGTGATGCTTACTGTATTGATGGCTGCGCTTGTTTTTGTGGTACTAGCCCCATTTTCTTCCAATCAAGCAAATGCGGCTTTGCCTAACGGTACGTATCAGTTACCTTATACGGTTTATAAAGATGGAACCACTGAAAAATCCTACATGGATACCAATGGTTATGTAAAAAAACCAGCCACTCTAATTGTTACGAATGGTCAAAATAAAGTGAGAGTAGCTATTACCAAAAGTGCTTGGGTCACTGAATTCAAAACGCAACAAAATGGTCAATATGTGAATGCGACTGTGGTAAGCACATCAGGAGATACAAGAATAGTAGAGTTCCCTGTCAGTAGCTCGTCCCAAAAATTGAACGTTAAACTGCATGTAAGTGTGCCTGAAGAATACACTGGTGGTATTCCATACGATCATGATTATGTGGTTCAATTCCAATTTGACGACAGCGATATTTAAGGTTTTTTTGTAAAAATATTGATTTGAACTGAATACTCATTTGGAGTTTCAAAGCTCCAAATGAGTATATTTTAAGTAGGGGGATACATCACTTTGAAAAGCCGATTCAACAAATATTTTACGACATTTGCCGCTATTATAATGTTGTTTTCTTTATTTTCCCCGTATGTACTGGCGGCGTCTGAGGATGAGTCATCTCAAACTAATCAGTCTAGCTCCAGCACTACAGTAACTAGTGCAACCTATGCTACCTATGAGGAAGCACCTGGCACATATACCGAACCTGCTAATGCCACAACGGCTACCTATGCTAATGGGGAATATCTTATCGACTACAAGCCTTTAAGAAAGACCTCTACTGGAAGTACTCGGGATTCGAGTTTTAAAACGAACTATACCTTCCCTGGGGATTTGACAATCCAAGATGGAAAATATCATTTTTCATTTAAGTTTGCGGAAGCTCAAGGTCTTTCGAAATTTCTGGTAGAACAAAACGGGGAAACGGTTCCCGCAAAAATAGAAGTAGATTCCGGAAAAACTTCGGGAACTGTAAGTTTCGATGTTTATGATTTTCATCAAAATGTAAATACGGAGTTTGGATTTAATAGCAGTTCTCCATGGTATGTAGATACTGATCCTGACTATTCGGTGAAGGAATGGATTGAGTTTGATCCTTCCAGTCTGAGACTTAAAAACTCAACGGAGAATCCAACTGTTCCACCAGTAACACCACCGGTAACGCCTCCTGGTGGAGGAGAAAAGCTATCCGATTTGGATTTCATCCTTTTGAAGGATGGAACAGATGAAAAGTCTACGATGGATGGGTATACGGAGAAACCGGGTGCTCTGATAAAACGCAACGGTAAACAATATGCCCAATTTACATTGAAAAACAGTAAGCAGATTGATGGCTTCAAGGTAGAACAAAATGGGGTGTTAACGGACACTTCCGTAGTAAGTGAAGATCAAACTGTGAATACACGAATGATTGAATTTGAAGTCCAGGAACTGCCTGCCA
This sequence comes from Paenibacillus sp. RC21, assembly GCF_044907935.1. Classification (NCBI taxonomy): domain Bacteria; kingdom Bacillati; phylum Bacillota; class Bacilli; order Caryophanales; family Paenibacillaceae; genus Paenibacillus; species Paenibacillus sp. RC21. Next base: position 194,230 of record NZ_JBIYCS010000007.1, read on the forward strand.
AGTTGAACGCATGGGTAAGTATCAACTGGCCGGAGGTAAACTATGTAGGCACCTACAATGTAGACCTTCAGTTGGCTGCGGTACAGTCACCATCCACCTTGGCAGATGGAATATACTCCATTAACTTCAATACTCTGCATGCTACCAAGGATCAAGCTTCGTCAATGGCGCAATATCTGATGTCTCCGGCGACTTTGACGGTAACGAAGGGTCAATATGAGGCTTCCTTCACCATTAAAGACAGCACGACAGTGACGGAGTTCAAAACAGAGCAAAACGGAACGCTAACGGATGCAGATATTGTAAGTGAGGACAAGACAGCCAATACTCGCATTGTGAAATTCAAGGTAGCGGATTTGGACGCTATTCTGAATGCACAAGTACATGTAAGCACAAGTTTTCAAGGAACTGTGTATGAAATGGATCATAAGATCCGTCTCCAGTTCGACAAGAGTAGCATTACTGAAACGGGTACATCTCCTTCAGTAACGAGTTCTAATTTGAACTTCACCCTTTTGAAGGATGGAACAGATGAAAAGTCGATGATGGATGGATATACGGAAAAACCAGGTACTCTGGTTGAACGTAGTGGCAAGAAATATGTACAGTTCACTTTGAAAAACAGCAAGCAAATTGATGGCTTTAAAGTAGAACAAAAGGGAGTATTAGCGGATGTTACCACGGTAAGTGAGGACAAAACTGCTAACACGCGCGTTGTTGAATTTGAAGTCAAAGAAGTGCCAGCCAAGCTGAATGCATGGGTTAGCATCAATTGGCCTGAATTGAACTACGTGCAGACGTATAATGTGGATCTTCAATTAAGTTCTGCAACCTCATCAGGCTTGGCCGATGGAACGTATTCGATTAAGTTCGATACGCTTCATGCAACCAAGGAAGAAGCATCTTCGATGGCAAGATACCTGGTGTCTCCTGCAACATTGACGGTGCAAAAGGGTCAGTATGAAGCTTCCTTTACTGTTAAAGACAGCACTACAGTAACGAAGCTGAAAACGGAACAAAATGGAACTTTGACGGACACGGGTATTGTGAGTGAGGATAAAGCAGCGAATACTCGCGTAGTGAAATTCAAAGTAGCCGATTTGGATGCCGTTTTGAATGCACAAGTGCATATCAGCACGAGTTTTAATGGAACTCCGTATGAAATGGATCATAATATCCGCCTTAAATTTGACAAAAGTAGCCTGCCGGGAACGGACAATGGATCAAATCCGGTAACATCAAATCTGGACTTCACGCTGTTAAAAGACGGTTCAAGTGAAAAGTCCATGATGGATGGATATACGGAAAAACCAGGTACTCTGGTTGAACGTAGTGGCAAGAAATATGTACAGTTCACTTTGAAAAACAGCAAGCAAATTGATGGCTTCAAAGTAGAACAAAACGGAGTGTTGACCAACGCAATCGTAGTAAGCGAAGACAAAACGGCCAATACACGTGTTATTGAATTCGAGGTTAAAGAAGTGCCTGCCAAGCTGAACGCATGGGTAAGCATCAACTGGCCTGAATTGAACTATGTAAATACCTATGATGTTGATCTCCAGTTAGGAGCGGCAACAACCCCGGTTGACCCTGGAACGCCAGGTACGCCCGGAAAGGCCTTAGCTGATGGAACTTATTCAATCAACTTCGATGCATTGCATGCAACGAAAGATCAAAAATCAGCAATGGCGCAATATTTGTTGTCTCCAGCAACGTTGACGGTATCAAAGGGTAAGTATGAAGCTTCCTTTACGATCAAAGACAGCGCCACTGTGACGGAGTTTAAAACGGAACAAAACGGAACGTTGACGGATGCAGATGTCGTAAGTGTGGACAAGAAAGCCGACACTCGTGTTGTAAAGTTTAAAGTGGTGGATTTGGACGCTATTCTGAATGCACAGGTCCACGTAAGTACGAGCTATAACGGAACGGTTTATGAGATGGACCATAAGATTCGTCTTCAATTCGACCGTAGCAGCATTGCGGTTAAAGGAACGGATGGGGGTACAACTCCTGGGACTGAGAACGGCAAATATAGCATTGATTTCTCTGTGTTCAAAAACGGAAGCAATGAAATATCTGTGATGGATGGCTATATGCAAAAACCAGCCACTCTGTTGAAGCAATCCGGCAAAAATTTGATCCAGATCAAAATGGACAAGAGCAGCTGGATTAAAACGTTCAAGGTAAACGGTGCAGAGGCTCAGGTTATTGATCAATCGACCTCTGCAGATACAAGAACCGTCCAATTTGAAGTCGCAGATCTATCGGATAAAGTTACGGTTAATACACATGTCATTGTACCGGGTCTGGAATTGGGTGGCATCCCTTATGACCACGTATATGATGTGCAGTATCAATTCGAGCCTGCTACCATTCGCAGCTTTGTCGAACCGTCCTCTACAGGAGCGGCAGATCCAATCGTTAAATTGGATTTTGACAAGCTCGTCAATGGTAAATATGTTTTGAAATTCAGCATTGTTTTGTCTGATGGAACAACAGGAGAGGATTCTCCGGCTCAACGCTTTATCACCAATGAACCAGCGCAATTAGTCGTGGAAGGCGACAAACGGTTTGTAGGTCTAAAGCTGCAAAACAGTAATGAAGTGAAGGCATTGCGCATTTGGGATAACGCAAGCGGAGGCTACAAAGACGCAGAAGTGACCCAGGAAGATGCAGCAAGTAATACAAAGAACGTTCGTTTTAGCGTGAGCGACTTTAAGAACAACGTAAAAGGCCAACTGGTTGTTTACGAAGCTCCGAAGGTAGCGAGTGCTGCTCCGATGGTCTTCAAGGCTGAGGATCGTGTGGAGAAGGTATATGATTTTGAATTCAAATTCAATACTAGCGATGTAACGTATTACAACGATAAAAAGACAGGCGAAGTTGAAAAAGGGAAAAGCAATTTAGCCGATGGAGAGTACACAGCGAACTTCCGTGTGCTGGCGAATGGAACGGACAAGGATTCTCTTGTGGCTCCTTTTGTACAGAGCCTCGCGAAGCTGGTTGTGAAGAATGGCAAAGTGCAAGCACATCTAACCGTTACGGACAATCAGGCTTTGAAGTTGTTCCAAACGGACTTTGAAGGCCGTTATGCCAATCCAACCGTTGTTGGTTCCAACACGAAAGGTGACACGCGCACCATCGCTTTTGAAGTGCCTGATCTGGACAAAAAGCTGAGCGTGTACACACAGGTATACTTGCCTGAGAAATTTATTTTGAATGAGAAGTTCGGCGGACAAATTCAATTTGACCGTGCATCGCTTAAAGGTGAGGGAGTCAATGCAGCTACAACCGCACCAGCTGCTGAGCGGACAGCAGAAACGCCAACACCTGTGGCTGAAACGAAACCTGTAGTTGAGCAACCAGCTCAAACAGTCACTTCCGAGAAGCAATACACGATCAATTACAACGTATTTAAAGATAAAACAAGCGAAGCTTCCGTCATGGATGGATACCTCGACAAGCCTGCTACATTGATTGAAAAGGGAGACAAGCGTTATATTCAAGTCACTTTGAAGAATAGCTCCTGGATGCCTGTTCTACAAGTGGAGCAGAATGGTAGCCTGAAAGATGTAGAAGTTATCTCGACATCTGGCGATACGCGTGTCGTTCAATTTGAAGCAGGGGACTTGTCTCAGAAAATCAGTGCCTACACACACGTCATTGTACCTGGTTTAGTTCTTGGCGGTGTGCCATATGATCACTGGTATACAGTTCAATTCCAGTTTGATGAAGCGAGTCTGAAAGCAAAATAACATCAGGTCGCAGTAGCATCAAACCTGCTCAAATAACAGAATAGCTTGTATGCAAGCAAGTCTTGGTGCCCTGGCATCAAGACTTGTCAGCATTTCATTACCCGAAAAGTTGAGGCTCATGCAGCTTCTATATTTTGAATTGAGGTGATTTGGCTTTCATGAAACGATATACAGCGTTGGTACAAGGGAAATCGTTCTGCTTTTATATGTTGATGGGTCTGGTGTTTTTGTTGCTCGCCGGATGCTCGGGAGGAGCAGCGGCTGGACAGAACGATAATGAAGGCGCAAAATCAGCAGCAACGTCCGGTGATAAAACACAGCCGCGTATTGTGGCTACAACGGTAGCCATTGCAGAAATTACGGATGCGCTGGGCCTGGATTTGGCAGGCAAGCCGACAAGCATGAAAGTACTGCCTGACCGTTACAAGGATGTACCTGATGTGGGTAATCCGATGAGTCCTGATATGGAAAAGGTGATGTCGTTGAAGCCGACGGACGTACTGTCGGTTACGACACTAAAATATGATCTGGAGCCTAAATTTAAAGATTTGAAAATCAATGCCGAATTTTTGAATTTTGAAAGTCTAGCGAATATGCAAAAAGAAATTCAAAAGCTGGGAGATACGTTCGGCAAAGCCGAAAAGGCAAAGGAGATTAATGGAGCTTTGGACGCTAAAGTAGCCGAGATTCAACAAAAGATCAAAGGGAAGAAATCCCCTAAAGTATTGATCTTGCTGGGGGTACCGGGAAGCTATCTGGTGGCTACCGAGCATTCCTATATCGGGGATCTGGTTAAAATTGCAGGTGGGACGAACGTAGTCCAAGGTGAGAAGGTTGAATTTATTGCCCACAATACAGAAGCCTTGCAACAGTCCAATCCGGATATTATCTTGCGTGCTGCACACGGGATGCCAGATGAAGTGGTCAAAATGTTCGACGAAGAGTTCAAAACTAACGATATTTGGAAACATTTTAACGCTGTGAAAAACGGACACGTCTATGATCTGCCAGAGCCGCTGTTTGGAACAACAGGAAATTTGGCGGTAAACTCGGCGCTGGATGAGCTAGTGAAAATGTTGTATCCTTCGAATTAAAGGAAGCTGATGACATGTCGAAAAAAGGTTGGAGCTTTATCGTTGTAATCGCCTTGCTCATCGGCGTCATTCTCTATTCAGCGATGACAGGCAGTCTCAAGGTGAATTTGAGTCAATTGGTGACCGGATTGTGGACAGGTACGGATGATCAGGTGAATGTGGTCAAGGATTTGAGACTACCGAGAATTATCGTAGCCGTGATGGCGGGAGCCACGCTTGCGGTGGCGGGTGTTTTACTGCAAGCCGTGATGAAAAACCCGCTGGCTGATGCCGGGGTTATCGGTATTTCTTCGGGGGCAGCTTTGGTTTCGCTGATTGCGGTTACGATCTTTCCGGCACTCTATTTCTGGATGCCCTTCTTTTCTTTTATCGGTGGTGCGTTGGCCTGTCTCATGGTTTACGGATTTTCATGGAAATCCGGCCTGCATCCGATTCGTCTGATCTTGATCGGAGTCGCTGTGAATGCGATTTTTTCGGGTCTCGGGCAGTCGTTTAACTATCGGGGCAGTTACGCGGTCACCAGCATTAATCAGGTTACAACCTCAACCTTGTCCATGAAAAAATGGGTTGATGTCGAGGTTATTGTGACCTATGGCGGGATTGGGCTGATTTTAGCCATGCTCGTGTTTTCCTGGTGCAATTTTTTGTCTCTGCAAGATAAAACAGCTAAAAATCTGGGGTTCAATGTGACGCGTGCGCGGCTTTTGATCTCCGTTATTGCTGTGCTGCTTGCAGCAACGGCTACAGCCATTGCTGGAGTTATTGCCTTTATCGGCCTGCTCGTTCCGCATTGTGCCCGCTACTTGGTTGGTTCGGATCACAAGTGGCTGATTCCGTTCTCCGCCTTGTGCGGCGGTTTGTTGCTACTGCTTGCGGATACACTGGGCCGGACGGTGCTTGCTCCCAATGAAATTCCGGCTTCCATTATTATGGCCGTCATTGGCGGGCCGTTCCTGATATTCCTGATCAGAAAGGCGGATCGCACTTATGGACATTAAGGATATTACCTTTTCATATGACCGGAAAACGGATCGTCTTCACGCCATCAATGCTGTCATTGAGCCGGGACGGATTACAACCATCATTGGTCCCAACGGCTGTGGCAAATCGACGCTGCTTAGCGTCATGTCGAACAATGCGGCTCCCCGCCTGGGTCAAGTGATTTTGGACGGTAAAGAGATTGCCCACTACAAGCCCAAGGAACTAGCCCGTCAACTGGCGGTAGTTCATCAGCAGAATGAGGCACCCTCTGACTTGACCGTAGAAAAGCTCGTCAGCTTCGGAAGACTCCCGCATAAGAACATGTTCACAGCCAGACGTGACGAGGACGAGCAGGCGGTCGAATGGGCGATAGCCTGTACGAATCTGGAGGAACGCAGAACACGCACGCTGGACCAGCTATCCGGGGGAGAAAGGCAGCGTGTATGGATTGCAATGGCCTTGGCACAACGGACACCGATTTTATTTTTGGATGAGCCGACCACCTATCTGGATATGTACTACCAGCTTGAAATTTTGGAACTCATCCGGCAGTTAAATCAGGAATACGGCCTGACGATCGTAATGGTGCTGCATGATATCAATCAGGCTATTCGTTATAGCGACGTTATGATTGCCATGAAGGAAGGACGCATTATAACGAACGGTCCGCCCGCTAAGGTCGTCACATCCGATATGATTCAGGCAGTATACGGCGTGGAAGTAGTCGTAAGACATGACGCTGAGGCGGGAATGTATCTTATTCCGATAGGGGTTGGGGCTTCCGCAGATTCTTCCATACGTTTACAAGCACAGGGAGTGTAGATATTGTCTGCTGAATAGCTCGTCTGTCTCCTGGTGGCATCGAATTTGGAAACAAGAAAAAATGGTTCTGGCCCGCGTTTTTGTCAGGAGACAATCGTGGGGATGGAAGCATTTTTTATTTTATTTTTAGAATATCGACGGAGGTTTCAGGGTTGATCGGTTGACACACGGTTCGAATCCGATCCGTTGTGTGTTATACTATTGCCGTCGGTAATTTTGTGATTAGCACTTTACTAATGATAAGGATGGTATGCTCATATGATCAGTACAAGCGGCGTAACGCTTCGTTATGGTAAACGCCCACTTTTTGAAGACGTAAATATCAAATTTACTCCTGGGAACTGCTACGGCCTGATTGGGGCAAATGGCGCGGGCAAATCTACCTTTTTGAAAATTCTTTCCGGTGAAATTGAAGCCAATTCAGGCGAGGTTCACATGACACCGGGCGAACGGATGGCAGTGCTCAAGCAGAACCATTACGAATACGATGAATTCCCGGTTCTGGAAACCGTTATTATGGGTCATACGCGTCTGTATGAAATCATGAAGGAGAAAGATTCGCTGTATGCTAAATCAGAATTCACAGAGGCAGACGGCCTGCGTGCCGGCGAGCTTGAAGGTGAATTTGCGGAGCTGAACGGATGGGATGCCGAGCCGGATGCGGCTTCATTGCTGATCGGTCTTGGGATTACGCGCGACCTGCATGACAAGAACATGTCTGAGCTGAGCGGTAATGACAAGGTACGTGTTCTCCTGGCTCAAGCGTTGTTTGGTCGTCCGAACAACTTGCTGCTCGATGAGCCTACCAACCATTTGGACCTCGAATCCATTCAATGGCTGGAAAATTTCTTGATGGACTATGAAGGCACCGTCATCGTCGTATCCCATGATCGTCACTTCCTGAACAAGGTATGTACGCATATTGCGGATATTGATTTTGGCAAAATCCAGATGTACGTCGGCAACTACGACTTCTGGTATGAGTCCAGCCAGCTTGCGCTTGCCTTGACTCGTGATGCCAACAAGAAAAAGGAAGAGAAAATCAAGGAACTGCAAGCCTTTATTCAGCGCTTTTCTGCGAATGCTTCCAAGTCCAAACAGGCTACTTCACGTAAAAAACAACTGGATAAAATTACGCTGGACGATATTCGTCCGTCGAACCGTAAATATCCGTTCCTGAACTTCAAGCCTGAACGCGAAGCGGGCAAACAGCTGTTGACGGTAGACCGTCTCAGCAAATCCATTGAAGGCGAGCAAGTGCTGAATGAGTTCAGCCTGGTTGTGAACAAAGGCGATAAAATCGCGTTTGTTGGCCCGAACGGCTTGCCTAAATCAACGCTCTTTCAGGTATTGATGAACGAAACCGAAGCGGACAGCGGTGAATTCTCTTGGGGGATTACGACTACTCAGGCTTATTTCCCGAAAGACAATTCTACCTATTTTGAAGGTGTGGATATGAATCTCGTGGAATGGCTGCGCCAATATTCCAAGGACCAGGACGAAACGTTCCTGCGTGGGTTCCTGGGGCGTATGCTCTTCTCAGGTGAAGAAGCGCTCAAGAAAGCAAGCGTGCTGTCCGGGGGCGAGAAGGTTCGCTGTATGCTGGCCAAGATGATGCTGAATGGCGCCAATGTGCTGCTGCTGGATGAACCGACCAATCACTTGGATCTGGAATCCATTACAGCGCTGAACAATGGTCTGATCGACTTTGACGGTACCCTATTATTCACATCGCATGACCATCAGTTCATTCAAACTATTGCAAACCGCATCGTGGAAATTACGCCGAACGGTGTAATCGACCGTACGATGAGCTATGATGAATACTTGGAAAACGATGAAATCACGAAATTGCGTGAAAGTATGTATCCGGTAGAAATCGTCTAAAACCAGCTAACCTTCAGTAAATCGATAAATAAAAAAGAGGAGCTCCTTCAGGCCATTTATGATGGCGGCGGAGACTCCTCTTTTTCGTTTGCGCCATTACCAATGGCTCACACCGTCAGGGCTACAGGGCGAAGATAATTCTGCCTGAGTCCGATGCGGTATAGCCTAATGGGTTGGCTTATGATCCGCCTGTACGACGGCGTTGGTTGTTCGGCTTCTTCGTATTTTGGCTTTTCAGTGTTTTGGCGGAACCGCCTTGAAAGCCGCCCTGCTGTGAAGCGCCGGACTGCTGTTTTTTTTGTGCCAGCTTTTCCCGAATGGCATCTGCGAGATTAACTTTACGTGGTTCATTAGCATTGCTCATGAATAAATTCCTCCTGTTGCCGCCAAATTCATGTCAATCATGCTGGATTGAAGGAAAACGCGGCTGTGTCCCCATTTTATACGTTTTTAAAAGATGGGACAAGGGCAACAATGATAACATGACGACGGGGCGGGCCGGAAGAGGGGGTGCCTATTTTTTGCATAAAGGAAAAAAAGTTTTATATACCCCACAGGAATGGGGCTTGGCAATACTTTTTCGTTGTTCCTACAGCGATGCGGAGCGGAAAGACTGTTTCTCTAGACCCACACAAACATGGTCTGTTATCCTGAAAATAACTGTTACCCAACGGCAAATGGTTATTTTCAGGGCAGCTAAGCTGCTTGTTTAAAGGGCCATTGCATAGGGCAGTTAAGCTGCTTGATCGAAGGTTTATTTTCAGGCAGCTACGCTGCTATTTTTATTTTTGGTTGGCGCAGCATGGAATGGTATAAAAGTTTATCCTGACTTTACGGTTTTCCCGTGATTATTATGGTGAGAACGTTCTGTCGGGAACTCTAATTTTGAAGGAGTGTCCCCCGTTGTGGTGAATGTGTATGATGAAATACGAAAAGGTGAGCGAGGGGCATGGGTGAGCATTATCGCCTACCTTTTTCTGTCCGCTTTTAAGCTGATTAGTGGATATATATTTGCTTCCAGTGCGTTGCTGGCCGATGGATTTAACAACGTCACCGATATTGTGGTTTCCGTTGCCGTACTGATCGGGCTGCGAATATCTCAAAAACCGCCGGACTCCGACCACGCCTATGGACATTTTCGGGCAGAAACAATAGCGGCATTGCTGGCATCTTTTATTATGGCTGTCGTCGGTCTTCAGGTGCTTATTGACGGGATCGGAAGTATTTTCAGAGGCGGCAAGCAGACGCCTGATGTTACTTCCGCAGGAGTAGCGGTAATATGTGCGGTCATTATGCTGGGAGTATATATGTACAACAACAGACTGGCGCGGAAAATTAACAACAAGGCGTTACTGGCGGCAGCCAAGGATAACCTGTCAGATGCGCTCGTCAGTATCGGTGCAGCGGTTGGTATTATCGGGGCACAGTTTGGATTGCCATGGCTGGATACGGTTGCAGCTATAGCGGTAGGATTTATTATCTGTAAAACGGCGTGGGATATTTTCAAGGACTCTACACACAGCCTGACGGATGGTTTTGATGAGCAGGAGCTGTCAGACTTACGCAGCACGATTGCTCATATACCCGGTGTGGAGGGGATTCGGGATGTCAAGGCGCGGGTACACGGCAATCATGCTTTGGTGGATGTTGTCATAGAGGTGAACCCGCAACTCAGCCTGATTGAAGGACATCGGATCAGCGACCGGATTGAGGAACGCCTGCAAGAGGTTCATAATACGATGCATGTTCATGTCCATGTGGAACCCAAATTATAGATTATTTATTTAATAATTAGTGTTAAAAATGACTTTAGACCTATGTATAAAAGGTGTATGCGCTACCTTTTGTGACGTTTGGATTATATCTCTCTTCCTGTTGCTTTTACTATAATGAAAGCATGTCCGGCTATATTCGTCGGAATTGGACTTGCTCTTCAAATTCGTAAAAACAGCCAGGAGGTGCAACATTGAGAAGACGCGTGATGGGAATGCTCATGACGTCAGCCGCGCTGTTGGCAGCAATTCATGTGGCGCCGGGTCAGGTTGACGCAGCGGCATCGACAGCATCTACGGGACAGAAGGCGGTTATTCAGGCGGCTGTAAAGCTTAGATCCGGCCCTTCGACTACGGGAGATGTAGTCAGCTTTATGAAGCAGGGAGAGGCCGTAACGGTATTGGAGAAAACAAACAGCTATTGGTATAAGATCAAGACGTCTGATGGGGTAACTGGATACACAAGCAGCTCCGACAAGTACATAAAAGTAGGCGCTACCAGCGTCGCTGCTGCTGTCACCGAGCCTGCCGTCCGTAAACCGGAAGCCAAAGAAGTGCTTAAAACTAACAGTTCAGCCAAAGAGGCTCCAGCCTCAGTGAATAGTTCTGCCGGTCAAACGAAAGCTACGATTCAAACGTCCGTTCGTTTGCGGGCGGAGGCATCCACTTCATCCGAGGTTTTGGGCTATTTGAATGCAGGAGATATCGTCACCATTACAGATCCAAGTAACGCCTATTGGTTCAAGATTACCAATGCTGATGGCACGGTGGGCTATGTCAGCTCGTCTCCACAGTATATTCGTATTGGCGAGGGCGTTGTTGTGCAGCAGCCTGTGGCTGCTCCAGTAACATCTGCTCCTGACACCACCGCGATTCCTGCTGTAGCAACTCCTGCGGAAGCCATAAACTTGCCTTCTGGTGACGCAGTGGCTGCCATTGAACAGGTTATTAACACAGGGATGACTTATCTCGGTACTCCGTATGAATATGGTTCGGATCGTAACAGTACGGTTACTTTTGATTGCTCGGCATTTACCCGTCAAATTTTCCGTCAGGCTGCAGGTATTCAGCTTCCGGCGGATTCACGTTCACAGGGTGAGTGGATCAAGCAGAATAGTCAGCCAAACACAGACATGACCACGCTGAAACGTGGCGATCTGCTTTTCTTTACCAATTACAATGCGTCTTCCGGGGCGTATACGTCCTTGGACAATTCCTCCCAAACGATTACACACGTAGCTGTATATCTGGGAGACAACAAGCTTCTTCATACGTTTTCTGTAGCGGGTGGCGGTGTGAAAGTTACGGATTTCAGCAAGCCTTGGCAGGATCGTTTCCTGTTCGGGGGGAGCGTAATCCAATAAAAGCATCATTAACCTTAAAAAAATTCCGCATTAAAAATAGGATGTTCCACAACCCTGTAATTGGGGCGGGAACATCCTATTTTTAAAGCTATATAATGATATATCTTCACTACACTTGATTCAGACTTCTTCTATTACGCCTATGACGCTCGTCTTCTTCCGGTAAAGAGTGAAATGACGAACAACACCAGAAATAACACAAACAATATTTTGGCGATTGTAGCAGCTATGGATACAACGATACCAAAAAAACCTAAAATCCCGGCGATCACGGCAAAAACTAAAAATAAAGCGGACCATTTCAGCATGTTCTGCATCCTCCTTCAATTGTATATAATGTGGCATACTCACAGCCGGTAGAGCGTGGCTGCGAATGACGGCTGAATCATTTGAATCTTTCGTGGCTCTGCCATCGTTATATGTTGTTTTAAACCGTGCCCGAATCCGTGAAACATAGCGTCAGGAGTGGGGGGGAAGCAAGCTGCAACGTTGTTTCGTGTCTGAATGTAAGGGGTAACTATGCAGTAATCATAAACATCATCGTGAAAAACGAAAGAGAGGTTAGGCCATGTTAACACAGGTCAGTATTTTTATTATCGCTATCGCATTTGCAGTTCTCGTTATTTTCCTCATTAAAACACTTAAAGCAGCACAAGGCTCTCTGGAAAAGGCAACTCAGACTCTCCAGGATGTACAAAAAACGGTAGATGAACTGAGCTATGAAGTAAAGCAAACGGTTCGACATGCCAATGATATTACCGCTGATGTTGATCATAAATTGAAGCAGGTGGAGCCTGTAATGGAATCAGTTAAAAACTTGGGCGAGGTGCTTAACGAAGTCACTCTGGCTGCGAAGCAGGCTTCAGCGGCATTAATCACCCGGTTTCAGAAGCCGCATCATACGGTGGATAAAAAGACCGGTACAGAAACCGCGATTAAGTCAGCTGCGTCGAACAGGCCACAAACTTCAACGGAACGGACGGTTCATAGCTACAATGCGACCTACGAGGAGCCTGCAGCAAAGCCAGCCAAAAACTGGTTGGGTTATGTAGATATCGCTGCCGGGGTGTGGCAGAAAATGCGTCAGTAGCATAGTGGCTGAACCGTAAACTATAGGAAATTCATTGAAAGGGTGAGATTTATGATGAAGATATTGCTAGCTGCTGGTTTGCTCACTCCCTTTTCCGGACAGGATACGGTTCAGCAAGCCGTTTCCCCGCATACGGCGGGGCATGTAGTAAGGGCTGTGCAGACGATTCCCGCCAAAAATGCCGTACCGGCTGATTTTCATACGCTAAACGGTATATCTTTGGACGATACGCGTGCGGATGTATTGAAAAAACTGGGCAAGCCCCTTCAAGTAAAGGAGGATACGCTGCTGCTTTCTACGGAATATCAATATCCTGACGTCGTGGTCGGTATGCGAGATGATATGGTTTCTTATGTGCATGTAGATCCCGCTGCTGGACGGATCAAGGTCAATGACCAGTGGCTGCCGCTAAAACGGCAAACGCTGGATAAGGTGCTGGGTGGCTCACAATTTACGGCAGAGGACGGCGAGGTATACGTTCGTGGACAGCGTGCGATCAAAGTTTTTATGGATGAGGCGTCCGATAAGCCTAAATATGTCGAGTTTTTTGACGAAGCCGAATGGTAATGTTTCTAATTTTAAGAGCATGACATAACATGGAAGTTTCAAACGAATGTACAGCGTGTAATAGTCAGAGAAGTCAATCCTAATAAGGAGCGTGAGAAACATGAATCAGACCCATCATAAATCTTATGCCAAAGTGGTAGAGAACGGTGTACAAGCCATCGAAGCGGTGAATGAATTGCGCAACACGGGCTATCGTTATGAGGATGTGTTTGTGCTCGCTCATGATCAGGATCGGACGGATCGTATTGCAGATACAGTGGATGCCAAGGAAATCGGGATTAAGGAAGAGGGCGTTTTTGATTCATTAGCCAATCTGTTCCGTTCCCGTGGCGACGAGCTTCGCGCTAAAATTACTTCCTTGGGATTTACAGATACGGAAGCTGATTTTTACGAAAAAGAACTGGATCAGGGCAAAGTTCTGGTCATTGCCAAAAAAGCTTGATAACGCCGGTTGAGCAGGGAAATAGACTGGCATTAGAGCTGAAAAAGAGGATGCTGACCGCCGCACAAGTGCTTCGCGGTTCCTCCAAAAACATAGATAAGGAATGGGGCGAGGGCCTCATTCCTTATCTATGTTTTTGGAATGCCTTCTTATGGAAAGCTAATTCATGTCCATAAGGGCGTTGCCGCTTAAACAGGTAAGTATAATACATGGGTTACAGATAAGGAGAGAGAAATGAGAATCCTAATTGTTGACGATAATCCGACCAATGTCATTATTATTCGTGAAATATTAAAGAAAGAAAATTATAAGGATGTTATCTCTGCCAGCTCAGCCGCAGAAATGTTGGAGCATTTGGGGATCGGCGACCGTACCATTAGTCTGCGTCCTCGACCTTCCGATATTGATTTGGTTCTGCTGGATATGATGATGCCTGAAATGGATGGTATCGAAGCTTGCAGCATCGTGCAGGAGTACGAGCATCTGAAAGATATACCCATCATCATGGTAACTGCTGTAGGCGATTCCAAGAAACTGGCAGAGGCACTGGATGTAGGGGCCGTCGATTACGTCACCAAGCCTATTAATAAGGTAGAATTAATGGCCAGAATACGGCTTGCCTTGCGTCTCAAACAGGAAAAGGACTGGCATAAAGACCGGGACCAGCGGATTCAGGACGAGCTGAAGCTGGCCGCGATGGTACAGCAGGCTGTGCTTAGTCCTGCCATTCAAGACCCGGTGCTGCAAGTAAATGCCCTGTATCAGCCTTCCTTTGAACTGGCGGGAGACTTGTATTCCTGGTATCCGCTCGGGGAAGGTAGATATGCGATCATTTTGCTGGATATGATGGGTCATGGCATCTCTTCTTCACTGTTCTGCATGTTCATTGCATCTGTACTCAAAGATACCGTGACCACATACGTAGAGCCCGAAAAGGTGATTCAGGAGCTGAATCGTCGCTTTAATCAACTGGATTTGGGCAAGCAGCTCGTGCAGTATTATTTTACGGCGATTTATATGGTCATTGATACCCGTTCTCGGCGGATTGATTATGTGAATGCGGGGCATCCACCTGGGCTGCTGTTTAGTCAGGACGGGAGCATCACCAAATTTGACCGTGCGTGCAGTCCGGTAGGTTTATTTGATAAAATTGATGCGGAAATGCACACGGTCCATTATGAAGGAACGGGGCATATCGCTTTGTATACCGACGGCTTGCTGGAGGCCGTAGAGGGCGAATATGAGGAACAACTGGAGTATTTGACTGCGTGTCTGCGCAAGCATGAGGAATGGAATGAAGAAGCGATGCTGGATGCTTTTTTTCGTAAAGAAGCACCGCAGGATCGCGATGATGATAAGTGCCTGATCTGGATTTCATTGAAAGAGGGAGAGAGCTTGCATGAAAATCAGAAATAAACTGCTGATCGGCTTCGGGTCGCTTATGGCGATCCTCCTTGTGCTGACACTAATCAGCTATGATCGAATGGGGAGTCTGAATGAGCAGCTGAATCAGGTTTACCAGGACCGCTATATGAAGGTCCGAAAAACAACGGCCATTCGCGGTCAGGTGAACGATATGGCGAAGGTTATGGCCAATCTGATATTAAATCCGGGGTCCTCTGTCAGTGAGGCCAAGCGAGAGCTTGATGGTATTACTGCTTCCGGAACTAAGGTGCTGGAGGAATTGGAATCTGGTTCTGGTACCAGTGAGGAGCAGCAGCAAGTGGATCGGGTAGCGGCCGCTTGGAAAGACTTTTTGAGCTATGAACAAAGACTGATTTCCTTGTTGGGGCAAGACCGTATTGAGGAAGCAAATGCTTTCCGTAATAGTACGGGGTTACCTGCTCAACAGGAGGCGCTGGACAGTGTTTCTACACTTTCCGTTTTTCAGGATCGGGAAATAGATCATGATATGGAGCAAGCCAATCAGGCTTATCAGGAATCCGTGCAGATTACCACAATTCTGATGGTCGCCGGGCTACTTATGGGGTTATTGGTTATCTTGTGGGTGCTTCCAAGTATTGCGAAAGGTCTAAACATCGTTAACCTCATGATCAATGGCTTTGGCAAAGGAAAATACAGGGCGATCAGCCGAATGAACGTAGCCTCCAAGGACGAGATTGGGGAGGTTGCCCGTGTATTTCAGCAAATGGCTGGAGACCTGGAGGAAAAGCGTAAGTTCGAGCACTCCGTCCTTCAGACGCAGAAGGATCAAGCCTGGCTCAATGCTAACACGGCACGGGTGACAAAACTGTTCCGAGGCGTGAATTCACTGGAGCAGGTCGCACAGATGTTTATCAGTGAGTTTACGCCTATTTTGGGAGGCAGCTACGGAGCGATTTATTTGCAAGGCAAGCAAGTGGAAGATGATCAATTTAAGCTGTACGGCTCCTACGCGAAGGAGGTTGCTGAAGATTCGATCAAGGACGTTATCCATGTTGGCGAAGGCTTGCTTGGACAAAGTGTTCTGGATCGCAAACCGATCCTGATTACGGAGACTCCTGACGGATATTTGTCCATCGGCTCCGCATTAGGGGCAAGTAAGCCGGTGGGGATTATGATTTTCCCTGTATTGTTCGAGGATGAATGCATCGGTGCTGTGGAAATAGCGTCGCTGGATCGCTTTAGTGATCTGGAAACGAAGCTGCTTGCTCAATTAGTGGAGAGCTTGGGGATTATTTTGAACAACATCAAGGGACGGATGCGGGTAGAGCAACTGCTGCGCGAATCGCAGGCGTTGACTGAGGAATTGCAGTGCCAGTCCGAAGAGCTTCAAACCCAGCAAGAGGAGCTCAAGCGTTCCAACGAAAATTTGGAGGAGCAGACGGAGGAGCTTAAACGTTCGGAAGAGCTGCTACAGCGTCAGCAGGAGGAACTGGAGCATTTTAACACCGAGCTGATTGCCAAAACGAGAGCGCTGGAAGAGCAGGTTCGGGAAGTGGAGGAAAAGAACGACGAGATCGAACGTGCGCGTGCCCAGTTGGAGCAGCAGGCGATGCAGTTGGGCATCACAAGTAAATACAAATCGGAATTTTTAGCCAACATGTCGCATGAATTGCGTACTCCGCTGAATAGCTTGCTCATTCTTTCTCAGCTCCTGTCCGAGAACAAGGACGGCAATCTTAAGCCCAAGCAGGTTGAATATGCACAGACCATTTATATGTCAGGCGCAGATTTGCTGAAAATGATTGATGAAATTCTGGATCTATCCAAAGTGGACGCCGGGAAAATGGATATTAACCATGAGGCCGTCAACCTGAAAGAGCTGGAGATATTTGTGGAGCAAAATTTTGCTCCGGTCGCAGCCAAACGTGAGCTTCAACTCCATACCGAGATAGAAGAAAGCTTGCCGGAAGCCATTATAAGTGACGGTTATCGTCTCAAACAAATTTTACGGAATTTACTGTCCAATGCATTCAAGTTTACGACAGAGGGATCTGTTCGTTTTAGTGTATCAAGGGCAACCGGTGACCAGCTTCCCGGTTTTCTAAATCCGCATAAATCCTATCTGGCCTTGTCTGTACGTGATACGGGTATCGGCATTGCTTCGGATAAAACGGGTCTGATTTTCGAGGCATTCCAGCAGGTAGATGGAACAACCAGCCGTAAATACGGCGGAACTGGACTTGGCTTGTCGATCAGCCGCGAGCTTTCCAGATTGCTGGGCGGTGTCATTACAGTAGAATCTGAGCCGGGGCAGGGCAGTTGCTTCACACTGTATCTGCCGGAACAAACGCAAACAACAGAGGGAGCAGAGTCGCAATCGGGCACGGCACTGGATATGGGTGGCGTCGCAGCATCGGCAGAATCGGATTTTCCTATGCTTGTTCCCGCTGAGCAGCTGCCTATGTATCAGATGCCTTCGAAGGAAAAATCGGAGGACATCGTGCACCCGGGCGACGACCGTAACGATATTGCCTCGATGGATAAGGTATTACTGATCATAGAGGATGATGTTAAATTCGCTAAAATCCTGTACGATATGGCTCGTAGCCGTGACTTTAAGGCACTTATCGCTCTCCAGGGAGACGAGGGGCTGGACATGGCCAGATCCTATTTGCCGGACGCCATTATTCTGGATATTCAATTGCCTGTTATGGATGGTTGGTCCATTTTGGGTGAGCTGAAAGGAAATTCATCTACGCGGCATATTCCGGTACATGTTATTTCGGTTATCGACGATGTGAAGCAAGGCTTGATGATGGGCGCGATTGCCTATCTCAAAAAGCCATCTTCAAAGGAAAGTTTGGATAAGGCATTTTCACATATTAAATCATATACAGATAAAATGGTGAAACGTCTTCTCGTGGTCGAGGACGATGATAATCAGCGTAAATCCATTATTGAACTGATTGACCATGACGATGTTGCCATTACGGCGGTTTCGACCGGGCAGGAAGCGCTGAATGAGCTGGGGATGCAGCGGTATGACTGTATGGTGCTGGACCTCATGCTGAACGATATGACAGGCTTTGAACTGCTAGGCCGCATTCGGGACAATGAGCAACTGACCGATCTGCCGATTATTATTTATACGGGTAAAGATCTGGACAGCAAAGAAGAAACGCAACTGCGTAAATTTGCGGAGTCCATTATTATTAAGGATGTCAAATCGCCGGAACGGCTTTTGGATGAAACGACCCTGTTCCTGCATCGTGTCGAGGCGAATCTCCCTGAGGATAAACGTAAAATTTTGCAGAAGCTATATAACAAGGAAGAATTGTTTGAAGGTAAAAAAATATTGTTGGTGGATGATGATATCCGAAACGTATTCGCCCTGTCCAGCGTGCTGGAAGGCTACCGCATGGAGGTTACTTTTGCGGAAAATGGTAGAGAAGCGCTGGAAATGCTGGAACAGACACCTGATTTTGATCTGGTGCTGATGGATATGATGATGCCTGAAATGGACGGATATGAAGCCATGCGGCGAATCCGGCTGATGCCGCAATTCGAGAAGCTGCCTATTATTGCGCTCACAGCCAAGGCTATGAAGGATGATCGTTCCAAGTGTATTGAGGCAGGCGCTTCCGATTATGTGAAGAAGCCGATTCAAACCGAACAGCTTTTGTCATTAATGCGGGTATGGCTGTATTCGTAGCCCGAAAAAATGGGTAATATAAATCAACACATGATTGGAGCGGTACTGGCAAAACCTATTCAGGAATTGGAGAGAGATTATGACATCAAAGGATACGGCGGATAATGCTGCTATTGAACTGAAATCGAATGAAACGGAGCGGGAGATGATTGAGATTGAGCTGTTGCTGGAAGGCATTCATCGGCTGTACGGCTACGATTTTCGTAACTACGCTCTGCCTTCGATCAAGCGGCGTATTTATTATCATGCACAGTCCGAGAAGGTTAGCACGATATCAGGGCTTCTGTCGAAGGTGCTGCATGATCGCAGCGCCTTCGACAGACTGGTGCAAAGCCTTTCGATTCCAGTGACCGAGATGTTCCGTGATCCTGAGCTGTTTCTGAATTTCAGGCAGAAAATAATTCCGATTTTACGGACATATCCGTATATTCGAATATGGCATGCAGGTTGCTCGACAGGTGAGGAAGTATACTCGATGGCGATCATGCTGCATGAGGAAGGCTTATATGATAAAGCCCGTATTTATGCGACGGATATGAATAACCTGTCTTTACAGCAGGCGAAGGAAGGCGTATACGGAATTGATCGAATGAAGCTGTATACCAAAAATTATTTGGAGTCAGGAGGTACGCAATCGTTCTCCGAATATTACACAGCCAAGTATGATTCAGTGATGTTTCATCCTTTTTTACGTAAAAACATTATTTTTGCGGAGCACAACTTGGCGACAGACCGGTCCTTTAACGAGTTCAACGTTATTTTTTGCCGGAATGTCATGATTTATTTTAACGATGAACTTCGCAACCATGTACACGGGTTGTTTTATGATAGCTTGAGCCATTTTGGCGTATTGGTGCTTGGGGCCAAGGAATCCATACATTTTACCGATTATAGTGATTCCTACGAGCCGCTGGACCGGGTAGAAAAAATATACCGGAAGATTAAATAGAGATGCTTAGGAGGATCCCATGGGGCTTCATGAACCGATTCATATACTGCTGGTAGATGACAGACCTGAGAACCTGCTCGCTCTTGAAGCGGTGCTGGAGAGTGAACAATATAATTTGGTAAAGGCAACATCCGGGGAAAAAGCACTGCGATGTCTGTTAAAAGATGAATTCGCACTGGTAGTCCTTGATGTGCAAATGCCGGGTATGGATGGAATTGAGACTGCAAAGCTGATTAAGGCCAGAGAGAAGACGAAAGATATTCCGATCATCTTCATTTCCGCTAACAGTAAGGAAGCGGAGCATTTGTTTGCCGGTTATTCAGCGGGTGGTATTGATTATATGGTGAAGCCATTCATCCCTCAAATTCTCAAGTCCAAAATTGAAGGCTTTGTGCAAATGTATCTGACCAACAAACGCCTGAAAACACAGTCCATGCTGCTTCATCAGAAGACGCATGAGCTGGAAAAGATGAATAGCGAACTGATTGCCGCCAAGGAGGCAGCCGAAATCGCAGCCAATGCCAAAACGGAGTTCCTGGCTATGATGAGCCATGAAATTCGGACACCTATGAATGGTGTGATTGGCATGATTGACCTGTTAATGGGAACAGAGCTGCAAAGCGATCAGCAGGAATATGCCGATATCATTCGCCGCAGTGCAGATGCGCTCGTAGCGGTCATTAACGATATTCTGGATTTTACCAAGCTGGAGTCAGGCAAAATGGAGATAGAGGAATATCCGTTTGATCTGGTTTCCTGTATCAAGGAAGTTTTCAGCCTGTTTACGGTGGAAGTAAATCGAAAGAATCTGGAGATGGATTATTTTCTGGATGAGCAGCTACCGCCAGTGTTATACGGTGATATGGGAAGACTGCGTCAGGTTCTCATTAATCTGGTATCCAATGCCGTCAAATTTACAGATCGTGGTGGTGTATATGTCTTTGCATCGGTCAAAGAGTGTAGCGACGAAGGACTTACCATTGAATTTTCCGTGAAGGATACAGGCATTGGTATTGAGCCCGCCAAGGTTGGAAGGCTGTTTCAGCCCTTTTCCCAGCTTGATTCTTCGATGACGCGCAAATATGGTGGAACTGGTTTAGGGCTCGCTATTTGCAAAACATTGGTGAACATGATGGGCGGCGATATCCGTGTGGATACAAGTGGAGAGCAGGGGGTAACATTCCATTTTACAACGAAGCTTGGCTTTGCTCAGGAAAATGAACTGGAGGGAGAGTCCAGTCACGAATGGGAAATTCCCCATCAGAACTCCTCAAGCCGTAAACCTGTACTGGTCGTGGATGACCATCCGATCAACCAGAAGCTGATGGTCAATATACTGGATAAGCTCGGTTTGGCTTCGGATGTGGCAGCAGACGGGCAACAGGCGCTTGATATGGTCATGGCTAACCAGGATTATGACTATATCTTCATGGACCTGCAAATGCCTGTGATGGACGGATTAGAGTGTACGGGCAAGGTGCGTGAACAATTGGTGGGAAGGTCACAGCCTGCTATTATCGCCATGACAGCGAATGTGATGGAAGGTATTCAGCCCCGATGTATTGAGGCTGGAATGAACGATTATATTAGCAAACCCGTGAAAATCAGCAGTGTAAAACAGGCTCTACTGCGGCATTCTCCGAATCATTTTCCAATGCAATCAGGCAAAGACCAAATTCACGAGGCGTAGCCTGATGCGTAGATGGTGACATTTGGAAGGTGCAGAAAGCATCATACGGTGATTCAAGCGATCGTATAATGGGTTAGTATGTAAGGAAATCTTTTTTCGGGAGAGTAGGCCTATGAATACTAATAAAAATGAGAAGTTCAATGCGATTACAGAAACAAGTGAAGGAGTAAATACCGTTTACCTTAGCGGAGAGCTGGATCTTTCGGTGGCACCTGATTTTCGTCTGGTGATGGAGCCTTTGGTGGGGGAATCCGGCCAGGACTTGATTATTAACTTAAAAGAACTTAAATACATTGACAGTACAGGTATCGGTATTTTGTTATCTATTTTGAAGGCAAGGCATGGGATGGAGTCCCGGTTTGCCGTTCAGGAGGTACCACCTCAAATACAAAAACTGTTCGATATGACCGGTATTGCCAAATTCTTTGTCCCCCAGGAGAATTCCCAATAGGAAAGGAAAGAAAAAGAAATGAATGCTCAAATTCAAAAAGTTATTCTTAATTTGCCGGCAACTGCTGACTTTGTCGATATTGTAAGATTAAATTTGTACGGAATTGCCGCGAAAATGGGATTCTCTTACGAGGATATAGAAGACATGAAAGTGGCTGTATCTGAAGCCTGTAATAACTCTGTCCTTTATGCTTACGGTCATGAAGGCGGAGTGGTGGAAGTAACATTCGAATTTGACGAAGCTTCGTTGTCCATCCGCGTCAAAGATGAAGGGGAGAGCTTTGAACGAATGGAGAACCCGTCCCGACTTGCATCCTTGCATGACAAAGAGCTGAATGATGCGCAGGTAGGCGGACTGGGCTTCTATCTCATGCAGGCGCTTATGGACGATGTCCATATCTTGAATGAGACTGGAAAAGGTACGGAAGTCGTGCTTGTAAAGCGTCTGGTCAGAAGCGAGGAAAAAGTATGAATGAAAAGGTAACTCCCCCGGAGTCGATGGATGAAGCCGTTGGTCTAATCTGGGAGTACCAGCGAACCAAAGATAACGAGATTGCTACCGTACTGATCCGCAAGTATGAGCCGATGGTCAAGATGGCTGCCGGGAAAATCTCCCGTAACCGTCCGGACTTATACGAGGATTTATATCAAACCGGTCAGATGGCATTGATACGTCTGCTTCAGCAATACGATATCAGCTTGGGTATCCCCTTTGAACCGTATGCAATGAAAAGTATGCTGGGACATATGAAAAATTATTTGCGCGACAAATCCTGGTACATTCAGGTTCCCCGCCGCATCAAGGAAAAGGGTGCGCTCGTTCAGCATGCCATCGACGAACTGACTGTTAAACTGGAACGTTCGCCGAATGTGAACGAGATCGCGGAGTATTTGGACCTTACTGTGGAGGAAACGATCGAAGTGCTCGCAGGCCGTGAGTGCTACCATTATGTGTCACTGGACTCACCTTTATCCCAGGAGGAGAGTGCGGCTACGTTAGGCGAGCTTATCAGCTCGGATGCCAATGACTACGACACCGTGGAAAAACGAATGGATTTACAACAAGCTTTAAGCCAGCTTAAAGAGCAGGAACAGAAGGTGCTCCTTCTGGCATTTCAGGATGGTCAATCTCAACGTGCGATTGCGCAGACCTTGGGCGTATCGCAGATGAGCGTATCCCGCATCCAGAAGCGGGCGACCGAGAAGCTGAAACAGATCATGTCTAATTCTTCTATCTCATGAGTGAAAGACGACCTTCATGGTTTCGATTACTGGACGTCACATCGTAAGGACACGCCATTCCATCAGGGAAGCGTGTCCTTTTTTAAAGCGGAAAAGGAGGGGGAGGAAGGGTGAAATCTACGGCAGAATTTGAACAGATTTCCTCCTTTCGCGGAGGGTGGGAATGGTGGGACATCGGCGCTACAGACTGGCAGGACCCCATTATACAAGAGCTGAAAGAGAAACTTCCGGAGGCCCGGGAATGGCTGGACAAGGTAGAGGACATCCCATCCAGTTTTATTTCTGTGCGCTTTCTGGATGGCGTTCAACCCTTGATATGCGGATCGCTGATCTATTCCATTCAGGAGGAAATCGACAGTCAACGCGATTGTAACAAGTTCTATTTTCTGGTCCTTGGCCAGAAATTAGTGACCTTAAACCTGGATCAGAATACCCGCGAAATCATGCACACGGCCGAACGTCAAAAAATGCTCGACCGATGTGAAAGTGCAGCTGATGGCATGTTTGTACTGGCAAGGGCAGTTCTTCATTATTTTCATACGGGGATGGACAAATTCGAGATTAACCTGAGAAAACTGGAAGAGAATATGGAGAAAAGAAATGCCCGTACGCTAATGGACTCCATATTGAATGCGCGTTTTGAGCTGTTGTATTGGAGTAATATGTTCATTCCATTTTCAGAACTGGTAACGGCTTCCCGGGAAGCATATCTGGATGAGCTGGAGGAAAATCGCTTTTTTAAGCAGCTACTTCACCGTGTCAATCGAATGGAAGGGCTGTTTCGGCATTATGAAAAGGAAATTGACACGTTGATCTCCATTGACGATGCCATTTCTGCATTTAGGGGAAATGAGATTACGAAGACACTCACCATTGTAACAGCCGTATTTACGCCTGCAACCGTAGTGGGCGCCATTTGGGGCATGAACTTCGAGAACCTGCCCTGGATCAAAACAGGCTGGGGCTTCACCGCCGTGATTGCGGCGACCCTGTTAAGTATGGTGGGGATGTACGGCTGGCTGATGATGAAGGGATGGACAGGAGATTTGCTGAAAGCTAACAAGCGCAACAAGCTCTAGCTCAGTCATCCAAAATGTACAGATAAAAACGATCCATGGTAATGGGCTACGTGTACGCACGAACCTCTGGTTACTATGGATCGTTTGCCGTCTAATTTCCGCCTTGGCTCATTTTAATATAGCCCAGCAGCTCGGCAATAAAATCTCCGATGATCGGAAGATTCAGTTGTACAAGGAAGCTGAGCAGCCAAGCGAGCAGAGCGAGTATGACAACCGTACCCAGCGTAAGGCCAAGCCCCCTTGCAATGCCTGCGGTCAGGTTACTGATGATCCTTTTTTTAGGATTGGAATAGGTTTCCAATACATCGCGAAATTCTACTCTTTCCAGCATGTCGGCTATTTGATCTAAGCGCTTATTAAGCCGCTTCACCTCATGACGCAGTTCAAAAGGGTGCTCATTCACATCAAAATCCCTTGTTTGATCCTGACCCTGTCGGGGATGAAAGGTCCGTTTGTTGTTTACGCTAAGATTATCTCCATACGAGTTTGGCTTGCTCATCGTCATCCCTGCCTTTCTGTCATCTAAAAAACAGCCAGCTTCGTGCATGCTGGCTGTTCAGTGCTTTAAGGTCTATTCTTGTTGTACACAGAATTCCCTGTCATTAGGAAGTGGTGTTTAATTGTTTTTGCGTTTCCTTGGCAGCTTGGGCCGTTGCATCCATAATTTCTTGATCAGCCTTGACTGCTTCATCAGCAACATCGGCAGAGGCTCTGGCTACGCTGGATAAAATAATGTCTTTACTACCAGATATGGTTTTAGCTACATCTTCTGTTTTAGTGGAAACCGTTTTAGCCAGATCCGTTGCTTTGTTGCTGACTACGGATGCAACGTCTTTTGTTTTATCGGCAACCACTGTAATTTTATCAGACAAATCGCTGCGCAAATCGCGACCCGGCTTCGGCGCGAACAGCAGGGCTGCCGCAGCACCAATCAAACCTCCGATGAATAAACCCTTTGCAAAGCTTGAAGTATTACCTACCGTATTTTGATTATCAATGTTACTCATGTCATATCACTCCTCTTATAGAATAAAAAAATATATAAATGTTAGGTAGCACTTCTTAAAAGCCTGGACACAAGTCCGAGCAGGAACACAAATAATGCGGTTCCGAGTATGGCAGGAATGACTGCAAAATCACCGATGACCGGACCCCAGTTTCCCAGCAGCGTGACACCGAGCCAAGCTCCTACAAATCCGGCGATCATAGAGCCTGCAATGCCGCCGGGCATTTCATGGCCAGCGAGAGCGTCGCCAATCAATCCGATAATAATAGCCATTACTATACTTAATACTATTCCCCACACACGGATCGCCTCCTTTATCCTTCAGTTTAGCAGAATCATAATGCTTTTTGTGAGTGCTGAGTTTAGAGTGCTGCGTTGTCTTGCTTACTTCGTATATAAACGCCGTGACTCCGTGTGAAACAAGAAACCGTCTCGAACCGCTTACGGGCGGGGAACAGAAGGAGGCAGAGAACCCTGCAGCCGTGCTCGCCAATAGATAACAGGAACGGTAAACACGAGCCAAATGATTCCTGCGATATAACCACCCGCTATGTCGGTTGGAAAGTGAACCCCCAGATAGACACGGCTTAGCCCGATCAGGAGAATCAAAAGTACGCCAAGAACGCAGGGAAGGAAGATAGAGCACTCATGAATTTTTCGTTCTATCGCCCAAATGGCAAAAATCATGCCGTAAAATCCCATGGAAATCATGGCGTGCCCGCTGGGAAAACTATAGCCGCCGACTTCTACCAAATGTTGAAGGGATGGGCGCTCCCGTTGCAAAACTTCTTTAATGAGCGTGTTCAACACCCACATGGCCGTAAAGCTGCTTATTACTGCAAAGGCATAAGCTCTCGAACGGAGATATACCCGGCACAAGGCGGCAATACCCAGGGCAATGAGTAAAGAGACACGGAAGGAACCGAAAGACGTAATGAATACAGCGACAGGCAGGGGCTTGTGATGAGCCGCCGTTGTGTCTGGAAAGATTGCAGCCTGAATGCGTTCATCCCAATATAAAAAAGGAGCTGTACCGATCCATCGAACAATGTAGGCAATGAGAAGCAAAACGGCAATCAAGACGATGGATGCGTACAGACTGCGACGTAAATAGTATGGCAAAAAACGGGATGGCTGAGGTTCATGGGACAGCATATGTAGGGAATCTCCTCCTTATGGCTTCGTACATAGATTTATCTTTTCGTACTATAAACTTAACCAATATTGAACTTGAGAGCAAAACGTGACTGGAGCACCGCTCTGTTAATTAAAAATACAAGCTAGAGGTAATGTGGAAGTGTCTGAACTAGTGTTGGCAGATCTATGATAAAGACATCCGCGAAGAAATCCATCAGAGAATGAAAAAAATAAAGCTCGTATCCCGTTGCGCGTCTGTTGATGCGAACGGAGATACGAGCTTTATTTACGGGCACAGGCCGCTACCATGAACAGTGTCACCCAAGATGGTAGGCTGTAAGTAAGCTAAACGGCGTGCATCTGTCTTCTGATTCAGGAGGGATTACGTAATCTGCCCAGCTCGGAGACGATGGCCTCGACTTCTGAAATACTCAGATTAGGCTTGCTTATCACCATTTCATAGACATCACGGAGATCCTCGTATTGCTCCAGAGAGAAAGCGGAGGACTGCATAGCAGCGCCACTCGCCATACGAAGCTTGGTTTTGATGCCTTCAATCATATGTTCAATGTTGGCATGAGACGGTACAGACAAATCCATCGTTAATGTTCCATCCTTTCATAATCAGGGGAAGTTGCCTGTATTGTACCATGTTTTTGTTGTAGAATGTACTGAAAGTCAGATTATCGGTCAACGGCCGGATCAAGGAGGATGGACGAAGGTGTCTTTGTATAATCGGGCTTCCGTATCCAGGCGCTCTTCTTTAGACAGTAATGCAGAAAAAACAGATCGCAAAGGGCTCGTACCGTTTTTTCGGGAAATTCATTCTCTTCATGAGGTGAATAAGCTGACCTTTGTTTGTATCGGCACGGATCGTTCGTCAGGCGATACACTGGGACCGCTGGTCGGCACCATGCTTATGGAACAGGGCTTTCCACATGTGATAGGCACCATGACTGAGCCGTGCGACGCGGATCATCTGGTTTCGTATTTGGAGCGTATTCCCCAGGACCATCATGTGATTGCCATAGACGCTTGTCTGGGGCAGCAAGGATCGGCGGGGATGTTTCTGGTTGCCCGTGAGCCGCTAACTCCGGCGCGTTCGGTCGGACTGGCCCTGCCGTCTGTCGGAGATTACAGCGTCGCAGCCATTGTGAATGAGCGTAGTCCCAAACCCTACTGGACATTGCAAATGACATCACTACATCTCGTCATGACGATGGCTGCACACATAGCCCATGCTGCGTCTTGCGGGTTTGGCTTAAGAGCAGATTCGCAAGAATTTCCAGAGGGATACCGTTTCAGATATTGATGGTCTGCTTAATAATATACATCAGCATGTTCTAATCATAATATATTCGCACCAATAGATTATATACAGAGAAAGAAGGGTTCCACATGGAAAAGGTACTATGTGAAGGAACGACGATCTGCTATGCCGAACAGGGAAAAGGAGAGCCCATCATCCTGTTGCACGGATTTTGTGGAAGCTCTTCCTATTGGGATAAGGTTGTTCCATTGCTGTCCCAAAGCTATCGCTGCATTGTTCCGGACTTGCGTGGTCATGGACGTAGCGATGCTCCGCTTGGAGCCTACACGATTGATCAAATGGCGAATGATGTGCTTAAGCTTCAAGAGCAACTGGACATTCCACAGGCTGCCTGGTTCGGCCATTCCCTAGGGGGCTATTTGACGCTTTCTGCGGTACAGCGCCATCCCGAGCGACTTACAGCCTTCGGGCTGATTCACTCCACCGCCTATGCGGATACAGAGGAAGGAAAAGAAAAACGGAACAAGGCCGTATCCACCATTCAAACAGAGGGAATCACCGCATTTGTAGATGGACTCGTTCCCGGACTTTTTACTCCACAACACGTAGAGTCCTTTTCGGATCAGGTGCTCAAGGTCAAAGAAATCGGTTATAAAACGCCGCCACAAGGAGCCGTAGGCACATCTTTGGCGATGCGTGAGCGTTCTGACCGCCGTGACGTGCTGTCGGCTTCCACCTTGCCCACTCTGTTAGTGGCGGGGGAGCAGGATCAGGCGATTCCTCCCGCCCGGACGTTTACGACGGATCGGGCCGGGGTCACTCAGGTCACCATATCTGAAGTTGGCCATATGAGCCTGTTCGAAGCGCCGGAACAACTGGCACATGCCATTTTGGCATTTTTACAACAAAACATCCAGCAGTAAGCCCGAGCAGCAAAGCCAAAAACCGGAACCATCTGGTGCAAATACAGAGGGTCTCCGGCTTTTTTGCGTTTTAAATTGATTTTGGTTGTACAAACTGGTTTCCGTCTTGACTGAGTCATTTGGCTTTTGCACAAGGATGACTTACAATCAGAAGTGTAATGGTTCCTGGTTGTCGAGGCATCGGGATGAAAGGAAGGGAACGGCTTGCTCAGAAAAGATTATTTGCTCAGTATGATGGAAGAAATGACATCCGCAGTGGCATCGGTGCTCGGTCTAAGGCGTGAAAATAAACACGTCGAAGCGCTGAAACAACTGGATGACCTGCTTAACAAGCAGTTTCGTCTTCGTTCAGATTTGCTCAGACGATTGCCGCCGGAACAAATTATTGAGCTTTTCCGACTGGGTCCCGGTATTGAAGCGGACAAGCTTCAGCAGGTGGCTCGCATATTGGAAGAAGAAGCCGCTATTTACCTGGAAACCGACAGAACAGACGAGGGGATACGAATCTTGATTAAATCCCTTCATCTATACTTGTACAGTGATTTGAATGGCGCGACCCGTGACATTCAGGTTCTGCCTGAACGAATTGCGTGTATCGTCAATTTGGTTCGGGAATATGAGCTACCAGCCGATACAAGCAAGCTGCTGGCTGTCCATTACGAGCGAGAGGACAGACTGGACGAGGCCGCTGATGTCTGGTTCGGACTGGCATGGGAGCAGCCGGAGCTGCTGCCAGAAGCAGAGGCATTTTATAATCAATTGCTGGATAAGACTGATGCGGAGCTTCAACGGGGTGGACTTTCACGCCGGGAAGTAACCGAGGGTTTGGTCGAGATTACCCAACTACATGAAAGAAAGTGAGATGTACCTTTTGGATTCACTGCGTGAACTTATATACCAACTAACTACAGGAGGATCCCTCATAACCGCGACGCTGAGTCAGCTTCGTAAACGGGAGGATGCTTCCTTTACTAAAGTGCAAATCAAGCCTGTGGAATTGAAGAACAAGCTGCATTACCAGTTTGCTTTTCATTACAGCAACAAAGTCATTCATGAAAACCTGCCCCCTGACGAAGCTAACGAGCGCATGACCGCCTTGTTTGAGGACACGTTCCGTCAAGGACTTTTGTGTGCGAAGGATGCGGACTATCAGGTGCTGATCAGTAAAAAATATAAAGTGTCTATTTTGACAAAATCACCGAGCAAAAGTACAGCCGACCTGTCTCATAACCGCAAAAAGCAATATGTGCTGGAAGAAGGAGAACGGATTCCTTTCCTGATTGAGCTTGGGATTATGAATGAGGACGGCAAGGTACTGGCCCGCAAGTATGATAAGTTCCGCCAAATCAACCGTTTTCTCGAAATGGTGCAGGATGTACTGCCTAACCTTCCCGTAGGCCGCCCGTTAACCATTGTGGATTTTGGCTGCGGCAAATCATATTTGACCTTTGCGCTGTATCATTATTTGGCAGTACAGCAAAAACGACCTTTGCAGATCGTGGGTCTGGATTTGAAGGCAGATGTTATTGAAACCTGTAATCTTCTGGCTCAAAAGCTGCAATACCGCCAATTGGAGTTTTTGGTCGGTGATATCGCGGACTATAACGAGCTGGAGCAGGTGGATATGGTCGTGACTTTACATGCCTGTGATACCGCAACGGATGCCGCGCTGGAGAAGGCAGTTCGTTGGGATGCATCTGTCATTTTGTCGGTTCCGTGCTGCCAGCATGAGCTGTTTAGCCAGTTGGAAAATCCGGTGCTGGAGCCATTGCTTTCCCATGGTATTTTGAAGGAGCGCTTTTCAGCGCTGGCAACAGACGGTATCCGGGCCAAGCTGCTGGATATGATGGGATACCGGACACAGTTACTGGAATTTATCGACATGGAGCATACGCCTAAAAATATTTTGATCCGTGCCGTCAAAGGGCAAGCAGGGGAACGCTCTGTTTTATGGCGTGAATACACGGCATTTCGGGATTTTATTCATGCTGATCCTTATTTGGAGCGTGCTTGTGCGGATTTGCTTCCCGAGGGAGCAGGGCAGACGAAGAAACAGGGATAGAAATATAGCAAAAGTGGGGCCACTGCGGGGTGGCTCCACTTTTTTTGTAAATCACAGTTTACAGTTGCCGTTACAGGTTGCTCCCTTTGCGTAGCCTATTCTTGGATACGCAGAATTATCCGCCATAGGCACTTCTAAAGGCAGTGCACAAAACGGCGCGATCTACCTTCCACAATGCCGCGAGTTCCTCACTGACATCCTCATCCCACCAGTCGCACAGTAGTCTGCGGTTGCTGTGGTTTTCGGCGATCCAGATGAGGTGTCCAGCGACCTTGCGGCAGTACAGCTCCTCGCCCTGCTTGACCAGCTCGGGAGCGATGTGAAGAGGCAGACGCTTGCAGGTTCGGTACAGCTCTTTGCTGCATGCGCGCCGGATACCACGAGCCGTGGGTAAACGAGATTGTGGATTGTTATGTTTGGGGATTTTGCCGGGAGGCATATCATATCCCCTCCTCTCTCTCACAACTTATGCGGGCAGAAGAGCGAGGGTCACTGACC
This sequence comes from Paenibacillus sp. RC21, assembly GCF_044907935.1. Lineage (NCBI taxonomy): Bacteria > Bacillati > Bacillota > Bacilli > Caryophanales > Paenibacillaceae > Paenibacillus > Paenibacillus sp. RC21. The sequence continues at coordinate 225,411 of NZ_JBIYCS010000007.1, forward strand.
TCCCTGTTTGGGCGAAGTGGCGACTTGTTCTGCCGCTGTGATACACTAATGAAAATAGAGAAACAGGCAGGGAGTGGGAAGAAAAATGGACCATATATCTAGTATCATTAATTATTTGTTTGAGATCATTCGTAGTCTTGGGTATTTTGGTATTATGCTAGGCCTGATGGTTGAGGTCATTCCAAGTGAAATTGTCCTCGCTTATGGGGGCTTTTTAGTTTCCTCGGGTCACATTAATTTTTTTGGTGCGGTCGTGTTTGGAACCATTGGCGGAGTGCTGGCACAACTGTTTATTTACTGGATTGGACGCTATGGCGGCAGACCGGTATTGGATAAGTACGGAAAATACATACTCATCAAAAAAAGCCATGTCGACCACGCCGAAGCCTGGTTTAACAAATACGGCACAGGGGTCATTTTCACAGCCCGCTTTATCCCTGTTGTGCGTCACGCGATCTCCATCCCTGCCGGGCTGGCTCGCATGAGTGTATGGCGCTTTATTGTTTTGACGACGCTAGCAGTTATACCTTGGTCTGTTCTGTTTATATATTTAGGAATGCTGCTTGGAGACAAGTGGGAGCAGATTGACGAAGTGGCAGCACCTTATATCAAACCGATTTTGCTGGTTGCCCTTGCGCTCTTGATCATTTATTTTGTTATCAAATGGATTGTGTCCAAAAAGAAGAAAGGGAGTGTATAACATGAGTCGTACTAACGTGTCGCAATATTTTGGAAAAGGTCTGAGCCCCGAACAGTTTATGGAGGGGATGGAAAAGAACAAGGAAGCCTTCCGCTCCGGGTATGATCAGTTTGTGTGGAACCGTGAAGAGGACCGTGAGTATTTTGAAAGCCTGAACCATCGGGACGACCTGCGTGTACTCATTTTGGCCGCCGACTGGTGTGGAGATGTAGTTCGCAACGTGCCAGTTGTATTCCGCGCGCTGGAGAATAGCGGGATTCCGACTGAAGTACTGATTTTGGAAAATCATCAAGCGCTGATGGACGACTTCCTGACGATGGGCGGACGTGCTGTGCCGATTGTGATTTTTGCCGATACAGGGGGTCATGTACTGGGTCACTGGGGACCGCGCCCTACACATGTTCAACAAATTATGATCGGGTTCAAACGTGAAAATCCAGATCGGGAAGCCGATGATTATCAAGAAAAAATTGCGGTGGCCCGTAAAGAAATGGCTGAGAAATATGGGGAGGGAACCGAGGTTCATCCTGTAATTGTTCAGGAATTGCGCGAGCTCATCTCGGGATTTTAAAATATGACGTTGTCTATTCGCAGCTATAATCTGGGCCCGCTCCAAACGAATGCCTATTTGCTTCAGGGGGATGACCCGCAGCGTGCCGTTATCATTGATCCTGGCATGAATCCGGGTTCTTTGCTGAGAGCCATTGAGTCACTGAAGATTGAAGCCATCTTGCTGACCCATGCTCATTTTGATCATATCGGTGGAGTGGATGAGATTCGCAAAGCGAAGGGCTGTCCGGTTTATCTGCACCCTTTGGAGCAGGACTGGCTTACATCCCCTAAATTAAACGGCTCTTTGATGTGGCCCGAGGCATCCCCGCCGATCTCGACGGAGCCTGCCGAATATGATTTGGCGGAAGGTCAGCAATTGAACCTGATCGGGCATACATTCAAGGTGTTCCATACACCTGGGCACTCACCCGGAAGCGTCAGCTTTTTGTGTGGTAAGGACTTGTTCTCCGGCGATGTATTATTTCGTCAGGGTGTCGGCCGCACAGACTTGACAGGTGGGAGGGAACGGGACTTGTACGATTCCATTCAGAACAAATTGTTCCCGCTTGGAGATGACATTACGGTGTATTCCGGTCATGGTCCCAAAACGTCCATCGGGTATGAGAAAGCCAACAATCCGTATATACGATAAAAAGTGATGAATGTTTTCAGCTGGGGCATAATCAAGGTTGTGACAGGTTTTGCCCCATTTCGACAACAAATTATAAATTATGTATAGACAAAGGTTTTTATTTTTGTTAACATACACATATTGAAGTTACATACTAAACTCGCGAAGCACGCAAGCTGTGGATGAATCCCGGTTTGCGTTCTTTTTTTTGCCCATTAAGAGGATAAAGAGGCATTTGGCCGTCAGATCACAAGGGGGAGCATCAATGAAAAGGAAGTATATATCTGGGTTACATCGTGAGAATGGAGATAGCCGCCATTTTTCCATAAAGACAGAAGACGGAGCTTCTGTGCAAGGTTCTGAACCGAAGGTAATAACTTGGAAAAAGGTAACAAAACAGGACGGAACCATTGCACAGAATTGGCACACAAGGCTGAATGAGTACAGACTGGGACGTGGAGACGGACAGTTTTGAAGATACATAGATGATATAGACAAGCTACTTTTTTTTTAGTAGACTTAGCAGATAAGTTCAGACAAACGGGGGGGCTAACGATGCATCATTTAGGAACTAGAATTATGATCGTCGCGGATGCTTTTGAGCAGAATCTTCCTGTAGGCGAACATGGTTATATCATTGCTTACGACCGTAACGCGGACAATGCTTTTGACTATGTCATTCGCGTCCCGAAGGTGAATCGCAACTTTTTTGTACCGTCCGGGGACATCGAGCTGGAAGAAAGTATTTTGAAGCTGGAAGCCGAGCGGATTGAGCGTGAAGCGCTGATAGATTACGCCCTTGCTACGCATAATGAGAAGCTGTTCAGACATGTGATGAACGGTGGTCTTGATTCGGTAGAGGTTGAGGAAGAAGAAACCGCGACAGAATTGTTGTCACAGGCTGATTTTATTAGACAAGTCAATTTACGTGCTTGGATATAGGGGGGGCGGCTAATGCCGACTCTTTTGAAGAATATATAATTAGCACGTTTTTAGCTCCTATCGCTTTTCGAAAGAGCACCGAGAGGTGCTTTTTTTTATATACATTTAGTAACATTTACCGCTCTGCTATACAGTTTGATTCTGTACCGCGTCAAAGATTGAATTGTAAAGGGTTCTATCCTATAATTAAAAACGTTATTTCAAAGTTCGGTGCAGCATTTTTGATATCAGGATTTTGCAAAATTTGATTCCAGTCGCTCTGAAGTGCAATATATAGACGAACTAGACCCTTTCGATCTATATATTGTTCATTGGAAGTCGCTTATTGGATTTTTGCAAAATCCTCTTATACACGAGGAGGTTTTTGTATGAACATTTCCACGGAAGATGTCCGTCACGTAGCCAAGCTGTCCCGGTTGAATCTGACCGCAGTCGAGGAAGACACAATGACAGGGCAATTGAACGCTATTCTTCATTATGCGGAGAAGCTGAATGAGTTGGATACGGAAGAGGTAAAACCGACCACTCATGTGCTGCACGTCAGCAATGTCATGCGGGACGACGAAGTTCGCGAAAGTTTGACACACGAGCAAGTGATGCGCAATGCACCTGAAGAAGAAGACGGACAGTTTAAAGTTCCTGCTGTTCTGGAATAGATTTCACATTTGAAAGGAGGATGCAAATTGAGCTTGTTTGATAATACATTGCCGGAAATACATAACAAGCTGCATCAAAAGGAAATTTCCGTGAGTGACCTGGTGGGTCACGCTCTGGAGACGATTGGTGCGAGGGAAGACAAGATCAAGGCCTATATTACGGTTGACGAGGAGCAGGCACGTGCATCCGCACGTCAGCTGGACGATCATCTGATCTCGGGAAAGGAACGAGGTTTGCTGTTTGGCCTGCCGGTCGGCATTAAGGATAACATTGTGACAGAAGGGCTGCGTACAACATGCGGCAGTCAGTTTTTGAAGAATTTTGATCCCGTGTACGATGCAACGGTTGTTGGCAAATTGCGTACGGCGCAAACCGTGACACTGGGCAAAATGAACATGGACGAATTCGCCATGGGCGGCTCTAACGAGAACTCCAGCTTCTTCCCGGCACGAAATCCTTGGGATCTGGAACGCGTTCCCGGCGGCTCCAGTGGCGGCTCGGCTGCGGCTGTAGCAGCAGGCGAGGCTTATTTCACCCTCGGTTCTGATACAGGCGGATCCATTCGCCAGCCTGCGTCCTATTGTGGCGTAGTGGGCTTGAAGCCAACCTATGGTCTGGTATCACGTTTTGGCCTGGTGGCCTTTGCTTCCTCTTTGGACCAAATTGGACCGATTACGAAAAATGTTCAGGATTCGGCGTACGTCCTTCAAGCCATTGCAGGCTATGATCACAAGGACTCCACTTCTGCCAAGGTAGACGTTCCTGATTACTTGAACGCTTTGACCGGAGATGTAAAAGGGCTTCGTATTGCTGTACCTAAGGAGTATCTGGGTGAGGGTGTCGATCCACAGGTCAAGGAAAAGGTGCTGGACGCGCTGAAAACGCTGGAAGGACTGGGCGCGGTATGGGAAGAGGTTTCTCTTCCGCACACCGAATATGCGGTAGCCACATACTATCTGCTGGCTTCATCCGAAGCATCGTCCAATCTGGCCCGTTTTGACGGTGTACGCTATGGCGTACGTGCAGACAATCCGGACAACCTGCTGGATCTGTACCATCAATCCCGCACGCAGGGCTTTGGCCCCGAGGTGAAGCGCCGGATTATGCTGGGCACCTATGCGCTGAGTTCCGGGTACTATGATGCTTACTACTTGAAAGCTCAAAAAGTGCGTACACTGATCAAACAGGATTTTGATCGTGTGTTTGAACAATATGATGTCATTATCGGACCTACTGCGCCGACCACAGCTTTTAAAATCGGTTCGCAAGTGGATGATCCATTAACGATGTATTTGAACGATATCTTGACGATTCCGGTGAGCTTGGCTGGAGTGCCAGCCATCAGTATCCCTTGTGGTCTTGCAGATGGATTGCCGGTTGGACTGCAAATTATCGGAAAAGCCTTTGACGAGTCTTCCGTGCTGCGTGTAGCGCATGCATTTGAACAAAATACCGAATTTCACAAGCAGCGTCCGCAGCTGTAATTTGCCGAAAAGGAGGGAACCCATTCATGACTACTACTACATCCAAATATGAGACGGTCATCGGACTGGAAGTCCATGTGGAACTGCATACGAAGTCTAAAATATTTTGCGGATGCTCGACATCCTTCGGAGCACCGCCAAACTCGCATACATGTCCCATTTGTCTTGGGCATCCGGGGGTACTGCCGGTATTAAACCGTCAGGCCGTTGATTATGCGATGAAAGCGGCGATGGCGCTTAATTGCACGATTGCTGATGTGAGCAAGTTTGACCGCAAAAACTATTTTTACCCCGATTCACCCAAGGCTTACCAAATCTCGCAATACGATCAGCCGATCGGCGAGCATGGCTGGATTGATATTGAAGTGAACGGCGAGACAAAGCGTATCGGTATTACCCGACTGCATCTGGAAGAGGACGCAGGCAAATTAACACATGTCGATGGCGGCTATGCGTCTTTGGTTGATTTTAACCGGGTCGGTACACCGTTGGTCGAGATCGTTTCGGAACCGGAAATATCTTCACCTGAAGAAGCCAAGGCTTACTTGGAAAAGATACGTGCTATTATGCAGTATTGTGACGTATCCGATGTGAAGATGGAGGAAGGCTCGCTTCGCTGCGACGCGAACATTAGCCTTCGTCCGCATGGACAGCAAGAGCTAGGTACTAAAGCAGAGCTAAAAAACATGAACTCCTTCCGTGGAGTACAGCGCGGATTGGAATATGAGCAGTTCCGCCAGGAACAGACGCTGGAGGAAGGCGGAACGATTGTACAGGAGACACGTCGTTGGGATGAGGCCCAAGGTAAAACTCTGTCCATGCGCGGTAAGGAACAGGCGCATGACTATCGTTATTTCCCGGATCCGGATCTCGTTACGCTGCATATTGATGCAGAATGGAAAGAACATATTCGTGCTTCGATTCCTGAACTGCCTGACCAGCGAAAAGTTCGCTACACCTCGGAATATGGATTGCCTGAGTATGATGCACAGGTAATTACGTCTTCCAAGCCACTGGCCGATTTGTTCGAGGATAGTCTTCAATACACGAAGGATGCCAAAGCAGTATCCAACTGGATTATGGGGGATTTGCTCGGGTATTTGAACAGTGCAGGTGTGGAGCTGTCGCAGGTTAAACTGACAGGTCGGGGCTTGGGTGAAATGATCGGACTGCTGGAGAAGGGGACGATTAATAGTAAAATCGCTAAAACGGTCTTCAAGGAAATGCTGGAGAGTGATAAACTGCCGCAGCAAATTGTTGAAGAAAAAGGGCTTGTGCAAATCAGTGACGAGGGTGCGATCATGACGATCGTTGAGCAGGTTGTAGCGGCTAACCCGCAATCGGTTGAGGATTACAAAGCTGGCAAGCAGAAGGCCATCGGATTCCTGGTTGGTCAAGTGATGAAGGAGAGCAAGGGCAAAGCAAATCCTGGCCTCGCCAACAAGCTGCTGACGGAAGTGTTAAACCGCTAATGGCATAGATTTGAAAGGGGTTTGTCTTATAGGGACAGGCCCCTTTTTGTATAGGCTCTGTGATGAGCTGCGGTACGCAATTTGGAAGTGCAATGGCATGTTACGAGTTTCTCTATAGAAAGCAGTAGCACAGCCTGCCCTGAATAAAAGGAGGGATACAGCATGATTAGCATATGTTCATTGGAAGATGATGAAATGGTCAGTCAGATATGGCATCTTCAGCACATCGCTTACAGACTGGAGGCTGAGCGGATCGGTTTTGATGAAATACCACCCCTTATGGATACGTTTGATACGCTGCGAAGCTGCGGAGAGACATTCTATGGCTGGATTGAGGACGGCGACCTGCTAGGGGCGCTGGCGGTGCAGTCTGAGTCGTCCGATTCGCTCACTCTTGCACGTATGATGGTTCATCCGGATCATTTTCGCAAAGGGATTGCTGACTCCTTAATGAAGCATGTTTTGAATGAATATCATCATATACCGTTGTTTATCGTATCTACAGGAACTTTAAATGCTCCTGCGGTGGCCCTTTATCGAAAACATGGCTTTCGCCCCGTATCGGTGGTAGAGGTGGCTCCGGGCGTGGAATTAACCACATACCACCTGCATAACGTGAAATAGCACTCAAATAGCCTTACTAGCACAGAAACCACGAACCCGGCGAGGGAAGCACAACATAACCGGAGAAGGGAGCTTTATGGATAATCCTTGGGTTATAGACAATTCGCATATCATTTTACGGCTTTTGCTGTCCATGCTCCTCGGTGGATGCATTGGCTTTGAGCGCGAGCGTTCAAAGCATGCGGCTGGTTTGAGGACTCATATTATGGTCAGTCTCGGTTCGACGCTTATTATGCTGCTCTCCATTTACGGCTTTGCCGATTTTATCAAAGAAGCCAATGTACGTATTGATCCGGCTCGCTTGGCTACAGCTGTGATTACGGGAGTGGGTTTTTTAGGCGCTGGAACTATTATATTTACAGGCAAGTCCATCACTGGTTTAACGACAGCCGCCTCTATCTGGGTGGTAGCAGCTATTGGCCTTGGAATTGGAGCAGGGTTTTATTTTCCATCTATAGCGGCGACTGTACTCGTATTTCTAAACTTATGGGTGTTTAACAAAATCGAGTTGCGGTATATGCGAGGACGCCAGCCTCATCTGATTACACTGTATGGGTTGTCCTCTCACGGATTACTGGAGCAAATTTCGACTTATTTAGAGCAAGAAAAGGTGGAAATACGTAAAATAGTGATCAAAGAGCATGAAAATGTACCTTTTCACGAGGTCCACCCGGATCGGCAGAGCATGGAGGTTTCCTTGGAGGTGCTGGCCCGCGGCGATTTTAATCCGGTGCGTATTGCAGCCGATCTCAGGCAGTGGGAGGATGTAGCGGCAGTTTCCGTGGAATGAGGGTTTAACATATTTTTTCCAGTTACTCTTGAATCCGATTGGGGTACTATCTAACCATTGGAGCATTTGCTGCGGATCACGCATGGAATTCAAGGGGGGAGGATGGCATGGACTCGGAACAACCGATACTGTCTGGAGAGGAACAAAAGTCACCGGAGCCGGAACAGCGGGAACATCCCAAACAGGGTAAACGTTTTAAATACGCTAAATTTCGCAAAGGTATTTCCATTATAATGGCAGCATTGTTACCCGGACTGGGGCATCTTTTTTTAGGGCTCTTCATTAGAGGGCTTACATTTATCGTATTGCTTCTGTTAGATATTTTTGCGATGCTGTATGTCGCTTCTGACGGCTTGAGAATTAACATTCCGTTGCTTATTTTGCTCGGCTTGTTCATTCCTGTTTTGTATTTTTATAATGTATATGACGTGTTACAATCAGCGGATTATATGGTTCGCTATCGCCGTAAGCCGGATCGTAATGCACAGATGGATGCACGAGGACAGCAAAGCAGTCCATTTTATGCTTGGGAGAGAGGCTTGTCTTTTGCCGTGCTGCTTGTGGCGGGTGGCGGACTTATGATTCTGTTTCGTATGAAACCACGCTGGCTGGGCAACTTTTTCGAGGATTATGGCTTTTTGACGTTAGCTATTTTATTAATGCTGATCGGACTATTAGTCTTTTTGCGAGAAGTCGGCTTGTCGGTCAAGCGTAAAAAGGTTAAGGAAAGAGGGTGAAGCTGGCGTGCACCGCAAAATAAGAGTCGGGCGCTACACCTCTTCGCTTCTGTTGATGGCTGTAGGCGTTCTGCTTATCCTGGATGTTGTTCAACATACCGAATATATGCTTTTGCTGCTCATATGGTGGCCCGTTATTTTTGTGCTGTGGGGACTGGAGTATCTGATTTTTTTTGGGGTGTACTACCGCAAGGAGGGCAAGCCCGACAACGGACGGCGTTTCAGACCTGATCTGAAGGGAATTGTCTCCGCATTGGTCGTGGCCGCTGCTGTTTTTATCGTGACCCAGCAAAATCATTATATGTATCTGTGGAACAGGGTTAGTTTGAATCTGACCGCGGCGTCCATGGATTTTAGCCAGGCGAAAGGAAATCGATATGATATGGGCGGCATCCTGGTGCCTGTAACGATGCAGACGTCCGATTTGATAGTTGATTCGGTCAATGGCGATGTAACGCTGATCAGACGACCTGTATTCAATGTAGAAGTACGTGCGACCCTGTGGGTGGATCAAGCGCCTGCTGCTGAAGCGGACAAGATTGCTCAAGGCTCCTCGCTGACTTCTACCGACGGCAAGACCATTCAGATTCGTCCTGAGGTACAATCATACGGAGCATCGAGCAGACGTCAGCCCCGTACGAATATGCTAATTACAGTGCCAGAGGATCGGCGATTTAATATGCAGATCAGAACCTCCAACGGGGATATTACCCTGAACGGAGTAGATGCTATCGACAGCATCCGGCTTGAGAGCGGAAATGGGAATCTGACGGTTAATGATGCTATCGGCAATGTCAAAGGAGTCACCTTGAACGGTCGGATCAAATTGCATCGTATCACCGGAGATGTAGATATGCGAACCAATCGCGGCGATATGCAGGCAGGGGATATTGAAGGAACGGTTGCGCTACGCACGATGGTAGGCGACATTCAGCTTGCCCGCTCGGAAGGTGATATTACGGTTGATACCCAAAATGGTGACATGAACGTTCTGAATCCCACAGCCAAGCTGAATGCAAATTCGCTCAATGGCGGGATCAAGGTGCACAGCGAGCAGGTAGGTGGAGATTGGAAAATATACAGTGCTGTCGGTGATATTGCGTTGGATCTTCCGTCGAATGGTGACTTTCAGTTGGAGGGGTCCAGCAGTTACGGCAATCTTCGATCAGACTTCCCTTTTAAAATAGATAGTAAAAGTATCTCAGGCCAAAATGGGACAGGTAAGTACTCGATCAACGTGGAAGGCAACAGTAATTTAACGATCAAGAAGCTACTAATGCCATCGCTGCCTGGCTTGGACGAGTCGGCAGGAACGAATGTGCCTAATGCGTTAGAAACGCCTGCGGCTCCATCTGAATCTCCCGCTACCGGAGCCTCTAACGGGTCATCCAGCGATAATGCGGCGCGTTGACAAGAAACTTGAATTGACCGTACAATGTGAATAGACGTACAACGTGAATAGAATGTAAAATAGTTGTAATAAAGCAAATCGTAAGTAAGGGATAAGGCGGTGGACATATATGGCAGCTCGCGTCCAGCATGCTTTGGAACTTCTAAAGAAGACAGGTGTACGCATAACACCCCAGCGCCATGCCATATTAAACTATTTGATGGAATCTATGGGACATCCGACCGCTGATGAAATATATCGTGCGCTCGAATCCAAGTTTCCAAGCATGAGTGTGGCTACGGTTTATAATAACTTAAAGATGTTTATAGAAGCGGGTATGGTACATGAGTTGACCTATGGAGATAACGCCAGTCGTTATGATGCCAATGTTTCGGAGCACTATCACATCATTTGCGAAAAATGCGGAAAGATTGAAGATTTCAGTTATCCGTATTTGGCAGTTGTGGAACACCATGCCTCGTTAGAGACAGGTTTCGAAGTGCATGGACATCGTATGGAGTTATACGGAGTGTGCAAAGCTTGCATGAACAAGGAAATTCAGCAAAATAAGGAATAGAAGTTTTTCGGTGCGGTATGTATATATTGTAATGGGTTGGAAACGTGAGAAATTCCCCACAAGCGGGGATTTACCGCGTTTTTTTGTTTAAATAACTTGTCTGTCAGCAACCAGTTCAGTTTACGTTATCCTGTAATTCAAAGTTCCGACAATGGAGGTTGAATATTGGCCAGAAATCATTCCAGACGCCGCCGTAAACGTTCACGTTTCAAAGGGGCTACAAGCTTGCTGTTGTTCGCAGCGATCATCTGCGCAATTACTGTCGTATGGTTCGGTAATCCACTGCATGAAAAACCCGATTGGCAAGGCAGTATCCGCCCCATTTTTATCCAGGGAAAGCTAACCGGGTATGAAGCTCAAAACTCTGGCAAGAACATGCTGGTACCACTCAAATTTGTGCAAAGTAAAATCAATCCAGCGATTCGTTACGAGGATGACAGCCAAACTATCATTTTGGCTACGAGGCAAAATTTGCTACAAATGACCGTTTCCAAGCCGCAGGGGGAATTGAATGGAACATCATATACGCTCAGTGCAGCTCCCCAGATTATTAGTGGATCGGTTTATATACCTATGCAAGCTGTCCGTGAAGTATATGGTGTATCCGTTCATGAAGACACAGTGACGGGTGCAGTCATCCTGATGAAAGCCGGAGAGAAAGTCAAACTGGGAAACGTGGAGAAGAAGGATGGACGACAGGATGCCAAAATTGCTTTGCGTAAAGAAGCCTCCAGCCTGTCTTTTATTTTGACGGATATACCTCAACAAACGAAGGTGCGCATTTGGTCCAAACAGGCTGATTGGTATTTTGTTCAACTGGATAACGGCTACGCTGGATATGTGCAGGCGGCCAACATCTCTGAAGGAGAGGAGCTTGCGGTCGCCCCGGCTAAAGATACTCCATCTATCTCGGAGAAGCACTGGGAGGGAAGACCTGTTAACCTCGCCTGGGAGGCCGTTTACAACCGTAAACCTGATCCTTCCAAATTTGACCCTATGCCTGGAGTGAATGTGGTGAGTCCCACCTGGTTCAGTGTCATAGATAATGAGGGCACCGTACAAAGCAAAGCGGACCCTGCCTATGTCAGTTGGGCGCATCGCAAGGGGATGGAAGTATGGGGCTTGTTGAGCAACAGCTTTAATCCTGAATTAACGACAGAGGCCTTGTCTACCTTTGAACGGCGAAAGTCGATTATAGATCAGATGATTACACTTGCCGGTGAAAATGGTCTGGACGGTATCAATATTGACTTTGAAAATGTTCATACGAAGGATGGACCCAATGTCACCCAATTTCTGCGAGAGCTTAAGCCGATGGCACGTGAACATGATTTGATATTGTCTATTGATGTGACACCTAAATCTCAAAGTGAGATGTGGTCTGCTTTTCTGGATCGAAAATCATTGGGTTCCATTACGGATTATCTCATGGTTATGGCCTATGATGAGCATTGGGCAGCCAGCCCGAAGGCTGGTTCAGTCGCCTCGCTGCCGTGGGTGGAAGCGTCGATCAAGCGAATCATTCAGGAGGATGAAGTACCATCTCAAAAAGTTGTCTTGGGCATTCCGTTATACACTCGTGTATGGTCTGAAACACCTAAAGGGGACACCATCAAGGTTAGCTCCAAATCACTCGGTATGGAGTCAGCAGCAGCGATTATCGAGAAATTTAAGCTAAAGCCTAAATTCAGAGCGTCGGAAGGCCAGAATTATGTCGAGTATAATGAAGACGGCATTGTTAAAAAGATTTGGCTGGAGGATCGTGTATCGCTGGAAGCGAGGGTACAACTTGCCAAGTCATTGAAACTTGGGGGAATCGGTGTATGGAACCGGACCTTTGCGAATGAAGCCGCTTGGGATTCTTTAAAAGAAATAAGTAAATGAGGAATTTGCAAAAATCCTGAAATAAAACATAAAATTTATAGAATTGAAGAAGGAAGTTTCTTTTTTATGTAGAAATGTTCACATATATCCAAATTTAGCGGTAATGGCCGCCTTACAGGTATGGAGGGAGAAGTGCAGCTAACCAAATTAAGCTTGATGTATGATGAATTGTTGCAGGAAGATTCGATCGGCATTATTTTGTATAGAAAGCCGAGCGAATATTTTCATGGAGCCATGCTGTACGATTTTGATGAACTCATTCTAATTATTGGAGAAAGCCGGAAGCCAGCCCGTTCCATTCAGCATTTACTGATTAATGGCTTAAGGTGTCAGGTGTTGTACGCAACACTGGATTGTCTGAAAGGGTGGATTATCGCCGGTGAACATGCCATCATAATAGATTATTTACTGGAAGGCCACATCATATGGGAGCGGGATGAAAGGGTCAGTCTTTTAAGGCGGGAAATTATTGAATTCAACGGCCCGTTACGGGAGCAAAAGCAATTTCATGAGTTCGCCCGTTTTCTGGCTAATTACGTTCATGGTAAAAGAGCGATGCGAGAAGGTCGGATTATTGACGCTCATCAGAGTATTCTGAAGGCGTTGGATCATTGGGCATCCATTGAGCTTATTGAGCGGGGGATTTATCCGACGGTTCACTTGTGGGTTCAGACACAGCCGTTGGATCGAACGATCTACAAGCTGTACAACGAACTCACGTTAAGTACGGAAACTCTTGAGCAGCGGGTTGAGCTTGTGCTGCTTGCTTGCGAATTTTCAGTGATGTCTAAAATGGAGGGGTGCTCAGCACCGCTATTCCGCATTTTAGGCAGCAGACGGGAGCCCTGGTCCATAGATGAGCTTATCAATCATCCTGAGCTAAAAAATCTCCAACTGGATCTTACCGTAGTGCTACGTAATCTCGTATACCGCTCATTGATCAGGGAATCGGCTGGCGGGAATCTCAGGAATCGCGGACACCATAGTGAATTACGTTATTCCCTTATTTAATTGATACATCGAATCAGCGGGAGGAAGGTCCGTTAAAACGGGTTTTTCTTCCTTTTTTATTCGTAATAGAGTCACATTGACGCTCAAAACATAAAAATTGTCGTTAAAGGTTGACGAGTTTATAAAAGATATGCTAAGTTATAACTCGCCCCATTAAGCAGCATGAATAATTTAGACCTGTTTACAGCAGGATAAATATGTTGCAAACAAGCATGAAAATAAATTTTAAAAAAATGCTTGACGTAAAATGAGGTTATGTGTTACATTATTTAAGTCGCCGCTGAGACGCGGTGGTGAAACGAAGCAAGACAAAAGCAAGACAAAATGTAGGTTTGATCTTTGAAAACTGAACAACGAGTGAGTACGGATTTTGCTTGCAAAATCCAACGCTGAGATTTTGGTACATGCCGTCAGGCTGTATAAA